>NZ_DATMRB010000106.1:0-4530 GCF_035566555.1 Collimonas sp.
CAGGTCACGCTGGCCACGCAAGAACAGTTCGTGCCGCAGATGATCAACTTCGAAGTGGTGGGCGGCGTCAATTTCAAGAAGGGCTGCTATCCGGGCCAGGAAATCGTCGCACGCAGCCAGTACCTGGGCAAGCTCAAGCGCCGCGCGGTGCTCGCCAGCGTCGCCGCCACCGGCATCACCGCCGCCACCGAAGTATTTTCCAGCAACGATCCGGAGCAGCCGTGCGGCATGATCGTCAATGCCGAAGCCGATAGCGCGCACAGCAGCCTGTGCCTGCTGGAGATCAAGCTCGCCGCGCTGGAAAACGGCACGGTACACCTGGGTTCGGCCACCGGCGCGCAATTGCAGTTCCATGCGCTGCCGTATTCGATCATCGACGTCACCGACACAGAACTGTCGGCCTGAGCCCGCGATGAGCACCAATCTGTATATCTATTACAAGGTCGCCGCCAGCCGCGCACAGGAATTCGATCATGTTGCGGCGGCCATGCAGGCCGAGCTGTCGCTGCAGCATCAGGTCAATACCGCGCTCAAGCGCAGTGCGGAAATAAAAGATGAACACCACACCTGGATGGAAGTGTATTCTTCGGTGCCGCCGGATTTCGCGCAAGTGATAGACCAGGCGGTTGCCAAGCACGGCCTCGCCGCCTTGATCGACGGCCCTCGTCATACTGAATTTTTTGTCAATATTTCATCATGTGCTTGATTGTTTTTGCGTGGCAAGTGATTCCGGGCTCTCCGCTGATAGCCGCCGCCAACCGCGATGAGTTCTATGCGCGTCCAAGCGCTGCCGCCAGCTGGTGGGAAGATCAGCCCGACATCTATGCCGGCCGCGACCTGCAGGACGGCGGCACCTGGATCGGCATCACCCGCGGCGGCCGCTTTGCCGCCATCACCAACGTCCGGGCGCCGACGGAACGGCGGCCCGATGCCCCCAGCCGCGGCGCGCTGGTGGCGGATTTCCTTGCCAGTAAAAAAACGGCGGCGGAATATGTCGCTGAAATCGCAGTCGATGCCGCGCGTTTCAACGGCTTCAACCTGCTGGTCGGCGACGGCAGCCAGCTGATCTGGTATTCCAATAAGGGCGAGGACGATGCGCGCAACGGCCAGCCGCTGGCGCCCGGCGTGTATGGTTTGTCGAACGCGACTCTGGACGTCTGCTGGCCCAAGGTGGTGCGCACCAAGGCGCAATTCTCCAGCCTGCTGTGCCAGGGCGCGCCCGATGCCTGCTTCTTCGACATGCTCAGCGACACCACCCGTTCCGGCGATTGCCGCCTGCCGTCCACCGGCGTCAGCATTGAAACCGAACGCATGCTGTCAGCCGTGTTCATCGAATCGCCGGATTACGGTACGCGCGCTTCTACCATCGTACGGCTAAAGGCGAATGGCAGCGCCATGCTGCACGAGCGGATTGCGACGCCCTCAGGCGCGCCTTGCCACACTCACGCGTCATCCAAATCCGCCGGCCGCTGCACGCGCTGACGGCAAACTCCTGCCCGCTGTCAGCACAGGCAGGCCCGCTACTCAGCTGAAATTCAGCTGAAAACGTGGCGCATGCAGACATGCGCAATCCCTGCTTCGTAATATTCCTCGCCGTCGCGGACAAAACCTTGGCGGCCGTAAAACGCTTCCGCCTGGGTCTGCGCATTCAGCACCACTTCGCGGTCGCCACGCTGGCGTGCCTGCGCCATCAGGGCTTGCAGGATCGCGGCGCCTATGCCCTGCCCGCGTCCCGCCGCGCGCACCGCCATGCGGCCGATATGGCCGTCCGGCAGCAGGCGGCCGGTGCCGATGGCGTAGCCGTTCTCGTCATGGGCGACGGCGTGCAGGCAGTGCTCATCCATGTCGTCCCATTCCAGTTCGACCGGAATTTTCTGCTCGATCACGAAGACGTCGAAACGCACTGCGCGGGCGTCCGCTTTCTGTAGCGCCCAGTTGTCGACTGTCAGGTGAAATTTCATGTTTTCTGGATTGTTCATGGTCGATTGTCAGCCAGGTTTGATCTTGAGTGCGGCGCGGTTGTGCCGCAGATATTTGAAGGTGCCCATGGCTTTTGCCACCAGATGATCGCCATGCCATAGCTCGGCTTCGCAAAAACACATGGTGGTGGATTGATGAAAAGCCCGGCCCTTGGCCACCAGCCGGGCGCCGGTGCGCCCCGCCGGCTGCAGGAAACTGGTTTTCATCTCGACGGTGACGGCCGCTTCGGACTGCGGCAAGAGCGAGCGTCCCGCCAGCGCCATGACCACATCGAGCATGGTCATCGAGACGCCGCCATGAGTGACCTGCCAGCTGTTCATGTGGTGCGGCTGCAAAGTCAGGGCCAGCTCGGCCGCGCCCTCGCCCATCTCGACGAATTCGACGCCGAGATAGCTCAGGAAGGGATTGTCGATCGGAAAAACGTGAGAAGGAAACATGCGGCCGCTCAGCTCAGGTAATCCATGCACTGGCGCGCCTCGCGCACGGCGCCGAAGAAGGGCTTGATGGCGACGTGGGCCGGGTGGTTCTGATAGGCGTCCAGCGCCGCCTGCGATTCAAATTCGGAATTCAGCAAGACGTCATAGGTTGCTTCCAAGCCGGGCTGGGCCACTACCGCTTCGAACCTGATCATGCCAGGTACGATGCCGGCGCAGCTGTCCAGCAGGGTCTTGAGTTTCAGCGCATTGCTGGCCTTGTCGGCGCCTTCGGCGTGCTCTTTCAACTTCCACAATACGATGTGCTTAAGGGTCGCGCTCATGGGATCTCTGCTCTCTGATAGGAATGAATGCCGCGCACGCCTGAAACGCCAGTGCAGCGGCCAATCCGTCATTTTACATTCTTGGCGCGGCGCTGCCTCGGGCCGCTGGTTTACTCGGTCAACAATTTATACGCAATCGTCCACATGGTAAGCCCCACCACGACTTCCAATATGCGCCAGGAAAGCGGCTTGGCAAAGATAGGCCGCAGCAAGGCCGCGCCATAGCCGAGCGCAAAAAAGAACACCAGCGAAGCCAGCATGGCGCCGCCGGCAAACCCGGCTTTGTCGTCTGGGAACTGGGTGGAGATGGAACCGATCAGCAGAACCGTATCGAGATAGACGTGCGGATTGAGCCAGGTCAGCGCGGCGCAAGTCAGCAAGGTCGGCAACAAGGCGGCTTGCGTATCTTCGCCCTGCTGCAGCACGGCCGACGATTTCCAGGCAGTGTAGAAGCTGCGTGCGCCGTACAGGAACAGGAAGGCGGCGCCGCCGTAACGCATGACGCTGGTCAGCCATGGCGCTTGCTGGATGATGATCGCCAGGCCGGTCACGCCCAGCAGTATGAGGATGGCGTCGGAGACGGCGCAGGTCAGGCAGACCCAGAACACATGCTCGCGCTTCAATCCCTGCTTGAGAACGAAGGCGTTTTGCGAACCGATCGCCAGGATCAGCGACAGGGAAAGGGAAAAACCCGAAATTGCAGCAGTCATGCATCTCCAACGTCAATAATGTCCCGCCAGCCGTATTGGCTCGGAGCCGGCATTGTAAACCAGCCGGGTGCAAGCCTTATTGCCGGCCCGTCAATGCAGGTTGGAAGACCATTTGCCGCCGTCCGCATTTTCGACCACGCCCTTGCGCCGCTCGGCGACGAAACGCGCCATGTCCGGATCGGTAATGAAACTGGCGGCGGAGCTCGCCTGCAGGATAGCGTCGGGCGATTGCGGCTTGGCGACGATAAAGCCTTGCACATAATCGACCCCCAGCTTGGCCAGCGCCTCGATCATGGCGCAATCCTCGACCCACTCGGCGATGCTCTTCATGCCGAGATTGCGGGCCAGCTCGACGATCGCTTCCACGATCGCCTCGTTGGCCGGGTGCATGTTCATGCTTTGAATGAATGCGCCGTCGATTTTAAGGGCGTCCGCCGACAGACTCTTGAGATAGGTGAACGAGGTATAGCCGGCGCCGAAATCGTCCAGCGCCACCTTGGCGCCCAGCGCCTGCAGCCGCTCGATGATGCGGCTGGTATGATCAAGATCGTGCAGCGCCACGCTTTCGGTCACCTCGATGCACAGCAAAGGCACCACGCGCAGATGCTTTTCCAGGATCAGGAAAAGATCCTGGATGAATTTTTCATCGTTGAGCGAGGCTCCGCTCAGATTCACGCAGACGAATTTGGTCCGCGGCAGCTGCGCCTGGTGCTGGTCGAGCCACTCCAGCACGGTCGCCATGACCCAGCGGTCGATCACCGCGATACTACCGTTTTCCTCCGCCGCCGCGATCACCCGGGTGGCCGGCACCACTTTGTTGTCGGCATCGCGCAGCCTGAGCAGGACCTCAAAATTGAGCGAGTCTTCCGGATGCCGCAGCGACATGATCGGCTGCATTTCGACAAACAGGCCGGAGGGCAGGAATTCGCCGCCCAGTCTTTCGATCAGGCTGAGTTCTTCCAGCCGCTCGCGGAACACCGGCGCATTCTTGTGATACACCACGATGTGTTCGTTATGGGCTTTCTTGGCTTCGCGGCAGGCGCGGTCAGCCGCGGAAATGGCGTCCTGCACCCGCATGCCGGC
>NZ_DATMRB010000107.1:0-16423 GCF_035566555.1 Collimonas sp.
GCTGGTGCGCAAGGGCAACCCCAAGGGCATCAAGGACTGGGATGACCTGGTCAAGCCCGGCGTCTCGGTGGTGGTGGCCAATCCCAAGACGTCCGGCGGGGCACGCTGGGCTTATCTGGCCGCCTACGGCTATGCGCTGAAGAAGAACAATAACGACGACGCCAAAGCACGCGATTTCATCACGCGTCTGTACAAGAATGTGCCGGTGCTGGATTCCGGCGCCCGCGGCTCTACTGTAACCTTTGCGGAGCGCGGCGTCGGCGACGTCTTGCTGTCGTGGGAAAACGAAGCCTATCTGGTTGAAGCGGAATTCGGCAAGGGCAAGTTCGACACGGTGTTCCCGTCCCTGAGCATCCTGGCGGAACCGCCGGTGGCAGTGGTCGACAAAGTGGTCGACAAGCGCGGTACGCGCAAGGTGGCGCAGGCTTATCTGGAGTATCTGTATTCGCCGGAAGGCCAGGAAATCGCGGCGCATAATTATTACCGCCCGATTGATCCCAAGGTCGCCGCCAAATACGCCAGCAAGTTTCCGAAGCTGAGCCTGTTCACCATCGACGACACGTTCGGCGGCTGGAAGAATGCGCAGAAGACCCACTTCAGCGACGGCGGCGTGTTCGACAAGATTTACCAGCCTGGCGCGAAGTAATCCACCAGATCGTATTTACCTAACGGCTCTGCGTGGCGGAGCCGGTTTCAAGATTGCACGAAATGACTATTTTGTTGTTGGCCGGCAGCCCCGCGGCGCCTTCGCGTTCCACCCGTTTGTTGCATTACACAGGAGAGAAACTGGCGCTGCTGGGGCATCGCTACAGCAAACTCGAAGTACGCGACTTGCCAGGCGATGCCTTGCTGCGCGCCGATTTCGCCCACCCGGCGATCCAGGCGGCGCTGGCCCAGGTGGCGCAAGCCAGCGCGGTAGTGGTGGCGACGCCGGTCTACAAGGCGGCTTATAGCGGCGCGCTGAAAGCCTTTCTCGATTTGCTGCCGCAGTTCGGCCTGACCGGCAAGCTGGTGCTGCCGCTGGCCACCGGCGGCAGCCAGTCGCACATGCTGGCGCTGGACTACGCCTTGCGGCCGGTATTGTCGTCGCTGGCGGCGCGCCATGTCCTGCCCAGCATTTACGCCACCGAGGCGCAGGTGCAATGGTCGGAGCAGGAGGGCTTGAGCCTGGACCAGAATGTTTTCCAGCGCATCGGCGAAGGCGTGCAACAGTTGTCGGACAGTTTGCTGGCGCTGCAAAAAGTCGGCTCCCATGATTTCAGCCCGATTCCATTTTCACAGGTGCGATGTAGCGTGTAGGGTGGGCACAACGTCCCCACGCGCGAACTCTCACTATCTACGTACCCGTTTTGGTGTAGCTCAGGCCCGTACTCCGGTTATCGCGGTAACGCGTGGGCACGTTGTGCCCACCCTACGGCTTTGTCTAAGAAACAGCTATCCATCAGAAAGCCAGCAATGACTGATTCGATCAAAAACAGACACACAAGACGCCACGTGCTTGCCTTGCTCTCCGCGGTGGCGGCAGGTGCATTGGTGGCCGGCGTGCCGCAGCTGGCGCAAGCCGAGAACACACAAGTGCTGCGCATCGGCTATCAAAAGGCAGCCAGCACGCTGGTGCTGCTAAAGGCACACGGCACGCTGGAAAAGCGGCTGGCGGCGCAAGGCATTGAGGTCAAATGGGCGGAGTTTGCGGCTGGTCCGCAATTGCTGGAAGCCTTGAATGTCGGCTCGGTAGATTTCGGCTATGTCGGCGAAGCGCCGCCTATCGTTGCCCAGGCGGCCGGCGCCGATTTTGTCTACAGCGCCTATGAGATTCCGACGCCGGAAGCGGAAAGCATCCTGGTGCCGAAAAATTCTCCGATCAAATCGCTGGCGGAACTGAAAGGCAAGAAGATCGCCTTCAACAAGGGCTCGGACGTGCACTGGCTGGTGATCAGCCTGCTGAAGAAGGGCGGCGTCGGTTACAACGAATTCCAGCCTATCTATCTGGCGCCGGCCGATGCGCGGGCGGCATTTGAGCGCGGCGCGGTGGATGGCTGGGCGATCTGGGATCCGTTCCAGTCCGCTGCGATCAAGCAGATCGATGCCCGCGTGCTGGCCAACGGCAGCGGCGTGGTCAGTCATCACCAGTTTTTCCTGAGCGCGCGCAAGTACGCCGAGAAGAATCAGGCGGTGGTGAACGCCATCCTGGAAGAAGTCGGCAAGGAAGGCCAGTGGATACGCGCCAACTACAAGGAAGCGGCGGCACAGCTGGCGCCTATCCAGGGACTGGATCCGCAAGTGATCGAAACCGGCCTGCGGCATTATGCCCACATCTACAAGCCGGTCGACAGCAAGGTGCTGGACGAGCAGCAGAAAATCGCCGATACCTTCTACGAACTGAAGCTGATCCCGAAAAAAATCTCGACGCACGATGCCGTGCTGTCTGACAAGACCTGAGGCGGCAGATCATGACAGGCACATCGAATTTCCGCCGCCAGTTGCTGCTGTTGCTTGCCCTGGCGTTAGCCGTGCCGGTACTTCCTGCGCATGCCCAGGCGGCAGCGGACAAGAAAGAGCCGGAGCAGATACGCATCGGTTTCCAGAAAAGCGCGGTCAATCTGGTGGTGCTGAAACAGCGCAACACGCTGGAACAGCGCTTCAAGAATAGCAAGATCGTCTGGCTGGAGTTTCCCGCCGGCCCGCAACTGCTGGAAGCGCTGTCGGCCGGGAGCCTGGATTTCGGCCTGACCGGCGACAGTCCGCCGGTGTTCGCGCAAGCCGCCAGCAAGGATTTGCTGTACGTCGGGGCGGAGCCGCCAAAGCCGGAAAGTTCCGCCATCCTGGTGCAGAGCGCGTCGTCGATCAAGACTTTAGCCGATCTGAAGGGTAAACGGATCGCCGTGCAAAAGGGTTCCAGCGCCCACTTCCTGCTGCTGCAGGCGGTGAAGAAGGGCGGCCTGGCGTGGAGCGATATCCAGCCTATCTACCTGGCCCCGGCCGATGCCCGCGCCGCATTCGAGCGCGGCAGCGTCGATGCCTGGGCCATCTGGGATCCGTATTACAGCGCCGCCGAGCTGGGTTTCAAGCCACACGTGTTGAGCACAGGACGCGGCCTCTCGAACAATAATTCTTTCTATCTGGCCTCGCGCGCTTTTGCCGAGAACTATCCGGCCACCGTCCTGACGCTGCTGGATGAACTGACCAGAGCCGATCGCTATGTACAGCAGAATCGCAAGGAAGTGACGCAATTGATCGCCGACGTCAGCGGCCTCGACCCGGTCACCGTGCAGCTGTTCCTGAAGCGCCGCGCCAGTCCGTCGCCGACCACCGTGATCGACGCCGCCATGGTGGCCGACCAGCAGCGCGTGGCCGACAGCTTCAAGGAAATCGGCTTGATTCCGCGTGCGATCAAGGTGGCCGATATCGTCTGGCAGCCGAAAGCCAGTGCGGTCGCCAAGCAGTAGATTCACACAATCATTCATACACATGGAAGCAGTCATGAACGTTTTCTGGTTTATACCGACGCACGGCGACAGCCGCTACCTAGGCACCTCGCAGGGCGCGCGCCCGGTCAATTTCGACTACATGAAACAGATCGCGGTGGCTGCCGATACCCTCGGCTATGACGGCGTCCTGTTACCGACTGGCCGCTCCTGCGAAGATGCCTGGGTAGTGGCGTCCAGCCTGCTGGGCTTCACCCAGCGCCTGAAATTCCTGGTGGCGATCCGTCCCGGCCTGAGCACGCCCGGCCTGGCGATCCGCATGGCCTCGACCTTCGACCGTCTCTCCAATGGCCGCTTGCTGATCAATGTCGTCACCGGCGGCGACCAGGCGGAACTGGAAGCGGACGGCCTGTTTGCCGAGCACGCCGAGCGCTACGAGATTTCCTCGGAATTCCTCAAGGTCTGGCGCGGCGCCTTGTCCGGCGAAGGCGGCGAGGGCGGCTACAACTTCATCGGCAAGCACATCAAGGTCAAGGGCGCGAAGACCTTGTACCCGCCGGTGCAGAAGCCATATCCACCCTTGTATTTCGGTGGCTCTTCAGAGCCGGCGCATGAACTGGCGGCGGAACAGGTGGATGTCTACCTGACCTGGGGCGAGCCGCCGGCAGCCGTCGCCGAAAAGATTGCCGATATCCGTGCCCGCGCCGCCAGGCACGGACGCACGGTGCGCTTCGGTATCCGTCTGCACGTGATCGTGCGCGAGACCAACCAGGCTGCCTGGGCGGCTGCCGAAGACTTGATCAGCCATGTCGACGACGAGGTGATCGCGCGCGCGCAGGCGGCATTTTCCAAAATGGATTCGGAAGGCCAGCGGCGCATGGCGGCGCTGCACGGCGGCCGCCGCGACAAGCTGGAAGTCTCGCCCAACCTGTGGGCCGGGGTCGGCCTGGTGCGCGGCGGCGCCGGCACCGCGCTGGTGGGCGATGCGGAAACCGTGGCGGCACGCATGCAGGAATATGCCGATCTCGGCATCGATACCTTCATCTTGTCCGGCTATCCGCACCTGGAAGAATCGTATCGTTTCGCCGAACTGGTATTCCCCTTGCTGGGCAAGGGCCGGGCGGCATCTGGCGAGCAGGCCCTGACCGGACCATTCGGCGAAGTCATCGCCAACGGCTTGCTGCCGAAAGCATCGCAAAGCTGAGGAGGCTGTATGAGCGCAGTCATTCATAACACGGCGGCTGGAGCAGCGCTGGCGAAAAAGCCGCAGGCCGGCGCCGCCCGCAAGGGCCGCGGCCTGCACATCTGGAAAGAGCGGCTACTGCCATGGCTGCTGCCGTTGCTCCTGATCCTGGGCTGGGAGTTTGCCGCCAAGGCCGGCTGGCTGTCCAGCAGGATCTTGCCGGAGCCGTGGGCGGTGGCACGCGCGGCCTGGTCGCTGACGGTTTCGGGCGAGTTGTGGACCCATGTCCGCATCAGCGCCTGGCGCGCGATTTCCGGCTTTGCCGTGGGCGGCGGACTCGGTTTGCTGCTGGGGCTGCTGACCGGGACTTTCAAGCAGGCGGAAACGCTGCTCGACACCAGCATCCAGATGATCCGCAACATTCCGGCGCTGGCGCTGATACCGCTGGTGATCCTGTGGTTCGGCATCGATGAGTCTTCCAAGCTGTTCCTGGTGTCGATCGGGGTGTTTTTCCCGGTGTACCTGAATACTTTCCATGGCATCCGCTCGGTCGATAAAGGCCTGATCGAGATGGCCAGGAGCTACGGCTTGTCGGGCTGGCCTTTGTACCGCGATGTCATCCTGCCGGGCGCCTTGCCTTCGATCCTGGTGGGGGTGCGCTTTGCGCTCGGTCTGGTGTGGGTCTTGCTGATCGTCGCCGAAACCATTTCGGCGCAGGCCGGCATCGGCTACATGACCATGAATGCCCGCGAATTCCTGCAGACCGACGTGGTGCTGGTCGGCATCCTGCTGTACGCCTTGCTGGGCAAGCTGGCCGACATGCTGGCGCGCGGGCTTGAACGTTACTGGCTGCGCTGGCATCCCGGCTATCAGTAAATAGTCATGGTGTATTACGAACGAATGCTGTCTAGGGTGGATGCGAACATGCAAATTGATCTTGTTGAAAATGCTGAAGTAGAAGCCGTCGCCCGCACTGCGGCGCGCGGCATCAGCATCCAGGTGCGCGCCGTTTCCAAGGCGTACGGCGAGCGCGAGGTATTGAAGACATTGGATGTGGAGATAGCAGCAGGCGAGTTCGTTGCCATCGTCGGCCGCAGCGGTTGCGGCAAAAGCACCTTGCTGCGCCTGATTGCCGGGCTGGAGCAGCCCACCCAGGGCCGCATCAGCTTTGAACGGGGCGGGCAGCGCAGTGGACAACACGACGGTGAACCCGAGATCCGCATCATGTTCCAGGATTCGCGCTTGCTGCCGTGGAAGCGCGTGTTGAATAACGTTGGCCTGGGTTTGCCGCGCGCCTCGCAGGCTTCGATCAAGGCCTTGGCGCAGGTCGGCCTGGAAGACCGCGCCCACGAGTGGCCGGCGGTCCTGTCCGGCGGCCAGCGGCAGCGGGTGGCGCTGGCGCGGGCGCTGGTGCACGAGCCGGAATTGCTGTTGCTGGATGAACCGCTGGGGGCACTGGATGCCTTGACTCGCATCGAGATGCAGCAGCTGATCGAAGCGCTGTGGAAGAGCCGCGGTTTTACCGCAGTGCTGGTGACGCACGACGTGCAGGAAGCGATTGCGCTGGCCGACCGTGTGCTGCTGATCGAAGACGGCGAGATCACGCTGGATGAGCGGATCAGCCTGGCGCGTCCGCGCGCCCGCGGCAACCTGGCTTTCGCCCAGCTGGAAGAACGGATCCTGGCACGCGTGCTGAAGCATCCGGCGGCACAGCCTGATTCCGCGCTCGGCGACCTGTCCCTGCAACGCACGTTCAGCCAAATCGGCTGGGCAATATAGTGCAGTGTGTAGGGTGGGCACGTTTTGTGCCCATGCTGTATCGATATCCGCGTGGGCACAAAATCGTGCCCACCCTAGCGCCGGATTTTTGACGTAACCGTATTACCAAAGGAGAAACCATGAGCATCCAGGCAATTAATGTCCGCAACCAGTTTCGCGGCAAGATCCACACCATTACCGAGGATGACGTCTTATCCCTGCTGGATATTGAAACGCCGTCCGGCATCGTATCGTCGGTGATTACCACGCGCTCGGTGCGCGACCTCGGGCTGGTGGTGGGATCGGAAGTGGTGGCGCTGGTAAAAGCCACCGAAGTGTCGATCGCCAAACTCTGATTTTTTACCGTTCGCCCGCTGCATCTCTTGTTCCATTTCACTTTTTCAGGAAAATATCATGACTATCCAGGCCATTAATGTACGTAACCAGTTCAAAGGCAAGATCAAGGCCATCATCGAAGGCACCGTGGTGTCGGAAGTCGATGTCGAGACGCCCGCCGGCATCGTCACTTCGGTGATCACCACCCGTTCGGTCAAGGACCTGGGTCTGGTGATCGGCACCGAGGTAGTCGCGCTGGTGAAGGCGACCGAAGTATCGATCGCCAAGATCTGATATCCCTGTCTTGATCACGGAGCAGCCATGACCTTTCCCGCCCTGGAACAATATCTGGCCCGTTTGCACAGCGTCAATCACGGTGGCGCGCATGCGGAAGTGCGCAGCGATTGCCGTGTCTGGCTGGACGCCGACGGCCGGGCCCAGGGCCGGTATTTCAACACCACGCTGACCAGCGTGTTCCAGCCTTTGCGGCAGATCGGCGCGCTGGCCGGCAAGGGCGCCGTCATCGGCTACGAGGGCTTTGCCCACAGCTATTCCGCCAGCGACAACGGCCTGTATCTGTGGAAGCTGCTGGACCACGCCGCCAGCGACGACGAATCGATCGAACTGGACCGGCTGTGCCGCATGCTGCATTCGATCAATTTCTATCGGCAGCCCGAGGCAGCGGCGGGCGATCTCTACCTGAGCGTGCATGCGCGCCTGCTGGCGGCGGTCGACAGCAACCACGGCATGGCGTTTCGGCGTATCCTGAATCTGCTGGAGCTGCCGCATGAGAAAATCGTGCTGCAGCTGCCGACGATCACGGAAAACCAGGGCTGGCTGCTGAACTACGTGCTGGACAATTACCGGCGCAACCACTTCCGCCTGGCGGTGAATGCCGACGATGTGGCGCAGGCCGCGGCCTTGCTGGAGAAGGTGCGGCCAGACGTAATCAAGATCGATGCGCGCGGCGTCACCCACGATGAACAGACCACGCGCTTTCTGGAACAATGCGCGGCACGCGGCATCCAGGTGATCTTCAAGCGCCTGGAAAAGGCGCGCGACCTGGAAGTGCTGCAGCAGCTGGCAAGAATATCGACGCTGCCGCTGCACGCGCAAGGGTTTCTGTGGGATCTGCCGCAAGCCGCATTGCATGCTTTTGCCGCGTCTGCCGAGACGCCGCCGGCGCAGCCGGACGGTTTGCCGGCAGCTAGCGTAGACCTTGGGGGTGACTGATCATGGCGACGCTGTCTTCGTTTCGTGTGCTGGTGGTGCCCGGGCTGTATAACAGCGGCCCGCAGCATTGGCAGTCGCGCTGGCAGCGGCTGTACCCGCATTTCGAACGGGTCGAGCAGACGCACTGGGATGCGCCGGTGCTGGAAGTCTGGTCGCAGCGCCTGCAGCAGCAGTTGCGCGGCAACGATCAGCCGACGCTGGCTATCGCCCACAGCTTCGGCTGCCTGACAACGATCCACAGCGCTTTGCACGGCGTGCCGAACCTGGCCGGCGCATTGCTGGTGGCGCCGGCCGATCCAGACAAGTTCGACGTCAGCGCAGAAGTCAAAGGGCGCCTGCCGGTGCCGGCGATCGTGGTCGGCAGCCTCAACGATCCGTGGATGGAAAGCGGCCGCGCCCGTCACTGGGCCAAGACCTGGGGCGCCGATTTTATCGACGCCGGCGCGTTGGGGCATATCAATGCCGAGTCCAATCTGGGCGACTGGATCTATGGCCAATCGCTATTGCAACGATTGGTTGCCCTCTCTGACGAGCCGCAACGGCAAGCGCATAATGCGCTTCCCATCGCTACCCGCTAACGTCATCTGGATCAGAGTCATCTGGGATCAGAGTCGACTTTCGCGGTGCTTTTTCGCGAAACTCGACTCTGACCCCACATGACGGATTCGGAGAAAGACAGAACGCGCTACATGGTTTTGTTTTTCAGCGGTGAGTCATGCACTCCGTGGCCCGCTAAGTGGGGTCAGGGTGTAGTTCTGCAAAAAGCACGCAGACCTACACCCTGACCCCAGTTAGCTGCGTATGTTATGCACGATGAAAAACCGGATGACGATTTTGCCGTATTTTATGAAGTTCTGATTAAGCGAATTCACCGATCTGCTTGACCACCGCATTACGCACCGAACCGCTCACCACGAACGACTGCGCCACCACGATATCGTTGTGGAACCAGCGGTCGCCTTCCAGGCAGGCCGGGATCTGGCGGCGGATTTCCTGATAAGCCGCTTGCGTGCCTTGACCCAGCACAAAGCCCGGCAACAGGTCTTCCGTCATGGTCAGCGCTTGCGCCGCCAGCAGCATCTCGACGCCGATGATGTATTGCGTGTTGGCCACCACGGTGGCCGCCTTGCGCGCGCACCAGGTTGAGTTCGAGACGTGGTCTTCGCTGTTGCCCTTGGCCGGGATGCTGTCGACGCTGCCCGGCATGCACAGCGTGCGATTTTCCATCACCAGCGAACTCATCGAGCATTGCACCACCGGATAGCCGGTATTGACGCCGCGCACGCCGCTCATCAGGTTGCGTGGCAAGCCCCATGACAGGGTCGGGTCGATCAGGCGGGCGATGCGGCGTTCGCAGATGCTGCCGAGGTCGGCAATCGCGATCGCCAGCAAGTCCATCGCCTGCGCCAGGTACTGGCCGTGGAAATTGCCGCCGGAGATGATCTCGAAGCCGCCGCCTTCCGCTTCTTCTTTGCTGAAGATCAGCGGATTGTCAGTGGCGGAGTTGATTTCCTTGTCGACGATGTTGTCGATGTAATCCAGCGCATCGAATACCGGGCCATAGACTTGCGGCGAACAGCGCAGCGAGTAGACGTCCTGGATCCGTGAGCTGTAAGGGATGTCGGTGCGGCGCGTTTCTTCCGGAAACTGCACCGAACGCGCTTCGTGCGTGGTGCGGGTGGACCCCGACAGCAGCTTGCGGATGATGGCGGCAGTCTTGATCTGGCCGGCGTGCGGACGGGCTTGCTGGATGCGGTGGTCGAAAGCGGCCATTTCGGCGCGCATGGCTTCCAGCGTCAGGCCCAGCGACAGACAGGCATCGCTCAGCAGGTTGCGCGCGTCGTGCGCCACCAGCACGGCGACGGCCAGCGAGGCGGTGCAGCCGTTGATCAGGGCTGAGGCATCCTTGGCTTTCAGGTCAAACTTGACCTCGCCGACGCCGGCCTTGATGATGGCTTCAGGCGCGCTCATGCGCTGGCCCTGGTACATCACTTCGGCTTCGTCGAAACCGGCAATCGCTGCCGCCAGATAGGACAGCGGCGCCAGATCGCCGGAAGCGCCGACCGAACCCTTTTGCGGCATGATCGGATGGATGCCGGCATTCAGGAAAGCCAGCAGGCGGTCCACCACTTCCACCCGCGGCGCAGAGTAATTGCTGGCGAAGGCATTGGCGCGCAACAGCATGGTGGCGCGGCTGACTTCTTCCGAGAACGGCTCGCCCAGGCCGGCGCAATGGGCCTTGATCAGCTGGGTCTGGAACAGTTCGATATGTTCGACCTTGATGCGGGTGTCTTTCAGCAGGCCGACGCCGGTGTTGAAGCTGTACATCATCGGCGCTTCGTCGTGCATCCAGGTCGATTCGATGTAGTCGCGGCTTTCCTTCAGGGCGGCGCGTGAAGAGTCGGCCAGGGTCACCGCCAGGTGCGGCGCGCGGGCGACGTCGATGACTTGCTGCGCAGTCAGGTTGAAACCGTCGATGGTGATAGTGGTAGTAGTCATGGTGAGATCCAAAAGTGGTCAGTTCTTAAAATTTTCGACAAAGCGGCTGAAGACCCGGGCGCCGAGCGCGGCGTCGGCGGCGCTCATGATTTCATCCGGATGGTGGCTGATGCCGCCGTTGCCGCAGCGGACGAACAGCATGGCGACATCGGTGATGGCTGCCATCGCCATGGCGTCGTGGCCGGCGCCGGATGGCAGGTGGCGCAGCGGCAGCGCGCATTCTTCAATGGCGCCAGCCAGCTGCTGTTGCAGCCAGAGCGCGCAAGGTACGCTGGCGGCTTCGTGGGTCTTGCGGATTTGAACTGCGACATGGCGGCGCGCGGCGACCAGCTCGATGTGCTGCAGCACATCGGCGACGGCGGCCTGGCGTATCGGGTCTTGTTCGGCACGGATGTCGATCGAGAAGATGGCCTTGCCCGGCACCACGTTGGCGGCGCCGTTCGGCACATTGAACTGGCCGACAGTGCCGACCAGTCCGCGCGTGCCGCTGCAGCGCTGCTCTATATACAGGCCGATTTCAGCCGCCGCCATGGCGGCATCGCGCCGCATTTCCATCGGCACAGTGCCGGCATGGCCGGCCAGGCCTTCGATTTCCACCATGAAGCGCGAGGCGCCGGAGATGGCGCTCACCACACCCAGCGGCAAGTCATTGTTGAGCAGCACCGGGCCCTGTTCGATATGGACTTCGACAAACGCCAGCACGGCGGCCGGTGCGTAAGCCGCCTTGCCCAGTCCGCTGGCGTGGAAGCCGGAAGCCGCCATGACATCGCGCATGCTCTGGCCGCCGTCGTCCAGGTTGTCCAGCACGCTGAGGTCGAAGGTGCCGGCGGCGGCGCGGCTGCCGAGCAGGGTGGCTTTGAAGCGCACCCCTTCTTCTTCGGCGAAGCCGATCACTTCCAGCGCAAAGGGGAAACGCTTGCCGGCCGCATGCCATTGCCCGATGCAGGCGATCGGCAGCAGGATGCCGAGGTTGCCGTCGTATTTGCCGCCGTTGCGCACCGAGTCGAAATGCGAGCCAGTGACCAGCGCCGGGGCGTCGGCCGTTAAGCCTTCATAGCGGCCGATGACATTGCCGGCCATGTCGCGCCGCACGCTCATGCCGGCGGCGCACATCCATTCCGCCAGCTGCGCCGCGGCCGCATGGTGCGCGGCGGTCAGATAGGTGCGGGTCAGCATGCCGGGCGCTTCGCTATGCTGCGCCAGCTCGTCGGCCCAGGCCATGATCTGCGCGCCGCAGCCGTTCCAGGGTTCTTGCATGGTTGTCTCCTTGCTAATTGATGGTCTAGACCGTCGAGCGGGCTGTTGTTATCGTTTTTGCGATGATACACACAAACTAAGTTGAATTCAATTATTGCATACAATAAGTGAATGCATTATATTGAATCCGGGATGCTGCTTATTTCATCAAAGCGAGACAGACCAAAATTGGTATAAACCAAACAAAACAATCAGGAGACAGACGTGCGGCGCTTTTATAAATCACTGTTTGGCCAGGTGCTGATAGCACTTGTGATCGGTATTGCGGTTGGGGTGCTGTTCCCCAAGTTCGGCGAGAGCCTGAAGCCCTTGGGGGATGGCTTCATCAAGCTGGTCAAGATGATCATTCCCATGATCGTGTTCTGCGTCGTGGTGCATGGCATCTACGGTGCGGGCGAGCTGAAGAAGGTTGGGCGGGTCGGGCTCAAGGCGCTGATCTACTTTGAAGTGGTTACTACCGTGGCCCTGGTGCTGGGACTGCTGCTGGCATTCGTGTTCCATCCCGGCACCGGCATGAACATCAACCCGGATACGCTCGACGCCAATGCCTTGTCCAGCTATGTCGAAACCGCCAAGCTGGTGAAGGGCACAGGTTTCGCCGACTTCGTCATGAAGATCATCCCGAATACCGTAGTGAGCGCGTTTACTTCCGGCGATGTGCTGCAAGTGCTGCTGTTTTCCATCATTTTCGGCTCCGCCCTGTCGCTCATCGGTGAAAAAGCCACACCGATCGTCACCATCGTGCACAGCATGTCGGAAGCTTTCTTCAAGTGCATGTCCTTCATCATCCGCCTGGCGCCGCTGGGCGTGTTCGGCGCGATTGCCTTCACGGTCGGCAAGTACGGCGTCGGTTCGCTGCAGCAGCTGGGTTTCCTGGTGCTGCTGTATTTCTTCGCGGTGGTGATTTTCGTGTTTGCCATACTTGGCACCATCTTGCGCCTGGCCGGTTTCAGCATCTTCAAGCTGATCAAGTACCTGCGCGCGGAACTGCTGGTGGTGCTGGCGACGGCATCCTCGGACAGCGTGCTGCCGCAGATCATGCGCAAGCTGGAATACATGGGCATCAAGGGTTCCACCGTCGGCCTGGTGATTCCGACCGGCTATTCCTTCAATCTCGATGCTTTCTCCATCTATCTGACCCTGGCGGCGGTGTTCATTGCGCAAGCCACCAATACGCCGCTGTCGATCACCGATCTGCTGGCGATCCTGGCGGTGGCCCTGATTACCTCGAAAGGGGCGCACGGCGTGCCGGGCTCGGCCATCGTGATCCTGGCGGCGACCTTGTCCGCGATTCCGGCGATCCCGGTGGTCGGGCTGGTGCTGGTGCTGTCGATCGACTGGTTCATGGGGATTGCCCGGGCACTGGGCAACCTGCTCGGCAACTGCGTCGCCACGGTGGTGGTGGCGGTATGGGAAAAGGATATCGACCGCGCCCGCGCGCATGCGGTGCTGAACGGCGCCCGGCCGCCGCTGGAAGATGATTTGCCGGCGCCGCTGCAGGTGGCGGGCGACAGCCGGCCGGCATGACAGGAAAGCAGGACGGCCGGCGGCGCTTGCCGCCGGCCGCATCGGATTCTTATTTTTATAATATAAGGTGTCGCATAGTACAATTTTGTTCTTTAGAACCACGCTTCAAGGAAATCGAGAACATGAGCCTGTCTTCCAGCCCACCCGGCGCCGACAGTTCTGACGATATCGCCGCCGACATCACGACGGCGATTGCCGAGCAGCGCCTGCCGCCCGGCACCAAGCTGCGGGAAGAAGCGCTGGCGCGCCTGTATTCCGTCAGCCGCACCAAGATCCGCGCGGCGCTGGTGATGCTGGCCAAGGACAAGCTGATCGACCTGGTGCCCGACAAGGGCGCTTTCGTCAGCCGTCCGACCGAAGAAGAAGCGCGCCAGATCTTTTTCGTGCGGCGCGTGCTGGAAGCCGCGCTGGTGCGCGAATTCGTCGCCAAGGCCAGCGCTGCCGATTATGCGATGCTGGAGCAGCACCTGCAGCAGGAGCGTGAGGCGCTGTCCAAGGAAAACCCGCAAATCCGCTCGCGCCTGCTGAGCGATTTCCACATCCTGCTGGCGCGCGCCGTCGGCAACCAGGTGCTGACCGACGTCCTCACCAAGCTGGCCGGCCGCAGCTCCCTGATCACCATGCTGTATCAGTCCACCCGCGACGCCGCCTGTTCTTCCGACGAACACGTGGAATTCCTGCAGGCGGCGAAGTCCGGCGATACCGACAAAGCGGTAGAGCTGATGCTGCATCACCTGCACCATGTCGAGAAGGCGTTGCAGTTCGAGATACCGCCGCCTGACGGCAAGAAGGATTTCGTCAAGGCGCTGCTGGCTTAGCATTGCCGCAGCATCCAATTCCCTGCAGTTAACCATCCAGATAGAAGGATATCCATGCGCCGTGGCTTTGCGATTCTATGTTTTCTGATGACGGCAGGGCAGGCACAGGCAGCTGATGCAAGTGCTATTCAGCGCATGACCGATGTGGCGCATCTCTGGAGCGACGTCAAATGGCTCAGTCCGGCGCTGGCCAGCGGCGAGGTCGACTGGGACCAGGCGCTGGTCGACGCCTTGCCGAAAATTGAAGCGGCAAGCACGCCGGCGGCGTTTCAGGATGCGGTGACGGCCTTGATGAAGCCGCTGCACGATCCGGCGTTTCAGATTTTCACCATCAACGAACCCAATTATGTCAGCGAGGAGACTTCGCAGGAAATCCTGGAATGGCTGCCTGGGGATGTCGCGCTGCTCCATCTGCATCGCCTCAGCAGTATGCGGGTGACCACTGGCGAACTGCATTTTGAAGCGCTGACGGCGCAGCTGGCTGCCCGCGCCAAAGGCTTGATCATCGACCTGCGGCCGACCAGGGAAAGCGCCAGCTATGGATATGGCGCTGAGTTTCCTGACGAACTGATTGCAAATTTCATCGACCAGCCTTTGCTGCTGCCGTCGAACAGGTATCGCTATCACACTGGTTTAGTGCCAGAGATGGGAATTACCAGCGGCATGTATTTTTCTGCCAACCTGATGTTGCAGACCTCACGCCTGATGCCCGTGAAGGGCGGCCATGCCATACCAATGGTTTTTATCGTCAACCAGTCGAACCGGGTGCCGCTCTCCGCGCTGGCCTTGCAGCGTGCCGGCAAGGCCTGGATCCTGGCGGAAGGCCAGGCGTCTGCCGCCTGGGCAGTTCCTGTCAGGGCGATCACGCTTGACGACGACGGCAAAACCGGCATGAACTACAGCGTGGGCGAGCTGATATTTCCAGATGGCGCCAGCGGCTTCGGTGTCGACGCCAGCGTGGCGCCGGATAGCGCCTCAGGCGCCGACAGTCCGGCGGCCAAGGCTGCGCTGCAGCTGATCAGAAGCGGCGTCAGGCCGGGCAGCGCAACGGCATACACGAAGACGGCGGCCATGCCGGTGCGGCAGCTGGCGTCGCTTTCCTCCGAGGTCAGGTTTCCAAGTTTGCCCTGGCGCCAGCTTGCCGTGATCAAGCTGTGGTCGACCATGGATAAATTCTTTCCTTACCTGGCCTATACGGACAGTCCGTGGGATGACGCGCTGCCAGAATTCCTTGCGCGCATGAAGACGGTAAGCAATAGCCGCGAGTACGCGCTGGAACTGGCGGAAATGGCCGCGAAGCTGGATGACAGCCACGTCTGGATCCAAGGTCCGGAGCGTGCTTCCCTGTATGGTGAAGCCCCGGCCGGTGTGCGTTTGGCCAGCGTTGAAAATCGCATCGCGATTGTGGAAATAACGGATCAGGAACTACAAAAGAATGCGCAGGTGAAAATCGGGGACGTCGTGGTGGCTGTCGATGGCGAAGATATTGCGCAGCGTATCAGTGAACTGAGAAAAATCACCAGCGGTTCGACCGAGGCGGCGCGCCTGCGTGACGTACTTCCCAACCTGCTTGCCGGCGCGAATGGCAGTATGGCGAAAGTACAGATCGAAGATGCAAGCGGCACACGGCACGAAGTAACGCTTCCCCGATCCGACGCCTTTTGGAAATTCTGGAAGGCCAGGCGTACCGGCGAAATCTTCAAGATCCTGCCGGGGAATATCGGCTATGCCGACCTTGACCGGCTGGCGCTGAAAGATGTCGACGCCATGTTTGATGCCTTTAAACAGACGGATGCCCTGATCCTGGATATGCGCGGTTATCCGAACGGTACGCTGTGGCGGATCGCCTCCAGGCTGAACGTCAAAGGTGCGCAATTCGGTGCGAATTTTTCCCGGCGGATCGCGACCGCCTTGCCGGCGGAGCAGAATAGTCTCAATACCTTCCGGCAGCCTATGCCGAAATCCGACAAGCCGCTATACAAGGGTAAAGTGGTGATGCTGATCGATCAAAGTACGCAGAGCCAGGCGGAACACAGCGGTCTTTTCTTCGAGGCCGCCACCGCCATTACCTTTATCGGCAGCGCCAGCGCCGGCGCCGATGGCGATCTCACCAAGCTGGTTCTTCCCGGCGCCATCTCGGTGTCGTTTTCCGGCCAGGAAGTACGCCACGCCGACGGCCGCCAGCTGCAGCGAGTCGGCCTGCAACCCGATATCAAGGTTGCGCCCACCCTGGCTGGCGTCAGGGAAGGCCGTGATGAAGTGCTGGAACGGGCGGTGGAATTCCTGAAAGCGCGTTGACCCCGCGCGGTCATTCCCGCGAACGCGGGAATCCAGGTTGCTGGACGTGATAAAGAAAATGGATTCCCGCGTTCGCGGGAATGACGCGG
>NZ_DATMRB010000108.1:0-8282 GCF_035566555.1 Collimonas sp.
AAACGATTTGAATTTCGGTGTAATTTTGACGATGGCCTTGATGCTTCTGATAATGCTTACGACGACGCATTTTGAAGATCTTGACTTTATCGTGGCGACCTTGCGCCAATACCTTAACCGACACCGTAGCACCTTCGACCAATGGCGCCCCGAATTTCAGGGAATCGCCAGCGCCAACTGCAAGCACTTGATCAATAGTGAGTTCGGTGCCAATGTCTGCAGGTATCTGTTCTATTTTGAGTTTTTCGCCGGCAACAACTTTATATTGTTTGCCACCGGTTTTTATGACCGCGTACATATGAAACCTCATCGAAATGATTGAAGACTATTAAAAAATTTTCTTTCCTAAAACACCATGGTCAGCGACAAACACGTGCTAAATCGCTGGGCGGAATCGGGAGAACCTGAGATTGTACATGGACTCGGGCTTTTCGTCAAAAACTCTTGACAAGTGCGGAATTCACCACACTTCCATGCTTCCCTCCGGCAACTTCGGCCGAAGGGAAGCTCTCAGCAACCTCGCAAGGCCAGACTCACCAGCAGCCAAGCGGCCTTTTTCATATAATGGCGGTATTCTGAAACTTTTTAAGGTATTGCCATGAGCGATGTACAAGCGTGGATCAAGGAAACCGTGACCAGCAACCCAGTGGTGCTGTTCATGAAAGGAACCGCGCAGTTCCCACAATGCGGATTTTCCGGCCGCGCCATCCAGTTGTTGAAAACCAGCGGCGCTGAAAACATCGTCACCATCAATGTGCTGGAAGACCCGGTCGTGCGGCAAGGCATCAAGGATTACTCCAACTGGCCTACCATCCCGCAACTTTACGTCAACGGCGAATTCGTCGGCGGCTCGGACATCATGAATGAGATGTTCGAATCCGGCGAACTGCAAACCTTGCTGAAGGCCTGAGACCGCCCGTGGTCCCGGCCAGCCCGCCACCACGCCGCCTGATCGTCGCCATCACCGGCGCCACCGGCGTCGTCTATGGCGTGCGGCTGCTGCAGCTGCTGCGTGAACTGCCTGGCATCGAAAGCCATCTGATGATTTCCGACGCCGGCGTGCTGAACCTGCACCAGGAGCTGGAGATGCGCCGCAAGCAGGTCGAAGCGCTGGCCGACGTGGTGCACAATGTGCGCGACATCGGCGCTTCCATCGCCAGCGGCTCGTTCCAGTCCGACGGCATGATCGTTGCCCCCTGCTCCATGAAAACCCTGGCTTCGGTGGCCCACGGCCTGTCGGACAACCTGATTGCCCGCGCCGCCGACGTAGTCCTCAAGGAACGCCGGCGCCTGGTCCTGATGGTGCGCGAAACGCCGTTCAACCTGGCGCACCTGCGCAACATGACCAGCGTCACCGAAATGGGGGGCATCATTTTTCCGCCGCTGCCGGGGTTTTATCACCGGCCGCAAAGCATTGCGGAGATGGTCGACCATACCTTGGGGCGGGTGCTGGACCTGTTTGCGATCGAACATGCGCTGACGCCACGCTGGAACGGCTTGAAAGCGGAATAAAAAAACCGGGCGCACAGCCCGGTTTTTTTTATCGCCTGCGAAAACCTAACGGCTGTTGCGCCCGGTCAGCCAGGCGCTGCGCATGGCCGTGCCGAGCGCCGGCTTGGCTGCGGCATCGAGGCTGACCTGCGGCGCGCTGTCCGCCAGCAGGCGGACGCTGAATACCAGCAACTCGTCGCGCCGGAATGCGTGGATCGTAATGGTATCCCCGACCCGATAACGCGCCAGCAAGACATCCAGCTTGGCCGGCACCCGGATGCCGTCGATCGCCACCAGCACATCGCCGGCCGACAATCCGGCGCGATGGCCGGCGCCGCCGTGATACACATTGGCCAACTTGCAATCGCTGCCGCTGTAAGCGATGCGCACGCCCAGCGAAGGCTTGCCCGGCTTGCGCTGATCGGCCACCACAATGCCGGTCGGCGCCAGCAGTTTCGCCAGCGGCAAATCATCGGTGGCGCGCACGTAGCGGTCGAAGAAGCGCTTCAGCTTGAGGCCCGTGACTTCGTCGAACAAGGCTTCGACCGCGGCTTCGCTGACGCCACGGCCGCTCAAGGCATTGTCGGCATAAAAATCGCGGCCGTATTTTTGCCACAGGGCGCGCATCACGTCGTCCAGCGATTTCTTGCCCTTGGTTTCGCTGCGGATGGTCAAGTCCAAAGCCAGCGCCACCAGCGAACCCTTGGTGTAATAGCTGACTATCGCATTCGGCGCGTTTTCGTCCTGGCGATAATATTTGACCCAGGCGTCAAAGCTGGACTCCGCCACGCTTTGCTTGTGGCGGCCGCTGCCGAGCAGGACGCCATTGACGGTTTTTTCGATCAGTTTGAAATACGCTGCCTGGTCGATCAGGCCGCTGCGCAACAGCATCAGGTCGTCGTAATAGCTGGTGAAGCCTTCGAACAGCCACAGCAACGGCGTGTAGTTTTCAACCTGCAGGTCGTAAGGTGCGAAAGCCGCCGGCTTGATGCGCTTGACGTTCCAGGTATGGAAGTATTCGTGGCTGCACAGGCCCAGGAAAGTACGGTAGCCGTCGCTCATCTCCGGCTGCCCCTTGACCGGCAAGTCGGCGCGCGCACAGATCAAGGCCGTCGATGCGCGGTGCTCCAGGCCGCCATAACCGTCGCCGACCGCCAGCGTCATGAATACATAGCGCTCCATCGGCGCGCGCTTGGAGAACTTGCTGCCGGCCGGTTCGAAAAAGGCGATCTGGGTTTCGCAAATCTTTTTCAGGTCCGCGCTCAAGCGCGCCAGATCGAGATTCGGCACATTGCCGGTGATCGCCATTTCATGCGGCACGCCATGCGCCTTGAAACTGAGCAGCTGGAAAGTGCCCATTTCGACAGGATGGTCGATCAGCTCGTCGTAGTTGGCGGCAACATAACTGCCAAAGGCGCCGCGCTTGGCTTTCAGCGTCGGCAATGCGGTGGCGATGCGCCATGCTTCATAAGCCTCGCCTTGCGGCCGCTGGATATCGACCACATGCGCAACATCCTCCTGGCCGACCACGCGCAGGAAAACGCTGGTGCCGTTGAAGAATGCATGGGTCTGGTCCAGATGCGCGGTACGCACCGACAGATCCCAGGCGTAGACCTGATAGTGCAAGGTCAGCGGACCGTCGCAGGGCGCAGCTTGCCAGGAATGCTTGTCGATTTTGCGCAAGGCGATCTTGCGGCCATTCGATTCGGCGCGGATCTGCACGATGTTGCGGGCAAACTCGCGGATCATGTAGCTGCCCGGGATCCACGCCGGCAAGGCGACGATCTGGCCGACGGCAGCCGGATCGGCAATCGTCAAGGTCACGGCGAACAGATGGGCGGCCGGGTCGGCGGCGACAATACTGTATGACAGTGCGCCGCTGCCGGTTTTAGCAGCTGATTTTCTACTGGTATTCTTTTTCATCTTCTTATCCTCGAACGTTACCGGCAATCACGGTCAGCATCAGCGCCGCCACCGCGACGCAGGTCAGCCTGAAACGCAATTCAATAAACCAGGACGGCAAGCCGTACCATGGAAACAGGCGCTTGTCAGCCTGGTAAGCGGCGATGAAGCCGGCGATCAGCAAGGCGAAACCGAAGCCGCCGGCCATGGTCGAGAACCAGGCAATGATGGTCGGCGCCACGCCCCAGATCAAGGCTTTGCGGGTGTGATCGGCGGACAGGTTGGCGCGCAGCACCACCGCGCCCCAGTGGATTCCGCCCAGGAAAGACAGCGCGGCAATGCCGTATGCCAGCTGGCCGCGGATGAAATCGCGCAGCCAGTCGACACTGACCAGCCAGCTCGCCAGCGTCAGCAGCACGAACGGAATCAGCCCGGCATAGCCGAGTAAATGAATAATGCGTTTGTTCAGGAAATGTGGGTTCATCTGGTCAGGATAACGTCAAATGGGCTGGCGGAAAGCATGGGCCGCCGCGGCTGCGCAAAAAAGACGTTAGTGTAGCGGGATTGCGCCAACTCGGCGCTTCCTCGGTAGCGTGGCGCCGAAAACACCTGCCGATACCCGGCTTCACGAGGAGGATTGTCGTATATCGGCGACGGTGTCGATGTCCTGATGTATGCCAGGATCGTCCAGCGCCACCTCGACCACGGGAAACGACTGCAGCAGGCTGCGGGCGCCCTGGTCGCCGCGCAAGGCCAGCAGGCGCGACAAGTGCAGGCGGCTGAAGCCGACCGGATTGCCACGCCGCCCCTGGAACGTCGGCACCGCAATGTCGGTGCCCTGACGCAGCGCCGTCGCCAGGGCCTGGATGGTCGCGCTTTCCACATAAGGCATGTCGGCCAGCGCGATGACCCATCCGGCCGCCTCCCGGGTCTGCTGTATACCATACGCCAGCGAAGCCGCCATGCCGTCATCGGCATTTACGCATTGCACCCAGGGGTATTCGGCAATTTGCGCGACCTGGTCCGGCATATCCGGCCGCAACACGATGCACACAGGCAGCGCCGCGGCCAGCGCAGCGGCGGCACTGGCAAGCACGGTGCGGCCAGCGGCCGTCGGCAGCGTTTGCAGCAGCTTGCTCTGGATGCCGGCCGGATCGAAGCGGCGGCCACGGCCGGCGGCCAGCAACAGGCCGACGATCTGGCCGCTATATATAGGAAGACTCATAGCGGACTGTGAGCAGCGGGATTGCGTGGGAAGAAATTATTTCAACGAGGAGAACTTTGCTTCCATGGTCTTGGCATCGATCCAGCCCGGCGAGCGCGAGCCGTCGGCAAAAATGATCGTCGGCGTGCCGGTCACATTCAGCTTTTGTCCGAGCGCCAGGACCTTGTCGTTAGGCGCCTGGCAAGATGCCGGGGCAGCGGCAGCGGCCTTGCCGTCGACCATCAGGTCGGTCCATGCCTTGTTGCGGTCGGTGCTGCACCAGACGTTGCGCGCCTTGACCGACGAGTCTTCCGCCAGGATGTTATAGAGGAAAGTATAAACAGTGACGTTATCGACTTCCTGCAATGTCGTCTTGTGGAAGCGCTTGCAATAGCCGCAATTCGGATCCTCGAACACCGCGATCACGCGCTTGCCATTGCCCTTGACCTTCTTCATGGCCAGGTCCAGCGGCAGGTCGGCGAACTTGACCTTGTTCAGCTCATCGACTCTTTCACGCGTGAAGTCGCGCGACGACTGTGCATCCATGATGCGGCCTATGAATACATATTTGGCGGCGGCATCGGTATAGAAAATATCGCTGCCGACGCGCACTTCAAACAAGCCGGCATACGGCGTCTTGGTGACTTCGTCGACCTTGGCGCCCTCGCCCAGGCGCGGTTCGATCAGCTTCTTGACCGCGGCTTCCTGCAAGGTTTCGGCGCCAGCCAGGCTTACCCACAGGCCCAGCAAGGCCGCCAGCATCATGCTTTTTTTCATCGTCATTCCAGTTATTCGCTTGTCCGACCCAAAGCGTGGGCCATCAGTTGTCTTTTTAAGACTGGTATCTTGTCCAGCAAGTTCAACCCGGCATTACGCAACAGGCGCAATGGGCCGAAGTCAAACCCGAACAAGCGCTCCAGGCCATCGGTCGTCATCTGCATCAATAATATCTCTTCCTTGCGCGCACGGGCGTAACGCGCCAGCAGGCGCTCGTCGCCGCAGTCGCGATGGGCGCCGCGCTCTGCCAGCACCTGGATCAGGGTAGCGACATCGCCAAAGCCCAGGTTCATGCCGTGCCCTGCCAGCGGGTGCACCACGTGGCCGGCGTCGCCGATCAGCGCCACGCGCGGCGCCACCAGCGCATGCGTCTTCAGCAGAGATAGAGGAAATCCTTGCGCCAGCTCCGGCTGCAAGGGCTGCAACTGCCCCAGCTGGTCTGCCGCCAGCAACGACAGACGCGCCGCCACCTGCGGCAGCGGCTCTTCCAATAACGCCAGCGCCAGCGCCTCCGGCGCCGACCAGACCAGCGACACGCGCTGGCCGGGCAGCGGCAGCAAAGCGACGATGCCTTCGGTTTCGGTAAACCATTGATGAGCGATACCGTGATGCGGCCGCTCGCAGGAAAAATTGGCGACCACGCCGCGCTGCTTATAAGAGCGGTAATCGATGCCGATACCGCACTGGCTGCGCACCCACGACTGCGCACCGTCGGCGCCGACGACCAAGGCCGCGCTGATGGCCTCGCCCGACTCCAGCTGCACCGTTGCGGCAGCGGCGTCGGCCTGCATGCTTTGCACGCGGCCAGTGACAAGCCGCAGATTCGACGCAAACTTCAGGGCGGCATCCAAAGCCTGGTTGAGATTCCGGTCCTCGACGATCCACGCCAGCGCATCGACATGCGCACTGTAGGCATCAAAAGACAGACTCCCTGTGCTGCTGTCGGTCCCGCCCTTGATCGACATGCCGTCAACCGCGGCAATCCGCGCCGGATCAAGCGCATCCCATACCTTGACCGTGGACAGCAAGGTCCGCGCAACATGGTTCAGCGCATATACGCGCGTGTCCCAGGTATCCGCCGCAGCCGTTGCAACGGTGCCCGGCGCCATCCCCAGCAGGGTGACGCGCAAGCCCGTCTGCGCCAGGCCAAGCGCCGCCGCCTTGCCGACAGCGCCATTGCCGACGATACATATATCGCACTGATGTTTTGTCATCGGCGGCGCGCCAGCGGTTTTCGAGATTGATCCGGTATCTTTCATGCCGTCATTATAGCGATTACGCTCGCAACAGCTGGCGAGCGCCATGAAATAAGGGTTTCCAGCCAGCCGAGGAGCGGCTGCAACGACCCGCAAAGGGCCTCGCAAAGTTTTTTTAAAAAAATTCAACAATGGGCTTTGCGGATCAAAAATGTTTTGCTATACTCCTGTCCCTTGGCCTGGTAGCTCAGTCGGTAGAGCAGAGGATTGAAAATCCTTGTGTCGGTGGTTCGATTCCGCCCCGGGCCACCAAAACATCAAAAAGGGCTTAGCTTCGGCTAAGCCCTTTTTGCATTTGCAAAGTCATTTCAAACGAGGGCAATCCTCGGGCCGGGCTTGCCGGCGCCCTGTATATCACCAGATATTGCAACAACAAACGGTAATCCTTTTTTTGTGATCCCCCCGAGATTTGGTAAGATCACAAATCAAGACAATATTTTATATCCCTTTAAAACGAACCAATTGCCGTCTAAACGTTCCTATAGGCCAATCGCCGGCGCTTTTCGCCGCGTTTAGCTCAGACACCACACTGCTTTATGCTCAAAAACAAATCCCGCAAGCCGATTGAAATAAAAATTGCAACAGTGGTCGCCGTCTCGGCGATCTTGCATGATTCCGATCCGATGGCCCTGGAAGCAGCTTTGCAGGAAATGACGGGGGGCACCGCGGATTTCTTTGACAACGAGTTTGCCGTCATCGATATCGCTGCGCTGGGAACGGACAGGCCGCCGATAGACTGGCCGCAACTGGTCTCGCTGCTGAAAAAGTATCGCCTGAATGCAGTCGCAGTCCGCAACGCGCCGACTGAAATGGAAGCCGACATCCTCGCCAGCGGACTGAGCATCGACCAGATGGTGGCTGCGCGCCAGGAGCCTGCCGCAGCGCCGCCACCGCCGCCAGCCCCGCTGGCGACGCCGGCCAAGGCGGCCGCCAGCACCATGATCATCGATACGCCGATCCGTGCCGGACAACGCATTTATGCGCGCGACGCCGACCTGGTCATCACCGCCACCGTCAACAATGGCGCCGAAATCATCGCCGATGGCAGCATCCACGTCTACGCGCCCTTGCGCGGGCGGGCGCTGGCCGGCGCCAGCGGCGATACCTCGGCACGGATTTTTGCCGCCAGCATGGAAGCCGAACTGGTCTCCATCGCCGGCGTCTACCGCACTTTTGAAAACGGCCTGCCGCCGGAACAAAAGGGCCAGCCCGCACAAATTCGACTGAGCGGCGACCGGATTGACGTACTATCGCTCAATTCCGCGTCCCGCAATTAATCGAGTCTGGGGCTGCAAAAATTTTTATCGAATCGCTGCAAGCGCTTTGTTTTGCAGCTTTTCATTACAATTCGAATGTTTTATCTAGTCAGTTGAGGACAGAGTAACTCGCCACGCTACGGTGGCTCATAAACTCTGTCCCGCAATGGTTAAGATTGCTTAAAGGAGCTCTTCGTGGCAAAAATCATCGTTGTTACGTCCGGCAAAGGCGGAGTTGGCAAGACCACCTCCAGCGCTAGTTTTGCATCGGGTCTGGCCATGCGCGGCCATAAAACCGCCGTGCTCGATTTTGACGTCGGCCTGCGCAACCTGGACCTGATCATGGGCTGTGAACGGCGCGTGGTGTACGACCTGATCAACGTCGTCAACAAGGAA
>NZ_DATMRB010000109.1:0-6033 GCF_035566555.1 Collimonas sp.
TCTGGCGAATGTGGCGAATTAGCCCCCTGCCACCGGGCTAAGAGCGAACGGCATTTGTATTTGCAGGAACTCGTAGGGTGGGCACCTGCGCCCACGCGGAACGTCGATTATTCGAAGCGCGGGTTCAGCGTGGGCAGAAAATCTGCCCACGCTACTATCTGGACGCGGCCGGTATTAGCGCTCAGTTTTGCGCTTTCACTTGCGGGCACTGCTCGCCTTTGGAGAAGCACGGCGTGATCCAGGCGCATCCTTGCAGCAGGCAGAACACGATGAATACAGCACTTGCCTTGTATATTGCGGAAGTCATCCTGTGTTCCGATTTCATCAAATATTTCCTTTCGTTCAGCGGGCGATCAATCGCCACCCAGATGGATGAACTTGTACAGGAAAATCGCCGCGATGATCCACACCATGACCGGCACCTGCTTGGCGCGGCCCGTGAACAGTTTCAACGCCGCATAGGAAATGAAGCCGAAGGCGATGCCATTGGCAATGGAATAGGTGAAAGGAATCATCAGCACGGTGATCACCGCCGGCACGCTTTCGGTGGAGTCTTCCCAATTCAGGTGCACCAGTTCGCGCAGCATCAGTCCCGCCACGTAGAACAAGGCTGGCGCGGTTGCGTAGGCCGGCACGGCGCCGGCCAGCGGCGAGATGAACAAGGCGGCCAGGAATAAGACGCCGACCGCCAGCGAAGTCAGGCCGGTACGGCCGCCTGCCTGCACGCCGGCGGCGCTTTCGACATAGGCCGTGGTGCTGGAGGTGCCGAGGAAAGTGCCGGCCACGATCGCCGTACTGTCCGCCAGCAAAGCCTTGTTAAGGCGCGCCATCTTGCCATTGACCAGCAGGCCGGCACGATTCGCCACGCCCATCATGGTGCCGGTGGCGTCGAACATCTCCACCAGGAAGAACACCAGCACGATGTTCAGGATCCCCATCGACAAGGCACCCATGATGTCGAGCTTGAACAAGGTCGGTTCTATCGACGGCGGCATCGATACCACGCCGTTGAAGGTATTGCCGCCGACGACAAAACTCAGTACGGTGACGGTCAGGATGCCGATCAGGATCGCGCCCTTGACCTTGAGATGGTCCAGCACCACGATCAGCAGGAAGCCGAGAATCGACAGGATCACCGGGATCTGGTGCAGATCGCCGATCTGTACGAAAGTGGCCGGATTGGCGACTACCAGGCCGGAACTCTTGAGCGCGATAAAGCCGAGGAACATGCCGATGCCGGCGGTGATCGCAATCCTGATGGTGGGCGGAATGCCGTTGACGATCAGGCCGCGGATGCCGACCAGGCTGACGATGATGAACAGGCAGCCGGAAATGAAGACGGCCCCCAGCGCCACTTCCCAGGACACGCCCATGCCCTTCACCACCGCGTAGGCAAAGTAGGCGTTGAGGCCCATGCCGGGCGCCAAGGCGATCGGGTAGTTGGCGTACAAGGCCATGATCAGGGTGCCGATGGCAGCCGCCACGCAGGTGGCGACGAATACCGAGCCCTTCGGCATGCCAGCGTCGCCCAGGATCGCCGGGTTGACGAAGATGATGTAAGCCATCGTCAGGAAGGTCGTCAGGCCGGCGATCAGTTCGGTGCGGACGTCGGTGCCGTTTTCTTTCAGCTTGAAGAAATTCTCGAAAAACTGCATTCTGGTGTCTCCTTGATTAATGTGAAGAGACGGCAGCGGCCCGGCCGGACTGTGTCTGTATGGTGGATTCGCTTCCAGGCTGCCGATCCGCTTGATTTTGGGCAGGATTCCGGCAAACTGGCGGGGTACTGAATGGGGTCACAAATATGCTCCAGGGTAAATATCAATTATTCCAGCGTGATGATAACCGCTCTCAGCGCCCGTTAAAACCCTGATGCCACGCTAAATAAATCCGGCCACAGCCAGATTACATGCGCCGTTCAGGAATGACAGCCATCCCGCAAACCGCATGTATTGTCAAACAAACCATGAATTTCCGGTGGCGCCCCGCAAACGTGCTCTTTATTTGTCAAATGGAATTAGTTATACGATCTTTATTCCATTCTGCAGATAATTGATATGAGCCCTTTCGCTATATGGAGCTGCGGCGCAAATGCTAATCTGAGCTCATAATTAATAGGCCGTTGCAAAGTCAGCCTAGCTCTACGTAGTCCCTGCACCGCAGCCAGGCAATACGATCAGACAGCCAGTGTTTTTGCAACAGTCGCCAAACCAGAATGGAGATCGTCTTGTCTACGTCCGCATCCAATACCTCGGCCGATAGCGTCATCCGCTTCTACTATCGTGGCGAAGTCCATACGGTAGATCAGGCCGCGCCTACCCGCACTATCCTGCAACACCTGCGGGAAGACTTGCATTGCACCGGCAGCAAGGAAGGCTGCGCCGAGGGCGACTGCGGCGCCTGCACCGTCGTCATCGGCGAACAGACTGCCGACGGCGTCACGCTGAAATCGGTCAATTCCTGCATCCAGTTCCTGCCGACGCTGGACGGCAAAGCCTTGTACACCGTCGAAGACCTGAAACAGAACGATGGCGCCTTGCATCCGGTGCAGCAAGCAATGGTCGAATGCCATGGCTCGCAATGCGGCTTCTGCACGCCGGGCTTCGTGATGTCGCTGTGGGATCTGTATCTGAAGAACGACGGCAGCCAGGCGCCGGCCTGCGGCTCGGCCAAGGGCGCATGCCAGCCGAAACAGGAACAAGCGCAGCCACTGCTGCGCAAGGACATCGATATTGCCTTGTCCGGCAACCTGTGCCGCTGCACAGGCTACCGGCCGATCATCGATGCGGCCCACCGCATGGGCGAACTGCCGGCGGTCGGCTTCGACCGCCAGGCGCTGCAACAGGCGCTGCAACCGTTGCAACGCGATGAGATGCTGGTCTATCGCCACGAAGGCCAGACTTTCTACGCGCCGCGCACCCTGGCGCAGCTGGTGGAAATACGCGCCGCACTGCCGGCCGCGCGTATCCTGGCCGGTTCGACCGACGTCGGCCTGTGGGTCACCAAGCAGATGCGCGATCTGGGCGACATCATTTATCTCGGCCAGGTGGCCGAACTGAACACCTTGAGCGTCAAGCAGCAGCAGATCGAGATCGGCGCCGGCGTCACCCTGAACGACGCCTACGCCGAAATCTGCAAGCACTATCCGGAGCTGTCGGAGATGTGGCAGCGCTTTGCCTCGCTGCCGATCCGCAATGCCGGCACCCTCGGCGGCAATGTCGCCAACGGCTCGCCGATCGGCGATTCGCCGCCGTGGCTGATCGCGCTTGGCGCCCAGGTCGTCCTGCGCGGACCGAACGGGCAACGCGTGATGCCGCTGGAAGCGCTGTACCTGGATTACATGAAGAAAGACATGCAGGCCGACGAATTCGTCGAAGGCGTGCGAATCCCGCTGCCGCATGCCGGCCAGCGCTTCCGCACCTACAAGCTGGCGAAACGCTTCGACCAGGATATTTCCGCCGTCTGCGCCGCATTTTCCGTGACGCTGGATGGCGACAAGATCAGCGATATCCGGATTGCCTTCGGCGGCATGGCAGCCACGCCGAAACGCGCGGCGCTGACTGAAGCCGCCCTGCTCGGCCAGGCCTGGAGCGAAACAGTGATGGAAGCCGCTGTGGCGTTGATGTCGGACGACTACAAACCGCTGTCGGACATGCGCGCTTCCAGCGAATACCGCATGAAGACCTCGCAGAATCTGCTGCGCCGGTTCTGGCTGGAAACCCGTACCGAAGCCCCGTTGCGTACCGACCAGGTCAATCCTTTCGTGTACGCCGAGTGTAGTGTTTCGTAGGTAATGGTGCTTTAGAAATGGCGGTTTTCCGTGTCAGGCTAGGCGCAAACCGGAGCGATAGTGGGTCTATCGCGAGGATTTGCAACGACGCATGGCGCGGAAAGACGCCGTTTATAAAGTGCCATTATCTGCGAAACACTACACTAAACCGCCGACGAAGATAAAGAGTAGACGTCATGAACAAGCAAACTGAAGTTTTTATGCAAGCCAAGCCGCAAGAGAAGGCAACTGCCTGGGCGGAAGTCGGCCAGTCGCATCCGCACGAATCGGCGATCCTGCATGTGCTGGGCGAAGCCACCTACACCGACGACATCCCGGAAGCGCAAGGCACGCTGCATGCCGCACTCGGCATGTCGCAGAAGGCCCATGCCCGCATCCGCTCCATCAACCTGGACGCGGTGCGCAGCGCACCCGGCGTGGTCACGGTGCTCACCGCTGCCGATATCCCCGGCACCAACGATTGCGGCCCGATCATTCATGACGATCCGATCCTGTCCGAAGGCCTGGTCGAATATGTCGGCCAGCCGATCTTCGTCGTCATCGCCGACAGCCACGACAATGCGCGGCGCGCGGTGCGCAAGGTCGTCATCGATTACGAAGAGCTGCCGGCCGTCCTGACACCGCAAGCTGCCCACGCGGCGAAATCGTATGTGCTGCCGCCGATGCGGCTGACGCGCGGCGATGCCCAGCAGGCTTTTGAAACGGCGCCCAACCGCGTCACCGGCCAGCTGTATGTCGGCGGCCAGGAACAGTTTTACCTGGAAGGCCAGATTTCCTACGCCATCCCGAAAGAACAGAACGGCATGCTGGTGCTGTGCTCGACCCAGCATCCGACCGAAATGCAGCACGTGGTCGCGCATGCCTTGGGTGTTCATTCGCACAATATCGTAGTCGAATGCCGGCGCATGGGCGGCGGCTTTGGCGGCAAGGAATCGCAATCGGCTTTGTGGGCTGCGGTCGCCGCGATTGGCGCCGCCAAGCTCAAGCGTCCGGTCAAGCTGCGCGCCGACCGTGACGACGACATGATGGTGACTGGCAAGCGTCACTGCTTCTTCTATGACTATGAAGTCGGCTACGACGACGCCGGCCGCATCGTCGCTGCCCGTATCGAGATGGTCAGCCGCGCCGGCTTCTCGGCCGACTTGTCGGCGCCGGTGGCGACCCGCGCAGTCTGCCACTTCGACAATACCTACTACCTGTCCGATGTCGACATCAAGGCAATGTGCGGCAAGACCAATACTCAGTCGAACACCGCCTTCCGCGGCTTCGGCGGTCCGCAGGGCGCGATCGCGATCGAATACATTGTCGATGAAATCGCCCGCAACCTGGGACGCGATGCGCTGGACATCCGCAAGCTGAATTTCTACGGCCGCAACGATGAAGAAGGCCGCAATGTCACGCAATACGGCCAGAAGATCGTCGACAATGTGATCCATGAACTGGTGGCGGAACTGGAAGCCAGCAGCGAATACCGGCAGCGGCGCGCCGACATCGACACCTTCAACGCCAGCAGCCCGGTGCTGAAAAAGGGCCTGGCGCTGACGCCGGTCAAGTTCGGCATCGCCTTCAACGTCACCCACTTCAACCAGGCCGGCGCGCTGGTCCATGTCTACACCGACGGTTCGGTGCTGGTGAACCACGGCGGCACCGAAATGGGCCAGGGCATCAACACCAAGGTGGCACAGGTAGTGGCGCACGAACTCGGGATTCCGCTGGAACTGGTGCGCGTCACCGCCACCGACACCAGCAAAGTGGCAAATACCTCAGCTACCGCAGCATCTACCGGCGCCGACCTGAACGGCAAGGCGGCGCAGAATGCAGCGCATACGATACGCCAGCGCCTGGCGGAATTCTTCGCCAAATTGCATAACGGCGACGCCAAGGAAGTTACCTTTTCCGCCGGCGCCGTGCATCTGGGCGAGCACAGCCTGCCGTTCGGCGAGCTGACGCAAAAAGCGTATCTGTCGCGGGTACAGCTGTGGTCGGACGGTTTCTACGCCACCCCAGGCCTGCACTGGGATCCGAAAACCATGAACGGCCGGCCGTTCTCCTATTTTGCTTACGGCGCGTCGGTGTCGGAAGTGGTGGTCGACACCTTTACCGGCGAATGGCGGCTGCTGCGCGCCGATGCGCTCTACGATGCCGGCCAGTCGCTCAATCCGGCGCTGGATATCGGCCAGGTCGAGGGCGCTTTCATCCAGGGCATGGGCTGGCTCACCACCGAAGAACTGTGGTGGAACAAGGAC
>NZ_DATMRB010000110.1:0-4985 GCF_035566555.1 Collimonas sp.
GTCCGTTGTAAATAATATCGCCGATCCTGACGTTGTCAGCGGCTACAGTGATCCTAGTTGTCATGCCAATTCACTCCTAAACCGTCCGCAGCCCGATTGCGGCCCTTGCTTAGATCATGCTCCCCTCCGATCATTCCCGCTGCGATATTTCGATCCTGTCCCAGCTAAGTTGACGCCGCAACGCAGAACGCCGCCACCCTGAGGCGTTGCTGACGGTCAGTTGGCAGACGACAGAGATCAACGAATGACCGGAGCTGGCCGAAACCAGTCGCAGATTGGTATCTTTATATCATCAGAGACCGCTAATCTATATCCGCCACAGAAAGCATCCACCACAATCCTCTTGCGCTCTGCCAAGCGACATACGAGTGCGATACTGTTGCTACGTCTGTAAACTCGCTCCAGCTAGGGTCATCTAATCGGAATACCAACAAATCATCAAAGGGTCCCGGGAAGACCGCCGCTAAAACATCGCTGGCTAACAGTCTGGCCTCGTGTGCAGAAGTTGAATTGCGAAAACATCCGCCTTCAACAAGTAAGCTAGTAAGTGAGCCTTCGAACTCCAATCTATTCAGAGTCGAATAAAGAATAGGCTTCGAACATATCTTCCCGAGCACGGCGCAGTCATCCCTAAATTCGGAATGTTGCAGTAGGTCGGCTAGTGGTGTCGGAGACGCAAACTCTCGTGATGGCATTACCGCTCGCGAAAATTTCATGAAAGTTGAAACTACTTCCCCGCAGCTGCCTAACGCGTCGATGAATTTTTCGAGTTCAGGCTTCTCAATATTAAATTTCATATATTCATTAATCTACATCTAGACCATCATGGTCCGGTAGCACCGAACACAGGAACTCCAGTTGCTGAGGATTCGCAGCTCCAAATCTGTCGGCAGAGTCAACAACCTTGAAATAAATTTCTGTTGAGTTCATATTTTGATGTGAATTTTAATTGTCCGCTCCTGGCCGAAAGCGCGCGTTCTGCACTCATCAAAAACGATTGGAAAGCAGCTCCAAATCAGTCGCACGCTCTGCACGTTCCTGTATTGAGCAATAGTTTGCGGCCACTCTGTCTTCTTGCCCGCTGAGTTCATGTCCGTCATACAAGAAACTGCATTTTGCTTGAACATATCCAAGCCATGCCCGCTGCACTTTACGTAGTTCTTCTGCTTTTTCTTGCGGCAGTTTGGAAAGAAGGTCACGATATGCCTTGTTCAAGCGTACGTCTTGTTTAGTAAATTCTTGGCTCACGCAATCTAGAATTTCTGGAGTGACTGCATCAGCCTTCTTTTCGCAAATATAGAATTGCTTTGTGAAGGATTTGCCATCATCTGCGAAAGAATTCGCGTGAAAGAACAACACTGCAATGACTACAGCGACACCAACTTTGAACATAAACTCCCCCCAATAGACGGCCGAATTTCTCTTCTATTCCGACTTAGCATTTCTGAACTTCTGTTTCTGATCGATAGAAATTGGTCAAATAATAGACCTGTCTTTAATCCCTATAATCGTTCTGGATGAATAACCATAGGCTGCTCACTGCTCCTGTTTTCCAAGGTACGTCACCATCTTCAGGATTCCACAAAATGGCATGCAATGCATCTGGATCCCAGCCGAGAAAATTTCCCGTTCCATCGTCGCCGAACCATATAATTCGGTGCAATACGGTTGGATACCAATCCTCCACACGTATCCATGTTTGCATCTCATTTAGCTTTGTTTCTGGCAAAACGAGCCACACACCAGGGCTAATCTGATAGCCATCAGGAAGTTTATTTTGAATTTCGGCCGGAAGATCGAAAGAATTCATTTTAAATTATGGGGTTCGATTGATAGGTAAAGTCTAAGTCGTATTGCCAATTGAATTGTAAGATTGAGCGGCAGCTCCTGGCCGAAAGCACGCATCGGCGAATGACGGCATCAAGGCAAACTCCGCGCATGAAGCTTCGCAGCAACCGCCAGTAACTCGCGGTCATTTTGTTGACCAAGAAATGGCTCGATTTTTATGTGATTCCGCGGTTGACCGCCGCGGTCTCGCTGCATCTTGCTGTCGCGCAGAATTCTTGTTCAGGCGGCTGTATGGCATGTCAATCCCGAGGAACAACTACTGCTTCAGTGAGGAAATTTTCTTGATGTTACTTATCGTTTTAATTGTTAATTAATGCTGCATTCAAATGTTTAATTTGAGATTGTTGCAACATCTGTTTTGCAAGCCGTCGCCCGGCGGATTGCCGGTGAAGTTATCGGGCGCGGCTGCCAAAAGCGTTGCTGTGGCTTATACAAGGCGGTTCTGAACGGCGCCGTCGGGTAACAGGAATATAAACGAATGCAGCAGGATATGTTTAATAAAAGAAACAAAAATTCCCTTTGATAAATGTTACCTTGTGGTAAAGTAAAACGGAATTGGAGATCCGGCCTGCCATGTCTGCGCAATGCTCTGACACGCCGGATTCAGGGTGAAGTATAAAAATAAATCTGGATGCGCCTGTCAGCCGTTTCATTACGGCGAGATGATTGCGGTCGGTCGGCTGGCAAGGGGCAGGGGTTGGAAATCATGATCAATTCGGCCGTCAGTCATCTTGCAAGCCAGCTTAATCAATTTCTCAAGCAGACCTACGGACTTACCGAAGATGTCGTCCTGATGTCGAATATCGTCGGCCAGGACGGTGCGGTCGCGCCCAATATCAATAACAAGCTGCTGGTGTTCCTGACCAATCTTGAAAAAGACACGGCGCCGTTCCGGCAGCTGCAGAGGAGCGATGCCGGCGCCAGCCGTTCGGCGGTCAGCAGCGTCCCGGTTTACCTGAATCTGTATGTGATGTTCGCGGCAAATTTCAGCGGCGCCAACTATGGCGAAGCCTTGAAATTCATTTCTGGCGCGATCGGTTTCTTCCAGCGCTTTCCGGTGCTGGACCATCAGGTCACGCCGGACCTGGACAAGCGCATTGAAAAACTGCTGGTCAGCATTGAAAACCTGAAAATTCACGAATTGAGCAATCTCTGGACTTTATTGGGCGGCAAATACTTGCCCTCGGTCCTGTACAAGGTGCGCATGGTGGCCTTCGATGCCGAGGATGTGGTGGCGCAAGTGCCAAACATCCGGCAGCCGGCGACTTCTGCAAGTCATTGACCCGTCTCCAACCATTCAATCGAGCGCCTCATGGGAAGCTATGTGCAACTGTTCAGCATCGAGATTGAACACGCGTTCTATGCAGGTGTGGCGTTCCCGGCTTTGCAGTATGTCGCCACTGCCGATTCTGCCGCCCTGATCCGGCGCCGCGGCCTGCTGGTGCGCCCGACCGCGGGCGGCATCGCCGTCTTTTATGAGGCTGGCCAGCCGCCGCTGGCGGCCGCCGACGACGATCTGGCATCTGCCGTGCTGGCCTTCAAGGTATCTTCCGACGATCCCCATTTCAGCCGCTACACGCTGCCGTCGTCGCCGGCAGCCGATGCTTTGCCATACTTTCACAGCGATGTCGCGCAGCGCGAAGCCGATGGCCGGCGGCGCCTGCACCGGAGCGATTTTGCCGACCAGGACGCGCTGCAGACGGCGCGCGTGCCCGGCCTGGTGGCGCAGCACCTCGACAAGCCGGACCTGCTGATGAAGCCTGGCTTCGTGCTGGCCGTCGGACTTGCCGATGAAGCCGGTGCCGGCAACCCGGCGGCAGAGCGGCGCTATGTGGTGCGCTTTGCGGCCGGCAAGACCATCTGGAAATATTATTTCGTGAGCGAGGCCGAGGCCGGCAACGTCGCGATCGTCGATCTTGACGACGAGGTCCGGTTTGTAGCGGGCGAGCCGGTGAGTTTGCCCGGCAACCGGCGGGCGCTGGTGTTTTTAACAGAAGTAGAAATTGAAATGCGGCAGAGGTATCCGCAACGTTTTCAGTTGCGTGAACAAGGCGGTATGGGCGAACGCGTTCTCATCAAGCGTTTGCCGCATGCCAATGCGGGTCGGGTAAGCCGGGAAATGGTGCATGAAAAGGCAGCACTAGTGTCAGAAATATACATCAATTGATTAAAAATTAAGGGTGAGATTATGGCGCAATATAAAACACCGGGTGTCTACATCGTCGAGAAAAATGCATTTCCGAATTCCGTGGTCGAAGTGGCGACTGCGGTGCCGGCATTCATCGGCTATACGGAGTCCGCAGACAACAAAGGCACATCGCTGGCCAGGAAACCGTGGCGCATCAGCTCCATGGCGGAATTTGAAGCGTATTACGGCGGTCCGCCGAAAGCCAGCTTCACGATTGGCGGCGGCGCTGCTGCGGCCCAGCCTGCCGCTGCTCCTGCTCCCGCTGCCGGTGCCGATCCAGCAGCCGCTGCGGCTCCAGCTCCAGCTCCAGCTCCAGCCAAGCCGGCAGCCGCCGCCGACGGTGACTTCTCCGTTACCGACAGCAGCAAGGTCCGGACCGAGTACACGCTGACCTTGGCCGGCACTCCCTTCATTCTGTATTACAGCATGCTGCTGTTTTTCCAGAATGGCGGCGGCGCATGCTATGTGGTGTCGGTCGGTTCCTACAGCGACGGCCTCGATCCCGACAAGATCAGCGCCGGCATCGACAGCCTGTTGAAAGAGCAGGAACCGACCATGGTCGTGATTCCCGAGGCAGTATTCTTGTCGAAGGCCGATTGCGCCTCGGTGCAGCAGGCGGCGCTGATGCATTGCGGCTTCAAGATGCGTAACCGTTTCGCGATACTGGACGTGTTCGACGGCTATAAGGACAGGCAAGACAGTAGCGGCGATTGCGTGGCCAATTTCCGCGATTCGCTGGGCACCAATTTCCTCGATTTCGGCGCCGCCTATTATCCTTGGGTCAACACCACCATCGTCAAGGAAAAGGACCTGGACTTCACCTGCATCGCCAATGCCGACAAGCTGCAGGCGCTGCTGACCCAGGACCTGGCGCCGGTGCTGCAGATCGACCAGCCGTCGCCGAGCGTCGCCACCAAGATCGCCCAGCTGAAGGCGGCGCTGGCCGGCC
>NZ_DATMRB010000111.1:0-50951 GCF_035566555.1 Collimonas sp.
GAAGTAAGCGACGTCGAGCTGCTGCCACAGCGCTTCATGGGCGTCCGGCGGCAAGCCGTACAGGCGCAGGGTTTTCAGTGCTTCTTCCTGGCGGTTCTTCAGCTCGCGGTCGGCCGACGGCGTTTCGCCGCCCAGCACGCGCAAGGTCATGCGGTACAGGTCTTCCAGCAGCTTGCCTTTCCAGGCGTTCCATACTTTCGGGCTGGTGCCGCGGATGTCGGCCACGGTCAGCAGATAGAGAGCGGTCAGATGGCGCTCGTCCTTGACCGTGCCGGCGAAGTGCAGGATGACATCCGGATCGGATAAATCCTGTTTTTGCGCCACTTGCGACATGGTCAGGTGATGCTCCACCAGGAACACCACCAGCGCGGTGTCCTGCGGGGCCAGGCCATGGTGTTGGCAGAAATGCAGGGCGTCGGTCATGCCCAGCTTGGAATGATCGCCGCCGCGGCCTTTGGCGATGTCGTGGAACAGGGCTGCCACATACAGCAGCCACGGCCGTGGAAAATTGGCGATCAGCTGGCTGCAGAACGGATATTCGTGGGCGTGTTCGCTCATGGTGAAACGGCGCACATTGCGCACCACCATCAGGATGTGCTGGTCTACCGTGTAGACGTGAAACAGGTCGTGCTGCATCTGGCCGACGATGCGGCGGAAGTTCGGCAGGTAGCGGCCCAGGATGCTGGTCTGGTTCATGCCGCGCAGCGCATGGGTGATCCCTTGCGGGGCCTGGATGATCTGGATGAACAGCGAGCGGTTGACCGGATCGCGGCGAAAGGCGTTGTCGATCTTCACGCGCGCATGCCACAAGGCGCGCCGGGTGCGCGCGGTCATGTCGCGCAGTTCGCTGTGCTGGGCCAGCAGCAGGAACAGCTCCAGCATGGCCGACGGCGTGGTCTTGAACAGGTCGTCGTGGGCGATGTCGATCAGGCGGTTCAGGTGGTTGAAGCGCTCGTTGATACGCTGCGGCACCATCGGCTGCGGGAACAGCTGCACTTCGATGTTTTGCAGCAGAATGGTGTTGAGCTGGGTCACCGCCTTCGCGGCCCAGTAGTAGCGCTGCATCAGGTATTCGCTGGCGCGCCGCGTTTCGGTGGTCTGGAAGCCGAGCGCTTCGGCGATCGGCGTCTGCACGTCGAACACCAGGCGGTCTTCGCGCCGGTTGGTGTAAATGTGCAGACGGATGCGGATGTCCTTGAAGGCGCGCTCCTGGCGCGACAGCTGGCGCGCTTCCGCGGCCGTGATCAGGCCGTGCTTGGCCAGCTTGGGCCAGGACTCGCCCAGCCCGGCGGCCTTGGCCACCCACAGGATCACCTGCAAGTCGCGCAGGCCGCCCGGACTTTCCTTGCAATTCGGTTCCAGGCTGTAGGGCGTGTCTTCATACTTGACGTGGCGCTGACGCATTTCCAGGATTTTTTCCTGGAAAAAGGCGCAAGGGTCCATCGCCGCGTTGCAGCGTTCCTGCAACTGGTGGAACAAAGCGTGATTGCCCGTCACCAGACGGGCTTCCAGCAAGCTGGTCTGCACCGTGATGTCGGCGGCCGATTCGCTCAGGCATTCGTCGACGGTGCGGATGCTGTGGCCGATCTCCAGGCCGATGTCCCAGAACAGCTGGACCAGCTGCTCCAGGCGCGGTTTCAGTTCGGCGTCGGGCGCGGCACCGAGCAGTATCAGCACATCGACGTCGGAGTGGGGGAACAGTTCGCCGCGGCCGTAGCCGCCGACCGCCACCAGCGCTGCCGAGGCCGGCAGGCCGAGCATTTTCCAGGCCTGGGTGAGGGCGAGGTCGACGCTGCGCCGCAGCGCTGTCAGCAGTTCGCCGGGTTTGCCCTCCGCCAGGAAGGCAGAGATGATGACTTGCCGCTCGGTTCTCAGCTGTTGTTTCAGGGTCGCGGCAAGTGTCGTCATGTACGGCGTTCGGTGCTTAAGATAGGCGTGATCAGGCGGCAGCTGCTTGCTGGACGAATGCCGGCGGCGGCGGCGTACCGGCCGAGACAGTCAGCACTTCGTAGCCGGTTTCGGTCACCAGCACGGTATGTTCCCATTGCGCGGAGAGGCTGCGATCCTTGGTCTTGATGGTCCAGCCGTCGCCCATTTCGCGGATGTCGCGGCGGCCGGCGTTGATCATCGGCTCGACCGTGAAGATCATGCCGGCTTCCAGCCGCTCCAGCGTGCCGGGACGGCCGTAGTGCAAGACTTGCGGCTCTTCGTGGAATACCTTGCCGATGCCGTGGCCGCAGAATTCGCGCACCACGCTGTAGCCGGCTTTTTCGGCGTGCTGCTGGATGACATGGCCGATATCGCCCAGGTGCGCGCCGGGCTTGATCTTGGCGATCCCCAGCCACATGCATTCATAGGTGATGTCCCCCAGGCGCTTGGCCATGATCGACGGCTCGCCGACATAGAACATGCGGCTGGTGTCGCCGTGGTAGCCATGCTTGATGATGGTGATGTCGAGATTCACCACGTCGCCGTTCTTCAGTACCTTGTCGCCCGGGATGCCGTGGCAGATGACATCGTTGACCGAGGTGCAGATGGCTTTCGGATACGGGGTATAGCCTGGCGGGCAGTAGTTGAGCGGGGCCGGGATGGAATCTTGTACGTTTGTCATGAACTCATGGCACAAACGGTCCAGCTCGCCGGTGGTCACGCCGGCTTTGACAAAGGGCGTGATGTAGTCGAGCACCTCGGAGGCCAGCTTGCCGGCGATGCGCATGCCGGCGATGTCCTCGGCGGTTTTGATGGAAATAGTGGTCATAGGTAAGGAATAATTCTGAGAAATAAGGGCAAATCCGTGTTCAAGTGCGCAATAAGCGCACAAAACAGCCGTAAAAACAGGCGAAAACGGCCGGGATTCATTCAGGTAACGATTATAGACGAGCATCACAAGATGCGCTGAAAGATATGCCTGCCGGGACTTGAAGAAGTCCTGGGTTTTGGGTTACAATCTTGGGTTAGCTCGAATTGCTATCGGGCTATACCGTAGTTTCTAGTCTTAATTGTAAGTTTTAAAAACGCGAATCCGCTCGAAAAGGGTGCTGTTTCCGCCATCGGCAAAACAGTGACTGAGCAGATTCCAGACCCAACCCTGGAGAAAATTATGTCCGTAACAATGCGTGAAATGCTGGAAGCCGGTGTCCACTTCGGTCACCAAACCCGTTTCTGGAACCCAAAGATGGCGCCGTTCATCTTCGGTCACCGCAACAAAATTCATATCGTCAACCTGGAAAAAACCCTGGGTATGTACCAAGAGGCGATGAAGTACATTCGCCAATTGTCGTCCAACCGCGGCAACATCCTGTTTGTCGGCACCAAGCGCCAAGCGCGCGAAATCGTTGCTGCTGAAGCAGCACGTTCGGGTTCGCCTTTCGTCGACCAACGCTGGTTGGGCGGCATGCTGACCAACTTCAAGACCATCAAGACATCGATCAAGCGCCTGAAAGAAATGGAAGCTTCGATTGAAGACGGTTCGGTTGAGAAGCTGAGCAAAAAAGAAGGCCTGATGTTCCAACGCGAGCTGATCAAGCTGCAAAAAGCTATCGGCGGCATCAAGGACATGGGCGGCATTCCTGACGCAATTTTCGTGATCGACGTCGGCTACCACAAGGGCGCCATCACTGAAGCCGCCAAGCTGGGCATCCCGGTGATCGGCGTGGTTGACACCAACCACTCGCCAGACGGCGTGACTTATGTCATTCCTGGCAACGACGACTCGTCCAAGGCAATCGCTTTGTACGCTCGCGGTGTTGCCGATGCGATCCTGGAAGGCCGCGCCAATGCAGTCAACGACGTAGTTGAAGCCATCAAGGGCGCAGCTGGCGACGAATTCGTTGAAGTCAACGACCAGGCTTAAGCCCTGCATCTGAGGTTTCATACTCAGAAGAAAAAAAGGGGGCGTGGTTGCCCCTTTTTTTGTATCACTTGCACGTGTTTTACCCGAATTTATACTTGAATATATTTTGAATGATGGCGCTGGAAGGCCGGTTGCAGAATACTGTGGCGGATAGCTGTAAATAATCGCCAGTACTGCGCACCAGTACTGCGGCCGGCACGGCGCCACTTGTTAGGAGAATAGTATGGCAGCAATTACAGCAGCACTGGTAGGCGAACTGCGCGCAAAGACTGATGCGCCAATGATGGAATGCAAGAAGGCGCTGACCGAAGCCGGCGGCGACATGGACAAGGCAGAAGAAATCCTGCGCGTCAAACTGGGCGGCAAGGCTTCCAAGGCTGCTTCCCGCGTGACGGCTGAAGGCGTTGTGGCTGCCTACATCGCCGGCGGCGTCGGCGCCCTGGTGGAAGTCAACTGCGAAACCGACTTCGTCACCAAGAACGACGACTTCCTGGCCCTGGCGAATGCCTGCGCCAAGCTGGTTGCAGAAAAGAATCCTGCTGACGTGGCGGCCCTGTCGGCTCTGCCTCTCGACGGCAGCACCGTTGAAGAGACCCGTGCTGCCCTGATCGGCCGTATCGGCGAAAACATGTCGATCCGTCGTTTCACCCGTTTCGACACTGCCGCCAAGCTGGTTTCCTACCTGCATGGCACACGCATCGGCGTGATGGTCGAATTCGACGGCGCTGACGAGCAAGTCGGTAAAGACGTGGCCATGCACATCGCTGCGATGAAGCCTGTTTCGCTGTCGTCCGAGCAAGTGCCGGCCGATCTGATCGAAAAAGAGCGTTCGGTGGCAACCCTGAAGGCCGCCGAATCCGGCAAGCCTGCAGATATCGCTGCCAAGATGATCGAAGGTTCGGTGCAGAAATTCCTGAAGGAAGTTTCCCTGCTGAACCAGACTTTCGTCAAGAACGACAAGCAGACTGTTGAGCAGATGCTGAAGGCGACCAACACCAGCGTCAAAGCGTTCACCATGTTTGTGGTCGGTGAAGGCATCGAGAAGAAACAAGATGACTTCGCTGCAGAAGTTGCAGCGACAGTTGCTGCGGCCAAGCAGGCGTAAGCAAGAATACGGGCCGAAAGGCCCGTTTTTTTGGCTCTGCGGAATTTTCTTCCCAAGCCACGGACTAAGGAATGCCTTGCCGGATCGTTGCAGCCAAAAGGGTGTAACGAAAACGCAGGAGCCGGCTCCGATTATCCAAAAAAGAGCCTGATAGTAGATTTTGCTGCAGTTTGGCCTGACAATGGCGCTGCAGTGCTTCAGCTAGGCGTGAACAACACACATATCAATCGGAAGCCACAAGGGGCCCAGACCATGACAAAACCAGCTTACAAGCGTGTTCTCCTGAAACTCTCCGGTGAAGCCCTGATGGGCGATGACGCCTACGGCATCAACCGTGCGACGATTGAGCGCATGGTGGCCGATGTCGCCGAAGTCGCCAAACTGGGCGTCGAACTGGCGATCGTGATCGGCGGCGGCAATATTTTCCGCGGCGTCGCGCCAGGCGCCCAGGGCATGGACCGCGCTACCGCAGATTACATGGGGATGCTGGCGACGGTGATGAATTCGCTGGCGCTGGCCGATGCCATGCGCCAGATCGGCCTGACGGCACGCGTCATGTCGGCCATCAGCATTGAGCAGGTGGTGGAGCCATACGTGCGGCCCAAGGCGTTGCAATACCTGGAAGAAGACAAGGTTGTCATTTTTGCAGCAGGCACCGGCAATCCTTTCTTCACCACCGACACTGCAGCGGCCTTGCGCGGTTCGGAAATCGGCGCCGAGATCGTCCTCAAGGCGACCAAGGTCGACGGCGTCTACAGCGCGGATCCAAACAAGGATCCGACCGCGACCCGCTATTCGCACATCACTTTCGACGAAGCGATCACCAAGCACCTGCAGGTCATGGACGCTACCGCCTTTGCGCTGTGCCGTGACCAGAAGCTGCCGATCAAGGTGTTTTCGATCATCAAGCCGGGCGCGCTGAAGCGCGTCATCCTGGGCGAAGATGAAGGCACGCTGGTACACGTATAAAATATTTAGCCGATTTGTAAAAATTGTGCACATCTGTTGCGCAATTCCCTTACGTAGATAAGATTTAGTCAACTTAATACAATTTGTTTTAGTAGAGGAGAGCAGCATGAGCATTGCTGACGTGAAAAAGAATACCGATCAAAGAATGCAAAAGTCGCGGGAAACCTTGCGGGCCGACCTGGCCAAGGTACGTACCGGGCGCGCTCACACCGGCATCCTTGACCACATCACTGTCGACTATTACGGCAGCCCGGCCAATCTGAGCCAGGTCGCCAACGTCACCCTGATCGATGCGCGCACCATCGGCGTGCAGCCGTTTGAAAAGAAGATGCTCGCAGTGGTCGAAAAAGCCATCCGCGAATCCGATCTCGGCCTGAACCCGTCGACCCAGGGTGAACTGGTGCGCGTGCCGACGCCGGCGCTGACGGAAGAACGCCGCAAGGAAATGGTCAAGCTGGTCAAGGGCGAAGCAGAAGATGCTAAGATTGCAATCCGCAATATCCGCCGCGACGCCAACGAAGGCTTGAAGAAGCTGGTCAAGGACAAGGAATGTTCGGAAGACGACGAGCGTCGTGCACAAGACGAAATCCAGAAGCTGACTGACAAGTTCGTTGCCGAAATTGACAAGCAAGTGGTCGATAAAGAAAAAGAGATCCTGACGGTTTAAGCCATTCCCTGTGTAGGGTGGGCACAACGTGCCCACGCTGTCTGTACTCCGCTTATCGCGGTAACGCGTGGGCACGCTGTGCCCACCCTACGCATTCTTTCTTACTCATTATTTATGGCCCATTCAAGTTCCACGCAAACGCTGCCTGCCAGCCCGACAGTGCCGCGGCACGTCGCCATCATCATGGACGGCAACGGCCGCTGGGCGACCAGCCGCTTTCTGCCGCGCGTCGCCGGCCACGGCAAGGGCGTCGAAGCAGTGCGTGCAGCGGTGGAAGCCTGCGCCGCGCGTGGCGTTGAATACCTGACCCTGTTTGCCTTCAGTTCCGAGAACTGGCGCCGCCCGGCCGATGAAGTGTCGCTGCTGATGCGCTTGTTCATGGTGGCGCTGGAGCGCGAAGTAGGCAAGATGCACGCCAACGGCATCCGCCTGAAAGTGGTGGGCGACCTCAGCCGTTTCGACGACAAGCTGCAGCAGATGATCGACAACGCCGAGCGCAAGACCGCCGGCAATACCGCCATGACGGTCACCGTCTGCGCCAACTACGGCGGCCGCTGGGATGTCATGCAGGCGGTGCAGAAGATGCTGGCTGCGCGTGCCGCCAGCGGCGCTCCGGCGCTTGCCGGGGCAGACATGTTTTCCGAGGATGAGCTGGCGCAGTACCTGGCGATGGCCTACGCGCCCGAGCCGGATCTGTTCATCCGCACCGGCGGCGAGCAGCGCATTTCCAACTTCCTGCTGTGGCAACTGGCCTACAGCGAGCTTTACTTTACCGATACCTACTGGCCGGATTTCGGCGCCGACGAGCTGGACAAGGCAATTGCCTCTTATCAGCAGCGCGAACGGCGTTTCGGGCGCACCAGCGCGCAACTGGTTGAACAGGCTACCTGATGCTAAGAACACGTGTCATCACGGCGTTACTGTTGTTGGCGGTGCTGCTGCCAATCTTGTATTTCAATTATTACCCTGCCTTTGCCCTGGTCTCGACGCTGTTTTTCGGCGCGGCGATCTGGGAAAGCGCCCGCATATTCGGCGCCTCGGCCAAGGCCGCGCTGGTCTGGGGGCTGGCGGCGCTGATCCTGTTCGGCGCGGTGCTGTACGCCGGCAGCGGTCCCAATATCCGTTTGCTGTTTACGCTGTGCGTGGCAATCTGGTGCTTCCGTTTCGTGCCGGCCCTGGGATTCGGATTGCCGCCCCTGGCCAGCCTGGCTAACCGGCTGATTGCGGCGACTTACGCCATCGCCATATTTGGCTGTTTCCTCGCAATTGTCGTATTGTTCCATCATTCGCCTCTGTATCTGCTGTCGGTGCTGGTGATTGTCTGGGCGGCGGATATCGGCGCTTATTTTTCCGGCAAGGCTTTCGGCAAGCATAAACTGGCGCCGTCCATCTCCCCAGGCAAGTCCTGGGAGGGCGCCGTCGGCGGCTGGATCCTGGTGCTGCTCATGGCGCTCGGCTTCAGCTTCACACCGGCGCTGGCGGACACCTTCCCGATGCGCCTGCTGGCGACCTGGGGCTGGGCCGGGCTGTTGGCAGCCATGAGCGTACTGGTGGCGGCCAGCGTCGCCGGCGACTTGTTCGAATCCATGCTCAAGCGCCGCGCCGGCATCAAGGACAGCAGCAATCTGCTGCCCGGCCATGGCGGCGTGCTCGATCGCGTCGATGCGCTGATCCCGGTGCTGCCGCTGGCAGCCTTGTTGAGTTTCTGGTTCTAGGCTTTATGCAAAATATTACTATCCTCGGCTCCACTGGTTCGATCGGCATGTCCACCCTGGATGTGCTGGCGCGCCATCCCGAGCGTTATTCGGTGTATGCCCTGACCGCTCATAGCAGGGTCGAGCAGCTTGCGGAACAATGTCTGAAGTTCAAGCCGCAGGTAGCAGTGGTCGGCAGCGCCGACGCCGCCCTGCGCTTAAGCCGCCTGCTGCAGGAGGCGCCGCAGATCGAAGTGCTGCACGGCGCCGAGGCCCTATGCCAGGTTGCCAGTGCGCCGGCATGCGATGCGGTGATGGCGGCGATTGTCGGCGCTGCCGGGCTGGCATCGACCCTGGCAGCGGCCAAGGCCGGCAAGAAGGTGCTGCTGGCGAACAAGGAAGCGCTGGTGATGTCGGGCCAGCTGTTCATCGACGCCGTCAAGCAGAGCGGCGCGGTGCTGCTGCCGATCGACAGCGAACACAACGCGATTTTCCAGTGCCTGCCGCATAACTACGACCGTTCGCCGGCCGCGCTCGGGGTCGAAAAGATCCTGTTGACGGCATCCGGCGGTCCGTTCCTGACGCGGCCGCTGGACACCATGGATGCGGTGACGCCGGCGCAAGCCATCGCTCATCCGAAGTGGGTCATGGGACGCAAGATTTCGGTCGATTCCGCCACCATGATGAACAAGGGGCTGGAAGTGATCGAGGCCCACTGGCTGTTCGGCGCCGCCGCCAGCCAGATCGAAGTCGTGATCCATCCGCAAAGCGTGATCCATTCGATGGTGTCGTATATCGACGGTTCGGTGCTGGCGCAGCTCGGCAATCCCGACATGCGCACGCCCATCGCCCATGCGCTGGCCTATCCGGAGCGGATTGCCTCCGGCGTCGGCGCGCTCGACCTGACCGTGATCGGGCAGCTGCAGTTCAGCCGGCCCGACCTGCAACGTTTTCCCTGCCTGAAACTCGCGTATGATGCATTGTTGGCCGGCGGTTCGGCTGCAACCATATTGAACGCCGCGAATGAAGTCGCGGTCCAAGCTTTCCTGGATGAAAAAATCGGATTCGGCATGATTGCTCAATTAATCGCTCGCACTATGGACAGCCTGCCGCTGTGCGCGGTGACCGATATCGAGATGCTGCTTGAGCAAGACCGGCTGGCGCGCCAGACGGTCAATGCCCTGATATCCTGACCGAATTTACCGCACACACATATACGGCAATGGCCTTTCTGCAAACAATCCTCGCATTTGTCGTCGCCCTTGGCTCGCTGGTCATCATCCACGAGCTTGGCCACTATTGGGTCGCGCGCTTGTGCGGCGTCAAGGTGCTGCGCTTTTCGGTAGGCATGGGCAAGATTGTCTGGTCGCGCCGCTTCGGCCCCGACCAGACGGAGTGGGCGATTTCGATCTTGCCGTTAGGCGGCTACGTCAAAATGCTGGATGCCCGCGAGCAAGATATCTCCGGCATTTCCGCGCAAGACATGAAACGGGAATTCACCAGCCAGTCGGTATGGCGGCGCATCGCGATTGTCGCCGCCGGTCCGCTGGCGAATTTCATTCTTGCCATTTTGCTATTCGCAGGCTTGTACAGCTATGGCGAAATGGAGCCGACCCCGAGGGTGCGGGCCGTGCCGGAGAATAGTGCTGCCTACCAGGCCGGCTTGCGTGCCGATGACCTGATTACCGGCGTCAACGGCGAAGCGGTCCAGACCTGGAATGAATTGCGCTGGAAAGTGATGCAGGCGGTAGTCGACAAGGCGCCGGTGAGGCTTGACGTGCGCCATGCCAATCCAGCTGCCGCGGGCGGCGCACTGCTGGCTACGGTCAATTTGTCGACCGGCGGCGTGTCTACCAAGGATCTGGAGGGCGATTATCTCGGCAAGCTGGGCATCAAGCTGGCGCTGGGCAAGGCGATCCTCGGCAAGGTTCAGCCTGACGGACCCGCCATGAAAGCGGGTTTGCAGGATGGCGACCTGATCACTGCAATCAATGGCGAGACCATTGCCGATAGCGCGGCGTTCATCGCTAAGGTAAGCGCCTCGCCGGGCAAGCCTTTGACGCTGACAGGATTGCGGAGTGGCAATTCCTTTACCCTGAATGTCACGCCGGAGGCGCAGCAGTCCAAAGACGGGACGATCGGCCGCATCAAGGTTGAATTATTGTCTACGATGCCGGAAATGGTGCTGTCCAGCAGCCCGCCGCTGCAAGCGCTTGCCAAAGGGGCAAAACGGACCTGGGACAGCAGTGTCCTGACCCTGAAAATGCTGGGTAAAATGATTGTCGGCGAGGTTTCCTGGAAGAATATCACCGGTCCGATCACGATTGCCGACTATGCCGGCCAGACCGCGCGCATCGGTGCATTCAGCTATTTGAGCTTTATTGCCTTTATCAGCATCAGCCTGGGCGTCATGAATTTGCTCCCCATTCCGGTTCTAGATGGTGGTCTTTTGCTGTATTATTCGCTGGAAGTTTTGACCGGACGCCCCATTCCTGAACGGGTTGGTGCAATTGCACAGCGCGCAGGCATCGGCATTTTGATGACGTTGATGATGGTCGCCATGTTTAACGACATCGTTCGGCTCCTATTTTAAACTCCTTTAAGTTCGGCTCTCTTGTCTGACAATCGTGGCGGACAAGGACATTGATAAAAAACGATCGCTAATGAAATTACATTCCGAGCACTTCCCTTTGTCGATTCTTCCCCGTCGTTTGATTGCTGCCGCTGCCTTCGCCCTGTGTTCGGGCCAGGTCATGGCGGTGCAGCCGTTTGTGGTCAAGGATATCCGCATCGAAGGTATCCAGCGCACGGAGGCCGGTACTGTATTCAGCTACCTGCCAGTGCGCGTTGGCGAGCAGTTCACCGACGAAAAAGGGACCGCGGCGATCAAGGCCCTGTATGCGACCGGCTTCTTCAAGGATGTGCGGATCGAGTCTGAAGGCGACGTGCTGGTGGTGATGGTGGAAGAGCGGCCATCGATCGCCGCTGTCGACTTCTCCGGCATCAAGGAATTCGACAAGGATCAGCTGACCAAGGCGCTGAAGGAAATCGGCGTCGGCGAATCGCGCATTTTCGACAAGGCCCAGGTCGACCGTGCTGAACAGGAACTGAAGAAACAGTACCTGTCGCGCGGCCTGTACGGCATGAAAGTGACGACCACCGTCACGCCTATCGAACGCAATCGCGTCAACGTCACGTTTGCCGTGGACGAAGGCGAAGTCTCGCGCATCAAGGAAATCCGCTTCGTCGGCAACAAGGCGTTCTCCGACGGCGACCTGCGCGACCAGATCAAGCTGCGCTCGCCGGGCTGGTTCACCTGGTACACCAAGGCCGACCAGTACGCCAAGGAAAAACTGTCGGGCGACATCGAAACCCTGCGTTCCTACTACCTGAACCGCGGCTATATCGAGATGCAGGTCGAATCGACCCAGGTGTCGATCACGCCGGACAAGAAAGATATCTACATCACCATCAACATCAACGAAGGTGACAAGTACAAGGTTTCCGACATCAAGATGGAAGGCGAGATGTTCGGCCGTGAAGACGAACTCAAGTCATTGCTGGAATTGAAAAAGGGCGATGTCTTCAACGGCGAAAAGCTCAACAACAGCACCAAGAAGATGTCCGAGCGCCTGGGTAACTTCGGTTACGCCTTCGCTAACGTCAACGCCAATCCGGACCTGAACCGCGAAACCAAGGAAGTGGCCTTTACCATCCTGGTCGATCCGGGCAAGCGCGTGTATGTGCGCCATATCAACGTCGCCGGCAACACCAAGACGCGCGATGAAGTGGTGCGCCGCGAATTCCGCCAGTTCGAAGACTCCTGGTACGACGGTTCCAAGATCAAGCTGTCGCGCGACCGCGTCGACCGTCTGGGTTACTTCAAGGACGTCGGCATCGAAACGCCGGAAGTGCCGAACACTTCCGACCAGGTCGATATCAACATGGCGGTCACCGAGAAGCCTACCGGTAACATCCAGGTCGGCGCCGGTTTCTCGCAGACCGACAAGCTGAGCCTGTCCGGTTCGATCCAGCAGCAGAATGCTTTCGGCAGCGGCAACACCATCGGCCTCGATGTCAACACCAGCAGCTATTCGCGGGTGATTGCGCTGTCCCAGACCAATCCTTACTTTACCGATGACGGCATCAGCCGTACCTACAACGTCTATCTGCGTACCGTGCGGCCATCGCCATACACCACGGGTGACTATCGCGTCCGCACCATCGGCAGCGATATCAAGTTCGGCGTGCCGTTCTCGGAACTGGATACGGTGTTCTTCGGCGTCGGTATTGAAAATACCAATGTCCAGGCCGATAACTCCAGTCCGTTGCTGTACCAGCAGTATGTCAGCGATTTCGGCAATGGCCACCTGATCGACAGCGGTTTGACGCTGCCTAACGGTCAGCCCTATAACGTATTGGAAAATCCAGCCGCCGCCACCACCAACAGCTTCCCGCTGACCGCAGCCTGGCAGCGCGACAGCCGCGACAGCGCACTGGTGCCGACCAAGGGACGCTACCAGCGCGCCACGGTTGAAGTGTCGGCAGTCGGTACCCTGCGCTACTATCGCGCAAGCTACCAGCATCAGTACTTCCAGCCATTCTGGGGCAATGCGGCAACGCTGGCCTTGAACGGCGAGATCGACTACGGCCGCGGCATCGGCGGCAAGCCGTATCCGGTGTTCAAGAACTACTATGCCGGCGGTATCGGCACCGTGCGCGGTTATGAAGGTTCGACCCTGGGCGTCGGCACCAACGTCGACCAGTACGGCGATTCGATGGGCGGCGCGTCGCGCGTGTTCGGCAACATGGAATTGCAATTCCCGTTCCCTGGTTCCGGCAGCGACCGTACCCTGCGCTGGTTCACCTTCCTCGACGGCGGCCAGGTCTACGCCGACAAGGCGCCGATGCAGTTGAGCGAGTTGCGGTATTCTACCGGTCTCGGTTTGAGCTGGGTTTCGCCTATCGGTCCGTTGAAGATCAGCTACGGCAAGCCTTTGAACGCCAAGCCGACCGACAAGACGCAGTCCTTCCAGTTCCAGTTGGGTACGGGCTTCTAAACCCGCCGGGGTCTGCGCCGTGCAGATTCTGGCAAGAGTGGCATAATGCACAAGTTGCATCATTTGAATTGCGGAGAATAGTGTTGAAATCTCTAATTAAATCATTTACATCATTACCATCGGCTGCAGTGCTGGCTATGTGTGCGTTGTCGGCGGCAGCGCCGGCGCATGCGGATGACGGCTCGAAAATTGCCTTCGTCAGCAGCGAACGCATTTTGCGCGAGGCCAATCCAGCCAAAGCAGCGCAAAGCAAGATCGAAGCCGAGTTTTCCAAGCGCGACAAGGATCTGCAGGACCAGGCAGCCGCCTTGAAAGTCAAGGCGGACAAGCTGGACAAGGATTCAGCCGTGATTTCGGATTCCGAGCGCACCAAGCGCCAGCGCGAGCTGAGCGACCTGGACAAGGATTTCCAGCGCAAGCAGCGTGAATTCCGCGAAGACTTGAACCAGCGCCGCAACGAAGAGCTGGCTATTGTGCTGGAGCGTTCGACCAAGGCGATCAAGCAGATCGCCGAAGCGGAAAAGTACGATATGGTGTTTCAGGAAGGCGGCGTCTACGTGAGCCCGCGCATTGATATCACCGATAAAGTGCTGAAGATCCTCAATAAATAAAACTATTCTGTCAAGGCCAATCAGTATGAGCATTCGGCTAAAAGAATTGGTCGAAAGCTTAGGTGGCCAATTGATCGGTGATGCCGATACCCAGGTATCCGGCATCGCTCCCTTGAGCGATGCCACCGCATCACAGATCACCTTCCTCTCGAATCCAAAATTTCGGTCCCTGGTGCCGCAAACGCAGGCAGCTGCGGTCATCCTGTCTGCCGCGGATGATGCGGCGGTCGGCGCGGATTACCACGGCGCGCGCATTGTCGCCGCCAATCCCTATGCGTATTTTGCCCGGGCGGCGCAGCTGTTCGCGGCCAGGAATGCCGTTCCCGTGGTTGCCGGGATTCATCCGGCCGCCAGTGTCGATCCTGGCGCCCAGGTCGCGGCCAGCGCCTGCATCGGTCCTAATGTGGTCATCGGCAGCGGCGCGGTCATCGGCGACAACGTTCGCATCGATGCCGGTTGCGTGATCGGCGCCGGCACCCGGATTGGCGCCGGCAGTTATCTTTATGCTAATGTAACTGTCTACCACGCCTGCGAAATCGGTCAACGAGCGATCATTCATTCCGGGGTGGTGATCGGCGCCGACGGTTTCGGTTTTGCCAACGACGGCGGGACCTGGGTCAAGATCCCGCAAACCGGGCGCGTGCTGATCGGCGACGACGTCGAAATCGGCGCCAACACCACGATTGACCGCGGCGCCCTGGCCGACACTGTGATTGAAGAGGGCGTCAAGCTGGACAACCAGATCCAGATCGCTCATAACTGCCATATCGGCGCCCATACGGCGATTGCGGCGTGCGCGGGGATCGCCGGCAGCGCCCGCATCGGCAAATACTGCTCGATAGGCGGCGCCGCCATGATCCATGGCCATATCACCATTGCCGATCACGTGCATGTGTCAGCGGGAACGCTGGCCTTACGCTCAATTTCCGAACCGGGGCAATATACCGGGTTTTATCCGATCGCCAAGCATGGCGACTGGGAAAAATCTGCCGCCCTGGTACGCAATCTGAATACAATGCGTGAGAAAATCCGCTCTCTGGAAAAATCCGTTAAACAGTTAATGCCTCAGCTTACCCAAAAAGATAATGAATAGTCCAAACCAAACGCTAGATATCAATCAGATCAAAACCTACCTGCCGCACCGTTATCCGCTGCTGCTGGTTGATCGCGTATTGAATTGGGAAAGCGGCAAGTCGATCACTGCGATCAAGAATGTCACCATTAACGAAGAATTCTTCAACGGCCATTTCCCGAACAAGCCGGTGATGCCAGGCGTGCTGACGATTGAGGCGCTGGCGCAAACCGCCGCACTGTTGTCATTTTTGACAGAAGGCCGCAAGCCGGATGAAAATACCGTGGTCTATTTCCTCGGCATTGACAAGGCGCGTTTCCGCCGTCCGGTGGAGCCGGGCGACCAGATCAAGCTGCAGGTCGAAATCGTACGCGTGGTGCGCGGCATCTGGAAATACAAGGCGGTCGCCAGCGTCGACGGCGAACTGGCGGTAGAAGCTGAATTCATGTGCACCATGCGCGACGCAGTCAGCCCCGGCGCAGCGTCCACTCCTGCGGTGAACAGCGCCGACGTCACTCCATCAGCGTGATCCGATGACGCGCATTCACCCTACCGCCGTCATCGATCCCAAGGCGAGTATCGACAGTTCGGTCGAAGTCGGCGCTTACACAGTCATCGGGCCGGACGTCGTCATCGGCGCCGGCAGCAAGATCGGGCCGCATGCGGTCATCGAAGGCCATACCACCATTGGCTGCGACAATACGATTTTCCAGTTCGGCTCGATCGGCGCCGTACCGCAAGACAAGAAATATGCCGGCGAACCGACCCGCCTGGAGATCGGCGACCGCAACACCATCCGCGAATTCGTGACGCTGAACCTGGGCACCGTGCAGGACGGCGGCGTGACCCGCATCGGCGACGACAATTGGGTCATGGCCTATGTGCACGTGGCGCATGATTGCCAGATCGGCAGCAACACCACGATCGCCAACAATGCCACGCTGGCCGGCCATGTGCTCATCGGCGACTGGGTCCTGCTCGGCGGTTTCACCACCGTGCATCAGTTTTGCCGTATCGGCGCCCATGCCATGACGGCATTCACTGCAGCCGTCAGCCAGGACGTCCCGCCTTTCGTCACCGCCGCTGGCAATCGCGCCGCACCAGTCGGCATCAACAGCGAAGGCTTGCGCCGCCGCGGCTTCAGCAGCGAACAGATCATGGCTGTCAAGCGCGCCTACCGCACCATTTACCGCGCCGGCCTGCCGCTTGAAGAAGCACTGGCCGCACTGGCGCTGGAAGAAAGCAAGACGCCGGATTCCGCTGCCTACCTGAAGCTGATGCGCGAGTTCATCGCATCCTCGACGCGTGGCATCATCCGCTGACATGGCGGGCAGCAGCGCCAATGTGACCGTCGCCATGGTCGCCGGCGAAACCTCCGGCGACCTGCTGGCCGCGCGCCTGCTGTCGGGGTTGCGGCCGCATCTGCCGGATGCGCGCATGCACGGCATCGGCGGCGCCAGGATGGCCGAATACGGTTTCGTCAGCGACTGGCCGATGGAGAAGCTGTCGGTCAACGGCCTGTTCGAAGTACTTGCTCACTATCGCGAACTGAAGGGCATCCAGAACACGCTGCGCGACCGTTTGCTGGTGGAGCAGCCGAATGTCTTTATCGGCGTCGACGCGCCGGATTTCAATTTCGGCCTGGAACAGCAATTGCGCGAGGGCGGCATTCCCACCGTCCATTTCATCGGACCGTCGATCTGGGCCTGGCGCGGCGGCCGCATCAAGAAGATCGCCCGCGCGGCTTCGCACATGCTGGTGATTTTCCCGTTTGAGGCGGAGATTTATCGCAAGGCCGGCATTCCGGTGACCTATGTCGGCCATCCGCTGGCGCAGATGATTCCGATGGAACCGGATGTGGCCGCGGCGCGCATAGCGCTTGGCCTGCCGGCTGCGGGCCGGGTGGTGGCGATCATGCCCGGCAGCCGCATGGGCGAACTGAAGCATAATACGATCGCTTTTGTGCAAGCCGCCAGGATACTGGCGCAGCGCGATCCCGGCATGCGCTTCATCGCCCCCATGGCAGGTGAAAAGCAGCGCAAGTTCTTTAACGAACTGCTCATCGAGGCCGGCTTACAGGATCTGCCGCTGCAGATCGTCGATGGCCAGTCGCACACCGCAATGGCTGCCGCCGACGGCGTGCTGGTGGCCTCGGGCACGGCGTCGCTGGAAGTCGCGCTGTACAAGAAACCGATGGTGATCGCCTACAAGATGATGCGCGCCAGCTGGGAAATCATGCGTCACATGAGCTACCAGCCGTGGATCGGCTTGCCGAACATCCTGGCGCGCGAATTCCTGGTGCCGGAGCTGCTGCAGCACAATGCAACGCCACAGGCGCTGGCCGACGCACTCTGGAAGCAGCTGGAAGATCCGGCGCACCAGGCGATGCTGAGGCAGCGCTTTACCGACATGCACCATTCCTTGCTACGCGATACTGCCAGCGAGAGCGCGCAAGCGGTGCTGCAAGTCATCGAACAGCATAAGCGTTCATCTTAATTCTTGCCGGTCCGACAGACCGCTCACTTTTGTACTGAATGCCGTGACCCAATCCGATCCCAATCTCTCTCTCTTTACCTACGACGGCGAAATCATTTGCGGCGTCGATGAAGCCGGCCGCGGCCCCTTGGCAGGCCCAGTGTTTGCCGCCGCTGTCATACTCGATCCGGCGCGGCCGATCAGCGGCATGCGCGATTCCAAGAAGCTGAGCGCGGAACGCCGCGAGGCCCTGGCCGAGCAGATCAAAGCCAATGCACTGGCCTGGGCCATTGCCGAATGCTCCGAGGCGGAAATCGACCAGCTGAACATTTTGCAGGCGACCATGCTGGCGATGCGCCGCGCGGTAGAAGGATTAGCGATGCAGCCGACGCTGGCGCTGATCGACGGCAACCGCTGTCCGCAGCTCAGCATCCGCTCGGAAGCCATCATCAAGGGCGACGACAAGGTGCAAGCGATTTCGGCCGCCTCGATTCTCGCCAAGACGGCGCGCGACGCTGCGTTGCAGGTGCTGCATGAACAGTATCCGCACTACGCCTTCGATCAGCACAAAGGCTATCCGACTGCGCTGCACATGGAGCGGCTGCGCCTGCACGGCGTCTCGCCGGTGCATCGCAGATCCTATGCTCCGGTGCGGGCCTTGCTGGCGACTGTTCCCGGCGGAGCGGCATAATGAAAAGCATCACTTCGTCCGCCAATCCTTTGTACAAGGAACTCAAGCAGCTGGCCACCAGCGCCCAGGCGCGGCGCAAGGCAGGCCGCAGCTTGCTGGACGGGATCCATCTGACTGAATCGTATCTGCAGCATGGCGGCAAGCCGGAGCTGTGCGTCGCCAGCGAAACCGCGCTGTCGCATGCCGAGGCCAGCGCGGTGATCCGCTCATGCCAGGCCGCAGCGGTGCAATGCGTGGTGTTGCCGGACGGCCAGTACCAGGCGCTGAGCCAGGTCGAGCACGGCGTCGGCCTGCTGTTCGTGATCGAAACGCCGAAAACGGCGCTGCCGGCCGTACTGGCCCAGTCCGCGGTGCTGCTCGACAACTTGCAGGATCCCGGCAATCTCGGCTCCATCCTGCGTAGCGCTGCCGCCGCCGGCATCAAGCAGATCTATTGCTCGGAAGGGAGCGCATCGGCTTGGTCGCCTAAAGTCTTGCGGGCCGGGATGGGCGCCCATTTCATCCTGGATATTTTTGAAGGCGTTGACCTGGCGGCGTTGATGGCAAGCACGCAGGTACCGGTGTTTGCCACCAGCTCTTATGCCGCTCAGAGCATCTACCAGGCCGATCTCAGCGCGCCGCTGGCCTGGCTGTTCGGCCATGAGGGGCAGGGCGTCGCCGAGGACCTGCTGCAACTGGCCAGCCAGCAAGTCGTGATCCCGCATCGCGGGCAGATGGAATCTCTGAACGTGGCAGCCGCGGCCGCAGTATGTTTTTTTGAGCAGCTGCGTCAAACCAGTTAGTCCACTTGTATGACGGGCACAAAGTGCTGCCCGCTCTCCAGCCATATCAGGCAAGCAATGCTTGGTGTGATCGCCACGACAATTTCTCCATTTTTGTTGCAATAAAGGCAACTGCGCGCTAATATCAGCGAATGTTAATCTTTGCGCAAGTTTCTTGCGCGTTGGTTGCGGCCGCTGTGTGCCTCCGCGACAATGAATGGAGAGATATGATGAATTTGACCAAAAAGAAATCTACCGGGCGAACTCAAATCAATGAGTTCGGCAGCAGCACCGCTCTGGTGGATGCAGCAAAGTCCGATGCGCAGGCCGTGGCGGCTGAAGTGCATGCCGCGGCTGGCAACACCGATGCTGCATCCTCTTATTCTGCGGCGAGATCCGTGCTGGATGGAATGCATGGCGAGGCGCAGCTTGAAGTCATCCCGTTAAGTCCGGGTCTTGTTGTTGACAAGCTGGCCCCGTTGCCTGTGACGGCCGTCGACAACAGCTTGGACACGGGCAAATTGCTGAGTTCCGTTTATATCGATCAGTCAGGCGGCTGGGGGCTTCAGGTGGCGCCGGAAAGCGTCCCTGATGCAAGTGAGCAGGCAGTGGCGAGCGCCAATGAAAAGGCCTCGGAAGCGGAGGTTCTCGAGTTGGCCAGGCCGATCATCAATCTGGCCTTGGCCGACGCCGGTGCAATCGGCGAGATAGACAATGGCGGCACGACAGATGATGCCACGCCGACGTTCTCTGGTTATGGCGAACCGTTCGCCCGGCTGGAGATCTACGACAACGGCTTAGCTATCGGCGATACCGAGATAGGCGAAGACGGCATATGGTCGTTTACTGTCAGCGAATCATTGGCGCTGGGCGAACATTCGATCACGGTGGCTGTCGCGGGCGTGATGTCCGATCCGTTTGCGCTGACCGTCAGCTTCCCTGAAGCGGATGAGCCGGCGGCCGACGGTTTGGCGCTGGACGAGTTGCTGCAGCCGCCTGCGGCCGAACTCATGGCCGGCGACGAGGCCGGGATTTTGCCGGTTGGCGAAGCCGCTCACGCTCTCGATCTGTCGAGAGAAACATTCGGCAGCAGTGTGCTTGCCGACGGGCCGTCAGTTGCGGCGGCGGGTGCCAACGGAGGGGTTTTGCTGGCGCCAACGCCGATGCCGGCGGAATTGTGGCAACCGGATCCGACCTGACCTGGCTGTCATAGTCCTGTCGAGATTTTCTTGAGTGATGATAAAGCTTGCGTGCCCTGCGCTCTCGTAGGGTGAGCACCTGTGCCCACGCGGACGCGACGGGAATGATGCTGCGTGGGCACAGATGCCATCATGGGCGACCTCACCGTCCTGTTTACAAACAATGCCGGCGAACGCGCAGAGCACATGCCTGCGGTCAAACAAAAATCTCTGCTTGCTTCCATACGCCCGCCGACAGCGGGCACTTCTGCGTCATCCGCTCCTGCCTCAATATTCCACCTCAGCTAAAGCATGCTCAAAGTATTACGGCGAGCCTTTTCCGGTAATCCTATTTTGCCGGCTGCATTGCCGCCGAAGAGCCACATGTTTTTACGCAATTTACATTCAATTCTATTTATTAAGCCAGCGCGGGATATCAGTTGATTGTTTTTAAATTGGCGCGAATGTCAGGAATTTTTGTTACAAAAAATGAAGCTTTTAATATTGTCTTTTTTGTAATGATTTAAGCGTTGGCACGACTATGTCCAAGGCTGGGTAACAGTAAAAATATCGAAAAGTGCAAAAGCAGCTTGCTAGCCGTCCTTTCGGGATGGTCATGCATTTTGAGGTAAATGTCGCTTTTTAAACATCGCCGTTTTCATGTTGTCACTGCCAGCGTCCTTAAATTAATTTGTAGAGATTGAGAGAATGTATGGATTCCAATAAAAAAAATTCTGATGTGTCCGGTTTGTCCGATGCGTTGAACAGCGCGGCTGTTTTTGCCGAGACGTTAAAGTCTGCTGAACTGGTCAGTAGCGTGTCCCCTATGATCGGCAATGCAGTTTCCGAAGTGTCGGCAACGCCGTCGATTGACAGTATCCTTGACACGGCCGGCACCCAGACCGGCTTTGTCGATAGCGGCGCCACGATCGACGACGTGCGCCCCGGAATCCAGGGACATGGTGGCCAGCCCGGAACAACCGTCGAGATTTACGACCAAAAAGGTGAACTCGTCGCTGCTGCCAAGGTTGACAGATTTGGCGACTGGAATGCCAGGGTTTTTGAGAACCAGGCGCTGGCGCAGGGCGAGCACGTGCTTACCGCGGTCAGTGAGGATGGCGTGCGGTCTGAGCCGTTTACTTTGCATGTGGATATCCCGGCTTCTTCTAGGCCAACGATTGATGCCGCCATCGACAATGTTGGCGTCACCGGAGAGGTTGCCAACGGTGGCACGACGGATGATCGCACGCCGCAGCTGAGTGGCCATGGCATGGCGGATACGCAGGTGCTGATTTACATCGACGGTCAGCTGGTTGACAGTGCGCCGGTTGGCTCAGACGGTTCCTGGACCTACAACGTGAATAATGCCAAGCCTCTGGCGCCAGGCGAGCATGTGTTTAAAGTGAGCGGCTTGGGCATCGCGTCCGAGCCGTTTGTGCTGACAGTGGGCGATACCGAGCCGGTCTCCAAGCCGGTGATAGAATCAGCGTTCGACGACTTCGGCACTCCGGGATATGTTGCCAATGGCGGCAATACCGACGACACTACGCCGACGCTGCAGGGCCATGGCGCGGCGCCAGATGCCCAACTTGCCATCTACGATGGTGGCACCCGCCTGGGCTATGCGCTTGTTAACAGCGACGGCAGCTGGCGCTTCGATGTGAAGACGCCGCTGGGGCTGGGCGAGCATATGCTGACGGTGGCGTTCGTCACGCCATCGGGTATCGAGTCGCGTTCCGAGCCGTTCACGCTTACGGTGGAGGCCCCTGATTCCCCCAAGCCGATGATCGACTCGGCATTTGATGACTTCGGCACCCCGGGATATATCGCAAATGGCGGCAATACCGATGACGCTACGCCGAAGCTGCAAGGCAAGGGCGCGGTACCCAACACGCAACTGGAAGTCTACGACGGCAGCACTCGTCTGGGGTACGCGTATACCGATGGCGATGGGAACTGGACGTTCAATGTAAATAGTCCCCTGACGCTGGGCGAGCACGCGTTCACGGTGGTCGGTGCAGGGGTGAGTTCGGATGCGTTTGTGCTGAACATCACGGCGCCGGAAGCGGCCAAGCTGGTGATTGATTCTGCGTTCGACAATTTCGGCCAGACCGGTGCGATTGGCAATGGCGACACGACGGACGACGTGAATCCGAAGATCAGCGGCCATGGCCAGCCGAATACCCAGATCTTCCTGTATGAGGGAAATACCTATCTGGGGCAGACGATTGTGAAGGCTGATGGCAGCTGGAGCCTGTACCCGAACACTGTGCTGGCATCGGGTGAGCATGCATTCACGGTGCAGGATTACACCGGCGTGAAGTCCGAGCCGTTCGTGCTGCACGTGGCGCTGCCGGAAGCGGCCAAGCTGGTGATTGATTCTGCATTCGACAATTTCGGCCAGACCGGTGCGATTGGCAATGGCGACACGACGGATGACGTGAATCCGAAGATCAGCGGCCATGGCCAGCCGAATACCCAGATCTTCCTGTATGAGGGAAATACCTATCTGGGGCAGACGATTGTGAAGGCTGATGGCAGCTGGAGCCTGTACCCGAACGCCGTGCTGGCATCGGGTGAGCATGCATTCACGGTACAGGATTACACCGGCGTGAAGTCCGAGCCGTTCGTGCTGCACGTGGCGCTGCCGGAAGCGGCCAAGCTGGTGATTGATTCGGTGATCGATAATGTTGGCGGTGTGGAAGCCATCGTCAGCGGCGGTGTTACCGACGATGCACGGCCTACTTTCCACGGCCATAGCGATTACCCTGCCACCTGGATCTATTTGTTTGATGGCGATCAGGCAGTGGGTTCTTCTGTGGTGAATCCTGATGGCAGCTGGGATCTGGCCTCAGCGCATCGCCTTGAGGAAGGGCAGCACGAGTTCACGGTGCGTGGCACTGATAGTCAGGTTTCGGAACCTTTTCGGTTGACGGTAGCCGACGCGCCTGTAGAGCAAAAACTGGAGATCGATTCAGTTACTGACAATGTTGGTGTTACTGGCATTATTGGCAATGGCGGCACGACGGACGACGGTGCGCCGGTATTCCATGGCCACGGCGAGCCGGATGCCCCGGTCTACCTGTATATCGATGCTACTTATATCGGCAGTACGATAGTGCAATCGGACGGTAGCTGGGAGCTGGACATTGCCCATACCGACGCTGGAAATTTCTACTTGGGCAAGGGCGGCTACACGGCGACGGTGACTTCGGACGAAATACTGATATCTGACCCGTTTGTACTGCATGTCGCGGCCGATGAGCCGAATGCTGGTTTGGCCTCATTGTCAATCGGCGATTTGCTGCAAGCACCCGGCGAACTGTTCGCCGGCGCTGCCGACATCTCACCGGCTGGCCAGGACGCGCAAGTGTTCGACTTGAGCGCCGTCGAATTCGATGCGGATTCGGGCCATGTTGACACCTCGCGTGCCGAAGCTACCGGCGTCAGCGTCAGCCTGCCGACAGCGCCATTGTCGGAGCTGCTCGAGCTGCATGCCGCATAAGTCACGTTGCGGTCGTAAGGCAACCGGCCCAGAGCGCATCTACATTTCAGACAATGGGATTTGATGTGCTCGCGCTGATTGAAGCTTGACCTGGCTTGTTCACGAACCCACCGGTTTCCGGTGGGTTTCTTTTAGAACGTCCGTATCTCCGGCTTGATATCCTGCAGAATCGTCGCCGCAATTTCCTCAATCGACTTGGTGGTCGACGACATCCAGCGTATCCCTTCGCGCCGCATGATCTTTTCCGCTTCATTGACTTCATAACGGCAGTTCGCCAGCGCTGCATATTTGCTGCCCGGACGGCGCTCATTGCGGATTTCCGACAGCCGGTCGGCGGCGATGGTCAGTCCGAAAATCTTTTGCTTGAACGGCAACAGGCCGCTCGGCAGCTTGTCGCGCTCGAAATCCTCGGGGATCAAGGGATAGTTGGCGGCCTTGACGCCGAACTGCATCGCCAGGTAGAGGCTGGTCGGGGTCTTGCCGGAACGCGAGACGCCGACCAGGATGACGTCGGCGTCGGCCAGGTTCTTGTGCGACTGGCCGTCGTCGTGCGCCAGCGAGAAATTGATGGCTTCGATGCGGTTCTTGTATTCGTCGGTGTTGGCGGTGTTATGGCTGCGGCCGATGGTGTGGGTCGACTTCACGCCCAGTTCCTTTTCCAGCGGCTCGACAAAGGTCTGGATCAGGTCCATGTGCATCGCCTTGGCCTGCTGGATCACTTTCGACAGGTCGGCCTTCACCAGCGTGGAAAAGACGATAGGCAGCTTGCCGTCCGCGGCAAACGCCTCATTGATCTTGCGGGTGGCCTCGTAGGCCTTGTCCAGGGTATCGATGAAAGGCAGGCGCACCTGCTTGAAACGCAGCTCAAACTGGGTCAGCACCGAATGGCCGAAGGTCTCGGCGGTGATGCCGGTGCCGTCGGAAACGAAGAACACGGTGCGGTTGGCGGGGATCAGCGGGGCGGGAGCAGCATTAAGCATAATATTGTCAAGAAAATAACGAGCAAAATCAACGGGAAAATCAAGGCTAGCCTGGCGGCCAGGCCGGCGCGGAAACTTTTCACCGAGCCAGGGCTCTAGCTTACTGTGAAGCGGCTGCCGCCTTGTACGCCTTTTAACGTTAAATTGGCATAAAATGGCAGCCAACTGAATATTTAAAGCTGTCCGACGAAGAATAACAAAAAGCCAAGGATGGCGAAGGCAATTGTGAAGATTTCTTATCATCAAACTAGAGGTTGTTATGTCCAATGCAATACAGATGGGTGCTACCCAGGGGGCGGCTTACGTCATCTCCTTTGAAAATCTGCGGATGACGGATGTCGAATCCGTCGGCGGCAAAAACGCATCACTGGGTGAAATGATCAGCCAGCTGGCCGGCGCCGGAGTACGGGTGCCGGGCGGCTTCGCGACCACGGCGCAAGCATTCCGCGACTTCCTGTCGCATAGCGTCGACGGCGGACCGGCCTTGGCTGACCGCATCGCAGAACGCCTGGCCACGCTCAACATTGAAGACGTGCGGGCACTGGCGCAAGCCGGCGCCGAGATCCGTCAATGGATCGTGGAAACACCATTCCAGCCGCGCCTGGAACAGGAAATCAACGATTTCTACAAGCGCCTGGTGGCCGACTCCGCCAGCGAGATGTCGTTCGCCGTGCGTTCTTCCGCGACAGCGGAAGATTTGCCGGACGCTTCATTTGCTGGCCAGCAAGAAACCTTCCTCAACGTGGTCGGCATCGACAATGTGCTGGAAGCCATGAAGCACGTGTTCGCATCGCTGTATAACGATCGCGCCATCTCTTATCGCGTGCACAAGGGCTTTACGCACGCCGAAGTAGCCTTGTCGGCGGGCGTGCAGCGCATGGTGCGTTCCGATGTCGGCGCCGCCGGCGTCATGTTTACCCTGGATACCGAATCCGGCTTCAAGGATGTGGTCTTCATCACCTCCAGCTACGGCCTCGGCGAAACCGTGGTGCAGGGCGCTGTCAATCCGGACGAATTCTATGTCCACAAGCCGATGCTGGAACAGGGCAAGCTGCCGATCATCCGCCGCAATATCGGCTCCAAGCTGATCAAGATGGAATTCACCGGCGAAGCCAAGGCTGGCCGTTCGGTCAAGACGGTCGACGTGCCTATCGAACTGCGCAACCGTTACTCGCTCGACGATAAGGAAATTGTCGAGCTGGCCAAATACGCCACCATCATCGAGAAGCACTACGAGCGGCCGATGGATATCGAGTGGGGCAAGGATGGCCGCGACGGCAAGCTGTACATCTTGCAGGCGCGTCCGGAAACCGTGAAGTCGCAGGAAAAAGCCACCGATGCGCAGCAGCGCTTCAAGCTCAAGGGCGTCGGCACCGTGCTGACTCACGGCCGCGCCATCGGTCAGAAGATCGGCGCCGGTCCGGTGCGCGTGATCCACGATGCTTCCGAAATGGAAAGAGTGCAGCCGGGCGACGTGCTGGTTGCCGACATGACCGATCCTAACTGGGAACCGGTCATGAAGCGCGCTTCGGCGATTGTCACCAACCGCGGCGGCCGTACCTGCCACGCGGCGATCATCGCGCGCGAACTGGGCGTGCCGGCCGTGGTCGGCTGCGGCGACGCCACCGATGTGCTGAAGGATGGCACCCTGGTCACCGTTTCCTGCGCCGAAGGCGACGAAGGCAAGATCTACGACGGCCTGCTGGAAACTGAAGTGTCCGAAGTGGCGCGCGGCGCGCTGCCAGACCTGCCATTGAAGATCATGATGAACGTCGGCAATCCGCAGCTGGCTTTCGACTTCCAGTCGATTCCTAACGGCGGCGTCGGCCTGGCGCGCCTGGAGTTCATCATCAACAACAATATCGGCGTCCATCCGCGCGCGATCCTGGAATATCCGAACATCGATGCCGACCTGAAAAAGGCGGTCGAATCGGTGGCCCGCGGCCATGCTTCGCCGAAGGCATTCTATGTCGACAAGCTGGCCGAAGGCATCGCCACTATCGCTGCCGCTTTCTGGCCGAAGAAGGTGATCGTGCGCCTGTCCGACTTCAAGTCGAACGAATACAAGAAGCTGATCGGCGGTTCGCGCTACGAGCCCGACGAAGAAAATCCGATGCTCGGCTTCCGCGGCGCGGCGCGTTACCTGGCCAGCGATTTTGCCGAAGCGTTCGAAATGGAATGCCAGGCGATGAAGCGGGTGCGCAACGACATGGGCCTGACCAATGTCGAGATCATGGTGCCTTTCGTCCGCACCCTGGGACAAGCCGAGAAAGTCATCGGCCTGCTGGGCAAGAACGGCCTGGTGCGCGGCGAGAACGGTTTGCGAGTGATCATGATGTGCGAAGTGCCGTCCAACGCCATCCTGGCTGATCAGTTCCTGGAGTTTTTCGATGGTTTCTCGATCGGTTCCAACGACCTGACCCAGCTCACGCTGGGCCTGGACCGCGATTCCGGCATGGAATTGCTGGCCGCCGATTTCGACGAGCGCGATCCGGCCATCCTGGCCTTGCTGGAAAAGGTGATTGCAACCTGCATCGCCAAGGGCAAGTACGTCGGCATTTGCGGCCAGGGTCCATCCGACCATCCGGACTTTGCCGAATGGCTGATGAAGCAGGGCATCGAATCAATTTCGCTGAATCCTGATTCGGTGATCGATACCTGGCAGAAGCTGGCTGCGGCGCAATAAGTGCCTCCAGCAGGACAGTTGGCTGTTCTGCAATCATGAAAACGCGAGCCATGTGCTCGCGTTTTTGTTTTCCGCGCGAGATGTCAAGCGCTGTCCCTTGCAGAGCGGACAGGCTGTCAAAAAGATACTTGGATAATTGTATTTTTGATAAAATCAAGACGGCGCTGCTTTTTCAGGCAGCTGCGAGTCAGCGCGGCCAGCCGCATCTCCCTGCCGCTCCCGAGTTTGCTTTTTCATCATTGAAATGGCCTGAACATGATACTTACCCCAGTCGATTCCATCCGTGTCTACCAGGATGAGCTGACGGCAATCCGCCGCGACGTCCATGCCCACCCCGAACTGGGTTTTCAGGAAAACCGTACTTCTCAACTGGTGGCGGATTATCTGCAGAAATGGGGAGTCGAAGTGCATCGCGGGATCGCCAAGACCGGTGTGGTTGGCTTGGTCAGAGGACAGCAGGAAGGCGCTGCTGTCGGTCTGCGCGCGGATATGGATTGCCTGCCCATGACAGAGGCAAACTCCTTTTCTCACCGTTCCACGCATGAAGGACGAATGCACGCCTGCGGTCATGACGGCCATACTGCGATGTTGCTGGGAGCGGCCCGGTATCTGGCTGAAACACGGTGCTTTGCCGGCACTGCGGTCCTGATTTTCCAGCCGGCGGAAGAAGGCGGCGGCGGCGCCGAAGCGATGATCAAGGATGGATTGTTTGAACGATTCCCGGTCGATGCCGTGTATGCCTTGCACAACAACCCGAGCCTGCCGCCCGGCGTGATTGCGGTGCAGCCCGGGCCGGTGGAGGCCGCAGCAGATGAATTCGAACTGGTCGTCGCCGGGCGCGGTGGCCATGCCGCGATTCCCCATACGGCGATAGATCCTGTGCTGGTGACAGGTCATATCATTACAGCCCTGCAAAGCATCGTGAGCCGCAATCTGCATCCGCTGGATGCCGGCGTGGTCACCGTGGCCAGCATGCAAACCAGCCAGACTACGGCGTACAACGTCATTCCCGCTGCGGTCAGGATGATTGGCACGGCGCGCAGTTTTACCCCGCAGGCGCGGGATTTACTGGAGCTGAGGATAGGGGAGATAGCGCAGAATATCGCCGCAGCGTTCGGGGCGACTGTCGCCTACACCTATCGTCGCGGCTATCCGGCGACAGTCAATCACAAAGAGCAGGCATTATTTGCCGCACAGGTGGCCGACGGTCTGATCGGCGCCGCAAATGTCCGGCGCGACAATCCTCTCACTATGGGCGCAGAGGATTTTTCCTATATGCTGCTAGCCCGGCCCGGCGCCTACATATACCTGGGGCAGGGCGGCGCGGAAGCCTCGGATATCAGCGCTTGCGACTTGCACAACGACCGTTATGATTTCAACGATAGCGTCACGGCCTTGGGCGCCGGCATGCTGGCGTCGCTGGTGGAGCAGAGCCTGTTCTTAAGCAAACTGTAAGCAGGCCCGCGTCGCCAAGCGATAGTCCGGGTGCCGGTTTATGTATGCGCCGCTGCTTCCGGCTGCGTGTTGACGACGATGGCGATCCTGACGCCGAGCGAGTTGATCAGCTTGGCGATGGTTTCAAAGCGCGGCTTGGCCCCGGGCGCCAGCGCCTTGTACAAACTCTCGCGGCCCAGCCCAGCGTCCTTGGCGATCTGCGACATGCCGCGGGCTTTCGCTACGTCGCCGAGCGCGGCGATGAATACGTCAGGATTGTCGTCTGCCAGCGCTTCGGTGAGGTAGGCTGCGATGATTTCGTCGCTGTCGAGAAAATCCGCCGCGTCGAATGTTGAAAATACTGGTTTCATGACTTATTCCTTCAATGATTTGGCCATTTCCCTGGCGCGCTTGATGTCCTTCTTCTGCGAGGATTTGTCGCCGCCCATCAACAGCAGGATCAAGCTCTTGCCGCGCCTAGTGAAATACACGCGGTAGCCCGGGCCGGTGTGTATGCGTAGTTCGCTAATGCCGTCGCCAACCGGTTCAACGTCGCCAAGATTGCCAAAGCCTGCGGATCTGATGCGTCTCAGGATGCTGGCCTTTCCTTGCGCATCGCGCAGATCATGGAGCCAGCGTTTGAAGAGATCGGACAGCAAGATCTCGAACATGGGAATACTGTATCCAATTGGATACTTAAGTCAAGAGCATTCTACTTTTACGTCAACGATGTTTGTTGTCAAATAAATACGTGTAATTTAGCTGATTTTTAGAGAAACACTTAAAAAATCATTCAGTTCCTCGGCCACCCGCTGGATCAATCCATGCCAGTTTCCTGCTGCATCCTGCCGCAGCAGGCGAGCGCTCGGATACCATGGGCTGTCTTCACGATCCAGCAGCCAGCGCCAGTCAGGCACCCATGGCAAGAGTATCCACACCGGCACACCCAGCGCGCCGCTCAGGTGGGCGATGGAGGTATCGACGCTGATCACCAGGTCGAGATTGGCGATGATCGCGGCGGTGTCGTCAAAGCCATCGAGATCGGCCGCGGGCAGGCGCAGCTTTGGGTTCTGTTGCAGGAAGGCGAGGTCGCGTTCCCGTACTTCCTTCTGGATCAGGAAAAAATCGGCATCCAGTTGCAACAGCGGCGCAAAATCCTGCAGCGGCATGGAGCGTCTGTGGTCGTTGGTATTGCCCGGATTACCGGAGCAAACCAGGCCGATCTTGATTTTGCCGTTGGTAAAATCCTGGCGGCTTCTCCAGCGCTCCTGTTTGGCCCGATCGGCGTGCAGATAGGCCGGTCCGGCGGGGATGCTGGCCAGATCCGTCTTGAACACCAGCGGCAAACTCATCAGCGGCGTCTGGTAGTCAACTTGCGGCACGCTCTCGCCGATGGCGATGACCTGGAATCCGCCCAGGGTCTGGGCAATGGTCTTCAAGGCGGGATCGACTTCCAGGATTACCTCTGCGCCCAGCGCGGCCACCAGCGTCGCGTAGCGGCAAAACTGGATGGTGTCGCCCAGGCCCTGTTCCGACCACAGCAGAATCCGTTTGCCGGCGATGTCCGGCTGGCCTAGCCACAGGGGAAGGCCGGTGTGGCGAGGGGTATCGGCATTGCCTTTTTTCCAGCGGTATTCATAACTTTGCCAGCCGGCCTCGAATTGTCCCAGCACCAGCTGCGACAGCGACTGGTTGGAGAGGACGTCGGCATAACCGCTTTGCAGGCTCAGCGCACGGCCGTAGCTGGCGAGCGCCTGTTCATGGCGCTTCATGCGGCTCAGGGTCAGGCCGTGGTCGCCCCAGGCTTCGGCATTGGCGGGCGCCAGCGCCAGGCCCTGTTCATGGTCGCCCAAAGCCTCCTCATAACGTTCCAGCTTGTGCAGGATGACTGCGCGGTCCAGGCGGTAGGCGGCGCTGTGCGGCGCCAGGGACACGGCGCGGTCGGCGCAGGCCAGCGCCTCCGCATAGCGTTCCAGCTTGTCCAGCGCCAGGCTTTTCTTGTACCAGCCGTCCGCCATGGCCGGCTGCAGCGCCAGCGCCTTGTCCAGGCAGAGCAGCGCTTCGTCGTAATGCCGCAGCTGATAGCAGATCGCGCCCTTGTGCGCCCAGCCGTCGGCATAGTCGGGCCAGTGCGTCAGCGCTTGCTCCAGGCAGGCCAGCGCTTCCAGATGGCGTTGCAGGTTGACCAGGGCGGCGGTCTTGGCCAGCAGGATTTCCGGTTTGACGTAGCCAAGGGCGATGATGCGTTCATACGCCTGCAGCGCGGCGGCGAATTCGCCCGACTCGAACTGCACCCGGGCCAGCTTGTAGTGCAGCGAGACGTTATTGGCATCCAGCGCCAGCGCTTTCTGGAACAGGCCGATAGCTTGTGGACGCCGGCCGCTGGCGGCTTGGATCACGCCGAGAATATGCAGGGCGTCGAAATTCGCCGGCTGGCTTTGCAAGATGTTCGAGAGGACTTGTTCGGCTTGCCGGGTGTTTCCGTTCTGGAAATCCTTGTAAGCCTGTTGAATGAGATTGATTGTGTTCATGTACTTGCTGCCCGGATCAGGGGCGGTGCCTATGGGCGAGACCAGAGCATAGCATCTCGCCGGACTCGCGGCGGCCCGGCCAGCGCTGTATGTTGATTGTCTGCATCAAGAATTCACGTGTTTATTTATCAATTGGATTACACTATGTGCTCTACATAACGGAAAGCAATATATGGCTGGATGGGTGATGTGGATGTTGGCGGCCGGCGTGCTGGTCGTCGCGGAACTGGCGACGACCACGCTGTACCTGTTGATGGTGGCGATTGGCCTGGCAATGGGCGGTGTTGCCGCGCTGGCTGGGCTGGGCGTGGAGTGGCAGCTGCTGGTTGCTGCGGTGGTTGCGCTGGCGGCCACTTATCTGCTGCGCCGCAGCCGCTTCGGCAAGCGTTCGCGGGTCAAGGCCGAGCGCGACCCCAATGTCAACCTCGACATCGGCCAGTCCGTCACGGTCGATCAATGGCAGCACGATGCAGCAACCGACGGCGCCGGCGGCGAGTTCACCGCGCGCATCCGCTATCGTGGCGCCATGTGGGATGTCGAGCTGGCGCCGACGGCGACTGCCCGTTCCGGTCTGTTCTACATCCAGGAAATTCGCGGCAGCCGGCTGATTGTCGGTAACAGCCCGGAGCAGCACTAGAACGTCGCCCGCCTTCGGCGGACGCCCTTGTTCTCAATTCAAAAGGAAAAATCATGTTTGGAAGCGTCTCGTTAGTCCTGCTGGTGATCGTCGTCATCTTTATCGCCAAGACCATCAAGGTGGTGCCGCAGCAGCACGCCTGGGTGGTCGAACGCCTCGGCAAGTATCATGCAACCCTGGGGCCGGGCCTGAGCATCGTGGTGCCCTTTATCGACCGCGTCGCCTACAAGCACATCCTGAAAGAAATCCCGCTCGACGTGCCGCCGCAGGTTTGCATCACGCGCGACAATACGCAATTGCAGGTGGATGGCATCCTGTATTTCCAGATCACCGATCCGATGCGCGCATCCTATGGTTCTTCCAACTACATCGCCGCTATCACGCAACTGGCGCAAACCACCTTGCGTTCGGTGATCGGCAAGATGGAGCTGGACAAGACCTTTGAAGAGCGCGACCACATCAACACCACCATCGTCAACGCCATCGATGAATCCGCCGCCAACTGGGGCGTCAAGGTGCTGCGCTATGAAATCAAGGATCTGACGCCGCCTAAGGAAATCCTGCACGCGATGCAGGCGCAGATTACCGCGGAGCGCGAGAAGCGCGCGCTGATTGCTGCTTCGGAAGGACGCAAGCAGGAACAGATCAATATCGCCACCGGCGAGCGCGAAGCCTCGATCGCCAAGTCGGAAGGTGAAAAGCAGGCTTCCATCAATCGCGCCCAGGGCCAGGCGGCAGCAATCCTGTCGATCGCCGAAGCCAGCGCCGAAGCGATCCGCAAGACGGCGGCGGCGATCCAGTCGCCAGGCGGCTCGGACGCTGTCAACCTGAAAGTGGCGGAGCAGTATGTGGCAGCCTTCGGGCAATTGGCGAAGACCAACAACTCGATTATCGTACCGGCCAACATGGGCGATATCAGCGGCTTGATTGCCACCGCGCTGCAAGTGGTCAAGTCCCAGACCAAGTCTTGAACCAGGCATAAAAACGCGGCCCCGGCGAAATTCACATTTCGCCGGGGCCGTTTTTTATTGTAGCTGGCGGTGTGCCGGACTTGCTGTCCGGCTTAACGCCGGTGCTGTTTCATGGCTGCCTGCACTTCGCGCTCGCCGTCGCGCTGGCGTTCGGTATCGCGCTTGTCATGCTGTTTTTTACCCTTGGCCAGGCCGATTTCGCATTTGATGCGGCCGCGCAGGTAGTGCAGGTTGATCGGCACCAGCGTATAGCCGGAGCGCTCGACCTTGATGATCAGCTTCTTGATTTCTTCCGCATGCAGCAGCAGCTTGCGAGTGCGCACCGCTTCCGGATGCACATGGCTGGAGGCGCTGAGAAGGGCGCTGATATGGGCGCCGAACAGATAGATTTCGCCGTTGCGGACGATGACGTAGGATTCTTTCAGGTTGGCGCGGCCGGCGCGGATCGCTTTTACTTCCCAGCCGTGCAGTTCCATGCCTGCTTCGAAACGCTCTTCTATGAAGTAGTCGTGGAAGACTTTTTTGTTGTCAATAATGCTCATGTAGTAGGAAAATCGCGCAGGTCGGTTAAAATTTCAAGTTGTGATTCTATCAAACGGTTGATATTCAATGGCAGTAGTGCATAAAACGGTACTTTTGGGGTACAGCGCAGAGCAGATGTTTGCGCTGGTCGATCGGGTGGAAGACTACCCGCAATTCCTGCCGTGGTGCGGCGGGGTGGATGTGCGTGAACGCGCTGCCGGCAAGCTGGTGGCGACACTGAACATACATTACCACGGTATCAAGCAATCGTTTACTACTGAAAACAGCAACACGCCGCCCAGCGCGATGCAGATGCGGCTGGTGGAAGGGCCGTTCAAGCAGCTCGACGGCAACTGGAGCTTCAAGGCCTTGCGCGCCGATGCCTGCAAGATCGAATTCGATCTGCATTACGAGTTTTCCAACAGGATCCTGGAAAAGCTGATCGGCCCGGTATTCGGCATGATCGCCAACAGCTTCGTCGATTCTTTCTGCAAGCGCGCCGACGCCGTCTATGGCCACCATGAGTGAAACCGCAGCCAGCGCAGGGCAGATACGGATACAAGTCTGTTACGCCACGCCCGCGATCCAGGCGCTGAAAGAGCTGTCGGTGCCGGCCGGCACCTTGCTGCACGACGGCATCAAGCGCAGCGGCCTGCTGGAAGAAATGCGTGAAATCGACCTCAGCTGCTGGCGCGTCGGCATCTACGGCAAGCTGAAGACATTGGACACGGTGCTGCGCGACCGCGACCGCATCGAGATCTACCGGCCGCTGATCGCCGATCCGATGGAATCGCGGCGCAAGCGCGCCGACAAAAAAGCCCGCTAGATAGCGGGCTTTTTTTACGCCGTCCTGCGCGTCATTGGCAGTCGTTAAGGACCGCGCGGTTGTCGGCGTTCTGCTTGGCGCGCTGGTCATCGTTCATATAGGTGCGCTGGCCGTTGGCGTCGGTCTGGGCAATCCGTGTGCCGGAATCCAGGGTGCGCTGGTTGGCGCGGGCGCGGGCGCAGTTTTCTGCCTTGTCCGAGGCTTGCTTGGCTTCCTGCGCGGCTTTCTTGTTCTTTTCCGCCTGCTCGGCCTTGCGTTTTTGATAGGCGGCGTCCTGGTCAGCGATGGTCGGCGGCGCGGCCGGCGCAGCTTTCGCATCGGCGGCAGCATCGTCAGCCGTGCCGTTGCCGGCTTCCTGGCTGCCGGCGCCGCGCGCCAGGCTTTGACCCGGTGTCTTGAGAATCCGCTTGTTCGGCACCGAAGCCGGCGGCGGCATGTCTGAATACTGTTTCACTCCCTTTTCGTCCAGCCAGATGAATTGCGCCAGGGCGGAAGTCGCCAGGCCCAGCAAGACAACAGCCGCGGTGGCGGAGAAAACGTGTTTCAGACGCATTGCATTCATTGCTATTCCTTGAGGCAGTAAAACCGGATTGAAGGTTTATCGAATCGAAGCGCAGATTTCGCCATGATTCACCCAGCATGTCAATGAAACGATAGTGCTTTGTGGAAATATTTTATGCCGGGTGCGTAAAATCACGCAAGGTTAGGCGAGTTGCGCGGATTTCTGTATAATTCGCTTTTGCGCCTATAGGAAAAACTATGCGTCTACTTCAGAAAGCACTCACGTTCGATGACGTGCTGTTAGTTCCGGCTTATTCGGACGTCCTCCCCAAAGACACTACCCTCAAAACGCGTCTGTCCCGCAATATCGATATCAACATTCCGTTGCTGTCGGCTGCGATGGATACCGTGACTGAAGCGCGGCTGGCGATCGCCATGGCGCAAGAGGGCGGCATCGGCATCATCCACAAGAATCTGACTGCGCAGGAACAGGCGCGCGAAGTCTCCAAGGTCAAGCGTTTCGAATCCGGCGTGGTGCGCGATCCGATCACGATTCCGCCCAACATGCGTATCCGTGAAGTGATGGCCTTGTCAGAACTGCATGGCATCAGCGGTTTCCCGGTGGTCGAAGGCAATCGCCTGGTCGGCATCATCACCAACCGCGACCTGCGTTTTGAAGAAGAACTGGACGCTGAAGTCAGCGCCAAGATGACGCCGCGCGACAAGCTGGTCTACGTCAAGGACGGCGCCGACCTGTCGGAAGCCAAGCGCCTGATGAACAAGCACCGTTTGGAACGCGTGATGGTGGTTAACGACGCCTTTGAGCTGCGCGGCCTGATCACGGTCAAGGATATCCAGAAATCGACCTCGCACCCGCTGGCCTCCAAGGACAGCCAGGGCAAGCTGCGTGTAGGCGCCGCGGTCGGCGTCGGTGCCGATAACGAAGAACGCATCGAGCTGCTGGTGAAAGCCGGCGTCGACGTCATCGTGGTCGATACCGCGCACGGCCATTCCAAGGGCGTGCTGGACCGCGTCAAATGGGTCAAGCAGAATTTCCCGCAGGTGGAAGTCATCGGTGGCAATATCGCTACCGCGGCTGCCGCCAAGGCATTGGCAGACCACGGCGCCGACGGCGTCAAGGTCGGCATCGGTCCTGGCTCGATCTGCACCACGCGTATCGTCGCCGGTGTCGGCGTGCCGCAGATTTCCGCCATCTCCAATGTCGCGCAAGCGCTCAAGGGCACGGGCATTCCATGTATCGCCGACGGCGGTATCCGCTTCTCGGGCGACATCGCCAAGGCGCTGGCCGCCGGCGCCTCGACCGTGATGATGGGCAGCATGTTTGCCGGCACCGAAGAAGCGCCGGGCGAAGTGATCCTGTTCCAGGGCCGCAGCTACAAGTCGTACCGCGGCATGGGCAGCCTGGGCGCGATGTCGGACGGTTCCGCCGACCGCTATTTCCAGGACTCGGCCAACAAGGCCGACAAGTTCGTTCCTGAAGGCATCGAAGGCCGGGTTCCTTACAAGGGCAGCGTCCTGACGATCTTGTACCAGTTGATCGGCGGCGTGCGTTCTTCCATGGGTTACTGCGGTTGCGCCACTATCGACGAGCTGCGCGAAAGAGCTGAATTCGTGGAAATCACCTCGGCCGGCATGCGCGAATCGCATGTCCATGACGTCCAGATTACCAAGGAAGCGCCTAACTATCGCACCGATTGATAGTTGGATTTGCACCTTGATCTAGTCCAGGAACGCGCCACCTGCGGGAATACCGCCGGTGGCGCGTGCACTTTAAAGATTCTTTATTTTTGCTAAATCAGCCACCAGGCATCCACCATGCACTCAAAAATCCTCATCCTCGATTTCGGCTCCCAGGTAACCCAACTGATCGCACGCCGCGTGCGCGACGCTGGCGTGTTTTCCGAAGTGTTCCCCTACGATGTGTCCGATGAATTCGTCCGCAACTACGGCGCTTCCGGCATCATCCTGTCGGGCGGCCCGAACAGCGTTACCGACGGTGACACACCGCGCGCGCCGCAAGCGGTGTTCGAGCTGGGCGTGCCGGTATTCGGCATCTGCTACGGCATGCAGACCATGGCCGAGCAGCTGGGCGGCAAGGTCGAGATGGGCAAGGTACGCGAGTTCGGCTACGCCGAAGTGCGCGCCCGCGGCCACAGCGCGCTGCTGGAAGGCATCAGCGACTTCGTCACGCCGGAATCGCACGCTATGCTGAAAGTCTGGATGAGCCACGGCGACAAGGTCGACCACATGCCGCCCGGCTTCAAGCTGATGGCATCCACCCCGAACTGCCCGATCGCCGGCATGGCCGACGATGAGCGCCATTTCTACGCGGTGCAGTTCCATCCGGAAGTTACCCACACGCTCAAGGGCGAAGCCATCCTGAGCCGCTTCGTGATCGATATCTGCGGCTGCAAGCCGGACTGGAACATGCCGGACTACATCGCTGAAGCGGTCGAATCGATCCGCCAGCAGGTCGGCAGCGACGAAGTCATCCTCGGCCTCTCCGGCGGCGTCGACAGCAGCGTTGCCGCCGCCCTGATCCATCGCGCCATCGGCGACCAGCTGACCTGCGTCTTCGTCGACCACGGCCTGCTGCGCCTCGACGAAGGCAAGATGGTGATGGAAATGTTTGCCGAAAACCTCGGCGTCAAAGTGATCCATGTCGATGCGTCCGCACAGTTCATGGGCCACCTGGCCGGCGTCACCGATCCGGAAGCCAAGCGCAAGATCATCGGCCGCGAATTCGTCGAAGTGTTCCAGGTCGAATCCGCCAAGCTGAAGAACGCCAAATGGCTGGCGCAAGGAACGATTTATCCTGACGTCATCGAAAGCGCGGGCAACGGCAAGAATGCCGCGCACACCATCAAGAGCCACCACAACGTCGGCGGCCTGCCGGAAACCCTTAACCTGCAATTGCTGGAACCGCTGCGCGAACTGTTCAAAGACGAAGTACGCAAGCTCGGCGTCGCCCTCGGCCTGCCGCACGCGATGGTCTACCGTCACCCGTTCCCGGGCCCGGGCCTGGGCGTGCGCATCCTCGGCGAAGTCAAAAAAGAATTCGCCGACCTGCTGCGCCGCGCCGACGCCATTTTCATCGAAGAGCTGCGCAACACCAAGGACGATGACGAGCAATCCTGGTACGACAAGACCAGCCAGGCGTTCGCGGTTTTCCTGCCGGTCAAGTCAGTCGGCGTGATGGGCGACGGCCGCACCTACGAATACGTAGTGGCCTTGCGTGCGGTACAGACGCAAGACTTCATGACTGCGCACTGGGCGCATCTGCCGCATGAGTTGCTGGGACGGGTATCGAACCGCATCATCAATGAAGTGCGCGGGATCAATCGTGTGGTTTATGATATTTCAGGAAAGCCGCCTGCGACTATCGAGTGGGAATGAAAATACGTCTAGCACTCGCAAGTATACGAAAGTAGAAAATACCTCAAAGCCCGCGTAAATGCGGGCTTTTTTGCTTTTTGGCTCCGCATTGATTGGCAGGCCGATGTATACCCAAGTACTTATTCCAGATGGCATTTGTGATGGTATTATCCACGCCGATGCCATGAGGGCCACCCGATACCATGCCATGATTTTTTTTATCTTCATGGTATTGAAAATATCTAGATCATTGATTTGAAAGAGATATTTAGCAGAAAAAGCGGACGTGGAAATCATGGTATTTCTAACTAAAAAAGGAAGAAAGCCATGTTGACCGATACCAAGCTGCGCAACTTAAAAGCGGGTGAGAAGCTTTTCAAAGTAAACGACCGTGATGGCCTCTACGTGGCGGTTACCCCAGCTGGATCGATCTCCTTCCGTTACAACTATTCGATCAATGGTAGGCAGGAGACACTGACGTTTGGGCGCTATGGCTTAGGCGGTATCTCGCTTGCAGAAGCCCGGGAGCAGCTGGGAGAAGCCAAGAAGATGATTGCCGCCGGGAAGTCGCCGGCCAAAGAGAAGGCACGAGACAAAGCCCGAGTGAAAGGCGTAGAGACGTTCGGCGCCTGGGCCGACAAATGGCTACGTGGCTATCAGATGGCCGACTCGACGCGGGATATGCGCACGTCCGTATATGAGCGAGAGATCAAGCCCAAGTTCCACAATAAAAAATTGATTGAATTTACGCACGAGGACCTGCGTGCACTGACCGATGTGATTGTCGAGCGAGGGGCACCGGCAACCGCAGTACACGTTCGGGAAATCGTTTCACAGGTATTTCGCTGGGCAATAGAGCGCGGCCAGAAGGTGGCAAATCCGGCAGATTTAGTAAGGCCGACCACTATCGCCAAATTTGAGCCGCGTGACCGTGCGTTGACCCCCGAAGAAATCGGTATCGCTTATCGGTACATCGAGAGGATCGGTACGACGCCATCCATTCGTGCGGCGGCCAAGCTGCTTTTGCTGACAATGGTCCGAAAAAGTGAGCTAACAAATGCGACATGGGATGAAATCAATTTCAGCCAGGCCTTATGGACGATTCCAAAGGAACGTATGAAGCGCCGCAATCCGCATCTTGTTTTTCTCTCGCGGCAGGTACTGGATATTTTTATTGCGCTTAAGACTTTTTCTGGTGGATCGGCATATATCCTGCCATCACGCTACGATTCGGACCTCCCTATGAGCAGCGCGACTTTGAATCAGGTGCTTACGCTGACGTACCGTCTCGCACAGAAAGAAGGGCAGGCACTATCGAAGTTCGGACCGCACGATCTGAGGCGTACAGCAAGCACCTTGCTGCATGAAGCTGGATACAACACTGACTGGATTGAAAAGTGCCTTGCGCACGAGCAGAAGGGCGTCAGAGCTGTCTACAACAAGGCCGAGTACAGAGAACAACGCACGGCCATGCTGCAGGATTGGGCGGATATGATTGATGAATGGACGATCAGGGGCAAGCGGCTTGCGGCATAAATCCTGGTCGTGCTGCTTGGTCACCGGAAGATCTTCTTATTTCGATCCACTCTTCGATTTCCGATAGATCCCAGGCCACGTTTCTACTTGTTAGCACAATCCGCTTCGGGAAGTCGCCGCGTTTTTCCATGTTGTAGATCACGCGGTCGGATAGAGGGATCATTGCCAGTAAGGTTTTTCGGTTGATTAGCATTTTGCTTTTGCTCCTTGAAGTGGTATTCATTTGGTTATTTCTGAGTTGATTGCTTTTTTAGCGTTTACATAACGGCTTCGATGAACGCTTTGGCAGCTTCCGCGTTGATCGCGTTGCCGTAGGCGCGCAGTCGTCCCACTCGGGCGGTAGCCCCATGAGCCAGCGGGAATGTGCCGGGTTCAACTGGCCGGAATTTCTCGTCCCGGCATCCGAGCCAGTCAGCAGCTCTCCAGAAGCCGTTAGTCGGGCCGGGGAGCCCAACATCATTGCCATATCCCGCAGCATGAATCCTCCCGCACCTCTCGCTGCCTTTGCCTCCAAACTTTCCGCGCCCGTGGTGTCGCTGGTCGTACACGTTGGCCATCCGGCCAGATAGGCTTGCCGTGGTAATTGATCTACTCGATCCTTTCCATCGCGTTGAGCCACCATTCCAGGTGTGTCTTTGTGGTCCCGCACTGTCGGCGTTACCCACCCAGTAAATGCGGTCGCGGATGTGGGGAGCGCCGACGCCCGCAGACGGAAACGGGATCGCCCCGAAGGGGTAACCCAGCGCTTCCAAGTCAGCTTGTACAAGGTCGATCCAAGCATCTGCGTGTTTGCTCGCAACCTGCTCTCCAAAAATTGTTGGGGCTGGTCGCTTCTGTCGCTTACACCAGTTTTTGTGCTTGCTGATGAGATGATAAAAGGCAGGCCAAAGGTGGCGCTCGTCATCAAATCCAGTTCCTTTGCCTGCCGTGCTGAAAGGTTGGCACGGACAGGAACCGGTCCAAACAGGTCGATCATCAGACCATCCAGCGCGTCGAAGTGCATAGGACCATACGCCGACGCCGGCGAAGAAGTGGCATTGCGTGTATCCGTGAATGTCGTTTGGTCGTACATCTCTTATATCCCTTTCATCTACGTCGCCAGCAGCAATGTGCCCGGCTGTGATTAAATTGCGTAGCCATTGGGCTGCGCCTTTGTCATGCTCGTTGTAGTACGCAGCCATGTTCAGATTGCATCGACGGCTAATGGGGTGTTGAGATAGGCGGCGTAGGTTGCCCAATCCATCCCGATGTAGCAGGTCGAAGGGGGGCCAACTTTGTCAGAAGTCATAATGACCGAGACCGGCACGGCGCGGAAGCAGCCAGGCAAGCTGTGTTCCAGCTCAACCCAGGCGTGCAGTTCACCGTTGCCCAGGTCGCGCCGAAGGTCGTTGACGTAACCGGCCTGGATGCCTTCGTCGGTGTCGAATGTGACGCGGTCGCGTAGTTTCACGCTGACAGGTTGAATGGGCTTATTCATGGAAAGCCCCCGCGAGCAAGCCAACCACCAGGCAGAAGACAATGATTAGGGCCACGAAGGCCGACAGAGCGCCGTGGTAACGGATCTGGAAGCGTTTGAACGCTGGCTGGATGATTTCGGCGATGCCAAGCATGGCGAACGCCATGAGCGAATTTAGGCATGCGTGCATGAGTATTTTCATAGGTCGCTTTCAGTAATAAAAATTCGTGGGTAAGGGCAGGCGCCGAGGGCGGCCCAGGTCGTGACAAGGCGCTTGCGTGCCGTCATGTCGTTTTTTTCATACGCGGCCACTTCCTGCCGGCGCGCCTCTTCACACTGCGCATTCATCGCAGTGGCAAATTTGTCGGTTTCCCGCTCCAGGTCTTTCGACTTTTTATCAATTGCCGACCAGTCGGTCGGCTGATATGCCGGCTGCGGATTTTTTCTGATGAAATCAGCAAGCCGAACTGCTGTTGCTGCTATTTCTTCCGGCGATAAAACCGAAGTGGAAATTTTCTTTTTTAATTTTTTCGTACAGTTATTTACACCAGTCCAAGGTACGTCAAAAGCCACAGCCTTGGCGGCGCCGACGACTGTCCACTGATAGCGGACCGATTCGTACACCGCGTGAGGATTCCATGCGTGATAAATCCCGCATGGCTTGTCCATCTCATAGGTGGCGTACTTGCCTTCGACCACGGTGCTGCGCGTGGCGATTTTGACGAGACCCTTGCGTCCGACAGTGGGGCCGCCCTGGGCCAGCAGGTAATCGCGGTAGGAGGCTTGTTTGATGGTCTTGACGGTTTTGACACGCTTGCCATCGACCACATTGATTTCGGTGGCCTTGATGCTCTGTGCCGCCTGCCATGCCGATTTCACCGCTTCCGGCGCATGCAGGATGCTTTCGCTTTTGATGCGCCGTAACTCGCGCCAAGGGCCGACAGGTGCACCGCCGACCTGCTGAAACTGCCGGATGCCCCAGGTCTGCGCCCAATAGCAAACTCTCTGACTCGGCTTAATCAGTTCGTCGCCGACCAGGTCTTCCACCAAGATATGCTTTTGCCCATCTTCGATGACATGGTGTTCGCCCAAATTCTTGCCATCGGTGTTCTTGGTGACATACTTGATGATGTAACCAGCGGCTGTACCTTTGCCGGCTTCGATGCGCACCAGCTTGACCCGGTTCTTCTTGGCGCCGCGTTCGTCGCCGTCTTCGCGCATGGCATACGCCGTCATGACTTTCTCGTAACGCTCCAGGTGTTCGGGCGCGACGAACATCAGCATGTGCCAGTGCGGACAGCCGTCATGGTGTGGCTCGGCAATTCTAAAACCGTAGGCGTGGATGCCGTCGCGGTGTAGCTTGGAACGTATTTTTTTCCACACGTCGCACAGATAAGCTTGCGCATCGCGTGGCGTGGGTTCGCCAAATGCCTTGTATTTCGGGTTAGGTTCGCCGTTCTTGCTCAGGACGGCGTGATATTTACTCGGGGCAGTGATGGTGGCAAAGATGCCGACATGACCCAGGTCGAAGGCGATTTCTTCAAAGCCGCGTATCCGTGTCATCAATTCGCTGTGCCGAATGGACTTGTTAGCCGTACCGAGGGCGGCTAACGCTTCTAGGCTATAGACCTGACCGTTTTCATTCTGTATTTCTATGGACGCCAGCAGTTTGGCATTCTGCTTATTACGGCGCTGCTGGCGATAGGCAGTTTCGTTGCTGACATAAGCGCCGGCCTTGAAATGCGTAAAGCCCAGGCGGATCGCCATATGTTCGCAGCGGCGCGCATGGGCCTTGCGGATGCCTCGCAACCACCACGCCTTGTCCAAGGCCCGGCGGATGATTTCGGCTTCTTCCTTACCGGCTGGTGCGGCGACGCCGTGGCGGTCGCAGTGTTCACGAATGGCCGACACAATCGCGTCTAGCGATTGCAGGTTGGCACAGAACTGGTAACAGGCACGGGCGGCAGTGTCGGCGGCGCGATAGAGCGCTCCATCGGAAGCATCGGGTGGCAAAATAAAATGGTCGGCAGACCAGATCTCATCAATGACATCGACCTTGTGTTCGTGCTTTTCGTAACCGTCGCGGGCGAACAGATCGCGCAGGGCGCGGCCCATGCGCTTCGGCAGGCCAGTGATGCTCTCGGCGGAATAGAAGTGGTAGCTCATGCGGCTATGCCGTCCGATTCGTGACCCGCTGCCGGAAACTGGCAAGGCAACTCGCCGCCTTGCGCACAGCGCAGAACGATTTCAAGTTGCTTGATAAGCCGGCGGGCTTCGCAATGCAGCTTGCCGCGCTCCAGGGCGTTCAGCGATTGCAAGGTGGTGTCCCCCTTCTTGCTGCCAATGCCGGCCATGTGCGCCAGCATCTGGCGGTCACGCGGCGGGATGCCATTCCAGCGGCCAGCGCGTACACTTTCCTTGTCGCCAGCCAGCATGATGTAGGCGTGTGTCAGGTGTGTGTACGCAATGTCCTGGTGCGCCTGTTGAGAGTGGGTCGCCATGGCTTACCCTCCGATGATGCCGGTGGCTTGCAACAACGGGCCTGCCATCATCAGGAGGCAGCCAAGCGTAATCACGCCCAGATCGAGAAGAATGTTTTTCAATTTTTTCATGCTGTCGCCTCTTCATTGGTAATCAATTCACCCACTGCCAGCGCGTTCAGGCCGGCATCAAGATGAAGGCGCAGCGTGTGCTGGCCGGCGTCATGGAAATGGAAATTAACTTCTTGCGTGGTGTACATCCCTACGGTCGGATCTGGGTGCCGACGCGTCACTGCCGGATTCACCGTGATGCGCTTCAACATGGTGAGAGTCGTTTGCGCGGCCATGATCAGAGCGCCTCGGCTGGTTCGAAGATATATTTCGGCTGCCTGAAAATCGCCTTGTAGATGTATTTGCGGGCGTAGTGAACCAGCTTGCCCCGGCTGTTATTGGTGTGATTACAGGTTGGCATCGCACGGAGGTCATTGAAGCTCATGCCAGAAAATGCGACCAGAGGATCGATCTTGTAGTCTTGCAGGAAGATGAACCGGAAGCCGCCAACTGTGGCGCCAGCAAAGGCCGCTGAAAAATCATTTTCATCTGTCACCACAAGAGCCAGATTGCGCCTGCTTTCCAGCGGGATTTGCAGCCACTCATTGAATACGCAATCGTTCAACTGATCGACCTGGACACGGTCGGCGATGGTGAATCCGAGGCCGAGCCAAAGTAGCGTGATGGTGTTTTCCATAGTGATTTCCTTATTTCAGGGTGAGCGAATCCCGCATGCCTGAAATCAGGCATTGCAGGGAACAACGGGAGGAAGTAAAACGGACTAGCGGGGAATTACGGTGGAGCTAGGATGCGGAGGGTAGTCATATGTGCCTCAGTCATTTTTGAATAGCGCCAACTGATTGGCACAAGCATTGCGGACATGTTGGGAAACATGGATGCGAATATCAGGATTCGGGATTGCCGACATAGACAACGTGCGCAGCACTTCCAGGCTGGCGACGAAGCTATGACCGCAGTCAGGGTTCTGGCACATGTACGTGATCTCTTTCATCAGCTCGGACATAGTGCGGCTTTTAGCGGCGCGCACCCGGTGGCGGCAATGTGGACAGGGAATGCTGATGACTCTCATTGGGGATCGATTATCGAGATTTGCGATAAGTAAATTGGCTAATAATTGTTTTTTTTGAAATTAAACATGGGTGCCCAGGCGTTTTCCCCCATTCCTTTACGGAGCCATTCGGCACGAATTTGTTGTGCTGTAGTAGTATTCAATGGTTTTATATTCACTCTCATTTAGCTCCAATTGGAGCCAATAATATAGCTCCATTTGGAGCTGGTCAAGGTCTGTTATGAATATCGGGGAAAGAATTACGGAAGAGAGGAAGCGGTTGGACTACAGCCAAACAAAGTTTGCCTCTCTGGCAAAGGTCTCTTTGAGCAGCCAAAAGCGATATGAGTCCGGTGAGCGTGATCCTGACACCACATACCTAGAAAATCTTAAGCAAATTGGAGTAGACACATCCTATGTAATTACTGGGACCAAAAAAAATATCTGGCAAATCACATATGGCGAACATCTCTTGGACTTGGGACATGTCGTTGCCTCGGTACTCAATATTTCACCGGAGGAACTCGATATAGTGGTAAAAAAGGCTGGATTGATAGCAGATTCAGAGCCCTATAGAAAGATACCGGATTCCCGAGTAGACGAGAGGGTTGCCATTTTTGATGAATTTTTTTTCATAAACGCAAGCGCCTTAATAACGCAGAAAATAAATAAAAAATTTTCAGTAGATCAGCCTGTTGATTTTGAGCTGAATAGAGAGCTGCTGACTTTAATATTGGAGCGAATTGAGAGTTGTCTATCCGAAAAAAACTTAGAGATAACGGCTCGAAAGAAAGCTGCTGTAACCACCATGCTGTATCGCAGTTTCAGCGGTAATGGAAAAGTCGACACCTCAATAGTTGAGGAGGCCGTCGAACTGGCGTCTGGAATAGATCCATCTAATGCCGTAGGTGAAAAACAAGCGCAACTCGCGCACCCCATAACAGGGAAGAACCCTCAGATAAATTCGGGCAAAAAGAGCACCAATATTTCGGGTAACGCCACTGTTAAAATCGGCGGTAAAAAAAAGGACATCCTATAAAATTAGGCCGCGTCTATCCCTCCTGACATTCTCATACAAGGCTGTAGCCGATAAGAAAAAGCGCAAGAAGAAGTCGCGTTGCAAGGGGAAGGCCGGTAAAACAACCGGGAGCGGGATGATACAGGTTGCTGATCAGAAAATCACGCCTCGCTGGCGTTTTCCGCGATTATTTCCCGCCGTTCCTGAATCTTTGCCCACTCAAGTTTTGCTGAACGTACAGCCGATTGCTTACTTGCATAAATATGCACCAGTGTTGTTGGATGGGTTCGAGATTCTGCAAGCTGCTCCCCTTGTTTCTTGCTGACCTTATCGCGCCACGTCCACCGAGGGTCACGTAATTTCTGACCTCGCATCTAAGCAGCGATACTACTGACCGTCGCTGTTTTCTTTGATCACCTCGCGCCGCTCCTGAATTTTTCCCCATTCGAGTTTTGCGGCGCGTACGGCCGTTTGCTTGTTGGCGTAGACGTGCTGCAGTGTCTTTGTGCTGACCGTCGCGCCGACCGCCGGCGCCGTATGCTTGCCCTTGCCAGTGGAGGGTGCGAATTCCTGCCCGGTCTTCTTGGTGGCAAGGTTGCGCCACTTGGCGTACACGCCGGTAATTCCTGGATCTGGGTCGACCTCATCCTCGCGCTCAACTTCCGCTTCCTCGGTGCGCGTCTCCAGCTCGATGCTGCTGGTAAAGCCAGCATCGCTGATGCTGTGCCGGACCTTGGCCGTTAGCCACTCCTGATGATCAATATCGGTTTTGAATCCGACGACTTCCACCGGCGATTGCGGCATCAGCGCCGGGTCGCCAATTGCCAGCGACAATTCCAGAGTCGCGGCGCCGCGCTGGATGCGCTGCCACTCCGCGACGGCGGCGACGCGGGCGTCGGCCTCATTGGCATAGGTGGTGCGCAGCCGCTTGCTGTTGCCGGGCGCGCCGGCTACGACACTGCGGCGAAGGCCGTGCCGGTCGTCATGCCAGAACACGCGCACGCCGCTGTAGCTGTCGCGCTCGGCGCTATGGTAGCGGTGCCTGTCACCCAGGTTGCGCGTGATGCGGATCACAGGCAAGTCGCGGCCCGACGCCGTCTTGCTGCGGCCCGCCGGCATGAACAACAGCGTGTCATTTTTGACCGTCGCGGCAGCATCGTATTTCTTGCCCAGCCGGCGCAGGAATGCTGCGTCGCTCTCCCTGGTCTGGTCCAGATGTCCGATCTTTACACCCCGCAGCGCCTCAGCAATCCCGGCTTTTAGTTCCTGCTGAAACGCGATCACCTCGATCACTGCGCCCAGCGTGGTGTCGTGAAAGCTGCGCTCGACCGGCTGGCGGAACGTATCGATCAGGCTGGCCGTCCTGGCGCGCAGGGTCAGCAGATCCGGCGCGCCGCTGTGCTCGATCTCATCAACCGTAAAGACGCCCTTGTCAATCAAGCCGGATTCCTGCCAGCCGATCTGCACGTTGATCCTGGCGCCCTTGTTTGGTATCGCAAGCTGGCCGTCCGTGTCCGACAGGGTGATACTCAGTTCGTCGGCGCTGTCGCTGCGACACTCGGTTAGGTCGAGGCTGACCAGGCGCGGCGCGAATTTCCCCGTAATGTCCTGGCCGTCCAGCGTGATCTTGAAAGCAGGGATAGGGTAGTCCATCAGAACAGGCTCCGCATACTGTTGGCAACATTGTCAAACGTCGACATGCCGGTATTGATGGCATTGCTGGCGCTGTTGCTGATGCCCTCCAGGCTCAACATGTTCTTGATGCTGCCCAGGTCGCCCAGGGTATTGAGCAAGCCCAGCACGGATTCGTCGGTACGCTCCAGGGTGATGGTGAATTCGATCTTGCCGGCGTCGCCATCCTGCGCCAGCACCGTGCGGCCCTCAGTCATGCCGGTGATGACGTAGGACCCCAGGATGCGACCGGTCCCCGCAATCAGAATCCACGATTTTCCGGTGTCGCCCATCAGGCGCAAAGCGTCCAACGAATACACGCTGCCGGTCAGTTCCGGCGCGATCCAACCGGATAGCGTGATGGTGTCGTCGCCCTTGCCGGTGTACTGGCGTGCGTTACGGGCGCCGACCCGCGACGTACTCGGATGCTTCCAGTCGGTTTTGCGTTGCAGCTCCTGGTAAGCCAGGGTCGGTAAGCTGAAGACGAACATGCCCAGGGTCATCATCATGATAATAAAATCCTTAAAAGTGATTGTCGGACAGGCTGGAGCGCGTGCGCGCTGCCTTCTGTCTGTCTCGCTCTTCCATCGCCAGCATGACGGCGCGGGCAATCGCTTGTTCGTCCATGCCAGGCATGGTCTGCACGGTGATCTGGATCGTGTCGCCCTGGACAACGACGCCGGCGCCGGTGGCACGCGGCGCAATGGGCGGGCGCGTATCGAAGGACAGCGCCGGCATGGCTGTTGCGCCGATGGCAATCCCGGCGCCGAGCTGGGTCAAGCGCTTGGCAAGACCGCTGACCTGGTTGATCGGCGCATCCTGTCCGTTCTCGATACCCAGCGCCAGCCCCTCAGTGATAAAGCCACCGAATCGGCTAAAGACACGGCTAGGGCTGTGGATCTCCTGCTCCTTCGCAAAGGTCATGCCGACCATGGCCCCCAGTTGCTTGATTTTGTCTTTCAAGAAACCAAAGCCCGACGAGATTCCATTGACCAGGCCCTGGACGATGTTGGCGCCGAACTCGGTAAATGTCCCCGGCAGCTCAACACCGAACCAGCTCATGACCCCGGCGAATGCCTTATAGAACAGTCCCAGCGGCGACCAGTTCACGATTAACGCGCTGACGCCGCCAATACCGCCATCGAATGCTGTTTTCACATCCGCCCACAAGCCGCCGGCAAAGGTCTTGATGGTTTCCCATACGCGACTAAACCGCTCGGTGATGCCGTCCCACAGATCGCTAAAGAAAGCCTTCAGGGGTTCCCAATTTTTATAGATCAGGAAAGCCAGCACCGCAATGAGGGTAATCAGCAATACAATCGGGTTCGTCAACAAGGCGCGGCCTAACCACAGAACAGTTTTACCGATCGCCATGAAGCCGCCGCCAATACCGCGCAGGATCGGAGATAACACGCCACCACTAACGCCCATTTTGGCGAACAAGACATGCAACATGGCATAGGGTCCGATCAAGGCGGCCAGGCCCAGCATCAGCGGCCCTAGCACCACCAGAATGCCGGCCAGGATGCCAAAGCCCACAATCATCGCTTTGGCCGTGGCCGGGTTGCGCTCCATGAAGCCATTTAAACCTTCCAAGGCGGCGGTCACGTTGTCGATAGCGCTGGAATACAGCGGCAAGATCTTCTCGCCCATGGTCAACTGGAGGTTGACCAGCTTGGCGTGCGCGTCCATTTCCTTGCCGGCGGCCTGTTCGCGGGCCAGCGGTTCGAGCTGGTCCACATCGTAAGCGCCTTCGTTCAGCTTCCGGTTTTTATGGATCTGGGCGCGCTGCAAGTACATGTTCGCCATCAAGTCGCCAGCCTTGCGATTGGTGAACAGGCTGCCGATGGTATCCAGTACCTTGGTGGGCTTGGTGATACCGTTCTTCGCCAACTGAGGCAACAGGACTTGTTCCATCCACTCGAATTGGCTTTTCTTGAACAGGTCGGACCCCAAGAGTGCACCAGGATCAAGCTGCGCAGTCTGACCGACCTTGTCATGTTTCACTTTGGTGTGATCGCCAATCAGCCCCAGCTTGTCCAGGTTCATCGCGGCCCGTTTGCTGGTGCGTCCCTGGTATAGATTGTTATAGCTCGACATCAGGCCGTTACCGACGCCAAAGCCGCCCAGCTCCTGCACCAGTGGTTCCAGCTCATAGTAAAACGACTTTTCATCCATGCCCTTGGCAGCGATGCCGCCGGTCTTGATGAGGTTTAGCCATTCGGTCGGGCCGACCCGCCCGCCGGTGGCGGAAATGACTTTCTGCACCATGTTGGCTTGTTCGTTGAATTTCTCCGAGCTGGCCGTGCCGCCACGCACCTCGATGACTTTCAACATGTCCATGAACTTGCGCTCATTTTCGCCGCCGGCTTCCTCGCCATAAAACGCCTTGTTGGCGAATTTCATCTTCGCCAGCATAGGCGCCACCATCTGCGCATGCGGCAGATCACCGAACACGGACATGCTGTCGCGCACCAGTTCCAGGTTTTCGGCGTGGCTGGTGCCGTAGGTCTTCATGTTGCGGGCGTAGCTCTCGGCGTCGGCGCTGACCTTCGGTCCCAGGCCCAAGGCAGTAATGCGGCCCTTCTCGGTCTGGTAGTGCTTCGCCTCTTTCAAGCCTGTAACCAAGGGGGCGCCCACGGCGGCGCCGGCGACAGTCGCGCCGATGCCGGCGGCCGCGACATTGCCGGCGGTGGTGCGCAGCTTGTCGGCATGCTGGCGGGCGCCGGCCACCTTCTGCTGTTGCGCGCCGACTGCTGCCAGCTTCTTCTGCTGGGCGGTGAGTTCGGCGTTGGTAAAGGCGATGCTGTCTTTCAGCCAGGTCTGTGCGCTGCCCAGCTTGCGCGTATCGATGCCGGCGCCGGACAAGCGCGTGCGCAGGATCTGCATTTGTTCGCCTTGCTGTTGGCCGGCCTGTTTTAACGCGCTGGCCGACTTCACGGCGGCGTTAAATTCGCGGGTCATGGCACGCGTGGGCGTCGTGGTCTGCTGCATTCGCTGCGCCAGGGCGGCAATCTGCTGTTGCGTCTCGCGCAGCTTGCCAGAGCTGATCTGCAAGCCGGCATTCAGTTCGCGGAAGCGCCCAACATCTTTTTGCTGGGCGTTCAGTTCCTTCAATCTGTCATTGTTGGCCTTGATGGCTTTGCCCGGGGCGGACGATTCGCCGGTGATCTTTTTCAAAGGGCCGGTCAGCTTGTCCAGCGCCGCGAAGACCACCTGTAACCGCAATTGCTTGTCGCTCATATTGAGAAATCCTATTCTTCCGCGCCGCTGCGCACCCTGGCGCGTTCGCGCCAGGCCATCAATTCCGATACTTCCAGCTCATCCATGGCCTGCGGCGGCCAATGAAACACCACCGCAATATCGGCCATGGGGTCTTCTACTCGGTCCGGAAGGCCGCCAGCCGATCCGCTCTCTTCACCAAAAAAATGGCAACCTCCGCGCCGATCTCGGTCAGATCCGCCGGGTCCATGCCGGCGACTTCGTGCGCGGTCAGGGTCGGTTGCGTGATACGCGGCAAGACGGTCTGCAAGGCGGCCACGCTC
>NZ_DATMRB010000112.1:0-30248 GCF_035566555.1 Collimonas sp.
ACACACCACCCGCCCGCAAGCCTGGCAGGACTGGTTCAACCACGTCGGCGTGGCCTGCCCGGACGCCCTCTCAGGCCCGCGCTTTGAGCAACTGGCGATGGTGATCCAGGCCGCCGCCGCCGGACTCGGCGTGGCGCTGATGCCGAAATTTCTGGTGGAGACCGAAATCGCCCTCGGCCAGCTGCACGTGCCCTTCCCCTTCTCAGTGAAAAGTCCGCAAGCCTATTACCTGACCTATCCGGAAAAAAACGCCAGCAAGGCGGCTGTCATCAAGTTTCAGGAGTGGCTGCTGAGCGAGCTGGCGGAAACCTGACAGCCGAAGCATTGCTTCAAACGCCAAGTTTCAACAGTTCTTCCTTGACCTGCTGGATGAGCGGGGCCCAGCAGTGCAATTCCGTTTGCCTAAAGAGCCGCAGCGTCGGATACCAATCGCTTTGTTCGCCCGCAAGGCCCCAGCGCCATTCCGGCGCGGCAGGCAGCAATCCCCAGGCGGGCTTTCCCAGCGCTCCCGCCAGATGCAGCGGGGACGAATCGATAGAAATGACCAGATCCAGCGCTTCTACCATGGCTGAGGTATCGGCAAAATCCTGCCATTGCCCGGAATAGTCATGCACCTTGAGGCCTGAGCGTTGCGCCAACTCACCGTTGGCGGCAGTCTTTTGCAGCACAAACCATGCGATATCATCCAATTCCGCCAGCGCAGCGAATTCTTCCGGCGGGATGAATCGATCGAGCCCGCTGAAATTGTGCGGAGCGCTGCTCCAGCACAGTCCGACCTTCAGGCGGCCGGAATGCTGTTGCAATTGGCTGCGCCAGTGCGTTGCCAATTCGGCGGGCGCGTGCAGATAGCCGTCGCGATAAACAGGAATACGTCCCTCGGCTGCGCCCAGGTGCGCCGGCAACAGATAGTCGAATACCCAATAGTCAAGCTCGTGCCAGCGTTCAATCTGCCAGGACGGCACCACTTCATCAGCTCCCTCCAGTCCCTGCATCAATCGCAGCAGTTCCGGACGGCTGGCAAAAATGACATAGGCGCCCGCGGCCTTCAGGTCGCGTATAAACCTGGCCATCATCAGATTGTCGCCAATCCCGGCATAGTAGGCGACCAGGATGCGCTTGCCTTGCAGCGGCTGACCGCGCCATTTTTTGTCGAGATAAGGAGCGATTCCCGGATAAATGGCTTGCAGGTGCGCGTCGTTGGCGACGCCTTGCAGCCGACGCCAACCGGCGCTGTAATCGCCGAAGAGCAGTAGCAGGTCGGCATAGGGGCCAAGCACGTCAACCCGCGTCGGCGCGTGTTCCACGGCGCGCGTCAGCATGGCGAATGCTTCATCGAAACGGCTCAGCATGTAGAGCGCCTTACCCATCGAGAGCAAGGTTTCGACATCTGCCGGATTGCTGGCGAGCAGCCGGCGCCCGGTCGCCACTGCACCAGCGTAGTCGGACAGGTAGCGCGATTGAATGCGCAGCGCGGATCGCGGATCAGCGTTGGTCGCGGCTTGTGCCGCATGGAAGCGCATGGGTTCGGCTTGCAGCCGGAACAGGTAGATTTGCGCCAGCGCCTCGTGCGCCAGCGTATAGGCCGGGTCGCAGCGCAATGCCGCGTGAAAACTGTCGATGGCGCCTTGCGTATCCGACAACTGATTGATCTGGATGATGCCCTTTTGCATCCACAGCAAGGCGATATCGCTGTTCTGCTCCAGCCAGCGCTCGCAAAACTGCAAGGCTTCCTGCGAACGTCCGATCTGCGTGAGGCAATTGGTCAGCGCAATGACATGGTCGGGATTACGGGGATCGAGTGCAATCGCCTCTGCCCACAATGCCAACGCTGCGTCGACGCGTCCCTGCTGACGCTCTTGCTGCGCTTGCCCGCTTAGCAACGACGCCTGAGACAGCTGCTCCATGTAATTTCCTTTTTAGTTCTTCCTTGGCATCAGCCTTTGTCAATTTTACATGCTGCCTCGATCTATGCCCATCCTGCCCGCTGCATGATCAAAGGTAATGATGTCCTGATATTTTTTGATTTTAAGTTTTCCTTGTTTATTCCTTATACTCGGCGTTATTACTGACAAAGCTCGCCCATTCTCGCGGCCGGCTGATACAACGCAGAACAAGGACATCATGACGCAAATCTCATCCATCTTCGCTGAACTCGGTTTCGACTTTTCGGCCCATGCCGGCAACGACCTGCATTCGCGCTCGCCGCGCGACGGCGCTGCGATTGGCGCGCTGCGCGCCAATACCACCGAGGAAACCGAAACCGCCATCAAGCTCGCCCACCAGGCCTACGAAAAATGGCGCGTGGTGCCGGCGCCGGTGCGCGGCGAGCTGGTGCGCATCCTGGGTGAAGTGCTACGTGAAAACCGCGAGCCGTTGGGCAAGCTGGTGACGCTGGAATCCGGCAAGATCCTGTCCGAAGGCATAGGCGAAGTACAGGAAATGATCGATATCTGCGATTTCGCGGTTGGCCTGTCGCGCCAGCTGTATGGCCTGACCATCGCTTCCGAGCGTCCAGGCCACCGCATGATGGAAACCTGGCATCCGCTGGGCGTCTGCGGCGTCATCACCGCGTTCAACTTCCCGGTTGCCGTGTGGGCCTGGAACGCCGCGCTGGCGCTGGTGTGCGGCAATGCCGTGATCTGGAAACCATCCGAAAAGACCCCGGTTGTCGCACTCGCCGTACACGCTCTCTATGAAAAAGCCGTGGCGCGTTTCTCGCAACAGCGCCCTGACCTGCTGCCGGCCAATCTGTGCCAGGTCGTGCTGGGCCGCGCCGAAATCGGCGCCACCCTGTCGGCCTCGCCGCTGGTGCCGCTGGTCAGCGCCACCGGCAGCGTCCGCATGGGCCGCAAGGTTGCCACTACCGTGGCCGAGCGCCTCGGCCGCAGCCTGCTGGAACTGGGCGGCAACAACGGCATGATCGTCACCCCGACCGCCGACCTCAGCCTGGCTTTGCGTGCGATCACCTTCTCTGCCGTCGGCACCGCCGGCCAGCGCTGCACCAGCCTGCGCCGCCTGTTTGTCCACAGCAGTATTTATCAAGATGTGGTGAGCCGCATCGAACGTATCTACGCCAGCGTCAAGGTCGGCGATCCGCTGGCAGCGGACACCCTGGTCGGCCCGCTGGTCGACCAGCAATCGTTCGAAGCCATGCAAGCCGCGCTGGCGCAAGCCAAGGCTGAAGGCGGCGTAGTCACTGGCGGCGAGCGGGTGCAAGTCGGCGATAACAGCAACGCTTTCTATGTGCGCCCTGCGCTGGTGCGCATGCCACAGCAAAGCGCCATCGTGCACCACGAAACCTTCGCACCTATCCTGTATGTGCTGTCCTACGATAGCTTCGAGGATGCCGTGCGCCTCAACAACGCCGTGCCGCAAGGCCTGTCGTCCGCCATCTTCACCAATGACGTGCGCGAAGCGGAAGCCTTCATGTCGGCCAGCGGCAGCGATTGCGGCCTCGCCAACGTCAACATCGGCACCAGCGGCGCTGAAATCGGCGGCGCTTTCGGCGGCGAGAAAGAAACCGGCGGCGGCCGCGAATCGGGTTCCGATTCCTGGAAGACTTACATGCGCCGGGCCACCAACACCATCAACTACAGCCGCACCTTGCCATTGGCGCAGGGCGTCAAGTTTGATATCGACTAAGCACACGATACCATCGATTCTAGTCATCCCCGCGAACGCGGGGATCCACGTTACTGAGTGAATCCGGAAAATGGATTCCCGCGTTCGCGGGAATGACGGGGTCGCCTATATAGTCTAGATCTTCAGCAAGGTCGGTGCGCGCTGCTGCAGGATATCTTCCATCCGCACCTGGATTGCCTGCTTCATTTCCGGATGCGTCAGGATATAGAAACGTTCCGCGGCAATCGCGTCGAATACATCGCCAGCCACCTGGCTTACCGGGATGCCGTTCTCCACCGCGTGCAGTACAGCCATGCCGACCTTGGCAGCCACCGGATCGATGGTCGCCGGCGCGGTTTTATCTCCGTCGCGATTGCGTTCCGAATGACCAATGCCAGTCTTGACCCAGCCCGGGCACAGCACCGAGACCTTGATCAGCGATTTCCGCAACGCGAGATCATGATGCAAACCCTCGGATACCGTCACCACCGCATGCTTGCTGGCGTTATAGCTGGCCAGGCTCGGCTGCGTGGTAAGGCCAGCCATCGAGGCCGTGTTGACGATATGCCCTTCTTCGCCATGCTTCAGCATGGTTGGCACAAACGCGCGCAAGGCATGCGTGACGCCGTAGAAGTTGACGCCCATGACCCAGTCCCAATCCTTCTGGGTGGTTTCCCACGCTGGCTTGGCGACCGCGACGCCGGCATTGTTCACCAGCAGATGCACCTTACCGAATTTGGCGAAGGCTTGCTCCGCCAGCGCATTGATCTGTTCTTCGCGGGCGACGTCAGTCGGCACGCCGATGACTTCGATCCCTTGCGCCTTGAATTCCGCCACCGTGGCTTCCAGCTTGGTGGTGTTGATATCGGCCAGCACCAGCTTCATGCCCTCGGCCGCAGCGCGTACTGCGATGCCCTTGCCTATGCCTTCTGCGCCGCCGGTGATGACCGCGACCTTGCCTTGTAAATTCTTCATGCGTATTTTCCTGTCAGTGCTTAATTCAACAAATAACCGCCATCGACATTCATGCAAACCCCTGTGGTGTAGCTGGCCGCAGGCGACACCAGGTACAGCACGGCGCCCGCCATCTCGTCCGGCTGGGCGACGCGGTTCATCGGGATGTGCTGCAAGGCCTGCTTCAGGATCGCCGGATTGTCGATCAGGGCGGCAGCGAACTTGGTCTCGGTAAAGCCCGGCAGCAAGGCATTGACGCGTACACCGCTGGCCGCGCACTCCTTGGCGAAGGCCTTGGTCATCGAGATCACCGCCGCCTTCGTGATCGAGTAAATACCCTGGAACACGCCGGGCGTGACGCCGTTGACCGAGGCGACATTGACGATGGCGCCGCCACCGCCCTGCGCCATCAGCTTGGCGCCGTAGGAAGACATGAAGAAATAGCCGCGGATATTGACGTCGACCGTTTTCTGGAAGGCGCCCAGGTCGGTGTCGACGATAGGTCCAAAATGCGGATTGGCGGCGGCATTGTTGATCAGGATGTCGAGCCGGCCGTGCTTGCTGGTGATGGCCTGGAACAGCGCGTCGATCTGCGCCATTTCACCGATGTGGCAAGCCATGGTCTCGGCCGTGCCGCCGGCTGCCACGATCTCCGCGACCACCTTGTCGCAGGCTTCCGCCTTGCGGCTGGACACGATGACATGCGCGCCATGCTGCGCCAGCGTGCGCGCGATCGATGCGCCGATGCCGCGGCTGGCGCCGGTCACCAGGGCGATTTTTCCTTTCAGGTCAAACAGGGATGTGCTGCTCATGCTTTGCTCCTTTTAACTTGTCGCTGGTTGTCTATCGCTGGTTTTCTATCTATAACTCACTAAGCCCGGATCGCGCGCGCTTTCAAGATGCGCGTAATTATTGATGTAGCTCAAGCTGACCCTGCCGGGGCTATGCAACAGCTTGGTGACGCCGGTATTGACCAGCGCCCAGTTCAATTCGAAAATCTGCCGGTCTGGAATCGCCAGCAGTTGCTGACAGATCGCGCTGACCGGACCACCCGAGGTAAACACCCAGGCGGATTGGCCCTTGCCAGCTTGTTCCAGCAAGCGCGCCAAGGCGGCGTTGCAACGTGCCTTGAACACCGTCCACGTCTCACTATAGTCGCCGTCGTGCTGACCGCCGACCCAGCGCGCCACTGCCTTGGCAAACACTTTCTGGAAAGCGCGCGCAGGATTTTCCTGCTGCGCCAGGTAGGCTGCCAGCACGGCGGGATCGGCGAACTCAGGCATCAGCCGCAGCAATACTTGCCGATGATCGAATTCGTCAAAGCCGGGGTCCTGCAAAACCTGCGGCGCACGCTCAGTCTGTGGCGACCAGGCAGCCAGGCAGGCATCACGGCTCTGCTTGTGGCGACGGTGGCTGCCGGTGACCAGCAAGGAGGGATCCTGGCCAGTCTGCGCCAGCCATAGCCCCAGCAAGGTCGCCTGGCGCACGCCCAGCTCGGACAGCTGGTCGTAATCGGCGGCGCCGAAGCTGGCCTGGCCATGGCGCACCAGATAGATGGCGCCCATCTCAGGCTTGCTCCGGTGCTGCTGTCAGCAGCTTTGCGTGGTTCATATGGTCGATTGCGCGATCAGATTGCGGCAACGCTGGTCAAGGTAATTGACGACATGGCCGAACATGGCGAACTGCGGATTGGTGGTTTGCCCGTGATGGAAACGGTAGTAGATTTGCTGGATGATCACCGCCAGCCGGAACAAGCCGTAGATTTCATAGAAATCGAAATGGTCGGTGCGGTAACCGGTCTGCTCGCCGTAATAGGCGATCACTTCCTTGCGCGTCAGCATGCCCGGCAAGTGCGTCGGCTGGCGCCGCATCATCATGAATTGCGGTTCGTCGTCGGCTTGTACCCAGTAGGCCAGCGTATTGCCGAGGTCCATCAGCGGATCGCCCAGAGTCGCCATTTCCCAGTCCAGCACGCCGATCACTTTCAAGGGATCTTCGGCATCCAGCACTACGTTATCGAAGCGGAAATCGTTGTGGATCAGGCAGGTGGCGACATCGGCTGCCGGCATCTTCTCGGCCAGCCAGCGCATCACTACTTCACAGTCGACCACATCGTCGGTGCGCGCCTTGCGGAAGCGCTCGCTCCAGCCGGTTATCTGCCGCTGCACATAGCCTTCGCCCTTGGCCAGATGGGCCAGGCCGGCGGCCTGGTAATCGACCTTGTGCAGGGCGATCATCTTGTCGATCACGTTCAGGCACAGCTGGCGCGTATCGCTCTCGTTCAGTTCCAGGCCGGGCGGCAGCTTGTTGCGCAGGATGATGCCGCGCAAGCGTTCCATCACATAGAAGTCGCTGTCCATCACCGCGCGGTCCTGGCAGGTCGCGAACACCCGCGGCACATAGGGATAGACCGGCTTCAGCTCGGCCATGATATTGGCTTCGCGCAGCATGTCGTGGGCCGACTTGGCCTTGGCCCCGAATGGCGGCCGGCGCAGGATCAGTTCGCGCTCGCCGTAGCTCAGCAGGTAGGTCAGGTTGGAGGCGCCGCCGGGAAACTGGGTCACCGCCGGCAATCCTTGCAGGCTGCTGTCCACTCCCTGCAGAAATGCAGCAATCTTGGCGACGTCCAGCTCTTCGCCGCTGCGCACCGCGCCGGCTTGATCGATCAGGCTCATGCCGCTGCTCCCTGCGCCGCGGCGCGGGCGCCTTGCGCTTTCAGTTCCAGCTTGGCGATCAGGGCCCGGTGCACTTCGTCCGGGCCGTCCGCCAGCCGCAGGATGCGGGCATAGGCATACAGGCCGGTCAGCGGCAGGTCGTCGCAGACGCCGGCGCCGCCGTGCATCTGGATCGCCTGGTCGATCACCAGCTGCGCCACGTTCGGCACCACCACCTTGATCTGGGAAATCTCGCTCATGGCCGCCTTGGCGCCGACGGTATCCATCATCCACGCCGCTTTCAAGGTCAGCAGGCGGGCTTGCTCGATACCCATGCGGGCATTGGCGATGATGTCGGCATTGCCGCCGAGATCGGCCAACGGCTTGCCGAAAGCAGTGCGCGTCAAGGCGCGCTGACACATCATTTCCAAGGCTACTTCGGCCGCGCCGAGGGCACGCATGCAGTGATGGATACGACCTGGCCCGAGACGGCCCTGGGCGATTTCAAAGCCGCGGCCCGGACCGGCGATGATGTTCGTCAGCGGCACTCGCACATTGGTGAAGCTCACTTCGCCATGGCCATAGGGTTCATCGAGTGCGCCGAACACCGGCAGCATGCGTTCGATCTTCACCCCGGGCGTATCCAGCGGCACGATCACCATTGAATGGCGCGCATGCTTGGGACCGTCCGGGTAAGTGAGCCCCATGAAAATCACGAACTTGCAGTCGGGATGGCCGATGCCGGTGCTCCACCATTTGCGGCCGTTGAGCAGCACCTGATCGCCTTCGACGATGGCGGTGGCGCGCATGTTGGTAGCGTCGCTGGAGGCGACTTCCGGTTCGGTCATGCAGAAAGCCGAGCGGTACTCACCTGCCAGCAACGGCTTGAGCCATTGTTCTTGCTGCGCCGGTGAGCCGTACTTGACCAGCACTTCCATATTGCCGGTATCCGGCGCATTGCAGTTGAAGACTTCCGGCGCGATGTGCGAGCGGCCCATGATTTCCGCCAGCGGCGCGTAATCAGTATTGCTGAGGCCGGCGCCGAACTCCGCGTCCGGCAGGAACAGATTCCACAAGCCGGCGGCCCTGGCCTTGGCTTTCAGCGCCAGCATCACCGGCGGCACATTCCATGGCCGCGCGCCGCGCTTGAGCTGGCTGAAATATTCCGCTTCCGCCGGCAGCACATGCTCGCTCATGAAGGCATTGAGCCGCTCGATATATTGGCGGGCCTGGGGCGAATAAGCAAAATCCATGACGTTCCTCGACTGTTTGGCGATGCATGCAGTGTGCCGCAAGGTCTATAATTCATCAAATGAATGATTTACATAGATAATAATTAATCTCATGCATATAAGCCGCATCGACCTCAACCTGTTCGTGGTGCTCGACACCATCTACGCGGAAGGCAATATTACGCGCGCCGCCAAGGCCCTGAGCCTGACCCAGCCGGCGGTCAGCCACGCCCTGGCGCGCCTGCGCGAACTGCTGGGCGACCCCTTGTTCATCCGGCAAGGCAGCAGCATGTTGCCGACGCCGATGACGCGCTCCCTGATCGGTCCGGTGCGGCAAGCCTTGCAGACGCTGGAGGTCAGCGTCAAGCACGGCAACCAGTTCGATCCGGCCAGCAGCCGCCGCAGTTTCAACCTCGGCCTGACCGGCGTGCTGGAAGCGCGCCTGCTGCCGCCGCTGATGCAGCTGCTGCACGCGCAGGCGCCGCTGGTGGCGATCAATTCGGTGCGGGTGGAACGGCGCCAGCTGGCGTCCGAACTGGCGGCCGGCACGCTCGACATCGCGGTCGACGTCTTGCTGCAGCGGCCGACGGAAATCCACAGTACACCTTTATCACGCGATGCGCTGGTGGTGATCGCGCGCCAGGATCACCCGGCGCTGCAGGACGGCCTGGACCTGGAAACCTATCTGGCGCAAAGCCACATCCTGGTCTCCTCGCGACGCACCGGTCCCGGCATCGAAGATGTCGAACTGGCGCGCATGGGCCGTCAGCGCCAGATCGGCTTGCGCTGCCAGCACTACCACGCCGCCTGCCATGTGGTCAGCGCCTCGGACTTGCTGACCACCATGCCCGAACACTACGCCCAGATCGCCAACCTCAACCTGCCGAACCGGATCTATCCGCTGCCGCTGCCGACGCCGACCCTGGATGTGTATCTGTACTGGCATGAGAATGCGGAGCTTGATCCGGCCAACCGCTGGCTGCGCACGGTGCTGGGACAGTTGTTTCCTGAACAGAATCGCCTGGCTAGCGCCAAACCCCCGCGCAAGAAAAAATAGCGGCGCTTGGGTTGCAAATGCGGCCGCTCATTTTTTTGCCGGATGGGCCGCCTGCCATTTGCGGACGCAAAACTCGATGTATTCCCCTACACGGTTCTGCTCTGCCTCCGGTATCTCCAGAAACGATTCCAGGCTGATGCTGAAAGGCCATTGGCCGGAATGCTTGGCCGCTATCTTCGGATGACCGATCCCGGTAGCCAGCCAGAATATATCGACGCCGAGGAATTTCGCGGCGAGCGCCGAATTCTCCGCTGTCAGCGCCTTGGTCTTGCCGGCAATTACCTGCCCGACCGCCTGCACGCTGACGCCGATGGCGTCCGCGAGTTCCTGCCTGTCTTTTCGGGCTATCTGCAAAGCATCTGCAAGTCGCGCGCCATAATTATTCACCATCGGTAAAGAATACTTTCATTCAATTAAAGCATGGTTGCAATGTGCACTAAAGAATGCTTTAATACATATGTAAAAACTGACAATGGTTTTAGCGACATGGACCCACTTTCCACGTACTTCCCGCTCAAAAACAAGGTCGCGCTGGTGACCGGCGCAGCGCGCGGCATAGCTTTACATATTGCCTGCGCCTTGTCTGCGGCTGGTGCACATTTAGCGATTCTGGATGAAAGGGAACAGGAAGGGGGCGTTATCGCCGGGCTGCTGGGCAGCAAACTGACTGAAGTCCGGTTCTGGCAGCTGGATGTCAGCGACAACGATGCCGTCCAGCAGGTCATGGCCGCCGTCGAGGCGCACTTCGGCCGCATCGACATTCTGATCAACAGCGCCGGCGTCGACGCCAGCCAACCGTATGCCAACGGGCTGCTGCAGAAGCATTGGGAAAAAGCGATGCAGGCCAACGTCAACGGCAGCATCCTGTGCAGCAAGCATGTGGCGCCGGCGATGGAACGCGCCGGCGGCGGCTCCATCGTCAACATCCTGTCGCCCTGCGCCGTGAGGCGGGTGCAAGCGGCGGCAGCCGATCATGCCGCGAAAGCGACACTGCGCATGAGCAGCATGAACGCCATGCGTTACGCCACCCAAAACATCCGCGTCAACGCCATCCACCCAGGCGTAGTCCGCCCCCCTGCCCTGGCAGCAGCCATGCGCAAACGCGACGACCTCACCCAAGCCCTGGCCGACCGCGCCGAACTGCACATGCAAACCAGCCGCGGCTCCGCCACCGACGTCGCCGCCGCCGTCCTCTACCTGGCATCAGACGCCAGCCGTTTTGTTACGGGTGGGGAGCTGGTGATTGATGCTGGGCCTTGCCATAGTTAGCGGCGGGGTGTTGCCGCTGCCGTTGTTTTTGACGTTGCCGTTGTTTTTGACGTTGCCGTTGCTTTTGACGCTGCCGTTGCTTTTGACTTGCCCCGCATGAAGACGTTGCCAAATCCGGCGCGTGTCAGCCGGGAATTGTGAGGGGCATGTTTGAGCCGAAGGCGAGTTTTGCCCTCACCCGGCTGGCGCGCGCCGGATTTGGGAACCCTCCCGAAGGGAGGGCAACGGCTTTGCGGTCGCCTTTTCTTTGCTTACTTTCTTTTGGCGAAGCAAAAGAAAGTAAGCGGCTGCCGGGCCGCTCCCGGCTTGTATCCACGGAGTAAGAAACGTTTTAGAAAACCTCAGACCGTTCTTGGCATGCCACCGTACGTACTCCGTAGAACGTCAAATGGGGTCAGAGTAATTTTCGCAAAAACCGCGAAAAAAAACTCTGACCCCATTTGACTGCGACAGCGGTGAATTTAGCTGCTGCAGCGGTGAGTTTGACTGCTGCAGCGGTGAGTTTGGCTGCGGCTGCGTAGTTTAGAAGTAGCTCAGGCCGAGGGCGGCTTTGACTTCGTCGGCGGTCTTTGCCGCTACTTCACGCGCCTTGGCCGTGCCTTCTTTCAGGATCTGCATAACGTGCCCCTTGTCCTTGGCCAGCTCCTCCCGCCGCGCCCGGATCGGCGCCAGCAGGTCCTGCAGGCAAGTCTCCAGCCGCGCCTTGACCAGGCTATCGCCCAAGCCGCCACGCACATAATGCGCCTTCATCTCCGCCAGGCCAGCTTTATCCAGGTCAAACGCATCCAGATACAAGAAAGCCACATTGCCCTCCAGATGTCCGGGATCCTGCACCCGCAAATGCAAAGGATCGGTATACACCTGCTTGACCGCCGCCCGGATTTCATCCGCGCTGGCGCCCAGGTTGATCGTATTGCCCAGCGACTTGCTCATCTTCGCCTTGCCATCGATCCCCGGCAAACGCCCGATCTCAGGCACCAGCGCCTTAGCCTCCACCAGCACATCCCGCCCGGCAGTACGATTGAAACGCCGCACGATCTCATTGGTCTGCTCGATCATCGGAATCTGGTCCTCGCCCACCGGCACCAGCGCCGCCTTGAAGGCCGTGATGTCAGCCGCCTGGCTGGCCGGATAAGTCAGGAAGCCAGCCGGAATATCGCGCTCGAAACCACGCAGGCGAATTTCTTCCTTCACTGTCGGATTGCGCTCCAGGCGCGCCACCGTCACCAGGTTCAGATAGTAAAAAGTCAATTCCGCCAGCTCGGGAATCTGCGACTGGATCAGGATGGTCGACTTGGCCGGATCGATGCCCACCGCCAGGTAATCCAGCGCCACCTCCACCACATTGCGGTGCACCTTGTTGGTGTCGTCCATGTTGTCGGTCAGCGCCTGGGCGTCGGCCAGCATGATGAACTGCTGGTAGCTGTGCTGATATTCGATACGATTACGCAAGCTGCCGACGAAATGGCCAAGATGCAGCGGACCGGTAGGACGATCGCCGGTCAGGATCACGGCAGATTCGGTGGACTTGGGAGACTCGTTCGTTGGCAAACTCATTAACATTCCTTTTTTAGCGATATCCTGAAAACCCTCTATTGTGCCATCAGCGGCGCGCAAGAATAAGAAAAGCCGCCGGCGATCTCTCGCCGGCGGCTTTTTTGTTTCCAACCGATGCAATCGGCGGTACAGCGCGGCGCTAAGCCAACCCTGCCCGCCAAAACCACTATCAGCTGGTTTTCTCTTCCTGCTCGATCCCTGCCAGGATCCAGCCGCCCTGGCCGGCGGTCGGCTTGGACAGGTTCCAGATCTCGGCAAACGGCGCCGCGGCAGTGTTTTCGTCTTCCTTGATCATGCCGGTGAAGCGCACGCTCGCCAGGTAGTCGCCGTCGACAGTGTCGATGCCCAGCAGCTCGGCATCCAGCGACACCACGTCGGTATGGTTTTCCGAAGCGCCGCGCTCCTGCAATTGCATGCGTAGTTCGGCAAACATTTCTGGCGTGGTGAATTCACGGATATCGTTGCTGTCGGCCTTGTCCCAGGCCGCTTGCAGGCGCAGGAAGTAAGTCTTCGCGTGACGCAGGAAGCCTGCGGTGTCGAAATCGGCAGGCACGCCCCAGGCGGCAACGCCTGCAACACCAGCGCCGGCAGCCGCGACCGGCGCTGCATCAAATGCGGCACGTTGCATAGGCTGGTCGATACGCGAAGCGATTTCCGGCGTGAAGCTGGACGGCGCTGCGCTGGCGAAAGCCGGCTGCATGCCGGCGTTAGCCGAGTTGCCGCCGGCCATTTTGCGGCGCACCAGCTTGTAGATGAACATGGCGGCAAACGCGAACAAGGCGATCATGATGATGTTGCTGATCATGCCGGCCATGGCGCCGAGGCCCATGCTGGACAACAATGCGCCCAGGCCGAGGCCGAGCAAGGCACCGCCCAGCATGCCTTTCCACATGCTCGGCTTGGCTGCTGCAGCGGCTCCAGCTGCGGCTGGCGCTGCCGCCGCGGCAGCAGGCTTGGCCGCCTGGCTTGGCGCCGGCGCGGCCTGGCGGTTCATGCTTTGCGATTTCTTGCCGAAGGAACCGCCGCCGCCCATGCGCTTGGCTTCCACGGTTGCGATACCGGCTGAGAACGTCATTGCTACGACGATCAGCGCGACGAATAATTTCTTCATACTTTCTCCTGAGATTTGACGCCATGCAAGACATGGCTATAGGTACTATTGGTAGTGCTGACAATGTTGATTCGATGTCCCCGCATGCACGGCCGGTCAGACAGGCCAAGGAAATGCACAACGCAATCCGGCAAGCTGAGTAGCGGTAAACAATGCAAACAATGGCTACGAGGAGGGCCGGATAAAGATCCGGCAGATGGCTAGGCGCCCGCCGCCGGGACAGATATCCAGGCGACGTCAGGGCGCTTATGCTCTAGGAGGAGGTCCGGCCGGCGGCAGGAACGGCGGCTGCCGCGCCTTGTCGTTGCTCAGCGCGGGGCTGGCTGCGATAGCCGTGGCGGCAAATACAAAAGGGAAAGCAGGGACGGTGTCATCGCCGAGATCGACGTGCATCTCGATTTCGTCGGTAAGGCTGTCTTGATCATCCTGCGCGTCACGGCTGTCGGCGACGTTGCATTGCGCTGCCGCCTCGTCCAGCTGAACCGTATATGCCAGCGTCGCCATCGCGTCTGCCTTGGATTCGGCGATGCCTGCAAAGACTTGCATAGGCAGCAGAAACACCAGCAGAAGAATCAATAAGCGTTGCATCAAGGCAGTAAATCACGTCAAGGTGAAATCAAGGAAAAATGATTATACCAAAAGCAGCTATTTCACAGTCTGTCTTGCTGACGGGAATGAAACGCCATAGACTACAAATAGCAGTTTCCATCCATCCTGAAGGGGAATACCCAGATCATGCGCATTTTGCTTGCCGAAGACGACAGTGTACTGGCCGATGGATTGACGCGTTCGCTGCGGCAGTCGGGCTATGCCACGGACTGCGTCATGAACGGGATGGAAGCGGATTCGGCTTTGTCGACCCAGGATTTCGACCTGCTGATCCTCGACCTCGGCTTGCCGAAAATGAGCGGACTGGAAGTGCTGCGCCGCTTGCGCGCAAGAAACTCGCACCTGCCGGTGCTGATCCTGACCGCCGCCGATTCGCTCGAACAGCGCGTCAAGGGACTGGATCTGGGCGCCGACGACTACATGGCCAAGCCGTTCGAGCTGTCCGAACTGGAGGCGCGCGTGCGCGCCCTGACCCGCCGCGGCGCCGGCGGCGGCCCCACCGTCATCAAGCACGGGCCGCTGAGCTACGACCAGGTCGGGCGGATCGCCTATATCAATGAACAGATGCTGGACCTGTCGGCGCGCGAACTGGGCTTGCTGGAAGTATTGCTGCAACGCACCGGCCGCCTGGTTTCCAAGGAACAGCTGGTCGATCATCTGTGCGAGTGGGGCGAAGAAGTCAGCAACAACGCCATCGAAGTGTATGTACACCGGCTGCGCAAGAAAATCGAAATCGGCGGCGTGCGGATCGCCACGGTGCGCGGCCTCGGCTATTGCCTGGAAAAAATCAGCGAGCCGCATCCCATTCCTGCCACGGTTCTCCCGCCGCTCGACTCTTCCAGCCGCCGCTGAAGCCGCGCCATGGCCCTGTCTCCGGATACGCTGCCGACCACGCATCCGCCCGCGGCGCCGCTGGCGCAACCGCCTGAAGAACGCGTCCAGCGCTCGCTGTTCGGCGAAATCCTCGACTGGATGCTGGTGCCGCTGCTGCTGCTGTGGCCGATCAGCATCGCGATTACCTATGTGGTGGCGAAAACCATCGCCAACCAGCCGTTCGACCAGGCCCTGGACGACAGCGTCACGGTGCTGTCACAGCAGGTGATCGAAGTCGACGGCAAGGTGGCGACGCGGCTCAACGGACCGGCGCGCGATTTCCTGCGCGCCGACGATATCGACAATGTCTATTACCTGATCACCGATACCCGCGGCAACATCGTCGAAGGCGACCGCGACCTGATCATTCCGCCGGCCATCGTCCAGGAAGACACCGCTCATCCAGGCACGGTGCAGCATCGCGACGCCATCCTGCACGGCGCCGACGTGCGGATCGCCTACGCCTACGTCGACCTGCGCAGCATCGCCGAAGCCAACGCCGCCGCGCCGCCGCGCACGGCGCTGGTACAGGTTGCAGAAACGCTGGAAAAAAGGGCGCGGCTCGCCAACGCCATCATCAAGGGCGTGATCCTGCCGCAATTCCTGATCCTGCCGATCGTGCTGGCACTGATCTGGTTTGCGCTGTCGCGCGGACTGTCGCCCCTCTCCGAACTGCAGCAGCGCATCCGCGCCCGGCGCCCGGACGACCTGAGCCCCATCGATTCGGGCCAGGTGCCGGAAGAAATTTCACCGCTGGTGCGCTCCCTGAACGACATGCTGGAGCGGCTCTCGCTCTCGATGCAGACCCAGAAGCGCTTCATCGCCGACGCCGCGCATCAGATGAAGACGCCGCTGGCCGGCATGCGCATGCAATCGGAACTGGCGTTGCGCCAGACCCGCCAGGAAGATATCCACCGCTCGCTGGAACAGCTGGCCAAGAGTTCCGAGTCGGCCACCCGGCTGGTGAACCAGCTGCTGTCGCTGGCCAGGGCAGAAAACCAGTCGCAGGAAAATGCCCCCTTCGTGCAGCGCGATCTGTCCGAGTTTGCGCGCGGCGTAGTGCAAGACTGGGTCGAGGCTTCTTTCGCGCAACGCATAGACCTCGGTTTCGAACAAGCCGAACAGCCGCTGGCGGTGATGTGCAATCCGCTCATGCTGCGCGAGCTGATCGGCAACCTGATCGACAATGCGTTGCACTACACACCGGTCGAGGGACGCGTCACGGTGCGCGTGCGCGCCGACGGCGAACATGGGCAAGCGCAGTTCGCCCTGCTGGAAGTGGAGGATACGGGACCGGGTATCCCGCCGGCCGAACGCGACCACATCTTCCAGCGCTTCTACCGCATCCTCGACAGCAGCCGCAGCCGCAGCGGCAGCGGACTGGGGCTGGCGATCGTGCGCGAAATCGCCCAGCAGCACGACGCGCAAATCACGATTTCCTACAATCCGCGCAGCAGCGATCCGGAAATGCCGGGCAGCCTGTTCCGCGTCAGCCTGCATTTACTGAAAACAAACAGAGCGGACTTTCATTAACTGCCCAACCGAGACACGAACTTTCCATGCCTATTCCTCGTCCCCCCAGCCATTGGCGCAGCACCCGGCGCCTGACCCTGGCGCTGCTGCTGGTCTGGTTCGCCCTGACCTTCGCCGTCATCTTCTTTGCCCGCGAACTGTCCGGCATCACCTGGTTCGGCTGGCCGCTCTCGTTCTACATGGCGGCGCAAGGCCTGGCCTTGGGTTACCTTTTGATCGTTGCACTGTATACCTGGCAGATGCGCAAGATCGACCGCCGCCATCAGGCCGGCAGCGTGGACAGCGGCACGCAATGAGCGACAAATCCTTTTTCTGGCGGCTGGTGCGCTACTACGGCTGGTATACCGCCGGCTTCATCGCCTTGCTGGTGGTACTGGCAATCCTGGAGCAGGAGGGCTTGCCGCGCACCTGGATCGGCTACCTGTTCATGTTTGCCACCGTGGTGCTGTACGCCGGCATCGGCATCATGAGCCGCACCTCCGACGTCTCCGAATATTATGTCGCGGGACGGCGCGTGCCGGGACTGTTCAACGGCATGGCCACCGCCGCCGACTGGATCTCCGCCGCCACCTTCATCAGCCTGGCCGGCGGCCTCTACCTGCAGGGCTTCGACGGCCTTGCCTATATCATCGGCTGGACCGGCGGCTACTGCCTGGTGGCGCTGTTGATCGCTCCGTATCTGCGCAAGTTCGGGCAATACACCATTCCGGATTTCCTGGCCGCGCGCTACCGCGGCCACAGCAGCGGCAATCCAGTGCGTATCCTGGCCGTCATCGCCACCGTGCTGATTTCCTTCATTTACGTGGTGGCGCAGATCTATGGCGTCGGCCTGATCACCTCGCGCTTCACCGGCGTCGATTTCTCGGTCGGCATCTTTCTCGGGCTGGCCAGCATCCTGGTTTGTTCTTTCCTGGGCGGCATGCGGGCCATCACCTGGACCCAGGTAGCGCAGTACATCATCATCCTGTTTGCCTACCTGATTCCGGTGGTGTTGCTGTCAACGCAGCACACGCACAGCCCGCTGGCGCAGGTTTCTTACGGTACGGTGCTGACCCAGATCTCCGACATCGAAAAAAAATTCGACACCGATCCCAAGGAAATGCAGGTACGCGCGATGTTCAAGGCCAAGGCCGACGCCTACGATGTACGCCTGCGCAACCTGCCGACATCCTGGGACCAGGGTCGCATAGAAACACAGCAGTACCTGGAAAAACTCAAGCGCAACAACGGTTCCCTGATCGAGATCCGCGCTGCCAGCCGGGCCCTCAGCAACTATCCGAAAACCCCCGAGGAAGCTGAACGTACCTGGCAACAGGAGAAAGCTGGCTACCTGGCGCGTGCCGAACCGCCGATTCCGCAAGCGACGCCTTTCGCCGCCGCCAGCCCGGAAGCCTCGGACATCAAGCGCAACAATTTCCTGGCGCTGGTATTTTGCCTGATGCTCGGCACCGCCGCCCTGCCGCATATCCTGATGCGCTACTACACCACGCCATCGGTGCAGGAAACCCGCAAATCGGTATTCTGGACCTTGTTTTTCATCTTGCTGATCTACCTGACGGTACCGGCGCTGGCAGTGCTGGTGAAATACTATATCTATACCTCGCTGGTCGGTTCCGATTATGCGCACCTGCCGGAATGGGTCTCCTACTGGGCCAATATCGACAAGGCGCATCCGCTGGTCAGCATCACCGACATCAACCACGACGGCATCGTGCAGCTCTCGGAAATCGTGCTGGACGGCGACATCATCGTGCTGGCGACGCCGGAAATCGCCAAGCTGCCCTACTACATCTCCGGCCTGGTCGCCGCCGGCGGCCTGGCGGCCGCGCTCTCCACGGCAGACGGCTTGCTGCTGACGATTTCCAACGCCCTCTCGCACGACGTCTACTACAAAATGATCGACCCGCAAGCCTCCACCGCCAAGCGCGTAACGGTATCGAAGCTGTTGCTGCTGGTGGTGGCGCTGCTGGCTGCGTACACGGCGTCCTTGAAACCCGGCGACATCCTGTCGATGGTAGGCGCCGCATTTTCGCTGGCGGCCTCTGCCCTGTTCCCGGTGCTGGCGCTGGGCGTCTTCTGGAAACGCGGCAACCAGGAAGGCGCCATGGCCGCCATGGTGGTCGGTTTCGTCACCTGCGTGTACTACATGCTGCACACCTACCCTTCGCTAGGCGGCTCCGCCAGCGGGCAGTGGTTCCACATCGCCCCCATGGCAGCCGGCGTATTCGGCGTACCAGCCGGCCTGCTGGCCCTGATCGTCGTCAGCCTCCTGACACCTCCACCAGACCCGCGCGCGATGAAGCTGGTGGATCAAATCCGTGCGCCTTAGCGCTGTTGTCGTTGATTTTACGGTAGCCTTCTTTGCACGGAGTAGCGAACGTTTTAGCAACGTTCAGGCCGTTCTTAGAATGCCACCGCACGTACTCCGTAGAACGTCAATTGGGGTCAGAGTAATTTTCGCAAAGAACGCGAAAAAACTCTGACCCCAATTGACTGCTGCCGTGGCTGTTTTTAGATCGTTTAAGGCTTGCTGCCAAAGGGCTCTGACAGAATGCCTACGAGGCTGTTCACGCCATTGATGTAATTTCCCAGCCGCATATTCTCATTGGCGCTGTGCTGATTATTGTCAGCATTGACCAGCGGCACAATCACAAACGGAACTTTCAGCGCTTCGACCAGAGCGCCGGTCGGAACGGTGCCGCCCATCATTCTGATCTGTACCGGTTCCCTACCGTAAGTCTTGGTCAAAGAACGGCGCAGCCAATGACCAATTGGCGCATTCAGATCGGTACGGACAGCGCTGCTGGAAGCCGATGCCGGTTCGAACTCAAGCGAAGCAAGTTTAGGATAGCGGGCGCGATCTGCATCGCTTGGCTCGCCACTGACCAGGTGAAACCCCTGTTTCTCTACAAATCCCTTGAGTAAAGCCACCAAGGCTGCCGGCTCGGTTTCAGGAACGGTACGCAGATCCAGTTCGGCAATGGCCACCGCCGGCACGACCGTGCGGGCCTTCTCGCCAACATCCCCAGATTGCATGCCACGCACATTGAGCGACGGATATTGCATCGCTTCCTGATAGTTTTGTCCGACCTTATCCGCCACCGCAATCCCGAGGCGCTGGCGCAGCGCCGCTTCGTCATCTGGCACTGCGCGCATGACGCGCAAGGAATCAGCGTCCAGCTTGATGCCATCGTAATAACCGGGAACCGTAACCCGGCCCTCATCGTCTTTCATCGATGCCAGCAAGCGTGCCAGCAATTGCGCAGGATTGGCGGCATAGTTACCGTAATGTCCGCTATGACTGTCTTGCTTCGGACCATAAACCTTCAAAGTACCGACAACGATGCCGCGATTGCCGAATACCAGGGTCGGCTGATTGCTGGGATGCATCGGCCCATCCAGCACCACCAGCATATCGGACTTCAACAAATCCTGATTGCGCTTGACGACGCCACCCAATGACGGCGACCCTTTTTCTTCTTCCGCGTCGAGAATGACCTTGAGGTTGATCGCCGGCGTCTTGCCGCCGGCTTTCAGTGCATCGATCGCAGCCAGCAACATCATGATCGGCGCTTTATCATCCGCAGAAGCTCTGGCGAACAAACGCCATTCAGGATCGACATCCTTGGCGAACAATTTATCCAGCGGCATGGCTTCCCACTGGCCTGCTGCATTGCGCTGCTTTAATACCGGCAACCACGGACTTTTCTGTTGCCACTCAGAGGGATTGACCGGCTGTCCATCCATGTGTCCATAAAACAGTACTGTAGGGAGAGCAGGATCGCTCTTTGGAAATTCTGCAAACAGCAAGGGCTTGCCGTTATTGGCCAGTTGCCTGGCATGAAAACCGCGCCGCTGAAAAGCCTGTTCGAACCAGGCGGCATTGCGCTGGATATCGGCGGCTACCGCAGAGTCGTTGGGAATTGCCAGCACCTCGGCCCATTCCTTGAAGCTTGCCTGGGCAGCGTTCTGCACTTGTGGAGTGATCGGCGGAGCGGCTGCATGAAGCGACGGCGTCGAAAGTATGGTCATGGCGCAGATGGCCAACTGACAGTGCTGGAAGAATGTTTTCATATGCTTTTTATTTTAGAGGGATGATAAAAAGTAGAAATTGCTGCCCGGATCAAAGTAACGACGAAGGTTAAGTTAATGTCGCTGCATGTACTCCGTGGCCCGTCAAATTGGGGTCAGAGTAATTTTCGCAAAGAGCCGCGAAAAAAACTCTGACCCCAATTTGACTGCTGCATCGATGCTATTAACTAATTCAAGATCTTGGCGCATTTTCTCAGACCGCAAAGCCGAAGCCTGGCGCCTCATGTGCCGGCATGACTGTGACGGCGACATCCATGGTTTGCTGGCCGCCGCCGATCAGGACGCCGCGCAAGGGCGAGACATCCAGAAAATCACGCCCCCAGCCCAAGGTGATATGGCTGGTGTCCGGAAAAATGCCATTGGTCGGATCGGCATCGATCCAGTTACTGGCTTGCCCATCGATGCCAGGACAGTACACCGACACCCAGGCATGCGAAGCATCGGCTCCGATCAGGCGCGGCTGTCCCGGCGGCGGCTCGGTCAGCAGGTAACCGCTGACATAACGCGCCGCCAGCCCCAGGGAACGCAGGCAAGACAGCATGAAATGCGCAAAATCCTGGCACACCCCGCGCCGCGTAGCAAACACATCCGTCACCGGTGTCGACACCGTGGTCGCCAGCGGATCGAAAGTAAATTCGCGGAAAATCCGCGTCATCAAAGCCTGGATTCCGTCCAGCAAAGACAAGCCCGGCGTAAACGATTCCATCGCATACGCCAGGAACTCGCGCTTGATCCGCACATGCGCCGATTCAAACAGATAACGCGTCGCCTCCAGGTCATCCGGCAGCAAGAACTGCCCAGCCTGATAAGACAGCTTGCTGCGCGCCAGCTCCCACGGCGGTGTCGGCGGCGACAACTGCCGCTGCGTCAAGGTCACCCACGAATCGGCAACAGCGCGCAGATCGGTATGATCGCTCTCCAGCGAAAACGACTGCATCGGATTGCCGAAACTGTCCAGCAGCAAACGCAGATTCTGCGGCTCCGGCGTAATCGCAATGCCGTGCGATGTGCAAGTCTGCCACGGCAGCGAACGCGGCGTCAGGCGCAGCATTTGATGCGACAGGCGCACCGGCTGCGAGTAGGCATAATGCGTATCGTGACGGATGTGGTAAACGTATTCGCTCATCAAGACACCCCCTGGCTGACCGGCGCATTCAGCGGCGTGAAGAAATGCCGCGCCAGCTCATCCGACAAGGCAAAAGCGCCAGTGATCGCCTCACGCATCAGTTGCACCAGGCGCGCATGCGCGTCGGCCACGAACAGCGAGTCGTGACTCAGATCCTCCAGTTCGAATTCGCGCAGCAAAGCCGACAGGTGCGCCGGCGTATCCATGCTGAGCGTTCCCAGCTGCTCTGCAATATCGCTCAGATAACGCTCCAGCATCTGAAACTGGAATGCGATGCCGTGCGGATTACTGACATCGAACACCAGCAGATGCAAGACCGGCAGCCATTCTGGAGCACGGCGGTAGCGCACGCGGTATGTCACCACGCTGTTGGCCGATTCCAGCAGCCACGGCAGGATTTTAATCTGCGCAGCCGGCGGTAGCCGCAAAAACTGTCCGAACAAGGTCGCCAGATGCGTCATGCGTTCTATGTGCCGTCCCAGCATCAGGAAATGCCAGCCCTCGTCGCGCGTGGTGTCGTCCAGCGCATGGCCGGCCAGGCCGACGCAAGCCTGGATCACGTTGTTGAGCATGTTCAAGGCCAGCGCCGGCGTCATGCCGGCCGCGCCGCCGCTGTCCGCTACCAGGCTCGGCATGCGATTGATGGCATGCCAGTTGTCCAGCGACAGATGTTCGCGCACCTGGTAGCCGCAATGATGCAGATGACGCAGATTGGCGGCGATGCTGGTGGCGGCGGCGGCGGGATCCACTATCGCCGCGATCAGCGCCGGCTGCAAGGCGTTGACGGTTGGCCGCCCGCTCGCCGCCGCTGCCGGCAAGGCAATCCCGAGGCCGCGGCAGATCTCGCACAGCTGGTAAAAATTTTCGCGCGCGTCGCCCTGAAGATCGGTACTGCGCTGCAGGGTGGCGCGCAGCAGATGCGACAGGTTGTCGCAGCGCTCGGCGTAGCGGCCCATCCAGAACAGGTTTTCCCCGGCGTGCGAAGAGATGTCGACAGTGCTGCGGATGGTATCCAGCGAGGTGTGCAAGGCGCGCTGCCGGCCGTCCTGGCTTTCAGCGGCTGCATTCGATGCCGCAGCCCCATCGGCTGCTTCCGTGCGCATCTGCCCCAGCACCCAGACATCCTTGCTGGCGCCGCCCTGCTGCATCGAGACGATATCCTTGCGCTGGCGCGGCGCCACCCGCGTCAGGCCGCCCGGCATGACGTGATAGCTGCCGTCGGCCGCCGCCACCACGAACACGCGCAGGCTGACGGCGCGGCTCATCAGGCGATACTCGCCGCTGCGCGACAAGACCGGCGCCTGCGACAAGCGCACCCATTCCTGCGCCACATAGGCGTGCGGCTGCGCCAGCAGGCTCTCGATCACGCGCTGGCGCGACTGCGCATTCAGACTGTGACCATAGACCGGCTGCATACGCATCGAGGGGAAGGCCGGCATGATCACCAGCTGTTCCAGATTGGCCAGGGTGTATTCCAGCGCCGGCTTTTCACCGCACCACCAGGACGCCACGGCCGGTAGAGCCAGCGGCTGGCCCAGCAGGCGCTGGCAGATGGCCGGCAGAAAGCCGTGCAAGGCGCCCGATTCCAGCACGCCGCTGCCGAGCGAATTGGCGATCAGCACGTTACCCAGGCGCGCTGCCTGCACCAGGCCAGGAATGCCGAGCGCGGAATCGGCGCGCAGTTCAAGCGGATCGCAATAGTCGTCGTCCAGCCGGCGCAAGATTGCATGCACCCGGCGCAGGCCGCTCAGGGTCTTCAGGTAGACCATGTCGCCGCGCACCATCAGGTCGGCTCCTTCCACCAGCGGGAAGCCTAGCGTATGCGCCAGGAAAGCATGCTCCGAATAGGTTTCGTTATATGGTCCCGGCGTCAGCAGCACCACCAGCGGCGGCTCGCCGCCGGCCGGCGCCAGCTCGCTCAGGCTGTTGTGCAGGGTATGGAAAAATTTCAGCAGCGACTGCACATGCATGTCGCGCACCATGTCCGGCATCGCGCGCGACATGATCTGACGGTTTTGCAAGGCGTAGCCGGCGCCGGAGGGGCCTTGGGTGCGGTCCGAAATGACCCACCAGTGGCCGTCCGGAGAACGCGCCAGGTCGATCGCATACAGATGCAGGTGGATGCCGCCCGGCGGTTCGATGCCGCGGCAGGGCCAGAGATAGCCATGCTGGCCAAACACCAGCGCCGGCGGCAGCAAGCCTTCCGAGAGCAGCGTTTGCGGCCCGTAGAGATCGGCCAGCACCGCGTTCAGCAGCTTCGCGCGTTGGGTGACTGCAGCAGACAAAGTCTGCCATTCTTCGGCGGAAATAATCTGCGGCAACAGATCCAGTTCCCAGGGCCGGTTGGCGCCCTGCGGATCGGCATACACATTGTAGGTCACGCCATCGGCGGCGATGGCTTCGCGCACTTCGCGCGCACGGCGCCGCAGCACCTCCGGCGACAGATCTTCCAGCTGGTCGATCAGGGTCCGCCAGTGCGGCCGCAGGCGGCCGCCCGCCTCAAGCATTTCGTCGTAACGATCGGCCTCAGCAGGATAACTTTCGAGTAAACGCCGGTACATGGTTGATCGCTTGCGTCACTGGTAATGGTTAAAGACAACCTGCTGCAGCGCAGGAAAAACCGGCGGGCAACTTTATGCAAGTTGCCCTACAGCTTTTCCGGCCGCCAGACGGCGAGGTTGGTCAGAAGTGACGTAAGTCTAACGTAAATGGGAACTCGACGGACGCTATCGGCTGCTTTACCTGCATCGTTCCCGGCGTGTGGTTAAGACGGAAATAACGTCCCAGGCGGCGGCTTTCCGCCTCGAACGCATTGACCGGGAAAGTATCGTAGCTGCGCCCGCCCGGATGCACCACGTGATACTGGCAACCGCCCAGGCTGCGGCCGTTCCAGGTATCGACCAGGTCGAAGGTCAGCGGCGAATCGATGCCGATGGTCGGATGCAGGGCCGACGGCGGCTGCCAGGCGCGGTAACGGATACCGCTGACGAATTCGCCGACGCGGCCGGTCGGCTGCAGCGGCACCGCGACGCCGTTGCAGGTGAGGACGTAGCGATCCGGCGCCATGCCGCTCACCTTGACCTGTACCCGCTCCAGCGAGGAATCGACGTAGCGGGCGTTGCCGCCGGAGCGGCTTTCCTCGCCCAGCACATGCCACGGCTCCAGCGCCGTGCGCAGTTCGAGCGCGATGCCGTTGACCGCATAGTCGCCGATTTTCGGGAAACGGAACTCGAAATGCGACGCGAACCATTCCGGCTTGAAGGCATAGCCGGCCTGCTGCAGGTCTTCGATGACATCGCAGAAATCCTGCCAGATGAAGTGCGGCAACAGGAAGCGGTCATGCAGCTCGGTGCCCCAGCGCACCAGCCGCGGCGGCTGGTAAGGCGTTTTCCAGAAGCGCGCCACCAGCGCCCGCAGCAGCAATTGCTGGGTCAGGCTCATGCGCGCATGCGGCGGCATTTCGAAGGCACGCAATTCCAGCAGGCCGAGACGGCCGGTGCTGCTGTCCGGCGAATACAGCTTATCGATGCAGAATTCCGCCCGGTGCGTGTTGCCGGTGACGTCGATCAGCAGATTGCGCAGCAGCCGGTCGACCAGCCATGGCGCGCAGCTGTCCTGGGCCAGCTGCTTTTCCATTTCTGCAAAAGCCAGTTCCAGCTCCACCACCGAATCGTTGCGCGCTTCATCCACCCGCGGCGCTTGCGAGGTGGGGCCGATGAACATGCCCGAGAACAGGTAGGACAGCGCCGGATGGTTGTTCCAGTAGCTGATCAGGCTGCGCAGCAGATCGGGGCGGCGCAGGAACGGCGAATCGCTGGTCGTCGCCCCGCCCAGCACCAGGTGGTTGCCGCCGCCGGTGCCGGAATGGTGACCGTCGAGCATGAATTTCTCGGTGGTCAGGCGGGTCTCGCGCGCCACTTCATAGAGATAGCTGGTATTGGCCACCAGCTCGCTCCAGCTATGCATCGGCTGGACATTGACTTCGATCACGCCCGGATCCGGCGTCACGCTGAATTTCTTCAGACGCGGATCGTTAGGCGGCTCGTAGCCTTCCAGCAGCATCGGCTGCTGCAGGGTTTCGGCGGTGGCTTCGATCGCGGCCACCAGTTCCAGGTAATCTTCCAGGCGCGCCAATGGCGGCATGAACAGGTACAGCACGCCGTTGCGCACTTCGGCGCACAAGGCTGTGCGCGTGATCTTGTCAGCCGACTCCAAGGGCGCCGGGATGCTGGTGAGCTTGGCCGCGTTATTCGGATCGCTGCTGAACGCCGCGCTGTATTTCGGCGCATCGCTTGCCGCCGCCGCATTCTTGGCGCCATTGCTCGGCGCCAGCTTGTCGCGCTGCTGCTGTGCCGGCGGCAGCGGCTGGAACTGCTGGGTCGGATCGGGCTGGTGCACATAGGGATAGTCGCCGGCCTTGACCCATGGCTGCGAATCCAGCGGCAGCCGATAGCCGAGCGGCGAATCGCCGGGCAGCAGATAGCAATGGTCGCCGCGCAGATACCAGTTGCCGCTCTTCCAGCTGCGTTCGTCGGCGCTGCGCGCCAACGGCAAGACATAGCCGGCGACCTTGCGCAGTCCTTGCGAAAATACCCGCGCCAGGCGCGACCGCTCCTGCTTGTCGTCCAGCCGCGAATCGGAAGGATCGACGTTGATCGCCAGGCGCCGTTCGCGCCACAGGTAATAGTAGATGTCCTCATAGGCGGCGAAAACGTTCTGCCGCTCCAGCGTCAGGCGTGCAGCGACGCTGTGCAGGAAGCGTTCGGCGACGCCCTCTTCAGTCGCCTGTTTTTTGGTTTCATCGGCGATCAGCTCCGGCGTGTTCCAGATCGGTTCGCCGTCGCGGCGCCAGTAACAGTTCAGCGCCCAGCGCGGCAGCTGTTCGCCCGGATACCATTTGCCCTGGCCGAAATGCGGCAAGCCTTGCGCCGCATATTGCTGGCGCAGGCGGTGATACAGCTGTGCCGCCAGCGGTTTCTTGCCGGGTCCCATGGCGGCGGTGTTCCATTCGTCGCCCTCGGGATCATCGAGCGCCACGAAGGTCGGCTCGCCGCCCATGGTCAGGCGCACGTCCAGTGCATCGAGGTCGTCGTCGATGGCATGGCCGAGTTCCTCGATCTGCTCCCATTGCTGTTCGCTGTAAGGTTTGGTGACGCGCGGCGATTCCCAGATGCGGGTGACGCTCATGGCGTGGCCGAATTCCACTTCGCTCGGTTCCACCATGCCGCTCACCGGCGCCGCCGATGACGGTTCCGGCGTGCACGACAACGGGATGTGCCCTTCGCCGGCCAGCAAGCCGGAAGTCGGATCGAGGCCGATCCAGCCGGCGCCCGGCAGATACACTTCGCACCAGGCATGCAGGTCAGTGAAATCGACCTCGGTCCCGGAGGGGCCGTCCAGCGCTTTCTGGTCCGCCGTCAGCTGGATCAGGTAGCCGGACACGAAGCGCGCCGCCAAGCCCAGGTGGCGCAGGATCTGCACCAGCAGCCAGGAGGAATCGCGACAGGAACCGGAACCGAGGTCCAGCGTCTGTTCCGGCGTCTGCACCCCCGGCTCCATGCGGATGGTGTAGCTGATCAGCTGCGCCAGGCTCTGATTCAGGTTGACCAGGAAGTCTTCGGTACGGATCTTTTCGCGCGGCACCGTATCCAGGAATTTTTGCAGCTGCGGCGACACCGGCAATTTCTTGCGATACGGCTCCAGTTCGTTGAGCAGTTCAGCAGCATAGGAAAACGGTACTTTCTCGGCATACGGTTCGAGAAAGAAATCGAAGGGATTGAGCACCGACATTTCCGCCACCAGGTCGACCTCGATCTGGAACTCGGTGGTCTTTTCCGGAAACACCAGTCGCGCCAGGTAATTGGCCTGTGGATCCTGCTGCCAGTTGATGAAGTGCGGCTGCGGCAGTATCCGCAACGAGTAGCTCAGGATCCGGGTACGGCAATGCGGCGCCGGCCGCAGGCGGATGATCTGCGGGCCGAGGCTGATGGCCTTGTCGTAGCGGTAGGTAGTGAGATGGTTGAGTGCAACGTGAATTGACATGGATATCCTTTGCGACAATCAACAATCAGTAAATCGGCCAGCGCGAAACCTTGCTGCCGGATATTCAACGAACAAGCAAAAACCCCCTGCATTCCACTAATGCTGATGGCTGTGGATGAAATCGCGCAGGCGCGGATAAATTTCATTGTCCCAGCGGCGACCGTTGAAGACGCCATAATGTCCTACCCCGGTCTGTACATGGTGCGACTTCATGTATGGCCGGATGCCGCTGCACATATCCTGCGCCGCCACCGTCTGCCCTACCGCGCAGATATCGTCCTTCTCCCCCTCCACCGTGAACAGCGCGGTGCGGCGGATCGCTGCCGGTTCTATGGTACGCCCTAATGCCTGCATTGCGCCAAGCGGCAGAGCATGATCCTGGAACACGCTTTGCACGGTTTCCAGGTAGAACTCCGCCGCCAGGTCGGACATGGCGAAATACTCGGCATAGAAAGTCTTGATGGTATTGGCTTTTTCATCCTCCCCTTCGACCAGGTAGTTATACAGATTCTGAAAGGCCTTCAGGTGCCGCTCCAGGTTCATGTTCATGAAGGCCGTCAGCTGCAGAAAGCCGGGATAGACCTGGCGCTGGCTGCCGACGTAGCGGCCGGGAACGGTGCTCACCAGGTTTTTCTCGAACCAGGCAATAGGCTTGCTTTTCGCCAACTCGTTGACCGCGGTCGGATTGATGCGGGTATCGATCGGGCCGGCCATCAGGGTCATGCTGGCCGGTTGCGCCGGGTGGCGCTCGGCCGCCATCAGCGAGACCGCCACCAGCGCCGCCACGGTCGGCTGGCAGACTGCCACCAGATGCGTGCCGGGACCGATTTTTTCGATAAAGCGGATCAGGTGGGCGACATACTCATCGAAGCCGAAGCGGCCGTCGTCGAGAGCGACATCGCGCGCATTGTGCCAGTCGGTGATATAGACGTCGTGATCGCGCAACAGGGTGCTGACTGTGCCGCGCAGCAAAGTGGCAAAGTGTCCCGACATCGGCGCCACCAGCAGTATCCGCGGCTGCGGCACCTTGCTTTCCTTACGGAAACGCAAGAGGGTACAGAATGGGGTCTGGTCTGCCACCTCTTCCTGCACCGAAACTGTGCGACCGCCGTCTTCCACGCTGTTTATCCCGAATGCTGGGCGTTTATGCGTCAACTGGGTGCACGAAAACACTTCGCAGGCTGCCGCCAGCTTGCGCAGGGCCAGGCTTTCGGGCCAGCCCGGCCATCTGGCGCCGAACATTGGTGCGGCAGCGCCTGCCCAGATACGCATGGGATCGCTGAGGTCCGCATAGCCCTGATATGCCTGGTAAATTTTCGTCATGGGACTACCCTATTATTGGAATGCCGGCTTTCCCTTCAGGTGCAATAACCATGCCCAAACTCTGGCACGGCGCTTGCTCGGATGTTTATCAACGAACATCAACAAACGGTTTGCCAATCCAATCCCTTTCGACTTCTACGGAAGAATATTGCCATGCCTAAGACCACCTTGAGCATCACCAGCAAGAACTATTCGTCATGGTCCTTGCGCGGCTGGCTGCTGACCCGATTTTCCGGCCTGGAATTCCAGGAAAACATCATCTCGCCGGACGATCCCGACGCCCGCGCGGAAATCCTGCTGCTGTCGTCGTCGATCCTGGTGCCTTGCCTGTACCACGGCAATATCGTGGTGTGGGATACGCTGGCGATCGGCGAATACCTGCACGAGATCCGCCCCAAGGCCGGCCTGCTGCCGGCCGACCGCGCCGCCCGCGCCCATTGCCGTTCGATCTGCGGCGAAATGCATTCCGGCTTCAGCGCCCTGCGCTCGGCGCTGCCGATGAACATCAAGGCGCGCTTTCCCGACTTCAAGGTATGGTCGCGCGCCGAGGCCGACATCAAGCGTATCACCACCATATGGAAGCAATGCCTGGCGACCTACGGCGGCCCGTTCCTGTTCGGCGAGCGCTCGATGGCCGACGCCATGTATGCGCCGGTGGCGACCCGCTTCCTGACCTATGACGTCAAGCTCGATTCCGTCTGCGGCGCTTACTGCAAGCGCATCATCGCCATGCCTGAAATGCAGGAATGGATCAAGGCGGCCAAGCTGGAACCGGAAGATATCAATGAACTGGATGTGGAATTCTGACCTGGTCTTGCTGAATCATGAGAGGAGTGTCCGATGGATACCGGTAAAGAAATGTACTCGACGAATCTGTTTTCCCATGTCTGCGAAGGCGACACCGAATTCCAGTCCGGCGGCCTGCGCGACTTTTTCCTGTACCGCGATCTCGGCATCGCCGCCGCCACCGGCGGCAAGGTGGTGGCGCACCTGGTGAAGGCCAACATGGCGCCGGAAGTCGGCACCGGCTGGCACCGCCACGAAGCCGATTTCCATATCGTCTACATGCTCAAGGGCTGGGCCCGCTTCATGTACGAAGATCAGGAAACCCTGGTCAAGGCCGGCGACTGCGTGCACCAGCGCCCCGGCATTGTGCATTTTTTATTCGACTACTCGGAAGACATGGAGTATCTTG
>NZ_DATMRB010000113.1:0-12475 GCF_035566555.1 Collimonas sp.
GATTCCAGCAGGAAGAAGGCGCTCAGCCCGTCGCCCAGGTCTTCCGTACCCTTGAAGCCGATCATGCTGGTGCCCCACTGGTTGCCGGAGGCCGCCAGCTTGCCGCCGGTCTGGCCGGTCAGGTTGCCGTTGGCGTCTTTCAGGGCGACGCTGCTTTGGTAATCGACGCCGGCATCGACCCGGCCGTAGATGGTGACGCTGGTCTGCGCCTGCGCCGGGCTGCAGGCAGCGCCGATCAGCATGGCGGCTGCCGCCGCTTGCATGCACTGTAATGTCGTTTTTTTCATGTTGAGTCCCCTTTATAGTTAAATTTTGTCCGACCGCCCTCCTCTCAGCAGCGGAGATAGAGTCGAACCTTCGTGAGAAGCTTGATGCGTGATGCGAGCGCGCAGCAGATCGCAACCGGCAGTGGCGCTGATAGCGCCAGCTGTCGGCAGCACCCTGGACGGGAGTCTGCTATTGCGCTGGATTACCCGGCCGCTGCAGCCTGCTGGCGGCAGCGGTCCGGAATGGAGCCTGGAAGATCAGTCGTACAGTACTGCAGCGATCTTGGGGTCGCTGATGTTGCTCTTGTCGTACCAGTAGAAGCCGGTGTCGATCACCTTAGGCAGCTTCTCGCCCTTGAGCGCCTTGACCGCGGCTTCGACGGTCTTGTAACCGATGCCGACCGGGTTTTGGGTAATGGCGCCGGCCATGCTGCCGTCGCGGATCGCATCTTTCTGTTGCTTGCCGGAGTCGAAGCCGACGATCACCAGTTTGCGCTTCATCTCCTTGACGCCGTTGAGCACGCCAATGGCCGAACCTTCATTGGTGCCGAAGGCGCCCTTCAGGTGTGGATAGGCTTGCAGGATGGACTTGGTGATCTCGGTCGATTTCAGCTGGTCGCCGGCGCCGTACTGGATGCTGACGATCTTGATCTTGGGATAGGCCTTCATGCGTTCGACGAAACCCTCGCGGCGGTCAATGCCGGTACGGCTGGTCTGGTCATGCGCCACCACCGCCACTTCGCCTTCCTTGCCGATCAGTTCCGCCATCTTGTCAGCCGCCAGCGCTGCCGCTGCCTTGTTGTCGGTCGCTGCGGTGGTCACAGGGATATCGCTGTCCACGCCCGAGTCAAAGGCGACGATAGGAATGTGCGCCGCCTGTGCCTTCTTCAGCAGCGGCAAGGCTGCCTTGCTGTCCAGCGCGGCGAAGCCGATGGCTTTCGGCTTCTTGGCCAAGGCTGCCGACAGCATGTCGATCTGCTTGTCGACCATGGCTTCGGTTTCCGGACCTTCGAACGACACCTTGACATTGAAATCCTTGGCGGCCTGCTCGGCGCCCGATTTCACCGCTTGCCAGAACTGGTGCTGGAAGCCCTTGGAAATCAGCGGAATGTAGACTTCATCCGCGCTCGCCGCCGCGCTGAATCCCAGCGCAAGCGCCAGGCCGATGGCAATGTTCACTGCTCTTCTCTTTATCATTTCAAGTCTCCTTTATGGTTATCAACGACGGGCTTGGTTGCGCTTGCCCGGAACTTCAGTGGACTGCAACAGCCGAATCAAGAGTGCAGGGCGCGTATCCGGCGCGCAGGGCAAGGCGCACAGCGGAGCAATAGCGGGGCTATTGCGAGCATGTGCAACGCCGCCATGCGTGTCGGATACGTGACAGGCGCTCTTGATTCGGTTGTTACAGTTCACTATTACACGTACAAAAAACTATTCAACCCTGAATGCCTCACTGGCGCCGGCGGCGCAGGATATCCATATAGACCGCCAGGATGATGATGACGCCGGTCACCACGGTTTGCCATTCCTGCGCCACCGACATCATGCGCAAGCCGTTGATCAGCACGCTCATGATGAAAGCGCCGATGATGGTGCCGAGGATGGTGCCGGTGCCGCCCGACAGCGAGGTGCCGCCGATCACCACTGCCGCAATCGCATCCAGTTCGTAGCCCTGGCCCAGCGCCGGCTGCGCCGAATTCAGGCGCGATGCGATCAGCAGGCCGGCGATGCCGCAGATGGCGCCGCTGAAGGTATAGATCGCCACCTTCCAGAAATCGACATTGACGCCCGACAGCCGCAGCGCTTCTTCGTTGCTGCCCAGCGCAAAGGTATAGCGGCCGAAGATGGTCTTGTTGAGGATGATGCCGGCGCCGATGGCCACCAGGAACAGGATCAGCACCGCGTTGGGAATCGGCAGCACCGGGATCAGGCTGCCGATCAGGGAGTCCTGCGAAATGGCTGAGAAACCCGGGGTATCGTTGAAGTAGATCGGCTTGGTGCCGGAGATCACCAGCGACAAACCCTTGAGCAGCATCATCATACCCAGCGTGGCGATGAAAGGAGGAATCTTGAGCTTGGCCACCAGCACGCCGGACACCCAGCCGCACAAGGCGCCGAAGAAGATGGCGGCGGCGATGCCGATATAGATCGGCAGGCCCATGTAGGTCAGGAACACGCCTGCCATCACCGCGCAGAAGGTCATCAGCGTGCCGACCGACAGATCGATGCCGGCGGTGATGATGACGAAGGTGCAGGCAATCGCCAGCACGCCGTTGACGGCGGTCGACTGCAGGATGCTGACCAGGTTGTCGATCTCCAGGAAATTGGAAGACGCAAAGCTGAAAAACACCATCAATACCAGCAGGCTGGCGAACGCCAGCAATTTCTGCCGGGTGGCGGGATGAAAGATCTTGGCCTTGACAGCCGCAAACATGCCCTGGCCGGGCTGCTGTGCTTGCGACACGGGATTGTGAGTATTTGCCATGGTGGTTTTCATTGTATGTAAGTGATTCGGGTGTCAAGCGGCCTGCGCCGCGCGCTGGTCGTCGCGCTTTTCTTCGCGCAGGGTCGCCAGTTGCATGATCTTTTCCTGCGAAGCTTCGGCGGCCGCCAGTTCGCCGGTGATGCGGCCTTCGCACATGACCAGGATGCGATGGCTCATGCGCAGTACTTCCGGCAGCTCCGAGGAAATCATGACGATCGCCTTGCCCTGTTCCGCCAGGCTGTTCAGCAGCTTGTAGATTTCGCTCTTGGCGCCGATATCGATGCCGCGCGTAGGTTCGTCGAAAAACAGGATGTCGCAGTCGCGCAGCAGCCATTTGGCGATCACGATCTTTTGCTGGTTGCCGCCGGACAGCAGGCGCACCGGCTTGTCGACCGACGGCGTCTTGATGCTCAGCTGGCGCACGTAGCCCTGGGCGGTATCGCGGATTGCGGCCTGGTCCAGGAACAAGCCCTGGGTCAGGAACTGGTTCATGCTGGACATGGCGACGTTGGTCTTGACGTCCAGCCCGGTCGCCAGTCCGAAGTGCTTGCGGTCTTCCGACAGATAGCCGATGCCGTGCGCCACCGCATCCCGTGGCGATTTGATCGTTACCTTGGCGCCATGCACCAGGATCTCGCCGGCATCGACGCGGTCGGCGCCGAACACGGCGCGCGCGACTTCGGTGCGGCCGGCGCCCATCAGGCCGGCAAAGCCCAGTATCTCGCCCTTGCGCAAGGTGAAACTCACATCCTTGATAAAGGCGCCACGCTGCAGACCTTTGACTTCCAGCACGATCTCGTTGCCGGAAGTATCAGGCACGTCCGGTCCGCTGTTGTCGATCTGGCGCCCTACCATCATGCCGATGATGGTTTCCATGGAAGTCGTTGCGGTAGGCACGGTGGCGATGTACTGGCCATCGCGCATGACCGTGACACGGTTGGAGATTTGCCGCAGTTCGTCCATCTTGTGCGAGATATAGACGATGCCGACGCCATGCGACTGCAGCTGGCGGATGATGCGGAACAGGTCTTCGATTTCCGCGTTGTTGAGCGCCGCGGTCGGTTCGTCCATGATCAGCACGCGCGAATCGAAGGACAAGGCCTTGGCGATTTCCACCATCTGCTGCTTGGCCACGGTCAGTTCGCTGACCAGCGTGGCGGGATCGAGATCGAGACGCATGCGCTCGAAGATTTCGCGGGTTTTCCGGTTCAAGGCATCTTCGTCGAGGAACATGCCGAAGCGGCCGCGCGGTTCGCGGCCGATGAAAATATTCTGCGCCGCGGTCAAATGGTTCATCAGGTTCAGTTCCTGATGGATGATGCCGATGCCCAGCGCCTGCGCCGCGCGCGGCGTGGGTATTTCCACCAGTTGTCCGGCGATGCGGATCTCGCCGCTATCCTTCGGGTAGACCCCCGCCAGCACTTTCATCAAGGTCGATTTGCCAGCGCCGTTCTCGCCCATCAGCGCATGCACTTCGCCGCGCTGCAGGTCGAAGCGGCAATTGTCCAGCGCCAGCACGCCGGGAAAGCGCTTGGTGATGTTTTCCAGGGACATGAGGCACTCCGGCGGCGCTGCCGCGGACTGCCGTTCTTCACCTGGATTTTCTGATTGCTGCATAGTTGCTCTCATGATGCACAACCGGCGACGTGGCCGGTCACGTTAAATCAATCTGCCGGGCGCAAGCACAGCCGCCCGCTGCGTCGTATCAGGTTGGGCCGCGTAGGCCGCCTTCAGGTCAAAGCCCGGTCCAGGTGGCTGTAGCCGCCATCGACGTACACCCACTGCCCGGTGGTATGCGAAGCGCGCGGCGACAGCAGGAATACTGCGGTGTCGGCAATCTCTTCCGCCGTGGTCAAGCGCTTGCCGAGCGGGATCTTGCTGGTGATGGCGGCCAGCTTTTCCTCCGGCCGGTCGAAGCTGGCGATCCAGTTGCGGTACAGCGGCGTCATCACTTCCGCCGGGATCAAGGCATTCACCCGCACGCCGTCATTCGCCAGCGCCGCCGCCCATTCACGCGTCAGCGACAGCTGGCCACCCTTGGCGGCGCAATAGCCGCTGGTGTTGCCCTGGCCGGTGACCGCGGTTTTTGAAGAGATGTTGACGATGGCGCCACGGCTGGCTTTCAAATGCGGCACGCAGTAATGCGCCATGGTGTAGTAATGGATCAGGTTTTTTTCCAGCGATTCGACGAAAGCCGCCCGCCCTGCATCGAGGCCGATGTTGTCATTGATGCCGGCGTTGTTGACCAGGCCGTCGAGATGGCCGAACTCTTCCACGGTCTGGGCCACCGCCAGCCGGCACTTGTCTTCATCCATCAGGTCGAGCTGGATGATGCGCGCCTTGTCTTGCAGCGCCAGCAGCGCCGTCTTGAACTCCGGCGCCGGCTGGCTTTTTCCCAGAATCACGGGAATCGCGCCTTCCGCCGCCAGCTGCAGCGAAATGGCGCCGCCGATGCCAGCGCCGCCGCCGGTAACGATCACCACTTTTCCTGCCAAATGTAAGTCCACCGTGCCATCTCCGTTTTTATTTGTTTTGTAGGGTGGGCACATCGTGCCCACGCAGGAATTCAATTCACCTACATACCTTCTTGACCACAAGTTCCTGCTATTGCGAACACGCGTGGGCACGATGTGCCCACCTTACAATGCTAGCCGCGGAACTGGTATTTTTCCAGCGATTCCGGCTTCATCGTAATCGAAAACCCCGGCGCGGTCGGCGGCATGTAGTTGGCGTCGCGGATCACGCAGGGATCGGCAAAATGCTCATGCAGGTGGTCGACGTACTCCGTGACCCGCCCTTCCTTGCTTCCCGAAATGCACACATAGTCGATCATCGACAGATGTTGCACATACTCGCACAAGCCGACGCCGCCGGCATGCGGACAGACCGGCAATTTGTATTTGGCCGCCATCAGCAGCACCGCCAGGATTTCATTGACGCCGCCCAGGCGGCAGGAATCGATCTGCACCACGTCGATGGCGCCGCGCATGATGAACTGCTTGAAGATGATGCGGTTCTGGCACATTTCGCCGGTGGCGATCTTGACCGCGCCTATGCCTTCGCCGATCTTGCGGTGTCCTTCGACGTCGTCCGGGCTGGTCGGCTCTTCGATGAACCATGGTTTGGCAAAGGCCAGCTGGTTGACCCAGTCGATGGCCTGGTCGACTTCCCATACCTGGTTGGCGTCGATCATCAGCTGCCGGTCCTGGCCGATCACCTCGCGCGCGATGGTCACACGGCGGATGTCGTCGGCCAGATCGCGCCCGACCTTGAGCTTGATATGGTTGAAGCCGCTGTCGACCGCTTCCTGGCAGAGGCGGCGCAACTTGGCATCTTCATAACCCAGCCAGCCGGCCGAGGTGGTATAGCAAGGGTAGCCTTCCTGCTGCAGCGTACGGATCCGCTCGGCCTTGCCCGGTTCCTGCGCGCGCAGCAGCGCCAGCGCTTCCTCGGGCGTGATGCAATCGGTCAGGTAGCGGAAATCGATGGCGCGCACCAGCTCCTCGGGCGACATGTCGGTCACCAGCTGCCACAGCGGCTTGCCTTCGGCCTTGGCCCACAGATCCCAGACCGCATTCACCACGGCGCCGGTGGCCAGGTGGATGGCGCCCTTGTCCGGGCCGATCCAGCGCAGCTGGCTGTCGGAGGTGATGTGGCGCCAGAAGCGCCCCATGTCGGCGGCGATCCAGTCCAGCTTGAGGCCGACCACCAGGTGTTCCATGGCCTTGATGGCGGCACAGCAGATTTCATTGCCGCGGCCGATGGTGAAGGTCAGGCCGTGGCCTTCCAGGCCCGGCCGGTCGGTTTCCAGGATCACGTAGGCGGCAGAATAATCGGGATCGGGATTCATGGCGTCCGAGCCGTCCAGCATCTGCGAGGTAGGGAAACGCACATCCAGTACGCGTATCGAGCGAATAGTGGTCATGGTGGTTCTGTTCCCGGTCAGAGTGAGATGGTGCGCTGGCGCTGCTCGCCCAGGCCGGCTATGCCCAGCCGCATCTCCTGGCCGGCACGCAGATAGACTGGCGGCTTTTGCCCGAGGCCGACGCCCGGCGGCGTGCCGGTGGAAATCACGTCGCCCGGCTGCAGGCTCATGAAACGGCTCAGGTAGCTGACCAGCGTCGGCACCCGGAACACCATGGTCGAGGTATTGCCGTTCTGATAGCGATGGCCATCCACTTCCAGCCACAGGTTCAGGGTGTGCGGATCGGCCACTTCATCGGCCGTCACCAGCCACGGACCGAGCGGACCGAAGGTGTCGCAGCCCTTGCCCTTGTCCCAGGTGCCGCCCAGCTCCAGCTGGTATTGGCGTTCGGAGACATCATTGATGACGCAATAGCCGGCCACATGCTTGAGAGCATCCGCTTCTTCGATGTAACGGCCACCTGTGCCGATCACCACGCCCAGCTCCACTTCCCAGTCGGTCTTGAGCGAACCGCGCGGGATTTCAACGTCGTCGTCCGGCCCGCAGATGGCGCTGGTCCATTTGTTGAACACCACCGGTTCCTTCGGCACCTCCATGCCCGATTCCGCGGCGTGATCGGAATAATTCAAGCCTATGCAGATGAACTTGCCGACCGCGCCCACGCAAGGGCCGAGGCGCAGGCCCTGCTGCGGCGTACCGTCCACCAGCGGCAGGCTGTTCAGGTCGAGCGCGCGCAGCTTGTCCAGTTCCTGCGGCGCCAGCCAATGGCCGGCGATATCCGTCACCACGCCCGACAAGTCGCGCACACGCCCCTGCGCATCCAGCACGCCGGGTTTTTCCTGGCCCTTGTGGCCGTATCTCAACAACTTCATGGCTTCGCTTTCCTAGTTCCTGGTTAATCGAGGTTAGTTTGACCAGCCGCCATCGATCAGATGGATGGCGCCGGTAGTAAAGGAGGATTCGTCGGAGGCCAGGTACAGCGCCAGCGCCGCGATTTCGTCTGCCTTGCCGACCCGTCCCATAGGCTGGCGGGCGACAAAGGCCGCCTCGATTTCAGCGATCGGCTTGCCTTGCAGCTGGGCCTGCTCCTTGATGCGCGCTTCCAGCGACGGCGATTCGACGGTGCCCGGGCAGATCGCATTGCAGCGGATGCCGCGCGCAACGAAATCGGCGGCGACTGCCTTGGTCAGGCCGATCACGGCCGCTTTGGTGGTGCCGTAGACAAAACGGTTAGGCACGCCCTTGACGCTGGAGGCAGCGGAGGCCATGTTGATGATGGAGCCGCCGCCCTGTGCCAGCATGCCCGGCAGCAGCGCCTGGATCAGGCGGTACATGGATGACACGTTCAGATTCCAGGAAAATTCCCAGTCCTTCTCGCTGCAGTCGAGAATGCTGCCATGGTGGACGTAGCCGGCGCAGTTGAACAGCACGTCGAACGGCGCCTCGGCTTGCGCCAGGGCGGCCACGGCGGCGGCGTCCGTGACGTCCAGCTGCCGCGTGACCAGCGTGCTGCCGGCGGCGCGCGCCAGCGCCGCGGTTTCTTCCAGCGCAGCAGGATTGATGTCGGTCGCCAGCACTTGCCCGCCTTCACGGGCAAACATCAGGGCGGTAGCACGGCCTATGCCTTGGCCGGCAGCGGTCAGCAGGATGCGTTTTCCTTGCAATCTCATTGCTTCTGTCTCCTCGTTGTTTTGTAAGGACCTGTCAGCCTTTGATGCAAAACCGGCTTATTGGTCCATTGGTTGGACCAATAATAGTGCTTAAATTTTGGCTTTGCAATCAAAATATGCGGGTTTCTCGTCACGCTGGTGTCGTGTCCTGCCTCATCTGTCGGTATATCGCGCCGGCCTTGGCCCGTAGCGCTAGGCGTGCCGAGGAGCAATAGCGGGCTATGGCGACGAGGCGCAACGACGCGATACGGGTCAAGGACCAGCCAGATGCCGACAGATGAGGCAGGACACGGCACTAATATTGGACATTCGCGCTTAATGTGCACGAACCGCCTGTCGGGATTTTCTGCGCCAGCCCCGCAAATGACTCTTTTTTATCGATCCTGTATGGCAAAATAAGCAAGGTTTGTTCTGTCCGAAGGCAGCATCAATGACGCCACCCACCGAATCCAGCTTCCTTACCTTCATCCTTAGCGTATATTTATCCATCCACCTCTCTACAGATCGGAACCTCATGCATTTATTCCGTAAGCGCCCCTGGTCAAACCGGGTGTTGTCCTGCTTGCTGGCCGCGGCCTGCAGCATCGGCTTCACCGGCATCGCAGAAGCCGCCACCGCATTGCCGGCCGGCGTGACCCAAGGGCCCTCCGCCGAAGGCATCACCGAATACCAGTTTGCCAACGGCTTCAAAGTCCTGCTGTTCCCCGATGCCTCCAAGCCCACCGTCACTGTCAACATGACCTACCTGGTCGGTTCACGTTTCGAGAACTACGGCGAAACCGGCATGGCGCACTTGCTGGAACACTTGATGTTCAAGGGCACGCCGGACCACCCTTCGATTCCCAAGGATTTCAGCCAGCGCGGCATGTCGTTCAACGGCACCACCAATGTCGACCGCACCAACTATTATGAGATCTTCCAGGCCGGCGACGACAACCTGAAGTGGGCGATCAACATGGAAGCGGACCGCATGCTGCATTCCTTCATTGCCCGCAAGGACCTGGACAGTGAAATGACCGTGGTCCGCAACGAATACGAACAGGGCGAGAACTCGCCGTTCGGGGTGCTGATCAAGCGCCTGCAAGGGGTTGCCTACGACTGGCACAACTACGGCAAGCCGACCATCGGCAACCGCAGCGACATCGAAAACGTCAAGATAGAAAACCTGCAGGCTTTCTATCGCACCTACTACCAGCCCGACAATGCGGTGCTGCTGATCGCCGGCAAATTCGATCCGGCCACGACGCTGGCATGGGTCAACCAGGCATTCGGCAAGCTGCCTAAGCCGACCCGCAAGATGCGCGATTTCTGGACGGTGGAGCCGACCCAGGACGGCGAACGCAGCGTCACCATCCGGCGCCAGGGCGACGTGCAGATTGTTGCGGTCGCCTACAAGATCCCGAGCGAACTGCATGCGGATACCGACGCGTTATCGTATGCCGGCACCATCCTGGCTGACACGCCTAACGGCCGCCTGCACAAGTCGCTGGTGGAAACCGGCAAGGCCACCGCGGTATTCAACTATGAAATGACCGGCTATGCGCCAGGCCTGGAAATCATCGCCGCCGTGGTCAAGAAAGGCGAGCCGATCGAACCGGTGCGGCAAGCGCTGATCGACGGCATCGAGCAGTTTTCCAAGACGCCGCCGACCGCGGAAGAAATGGAACGCGTACGGCTGGCCAACGCCAACGCCTTCGAAAAGCTGCTGAACGACCACCAGCGGGTCGGCGTCGCCATGTCCAGCACGATTGCACTGGGCGACTGGCGCCTGCTGTTCCTCGGCCGCGACCGCTCCAACAAGGTCACCTCGGCGCAGGTAGCGGCAGCCGCGGAGCACTACTTCCGGCGCGACAACCGCACGGTCGGCCTGTTCCTGCCGGAAGACCAGCCGCTGCGCGCCGATGTCCCGGCCGCACCCAGCGTGGCCGAGGTCCTGAAGGAATACAAGCCAGCGCAAGCTATCGCTGACGGTGAAGTATTCGATCCTTCGCAAGCGAATATCGATGCCCGTACCCAGCGTTCGCAGATAGGCGGATTGAAAGTGGCGCTGCTGCCAAAGAAGACGCGCGGCGAAACCGTCTCAGTCAATCTCGATTTGAAATGGGGCGATGAGAAGAGCCTGTTCGGCAAGAAGACCTCCTCCGAACTGGCCGATGCGATGCTGATGCGCGGCACCACCACGCTGACGCGCGAACAACTGGCGGACGAATTTTCCAAGCTCAAGATCAGCGGTGGCCTGACACAGTTCCAGACTACCCGCGCCAATCTGCCCGCTGCCTTGAAACTGGTTGCCAGCGTGCTCAAGCAGCCGCGTTTCGATCCTGCTGAATTCGAGCGCCTGCGCAAGGAAGCCCTGGTCGGACTGGAAGCTGCGCGCAACGAGCCGAACACGCTGGCGGCGGAAGCCATCGCCGAGCACTTCAACCAGTATCCGCAAGGCCACTGGCTGGCGGCGCAAACTACCGCACAGCAGATCGCCAGCATCCAGGCCGCCAAACTGGCCGACGTCACGGCTTTCCATCATGATTTCTACGGCGCCTCGCAAGGCGAGCTGGCGATCATCGGCGATTTCGACGTCGCGGCAGTGAGCAAAGTGGTGCAGGACGAATTCGGCAACTGGAAGAGCGCAGCGCCTTACCAGCGCGTGATCCGCCATAACTTCGACGTGGCGCCGATGCAGAAAGTACTCAACTCGCCGGACAAGGAAAACGGCTTTTACGTCGCGCGCCAGAACCTCGACATGCGCGACGACGACGCCGATTATCCTGCCATGATGGTAGCCAACTACCTGTTCGGCGGCGGCAGCCTGAAATCGCGCCTGATGGACCGCGTGCGGCAGAAGGAAGGCCTGTCTTACGGCATCGGTTCCTCGGTAGACATCAGCGCCATCAGCCGCGCCGCCCGCTTCTCGGTACAAGCCATCGCCGCTCCGCAAAACCTGGAGAAAGTCGACCTGGCAGTCAAGGAAGAGCTGGCGCGGGTACTGAAAGAAGGCTTCAGCGCCGACGAACTGGCGCGCGCCAAATCCGGCATCCTGCAGGAAAACCAGCGCGCCCGCTCCCAGGACAGCGCCCTCAGCGCCGGCTGGACCAGATACCTGGACCTGGACCGCACTTTCGTCTGGAGTAAACAGATCGAAGACAAGATCAGTGCTTTGACGGTAGAGCAAGTCAACGAAGCCTTCCGCAAACACATCGACCCGCGCCAGTTGAGCGTAGTCATGGCACGTGACGAAGTAAAAGCCAAAGCCGCCACAGCAGTAGCCGCAAAACCGTAAGACCAGGCAACAGACAAAAAGCCGCTGGCGGTTCACAAGAAAATGTGAATTGTCAGCGGCTTTTTTCTGGCTCTTCGCGGATTACCGGGATAGGCAACTCCCGCATATCGGCGTCAAGGCGTATCTCCGCCCATAGTTTGACATTCTTCCTAATCGGGATAATGACTTCGGCAAGGGGCAACGTGATGCCTCGTGGCAGGCTTTCGTGTCGCAAGCACCATCGCTGCAGACGCTGGTGATGTGCTCATCCACCAGTATTTTCCCGAGCAATTCAGGCAACATAGGTACATCGCCGATACTGTTGTCCGTGACCTCAATGGCCCGAACTTCCAGCGTTGCTGCATAAATTCCCAAGTGTAACTTGCGCTACTGGTGCCGGTAGTCGGCACCGTGCTTCTTATTTTCCATTCGCCTTCGCCCAACATCTCGATGCAGGGCTATCAACCAGCAGGCGCAAGCCGGTGGTGGTCGGTCTAGCTTTGATTGTCACGCTCATCAGCTTTTGCCGACCGCTCTCCGTATTGAAGTCCAGCACCGACCAATCCAACCCTGTCAGCTTTAGCTGACTTTGCATCATTTCCATGGCTTGCCGCAGCGCCAGATTGAACAGGCACTTGATTGTCGGATAGAACTGGATGGCGGCATCACTGAACTTCGGCTTGGAGCTCGATTGCCATTCGCGCTGCCATACCAGGCATCTCTTTATCCAGCCAGGTAAACGAGCCACATGACTTCAATGCCGCCCGCATTGCACCCAGAAGTGGCTCAGGAAATTCGGACAGTTGGTTAAGTGGTGGCTTTGCTTCACAATCTCGACCGGAAGGTCGATTACTGGAGCAAGGGCATGACCAA
>NZ_DATMRB010000114.1:0-27854 GCF_035566555.1 Collimonas sp.
TTTGCCCCTCACCCGGCTGGCGCGCGCCGGATTTGGGGACCCGACCGAAGGGAGGGCAACGGCTTTGCGGTCGCCTTTCTTTGCTTACTTTCTTTGGCGAAGCAAAGAAAGTGAGCGGCTGCCGGGCCGCTCCCGGCTAGCTTCCACGGAGTGGTAGCCGTGTTATCAAGCCACAGACCGTTCTTAGCATGTCAAGACATCTACTCCGTAGCCCGTTAAATAGGGTCGGAGTAATTTTCGCAAAAGGCCGCGAAAAAAAACTCCGACCCTATTTAACTACGTTGCCGTTGCTTTTGATATTCCCCGTGTGGAGGTCGCCAAATCAGACCGAACTTAGCATGCCATCGCACGTACCTCGTAGAACGTCAAATGGGGTCAGAGTAATTTTCGCGAAAAGCCGCGAAAAAAAACTCTGACCCCATTTGACTGCTGCGGGTGCAGCGCAATCGTTTTTCTTTACCTAGCGACGGCTTTTAGCTTGATGTTGCAGTTTTCTTTCAGGAATTTCATTGCGCGCGCGAATTTCAGATCGTCTTCATCGAGCAGGTATTGCTCCGCTTCCGGCAGGAACTCGTCTTCCCACAAGGACAAGAGATTGTCCTTGATCTCGAACGGCGCCGCATCACGGATGAAGGCCAGGACCGCGGCGCTATCGAAACCATGCTCGCGCACCCGCCGGATCATCGCCCGCGCCTCGGTCTCCGACACCGAAGTCTTCGCCTTCATACCCGCCGCAATACACATGAACACCGTCAAGCGCGAATAAGGATCTTCCTTGCCCTTGGTGACCTTGCTCCACTCCTTGGAAACCAGCGCATCAAAGCCGTCCACATCCTCCAGCCCACCTTCCAGCACGAAGTAACGCAACTCGATCCGGTTCAGCAAAGAATCAAGCGCCACCCCGGCATCCGCCAAAGCATCCTGCTTCTCGATTTCACGCCGCACCTTGCCGGCAATATCGCGATGCTCGGCAGGCACGTCGTCCAGTAATTGCCGCGGGAATTTCAACTTCCCGCCGGCAGTGCAATCGCCGCGCACCGCAGCGATCAGCTTGGCAAAGCCCACACGATCAGGAAATTCCTCGGCAGCCCCAAGCCGCACCAGCAAGGCAGTACGAATCACCGTCTCCGCCCCCGCGAACTCCAGAGCCGCGCGCTCCACCCCCATCTCGCCGGCAAACCACAAGGCCGCCGCCAGCACCGCCCCAGCCTCCTCGCGCGCCTTCAACTCCTTGCGATAAGCGCTCAAAGAAAAAGGCTTGGCCAGCGTCCGCTCATCCTGGAATTCCTTGAGCCCCTGGCCCTTGGTGTCGCCAAACACGGTGGAATCCGGCAGCGCATGCAAAGCCTTCAGCATCTCGTTGCCGCCGCGCGAATGCGACAGGAAAGTGTTGTCGCGCAAGGATTCCGCAGCCTTCTGCAAGTCACCGCTAAACGTCTGTTCCAGGTACAGGCTGATCAGATTGACGATGCGCTGCCGCGCATTTTCCAGGTCGGTATGCAGATGGCTGGTGCCAAAAAAGGCGGCCACCTGCACCGTGCCTTTGGCAGCGTCGTCTATCATGGCGCGGCATTTTTCCTGGACCAGGATGCCGCTCTTGAGACCGAAGCCAAGCGCCTTTTCAAAGAAAGGACGCTTGTCGATGAGGTCGATATTCCGTTGTTTTTCGGCCATGGGATGCATCAGTTCAGGAACAATGGAAACAGCAGCAAGCGACGCTCAGAGCGCCGACTCTTCGCCGGAATCGGCGACGGCTGCAGGCGCCGCGCCAGCGGCGGGACGCTTGCGTGGCTCTTGCGGCTCCTGCGATTCCTGCGCCTGCTGTTCCAGCAGCTCCTGCTCGGCCTCGCGCCGCAGGCGTTCCTTCATGCGCTTCTTCAGCACCGGCCAGATCTGCTCGAACATGTCGGCGTGCTCGTGCTTGAGCAGCCAGGTCAGTTCCTTCCAGTCGCGGTCGCTGATTTCCGCCTTGTCGACTTCATCGCCCTCTTCCATGCGGTTGACGTTGAACGTGTCGTAGGTGACAAAATGCACGACTTCTTCATCACGGTCCGACAGATAGTCGATCAGCGCTTCGCAGCCGCCGTCGACATCGCCGATGGCTTCGATGAACTCGCCGGTTTGGCTATCGTCGCGAAACAGCACCGCGTTGATCATGCCGCGCAGGCGCACATGGCTATGATCGCCGTACAAACGTTCCATGACCACCGCGCGCGCAAACTGCTCCGGCGTCACCACCAGATTGACCACCGATTCTTTCGAGGTGTCGTATTCGCGGATCACCGCCAGCAAGTCTTTCGGCGGCAGCGTCTCCAGCGCAGCGACCAGGGCGTAGTCGCCCTCGGTCTCGGCCAGGCTGACCAAGGCGAATTCGGCGCCGGCGATATCGCCGTTGCGGATCAGGTTTGCTGCTTTTACTACGAGCGCGTTTGTCATGAAATCACTGTAAATTTGACGAAAAAACAAATGTATAAATCAGCCCAGCCGTTCGAAGCCCTGCTCCGCCAGCCAGTCGGCGCCTTCGATCTCGAGGTCGCGGCCGTCTTCCTCACCGTCGTCCTCGACGCCCTCTACCGCATCGTCCGATTCGCCATGAGCCGACTGGCCGTAGACGCCCTGATAGCTGCCGTTGCTCTTCTCATACAGGTATTCGAGGCAGACGGTGGTGATCAGGAAACGCTCTCCGCCCGGCTCTTGCAAGGCGATGTCGGCCAGCTTTTGCGCCCAGGATTCGAACTGCACCGCGTCGGCGACGTCGGTCCAGGCAGGAAAGTCGTCCGGCTCGTCGCCCAGCAGCATGGTCAGCTGCCGCGGATTGGTAAAATCGACGCCGCCGTGAAAAGCCACCGCCACCATTTCCGGATCGGTTTCTATCATCGGCATCATCAGTGCAAACTGTGAGCGCTTGCTCTTCAGGCGCGAGGTCAGGATATCGTTGCCTTCGGAATCGCTTTGCAAGTCTTCCAGTTCAGCCTGATAAGCCTTGGTCAAGTCTTCAAAAAAAGCGGAAAGCATCATTGCATAACCTTGTTCATATAAGTGGTCCAGATTTGTCGGGCGCTCTCAAGCGGGTTTTCCAGCAGGCTGCGGCGCCGGTTTTCATCGTATTCCTGGCGTTTCACGGCATCCGACAACAGATCGTAGGCTTCCTGCACATCGCGGAAGCGGGCCGGCGCATCGGGCGCGGTATTCCTGTCGGGGTGAAACTCTGAGGCTTTCTTGCGGTAGGCGTTTTTCAGGGCGCCGCTGCTTGCATCACTGTCTATGCCGAGAACGGCGTAATAATCCTTCATGCGTCCTCACACGTTGGCGTCGCGGTCAGGCCGACCGTCGTCTTGTTACTGATGGAATACTTGCAGGGTAAGCATTTGTTGCCAAGAGAAAACAAACGCTTAGGGAGAGACTGCGGAGGATACACGAGCACAGGCCGGAAGTCGATGCCGGGCGTCGCTGGAAAACCACGGTTTTCAGCGCTCTCCATAGGCAAACTGCTGCGCCACGAAGCCATCAAACGCCGTGAGCAGCGGCAGATAACGTTCCTCATTATGCTCCAGTTGCATCAAGGCGTGGCAAGCAGCCTCCAGCGTCGACAATTGCCCCGGGCGGTGCGCCTTGCGGATCAGGTAGCGCGACGCCGGCATCGAAGCCGGCAGATTCTGCAACGCCAAGCGCGGCAGCTGCTGCAGCAGCGGATTGAGATAGAGCATTTTACGGCTCTTGCGCCAGGTGCCGTCCAGCACCACCAGCAGCAATTTTTCCGCCGCAGGCAAGCGCGCCGGATCCAGCGGCGGCGGCGCGGCCAATGGCAGGCTTCGCTCTTCCGGCATGTCCGGATAAAGCAGCAGAGTGCGGCCGCCGGGCGGCGGCTGCAGCAGCGTTTGCAAAGCCGGCTCTGCAAACGCCTCGCCGACCTCCAGCCGGGCGCCCGGCAAACTCAGCTGCAACAGGACGGCGCTGCCCTTGGCCTGGCCGACTTCCAGCGGGTGCTGCAGGATCAGCAGCTGCACTGCATGCGCGGTCGGCGTAATCCAGCCGCAGATGCAAGTGCGCTGCGGCCGCAGGCAGCGTGGACAGATAAGGCGTTTGACAGGATCCAGCTGGGTCATGGCGTAAGAGAATCGATGGCAGACTCAATTCTAACCACCGTTGGCTGCTGCGCGAGCACGCTGCGCCGGATTCAGCACATTAAATTGCTTGAAACCAGTTCCAGCAGAAAATCCGGCCGCAGATAGGCGCGGAAGCATGCGGTCAGCAGGCCCAGCAGCACGACGCCGCCCAGTAATATCAGCAGCCAGCGCTTCAGGCGCATCGAGGCTGGCTCAGACATGGACGGGCCGGACCTGGATCGCGCGGTCATCGATCGGCAGGCTGATGATGGCCGCCACCGCACTGAGGCCAATGGCGATAACCCACACTGCCTGGTAGCTGCCAGTCAGGTCGAACAGCAGGCCGCCTAGCCAGACCCCGAGAAAGCTGCCCAGCTGATGGCTCAAGAACACAAAGCCGTACAGGGTGGAAATATATTGATAACCGAAGATCTGCCCCACCACGCCATTCGACAGCGGCACCGTGCCCAGCCAGATCAGCCCCATCACAGCGGCGAACACGTAGGTAGTGAGCGGCGTCACCGGCAGCAGGACGAAAGCCGCCAGGGCGACGCCGCGGATGCCGTAGATTGCCGCCAGCAGGTACTTCTTGCTGAATTTCTCGCCGAAATAGCCGCACAGCCAGGTGCCCAGGATATTCGCCAGCGCCACGATCGCCAGCGCCGTCACGCCCACTGTCGGGCTCAGGCCCTGGTCCGCCAGGTAAGCCGGCAGATGGGTGGCGATGAACGCCAGCTGGAAGCCGCAGGCGAAGAAACCCAGGGTCAGCAGCAGGAAGCCTTTGTGGCGGAAAGCCTGGCTGAGCGCCTGCCCCATGCTTTGACCGGTGCTGGCAACCGGCTTGGCGGCGCCGGCCGGCGTGCCGAAGGCCAGCGCCGCCATCAGCAGGCACAGGCCGGCGCCGACCAGCAGCGCATGCGACCAGCCCAGATGGCCGATCAACGCCTGGTTGGAAGGCAGCATGGCAAACTGGCCGAGCGAGCCGAAGGCGCCGACGATGCCCAGCGCCATGCCGCGCTTTTCAGCGCTGACGATCTTGCCGAGCGCGCCGTAGACGATGCCGAAACCGGTGCAGCTCTGCGCCAGTCCGACCAGCAGTCCGGCGCTGACCACCAGCTGCAGGCCGCTGGCGGCTTGCGACATGCCGTACAGGCCGAGCGCATAGCAAATGCCGCCGGCAATGAAAGTGCGGCGCGCGCCGTAGCGGTCGGCCAGCATGCCGGTGAAAGGTTGGCTGACGCCCCACACCAGATTCTGCAAGGCAATGGCGAAGGAAAACGTGGCGCGCTCCCAGCCCAGGTCCATGCTCATTGGGCGCAGGAACAGGCCGAAGCTATGGCGCTGGCCGATGCACAGGAACAGGATCATGCCGAAGCAGGTCAACATCAGCCAGGGGGCGCGCGGCTTGGCAGTCATAGGGTTTCCACAGAAGGGTTGCGATGCGGCGCAAGCGCTGCCGTCCTGAAATCATTGTAGACGCGGCGCGGAAGCCGGATAAGACGGCGCCGGATCACATCTGAGGTGAGGAAAACTCAACAATAGCGATCACTATTGGCTGCGCCGCTTGAGGAAATCGATCAGCCGCTTGACCCTGGGCGGCGTCATCTTGCCGGGCAGGTGCAAGGCGTAGACGTGATCGCCGTAGCCGGCGTTGACCTGCCACTCGGGCAGCAAGCGCAGCAGGCGTCCGGCCTGCACGTCCTGCTTCGCATAATAGTCCGGCAGCACCGCCATGCCGAGCGAACGCAGCAGTGCATCGCGCACCACCTGCAGCTCGTTCGATACCAGCACCGGCGCACGCGTCGCCAGCAGCTTCTGCTTGCCGCGCGTGAGGACGATATCGTGCAGATGACTGGCTCTGGCGAAGCCGGCCACCGGTATCGCCGCCAAGTCGGGCTCGGCCAGCTCGCCGGCAAAACGCGCCGCCAGTTCCGGGCTGGCGCACAGCCACCAGGAAATCCCGAACAGCTTCTTGGCCACCACGTTCTCCGGCGGCTGCGAGGTGACGCGGATCGCCAGGTCGAACGGATCGCGGGTGATGTCGACCGCAAATTCATTCAGGCGCAAATCGACGCTGACCAGCGGATTGGCTTCCATGTAAGCCATGATCAGCGGCCGCAGCCAGACCGTGCCAAGGCCGGACGGCGCCGAGATGCGCAGCAGGCCAGCGCTATCCTGGTTGAGGCCGTTGGCCAGCAGGTTGGCCTCGCCCAGGGTATCGGCGATGCGACCGGCATACGCCGCCAGGCGGTAGCCGGCGTCGGTCAGGCTGACGCTGCGGGTGGTGCGGATCAGCAGCTGACAGCCGAGGCGCGCTTCGATCGCCTTGATGCGGTGGCTGAGCGCGGAACGCGAAAGTCCCAGCGCCTCGGCGGCCTTGGTCAAGCTGCCGCTGCTGGCCACGTGATGGAAAATGATCAGGGAATTGGCGTCGAGATTATTCATATTGGTGAATCGTGCTCAACAAAGAGATGATGGCAGCATACCTTATGCGTTCGCCTTTTGCTCTCTACAATCGAGTACACACACAGCAGCAATTTGAGGAAACATGCAGATCGAATCAGCCACCCGGATTGCCGCCAGCGATGACTATCCTCTGGCCGCGACCCTGTACTATTCCGACCGGCTGCAGCTGCCGCAAAGAGTCGCCATCATCAACTGCGCCACCGGCGTCAAGGCTAGCTACTATGCGCGCTACGCCCGTTTCCTGGCGGCCCACGGCTATCTCGCCATCACCTATGACTACCGCGGCATCGGCGCCTCGCGGCCGCGCTCGCTGCGGCGCCTGAAGGCCAGCAAGTCCGACTGGGGCAGCAAGGACTTCGAGGGCATCATGCAGTGGGTGATCAAGAATTTCCCCGATGCCGACATCGCCGTGATCGGCCACAGCATCGGCGGCGTGCTGCCCGGCTTCAGCGCCTCCAACGGCCGCATCGGCCGCATGCTGACGGTGGCGGCGCAGTTCGCCTACTGGCGCGATTATGCTGCCCATGCCCGCTATCGCATGCTGCTCAAGTGGCATCTGCTGATGCCGCTGGCGACCGCGCTGGCCGGCTATTTTCCAGGACGGCGGCTGGGCTGGCTGGAAGACTTGCCGGCCGGCGTAGCCTATGAATGGGCGTTCCGCCGCGCGCAGCTGGAACCCGGCGGCGCGGGCCGCTTGTTTGCGCAGCTGCGCTGCCCGCTGCTGGCCTACAGCATCAGCGACGACAACTTCGGCACCCCGGCTGCGGTGCTGCGGCTGCTGCGCCACTACCGCGGCAGCGAGCGCAGCCATGTGGTGGTCAGGCCGGAACAACTGGCGCTGGCGGCAATCGGCCATTTCGCCTTTTTCCATGAGCGCTTCAGCAATAGCCTGTGGTTGGAATCGCTGGCGTGGCTGGATGACGGCGCCATCGTGCGCCAAGTCGCCGATTTTCTGCCGGCGGAAACGGTTGCCGATAAGGTCTCTAAGGCTTCCGCTTTGCAGGTTTAACCCGCGCCGCCGGCTTCTGCGGCGGTTCTGCCGCCATCGGCACAATCACCGGCGCGACCGACCCCATGCTTTTCTGCAGATCGCAAGCTTCATCATGCAGCCAGCGGCGCAGGGCTTGCAGCGGCGTCCAGTCGCGCAGGGCGGGCGGATACACCAGGAAATAGGAAGCGTACTCGGCATCCGGCTCCAGCCGTTGTTCCGACAGCTGCACCAGCAAGCCGTCGCGCAGAGCGTCGGCCACCATGAACTCGCGTCCCAGCGCAATCCCCAGCCCTTGCTCGGCGGCTTGCAGCATCAGGCCGGCGTCGTTGAAGCTGGCCACCGGATTGCTGTGCAGCGTGAATCCGGCTTCGCTGAACCAGCGATCCCATAATTCATTGTCGCCCAGCAGCGGCTCGTGCGCCAGCGCGGCCACGCTGCCGCCTTGCAAGCGCCGTGCAGTAGCTGGCGAGGCCACCACCACCAGCGGGCTATCGATCAGGCGTTCATCGCTCAAGCCCGGCCAGCCGCCCTTGCCTTGTCTCAGTGCAGCGTGAAAGCCGTCGCGCTGCAAGTCTATCAACTGTTGCGAAGAATGCAGTTCCAGCGCGATATCGGGATGGCGCTCGCGCCAGCGCTGCATGCGCGGCAGCAGCCAGCGTTGCAGGAAAGAAGGCATCACGGTCAGGCGCAAGCGTTGCGACGCGCCGACCGCGGTAGCGGCAGCTGCCAGCACGCCGGTATCGAGCTGCGCCAAGGCCGATTCGACGCTGCACAGCAAAGTCCGGCCGGCTTCATTGAGCACGATGCGGCGGCCGCGGCGTTCGAACAGGGCAAAACCAAGCTGCTGTTCCAGCACGCCGATCTGCTGGCTGACAGCGCTATGGGTGAGATGCATTTCGAGCGCGGTAGCGCGCAGATTCTGCGAGCGGGCGGCGCTGCGGAACACCGGCAGGGTATGTAGTGGGAGTCGGCTCATGCTGGTAAGCATAGCTGACCAAGATGGTTAAAACAAGTCGTTTCCCAAGGGATACTTGGTTCGATATGCTTACCAATACCGAAACTGCTTTTTAGAAACAACTCAAGTCTTCCTCAAATTCACCTGTGAGCCCGCCATGAACTGCGCATCGACAACTTGCCAAACTGTTACAGCCTTGCCTGGTCCGTCCCTTGCCGTCTCGGCGCGCTCACAGCGTGTCGCGACCGGCGTCTTGCAAACCCTGCGGCTAGCTGCCGCCTGGTGGCGGCAACGGCTGGAAACGCCGGCCGCCGCACCGCTGATCAGGCTGCAGGACTTGAGCGATCATGTCTTGCGCGATATCGGTTACCTGGATGCGGCGCGGCCGTGCCAGGACGAGCGTCGGGCGCGTGAATATTAACGACCTGCGCCTAATCGATGAACCCGCGCGCACCCTGCATGCCGCCGGTATGCACCGCAAGCAGGCGTTCATCGTCGCGGAAGGCATGCGCTTGCTGCAAGCGGCGCAGCGCATGGAATAGCTTGCCGGTGTAGACCGGTTCAAGCGGCACATCCAGCGCTTGCGAAAAATCGCGGCAGAACTGCCGCAGTTCGGGCGGCGCCTTGCCATAACCGCCGTGATGGGCGTCGGTGAGCAGCTGATAGTTCTGGTAGTCCGGATAGCCGGCTTGCTGCAGCAGGCGCGCAATTTCCTGACGCAGATAAGCGGCATCTTTCAAGACGGCGACGCCGATCACCCGGCCGCGGCCGCGCAAACCCGCAAGGATCCCGGCCAGCGTGGCGCCGGTGCCGCAGGCCACCATCATCACTTCCGGCATGAACTGCAGCTGCTGTTCAATTTCATCCACCATCTCCGCCACGCCGCGCAGCGCCGCCGGGGCGCTGCCGCCTTCCGGCAGCCAGACATGACTGTCGCCGGCAGACTCAACATGGCGGCGCCAGGCTTCATCATCTGCGCGCAGTTGGCGATAATCCTCGCGCGAGACAAAGCGGATTTGCATGCCCAGGCGACGGCAATCGTCCAGCGTCGCGCTGCTCATCCCGGCGGCGCCGCGCACCAGTCCTATGCTCGGCCAGCCGCCGAGGGCAGCGGCGTGCGCCAGCGCATGCAGATGATTCGACCACGGACCGCCCATGGTGACCAGCACCGGACGCCGGCCCTGCAATGCCAGCAAAGGGTATTTGAGCTTGCGGAATTTGTTGCCGGAGACCTCGGCATGCAGCAGGTCATCGCGCTTGACCCAGATCCTGCGGCCGAGGAGAGTGCTGCTTTCGATCAGCTGGCAGGGTGAGGGTGAAGCCGGAATCAGCACAAAAAGCCAGTGCTCAGAGCGGCTCGATGGCGCGCGCGACGTCGGCGATCAGCTGATACGAATGCAGGCGCGCCTTGTGTTCGAAAACGTCCGAAACAATCATCAGCTCATCGGCGCCGGTAAGCAGCAAGAAGCGCTCGATGCCGGCGCGCACGGTCTCGGGCGAACCGATGATCGAATGCGCCAGCATGTGCGAAGCCTGGGCTTTTTCCAGCGGCGTCCAGTAAGTCTCGATATCGTCGATAGGCGGCTTGCTGAGGCCGCGCACGCCGCGGTGCATGTCGGTGAAGGACATCTGCTGGGTAGTCGCCAGGCGCCGCGCTTCGGCATCGCTGTCGGCCGCAATGATGTTGACGCCGACCATGGCATGCGGCCTGGCTTGCTGACGCGAGGGCTTGAACTGGGCGCGGTACATCTGCAGCGCCATCTCCAGCGAATCGGGCGCGAAATGCGAAGCGAAGGCATACGGCAGGCCGAGTTCCGCCGCCAGGCGGGCGCCAAAGGTGCTCGAACCCAGTATCCACAGCGGCACGTTGGTGCCGTGGCCCGGCACGGCGACGATGCGCTGGCCGGTCTCGGCCGGCGCCAGGAAAGCCTGCAGCTCCAGCACGTCTTGCGGAAACGATTCGGCGCTGGCCGGGTCGCGCCGCAGCGCGCGCGTGGTGGCCTGGTCGGAGCCGGGCGCGCGTCCCAGGCCGAGATCGATACGTCCGGGGAACAGCGAGGCCAGCGTGCCGAACTGCTCGGCAATCACCAGCGGCGAATGGTTCGGCAGCATGACGCCGCCGGCGCCGACCCGGATCGTGCTGGTGCCGGCGGCGACGTGGCCGATGGCGACCGCGGTGGCGGCGCTGGCGATGCCGCGCATGTTGTGATGCTCGGCCATCCAGAAACGGCGGTAGTTCCAGCCCTCGGCATGCAGCGCCAGATCGCGCGCATGATCCAGCGCGACGCGGGCATCGCTGCCTTCCCGGATGCGGACCAGGTCCAGAATTGAAATTGGTATCACGGCTACTTCCTTGTTCAGCTGTCAGTGCGGTTTTCGAGTATAGCCGCAGTGCTTTAAGCCTGCTGGCGGCGCGCCGTTTTGACCGCAGATCGTGCGCCGCGGCCGATTAAGCGGGCCGCAGCGGTCCACTTGGAGTAAACTTGCAAGCCTGATAGCGGCATTCCTGCCGCGGCCGGGGTTTCGCTTCAACCCCGCGATTCAATCTCACGATTCAACCTTGATAACTGACGCACCATGAAAATTCTCTATCTGGACTACAACGGCGTGCTGCATGACGCCAAGGTAATCCGCAACCGCAAGCGCGGCCTCTACATCGCCACCCCTGACCGCGCATTCTTTGAGTGGATGCCGATCCTGGAAGAATTGCTGGCGCCTTATCCGGAAATCAAGATCGTCCTCTCCACCAGCTGGATCAGGGCGCTGGGGTTCGACGATACCCGCCAAGAACTGACCGAAAGCCTGCGCGAACGCGTGATCGGCTCCACCTTCCATCACCCCAAGCTGACGCCGGCGGAATTCGACACCATGCCGCGCGGCATGCAGGTCTGGCGCGACGTCGAAAGGCGCAAGCCGACCAGCTGGCTGGCGCTGGACGACGATGCCTTCGGCTGGCCGGCGGCCTGCCGCGACCATCTGCTGGAAACCAAGGGCAGCCTGGGCCTGAGCGATCCGGCCACACAGGACGCCTTGAAGAAAATGCTGGCAGCGCTGTAATCCGGAAAAACAGACAGGTAGTCTAGGAGCCACAGATGCGTCGTAATCTGCACTTGTTGATCATCGACCCGCAAAACGACTTTTGCGATCTCCCGCCCAGCTACCTGCCGGACAAGCAGACACCGGCATTGCCGGTGCCCGGCGCCCACGCCGACATGCTGCGCGTGGCCAGCCTGATCGAAGGCGGCGGCGCCGGCCTCAGCGCCATCAGCATCACGCTCGACTCGCATCACCGACTCGATATCGCCCACCCCGGCTTCTGGACCACGGCCAGCGGCGGCGCGGTCACACCATTTACCCAGATCGCGGCAGCAGAGGTGCGCGCCGGCAGCTACCAGCCGCGCGTGGCAGCTGCATTGCCGCGGGTCCTGCATTACCTGGACCAGCTGGAAGCCGCAGGACGCTACCGGCTGATGATCTGGCCGGTGCATTGCGAAATCGGCTCATGGGGACACAACGTCCACGCCGATGTGCGGCGCGCCTACAACCGCTGGGAAGAACAGACCCTGCGCAGCGTCGCCAAGATCAGCAAGGGCAGCAACCCGTGGACCGAACACTATTCCGCCGTACAGGCCGAAGTGCCGGATCCGGACGACGCCCTGACGCAGTCGAACCGGCCCTTCCTCGACAGTCTGGCCAGCGCCGACCGTATCTATATCGCCGGCGAAGCCGGCAGCCATTGCGTGAAAGCGACCACCGAGCACATCGCCGAACATTTCGGGCCGCGGCACGTGGCAAAGCTGGTGCTGGTGACCGATTGCATGAGTCCGGTAAGCGGCTTTGAACAGCCATACCGGGAGTTTGTGGCCGCCATGACAGCGCGCGGAGCACTCACCGCGCAAGCCGCCGATGTGCTGGCGGAGCTTCAGGAAAACGCAGGCGACTGACCCGGCTGCCAGGACGCAGATCGGCAATCAGCGATGACCATGGCGACCTGCGCCGGTCGTCGACACAAACCGGCAGGCGAAAAAAAACCCCATGAATTGCTTCAAGGGGCTGGCACTCAGTCAAGCTGAATGACGATTGTTACATTATTTCTTCTTCTTGTTCACAGCATCTTTGAATGCTTTACCAGCTGTGAATTTCACAGTCTTGGCTGCAGCGATCTTGATTGCTTCGCCGGTACGTGGGTTGCGGCCGACACGAGCGGCGCGCTTACCGGAAGAGAACGAACCAAATCCAATCAATTGAACAGTACTGCCTTTAGTAACAGCCTTGATCACATTGTCCACGACGGACTCCAGTGCACGCTGTGCAGCGGCCTTCGAGATTTCGCAGTCGGTAGCAATGGCGTCGATCAATTCGGTTTTGTTCATTTCGTTAAATCCTCAAAAAAAGTGGTGAGTTGCAAATTCTAGCACCGTATTTGCTTGGAATCGGCGATGTAGACTACCGCAATCGCGGGTTTCAGACAAATTGCTTTTAAAATTCCGCGTGCAGCGGTATATATCTGTAGCACAAAAATCCGTCTTTGCGACAAAAAAAGAGAGCTCTCATGCTGAAAATTCTGGGAAAAGCATCGTCCATCAATGTCCGCAAAGTGCTCTGGACCTGCGATGAACTGGGCTTGCCGTTTGAAAGGGAGGATTGGGGCAGCGGCTTTCGCGCCACCGACAGTCCAGATTACCTGGCCTTGAATCCGAACGCCATGGTGCCGGTGATCCGCGACGGCGATTTCGTTTTATGGGAATCGAATGCCATCATCCGCTACCTGGCCGCGGCCTATGGCGACGGCCGGCTGCTGCCGGCGGCGCCGCGCGAACGTGCCCGGGTGGAACAATGGATGGACTGGCAGGCGACCGAACTGAACAATTCCTGGCGCTACGCATTCGTGGCGCTGGTGCGCAAAAATCCCGACTACAACGATGGCGCGGCGCTGGCGGCTTCGCTGGCCAGCTGGTCGCGCCATATCGGCATCCTGGAACAGCAGCTGGCGGCTACCGGCGCCTACGTGCTGGGCGACAGCTTCACGCTGGCCGATGTGCCGCTCGGCCTGTCGGTCAACCGCTGGCTGATGACACCCATGCAGCATGCCGAATATCCGGCCGTGAGCGCCTACTTTGAACGGCTCAGCCTGCGTCCCGGCTTTTTGCGGCACGGCCGTAACGGCCTGCCTTAAGGCGGATCTACAAGGCGTTGATGTCGACGCTTTCCAGCACCAGCCTGGGGCCGCCCTGGCGCGCCAGCCTGATCATGGCGCGGCCGATCTGCTCGGTGCTGGTGATATGGCTGGGAAAGAGCCGCTTCAGCAGCGGCAGCAGCGGTCCGGCGAACAGGTAGAGCAGGCGGTAGGAACGGGTCTTGGAGACCACCCCGTGCAGCGGCTGGATCACGCCCGGACGGAACATGAAGGCGGCCTTGACCGGCAAACGCAGCAAGGCGTTTTCGGTGCGTCCCTTGACGCGGGCCCACATGCTGCTGCCGTGCTCGCTGGAATCGGTGCCGGCGCCGGAGACATAGGTCAGCGTCACGTTCGGGCTGGCTGCCGCCACGGTGGCGGCGATGGCCAGCGTGAGATCGTAGGTCAGCTCGCTGTAGCGCGCCTCAGTCATGCCGGCCGACGATACGCCGAGGCAAAGGAAGCAGGCGTCGATATCCTGCAAGGCGCCGGCATGCTCGGCCAGGCGGCTGAGATCGGGCAGCACGATCTGGCGCAGCTTGTCGCTGGCAATCGCCAGCGGCGCGCGGCCGACCACCAGGATTTCTGCGATGCCGTCGTCCAGCAGGCACTCGCGCAGCACGCCTTGTCCGACCATGCCGCTGGCGCCAAACAGTATTACTTTCATTGCCTGTCCCGTTCTCGATAGCCGTATGTGCGGCAAATAGTTACACTGAAGAGTGTACTTTCTATTTTTTAAAAAGTAAACTGATTGGTGTACAATTCAACATCCGCCATCCCGAGATACAACATGAGCACAGTTCCGCGTCTTACCGACCGCAAGCGCGAGGCCATCGTCCAGGCGGCTATCGCCGAATTCCGCAGCAACGGCTTCGAAACCACCAGCATGGACAAGATCGCCGCCCGCGCCGAGGTCTCCAAGCGCACGGTCTACAACCATTTCCCTGGCAAAGAGGAATTGTTCGCGGAAATCCTGACCCGGCTCTGGCAGACCAGCGAGGAGCAAAGCGCGCTCAGCTATCGCCCCGCCAAACCCCTGCGCGGACAGCTGCGCGAACTGCTGCAATCGAAGATGCACATGCTCAGCGACAACAATTTTCTCGACCTGGCGCGGGTCGCCATTGCCGCCGCCATCCATTCGCCGGAGCGGACCCAGGACATGGTGGCCAGGATGGGCCAGCGGGAAGAAGGCGTCAACACCTGGATCGTCGCGGCGCAGGCCGACGGCCGTCTGAAGGCCGTGGATCCGGCTTTCGCCGCGCATCAGCTGCAGAGCCTGCTGAAAACCTTTGCGTTCTGGCCGCAGATAACCTTGGGCGAGCCACCGCTGACTGCCAAGATGCAGCAACAGGTGGTGGATTCGGCGGTGGACATGTTCCTGGCCTATTACCAGCTGCCTGCCGAACGCTGAAATCCTGCTTCAGCCGACGCGTCCGACCGGCTGCGGCATGCCGCCCGGCTCGGTTTTGCAGCCGGCAAAATCCGCTGCCGGCAACGCCACCGGACCATACCACTGGTAGACCCCGGCGAAGCCGCCGGTGCGCAGGATCCAGACCCGCTTCTGCGCGGTATTGATCAGGGCGGTATGAGAAAAACCATCGCTGACCTGACCGTTCTGGTTAGGCAGCGCCAGCGTCAGCAAGGCTTGCGGCCGGCTTTGCTGTTCTGCCGGCAGGCTGACACGCGGCAGGGTTTGGGTGAAACCGGAGAAGGAAATGCCGTACTGGCCGATCAGCGCATCGGCGACCGCGCAGCTGGCCCGGGCGGGCAGCGCAATGATGGTGAAGGCGACGCTGAAGATGATGGCCCGGATCATGCCTGCTTCCTTTGACGGGAATTGCGATCCGGCTATTATGCCAGCCATCCGGCGGCGGATAGTTACTGCAAGATACTGCGGCCCGGCGCGCTGCCAGGCCGCGGCAAACGCGTCAGAAATGACGCTTGATGACTTCGCCGAAGGCGTCCGCGGCTGAGCTGCCCTTGAGCATCAGCTCGGTGATTTCCGCCGAATGTTCGCCTATGCCGTCCGGCATGATCTGGCGGTTGCTCCTGAAATATTCATACCTTGCGGCGTCGATCAGGTCCTTGGCTTTCATCGCCACCGAACCGGCGCGCGGGCTGCTGCTGCGGGTGGTTCCGCCGGAACTGCGGGAACTGCTGCTGGTGGAGCGGAAACCGCCGGCGGCGATGGCGGCCTTGATCTGTTCCAGCGAAAAGACCGGGGTACTGTTGACGCCGACGAATTCATCTTCTTTCGGATGCAGCAGATGGTTATTGCCGTCGAAGGCCATTTTCTTGTCGGAACTGTTGGTCAACTGATAATACGGGCGCGGCCCTGGACTGCTCAGTCCGAACTGTACGCGGTCGCCGTACACTTCCATCTTGCCCATGACATCTTTCAGATAGTCAGTTGTCAGGGAATCCATCTTGCCGCTCCAGCGCTTGGTTCTTGTCGTGTTCAAAATGCGTTGCTTCCAATATTGATGGCCGCCGCCGCTGCCCGCCTCCCGAGGGAATACGCGCAGTATGCGGCGACAGCCGTTTGTGAATCAAGTTCAAGACGCATTATCCCCCGACATGAATTCCCCGGAACCAATTACCGCAAAATATAATGTTGCTCGCGGATCATTCCTTGATGCAACCCATGCCCGCCAGCGTGCTGTGCATCGCCTGGTCCCAGCCGGTATGGGGCTCGCTGCCGAGCACCTTGAGCAGGCGGCGATTGTTCATGCGCAAAGGCTGACGCCACAGATAGGCCATTTCGCGCATTTCGCGCATCACCGGCACGAAGAGCGCCAGCGCCGGCAGCAGCCACCAGGGGAAACTCTTCACTTTCAGGTCCGCCCGGCCGGCGGCACGGCCGATGGCGCCTACCATCCGCGTGCCGTCGGCATCCCAGTGGCCCTGCATGTGGAAGGTATCGAAGGCGGCCAAGGCTTCTTCACGCTCGACCAGCTGCATCATGGTTTCCGCGACGTCGGGCAGATAAGCCCATTGATGGCCGATGCCGCGCTTGCCCGGATAGGTCACCGCGGTCACCGGCTGGCCCGGCTTCAGCATGCCTTGCGAAAGCCAGGCATTGGCCATGTGCGGTCCGAAAAAATCGCCGGCGCGCACCACCAGCGAGCGCACCCCGTCTTGCGCTGCGCGGCGCAGCCGCTGTTCCATCTGGACCCGGATCGCACCCTTGCGGGTGACCGGATTCTGCGGCGAGTTCTCGCTCAGATCGGGAAAGGCGTCGGCGCCGTAGTTGTAGACAGTGCCGGGCAAAATGATGCGCGCGCCGGACTGGCGCGCGGCGGCAATGCTGTTGTCTATCATTGGCAGCACCAACTGGCCCCAGTTGCGGTAGCCGGGCGGATTGACAGCATGGACGATGATGGCGGCGCCCTCGGCGGCGGCGATGACGTCGGCCTGCTGCATGGCGTCGCCCTGGCGCCAGTCGATGCCGTTGCTGTCGGCGGCAGCCATCTGGGCGGCGCGCCGATGCAGCGCGCGTACCTGCCAGCCGCGCTGCAGCAGCTTTTGCGCCATGGCGTTGCCGATGCCGCCGGTGGCGCCGAGGACCAGCGCGATTTTGCGCGATGTTGCTGATGTTGCTGAAGTGGTCTGTTGCATGATGATCTCCTTGGATTAAGAAAGCAGGAGTCCAGAGTAACAGCGGCGCGATTAGTTTAAAATTGGCTATCTAAACATATCGGCTATACATATTTGTATGATTAACCAAGAACCCGGATGGGATCTGTACCGCGCTTTCCTGGCCGTGCTGGAAGAAGGCTCGCTGTCCGGCGGCGCCCGCAGCCTGGGCCTGACCCAGCCCACCGTCGGCCGCCAGATCGAAGCGCTGGAGCAGGCGCTCGGGGTCAAGCTGTTCATCCGTTCGCAAACCGGGCTGGCGCCGACCGACACCGCCCTCAGCCTGCGGCCCTTCGCCGACAACCTGCGCGTCACCGCCAATGCGCTGCGGCGCGCCTCGACCGCCGCCAGCCAGCGCGGCACGGTGCGCATCACGGCGTCGGACGTGGTCGGCGCCGAAGTCTTGCCGCCTATCCTGACCGCTCTGCGCGAAGCGCGTCCCGACATCAGCATTGAACTGGTGCTGTCGAACCGCACCCAGGACCTGCTGCAACGCGACGCCGACATCGCCGTGCGCATGGTGCAGCCGAGCCAGGGCGCGCTGGTAGCGCGCAAGGTCGGTGCGATTCCGCTCGCCCTGTTTGCGCACCGCCGCTACCTGGAACTGGCCGGCATGCCGGCCAGCGTCGGTGAACTCAAGCAGCATGCGCTGATCGGCTTCGACCAGGAAACCAGCTACATCCGCGCCATGCAAAAGCGCGGCCTGCAGCTCTCGCGCGACATGTTCTCGCTATGCACCGACAACCAGCTGGCGCAGCTGGCGGCGATCCGCGCCGGCTACGGCATCGGCATGTGCCAGACCCCGCTGGTGCGCCACAACCCGGATTTGCAGCCGGTGCTGGCCGGCGTCGTCAGCAGCGAGCTGGAAACCTGGATCGTCATGCACGAAGACCTGCGCTCCAGCGAACGCTGCCGCATCGCCTTCGATGCCCTGGTGGCCGGCGTTTCCAGCTATATTGCACAAGCCACCTGAACCCAAGCCGATCATCATGTCCCTGCATATCACTCCTTTGCTGCCCGCCGCGCTACCCCTGCTGCAAGACCTGTGGAACCGGCAGCTGGCGCCGCACATGGTGCACACGCTGGCCCACGATTTGCAGAGCCCTGGCCGTGCGCACGGCCAGAACGTGGCCATGATCTGGCGCGCAGAGCAAGTGGCAGGGTGCGTGGCCTGGGTCACGCTCGGCATCGCTGAAGACGGCTGTGCCTATGGCTCGCCCCTGATTGCGGCTGATGTCGAGGTCGCCACGGCCTTGATCGGCATCGTCAGCGAAGAGGTCCGCGCGGCTGGCGCGCAAAGGCTGCGCATCAGCGTGCGGGCCGGCGAAAACGCCAAGCGCGAAGGCTTGCAGCGAGCCGGCTTCGGCGCCTTGTTCGAGTTTGTGAATTTTTCCCACGCATTGCCGCTGGCCGCCGCGCCTGGCTTGCCGGCAGGCTTGCATGCGGTCGCCAGCGACGCCATCGACTGGGACAAGCTGCACGCCTGTTATGCGGAGACGTTTGCCGGCGTGCCGAATTCACCGATTCCCGCCGTCGCCGCCTTACGCGAAGAATGGCTGGCGGCAAACCCGCAAGCCAGCCTGGTGCTGGCGGATGCAAGCGGCGAGTATCAAGCCTTTGCCTTGGTCGACGGCTGCAGCGTCGAAGGCGTCGGCGTGCGCCATGGCTGGCGTGGCAGAGGGCTGGCCGAACAGCTGTATCAGCTGGCGGCTGCGCAGCTGGCTGCGCAGGGCAAAACCGAAATCCAGGCGCTGGTCGCCGCCGGCAATGCGGCTTCGATGCGGCTGCATCAGAAGCTCGGCTTCAGCGAATATGCACCGCGCTGGACCGTCTACGAACTGCGCTTGTGAACCTTATTGGTACGCTGGCTTGAGGAAATTGTGCGTTCCAGCACGGATTTTGACAATGAAGCGTGCTCTAGCGGTAAGCGTATCCCAGGCCCAGCGACAGATCGCGCGCGCGTTGTACCACCAGGTCGATGAAACCTTGCAGGTTGTCGGCGCTGATGCGGCTGGCCGGGCCGGCGATGCTGAGCGAGGCGATCACCGCGCCGTCAGCGTCCATGATGGGAGCGGCGATCGCCACCGCGCCGCTGGAGCGTTCGGCGAAGGACACCGCATAGCCTTGCGCCAGCACCTGCTGCAATTCTTGTTCCAGGGCCTGGCGCTCGACGATGGTGTTGTCGGTAAAACGGGTCAGCGCACCGGCCAGCACCGCTTCCTGTACCGCCTGCGGCGCATGCGCCAGCAGCACCTTGCCGGAGGCGCCGGCATACAGCGGCCGGCGATTGCCGACATCGGTATGGACCCGCACCGCCTGGGTCGATTCCCAGCGCGCCACGCACACCATCTCGAGGCCGTCGCGCACCCGCACCTGGACGTTTTCATTGCAGATGCCGCCGATATCACGCAGATGGCTGCGCGCCACCCGCACCAGGCTGACCTGTTCCTGGGCGGCGACGCCCAGATACAGCGCCTTGTAGCCCAGATGGTAAGTCGGGGTATCGCCTTCGCGGTGCAATAGCCCGCGCTGTTCCAGCGTATACAGCAGGCGGAAGGTGCGCGCCTTGGTGTTGCCGGAGCGGACCGACAGCTCGGTCACCCCCAGTCCCGGGCTTTGCGCCACCAGCAACAGCAGCGCCAATGCTTCATCTACTGCGGCAACGGTATAGTCGGCCATGCTTCCTGCTTCTGATCAGATTAATTTGTCGCTAATATACCTCGACATGCCCTTTGCCAGTTGGGAGAGGTGTTCCTGCAATTTCAAGAAGCCGGCGCTGCGCTCCAGGCTTTGCTCGTTCATGTACAGCGCGCGGTTGATTTCTATCTGCATGCTGTTGCGGCCATGCTGCGGATCGCTATAGGCGCGCACCAGTTCGGCGCCGCGATAGGGATCGTTGATCTTGACTATATAGCCCAATGCCCGCAGCTGCTGCGCCACCCATTGCGTAAAGGCCGGATCGGCGGCGCTGCCGTCGCGGTCGCCCAGCACGAAATCCGGACGGCGCGCGCCGTTGTCGATATTCATGGCGTTGCCAACCGATTTCATGGAATGGCAATCGATATGCCATACCTGGCCGAAACGCGCGTGGGCGTGGTCGATCAGCTGCTTTAACTGGGCGTGGTAGGGATCGTAATAGCGTTCGATGCGCTGCTGCACTTCGGCCACGCTCAGCTTGCGCTGGTACATCGGCACGCCGGGCAGGGCGTAGCGGCGGATCAGGCCCATCCCGGCCTTGCTTTTTTCCGAGACCTGGATAGTCTGCGGCCAAGGCTGGTCAAGCAGTTCCGGATCGATGTCGCCGCGGGCGCGATTGAAATCGATATAGCTGCGATGCACGCCAGCCGCCAGCAATGTGGCGCCGGATTGCGGCGCGCCGCTCCACAGCTCGTCGACATAGGCGTCCCAGCCCGACATCAGGGCTTCTTGCGGCGCGCTGGCGCGCATGTCGGGCGGACAGAAACGGCTACTGTGCGGCGAATCGAAGATCAGCGGAATCTGCTTGCCGTGCTCCGGCCGGATGAGGAAATACGTGTCTTGCATGATGGTGCCTTACTCTATGAAACCGCGGCTCAATAGCCGCTATAAACTGCAAACGCCATGAAGGCCATCGCCAGCACAGTGAAGATCGCGAACAGCGGCAGGATGAAACGCAGCCAGGCACCGTAGCCAACCTTGCCGGTCGCCAGGTAAGCCAGCAGCATGCCGGAGGTCGGCGTCACCATATTGGTCAGGCCGTTGCCGAACAGGAAAGCCAGCACCACGCTCTGGCCGCTGACGCCGGACAGATGGCCGATCGGACCGAGGATGGGCATGCTGATGGCGGCCTTGCCGGAGGTCGAGGGAATCAGCACGTCCAGCAGCATCTGCACCAGGATCATGCCTTCCGCCGCAAACAGCCGGCCGCGCCCTTCGACGATGGCCGCCAGGTGATAGATCACGGTGTCCAGCACCAGGCTGTCGTGCAGGATGATTTCAATCGCCTTGGCCAAACCGATCAGCAAGCCCGCCAGCATCATGCCCTTCATGCCCTCGACAAAAGCGTCGCAGGCGGTGCGTACCGACATGCCGGCGGCGATGGCGATGATGATGCCCTCGAAGATATAGAAGGTGCCGAGCTGGATATCGCCCCATTTCCAGACGCTGGTGCCGACCACCAGCGCGATCACGCTGGCGCCGACCACTGTCAGCACGAAGCGGTGCGACAGCGACAGCCTCTGCCCATTACTTAGGTCGGCCGGCAAGCTGTAGCCCTGGCGTTTGACGTAGTACAGCAGATAAGCGATGCCGATGGCCAGGAACAGCACGAACACCGCCAGCCGCAAGCCGGCGCCGCTCAACAGCGGCACCTGCACGATAGGCTGGGCAATCACCAGCGCCAGCGGATTCGTTACCGAGGCCAGGTAGCCGACCTTGGCCGCGATCGCCACCAATGCGGTGGCGTACAGCGTCCCCAGGCTAAGCCGTTGCGCCAGGATCAGCATCATCGGGATGATTACCAGGTATTCCGAAATCAGACCGAGGAACGTGCTGCCGGCGGCGATGGCGATCATCAGCACCGGCGTCAGCAGGTAGACATTGCCGCCGGTGCGCGCCAGCAGGCGGTCGATGCCGGCATCCAGTGCGCCGCTCTTGCGCAGCACGCCGAACATGCCGCCGATGAACATGATCATGAAGATCAGCGGCGCGCTCTTGGCGAGGCCGGCGGGAATCGCCGCCATCGCCGAAAACAGGCTGGCGGGATAGGCTTGCTGTGCGTTGCTGGCGGCGGGGCTGGCGGCCAGCAGCGAGGTCAGGTCGCGCTGCTTGGCGATCAGCTGGTAGGTGCCGGGCACCACCAGCTTGGCCTGGCGCTGGAACTGTCCCGAGTCCAGAATATAAGTCAGGCCGACCGCCACCAGCATGATCAGCAGCATCATCGCTACCGGATGCAGCATGCGGCTGTTGCCGTGCCCGCCCTGTTTTTCGCTTACCGTGCTGCTGCCTGCCATGCTGATCTCCGTCGACCTGTGTGTCGGTTGCAATGCCGGTGCCGCTGCGGTTTATCGGCTACCGGCACTATGCTGCCTTAGAACTTGTGGCGCAAGCCGACCGTGAAGGCGATTTGCGCATTGTCAGCGCCAGGCGCGCCGCCGGTGACGCCCGGGCTGTACATGTCGGCGGCGCGCAGGTCCGCCACATAGCTGTAGAGATCGGTGCGCTTGGAGAAGCTATAGTCGACGCCCAGGTTGAGCTGCGTCAGGCGGCCCTTGGTGCTGCTGCCGATAAAGCTGTAGCGCGATTGCAGCACGCTGCCGACCAGGCGCAAACTGTCCGACCAGGCATAGTTGACGCCAAGGTCGAAGACATTGGTGCTGTTGTTGTTGGAGCCACCCGCGGTAAAAGGCGACGAGCCCGCGCTGCCGCTGAATTTGACAGCCAGCGGCGCAGCGTTGCCGCCATACGTAGCCAGCGGCTGCAGCACTTTCGACCAGGCGCCGAAGAAACGCCACGGACCGGTCTTGTAGCTGGAACCCAGCATCCAGGTCTTGATGCAGGTATCGCCCGGGTGGCCGTAGCTCGGCGTGCAGCCGGCGCCCAGTGACGTACCCTGGTCGCTGGAGGTATTGACGCCGCCGGACAAGGTGCCCAGCTTGGATTGCCAGTAGCCGATGCCGATGCCGAACGGGCCGTTCGAGTAATTCGCGCCCAGGCCGATCGACTGGCCGGTGGCGGTGGAACCGGCGGTTTCGCCGAAACCGTAGGTGGCGTTCAGCACCAGGCCATTCAGCAGCGGCGTGTCGTAACGGATCTGGTTGTTGGCGCGGTTGCCGCCGACGCGGTCCAGGTTGTTGTCGTGCACGCCATTGATGAACACGCCGAAGTCGTACACGCTGGAGTAGTAAGTAGCCACTTCATCGATGAAGTCCTTGCGCCGCCCCAGTTGCACGGTACCGAAATTGCCCGACAGACCGACCACCGAGGTGCGGCCGAAAGTCAGGCCGCCCTGGCCGGAGACACCGGTGTCGACCGCAAAGCCGCCCTCCAGGTGGAACAGGGCTTTCATGCCGCCGCCCAGATCTTCCGTACCCTTGAAGCCGAAACGCGACTGCTGCAGATCGCCGGAATCGACGCTGAAGCGGCTGCCGGTGCCGCGCGCATCGGCAGCCGTTGGCGCTGCGATCTTGTTGACATAGGTGACGCCCGAATCCAGCAGGCCGTACACGGTGACATTGGTTTGCGCCTGCGCAGCATAGCTGCAGCTGCCTAGAACCGATAATGCAATTAACGACTTCTTCATGACTCACTCCTCCCGGTTGAAAAAAATTCAATGGCGGCTTCGGCTGTCCGGTCATTTCCAGGCCTGCTTTGCCTGGGAATGCCTGACCGGTTCCGGCCGCTCTGATGTTTCATCTAACAAAACAACGTATTGATATATGAAACAATGGTAGGGGCGATATTTTTCCGTGTCAATCGTTAATGCTGAAAATCTGAGCGCGCCAGGGCACCCGGTTGTGCAACGGGCATGACACGACACTAGGTGTTTTGGGAGAGAAGAAGGCGCTGTCAGGACGGGACAGCGATGCAGGCGGGAGTCATGTGGAAAAGCGGCAATCTGTCGGCGTCCTGCAACAACGCCGGGTCAAATCGCTTGATTCAGGAAAGCGCGGCGTCGGCTTCCGCGGCAGCTTGCTTGCCGCTTTCCGTGGCGATGGCTGAACGCAACATGGCCGATGCCGCATCGAGCCTGCAAGGCTTGCCGAACAGGCGGGCGGAAATCAGGCCGCTCTGCAGCGCGCCCAGGATGGTCATGGCGTAAACCGATGGCGCAGCCGGCAGCTGCACGCCCTTTTCAGCAACGGCCCGTTCCAGGCGCTGGGTGATCCAGGCTTCGTGCATGCTGTAGAAAGCCTGCAGGGCGGTCAGCACGTTTTGCGGCAGGCTGGTAGCTTCGGCAGCCAGCATGCCGCACAGGCAGACGCGGCTGGTGCCAAGATTCTTGCGCCACAGCGCCAGGTATTTTTCGATCTGTTCCTTGAGCGGCCCGTTCACATCCATGCCGCGCATGATGTCGCCGATATTGCCGGCATAAGCTTGCACCGCTGCCAGCGCCAGGTCTTCCTTGGTCGGGAAATAGTAGTGGATGCTGGAAGTCTTGACGCCGACCAGCTCGGCCAGGTCACGATAGCTGAACCCGTTATAGCCGCGCGTGCCCAGCAGCACCAGCGTGTGCTCCAGCAGTTGTTCGCGTACAGGGGAAACGGTTTTCATGATCTTGTTACCTATAAAGAGATAGAGGAACAATACGGTGCGCACGCACTGTACAGTTTCTGGCGGCAATGCCCCGCCATGCTACGTCTTTTATCCCTGCGACGGCAAGCGGCGCGGGTCATGCAACAATCAACATCACAAAGACGTTCTGCTTGAATCGTATCATATATTATCTACTGAAAGGTAGACAAATATTCGAATATCTCTTTTTGTGGCGTATCTGTGGCCTATCAGGTAATGATTTATCTGTATAAGCAAATACCATTTGACTACCTAGCAGTAGATAACTAGAATCCATCTTACAGTAGTTGCAGACACGTTGTGACAGCCTTATCCGACCCAGATTTTTTTCCTACGGCAATATCAGGACTGGATCGGGCAACGTGCCCGGACTGCGGGATGAAATAGCGGATTCAGGAAGCGTCGTCTATTGCAGGCGTTTTTTATTTCCCCTAGCTATCTACCTAGTGATAGATATATATCCAGCAGCCCAGCACCGACGGTCCAGCAAAGTTGCCGCCCCGTCAGACCATGCGCTGCATGGCCGCTGTATTTGACACTTTGTTATCAACTCGAAAAAGAAAGCATTCATCATGAAAACCAATCTGATCGCCGCACTGGCACTGACCGCAATCGTTTCCGCTCCTGCATTTGCAGCCGACAATACCGCTCCGCTGACCCGCGCCCAAGTCCAGGCCGAACTGGTCCGCGCCCGCGCCGCCGGCGAACTCAACTTCGCCAACTCGCAATACCCGGTGTTCCTGCCGGCCGCCGCCAGCAACGTCCCGGGCAAGACCCGCGCCGAAGTGCAGGCCGAACTGGCACAGGCACGCGCTGCCGGTGAACTCGATTTCGCCGGTTCGCAATATCCGCAGTTCAACCGCGTCGCTACCACCGCGTCCGGTAAAACCCGTGCTGAAGTCCAGCAAGAACTGGCTGACGCACGCAGCTCCGGCCAACTGGTCTTCTCCAACGGCCAATATCCGGTCGATGCGAATAACGGCAACTGATAGCCTGTCAGCGATTCTTCGGGAATCGGCAGTCAATGACAAAACCCGCGCCTCGTAACGAGTGCGCGGGTTTTTATTTTCCGCCGAGTGCAAGATCCTCAGTTACTTCCTGAGGGCCCCTGGCTCAACTTGCTGAAGAAATCGGATAGCTTGGGCAGATCCGAAAAGGCAACATTAAAACGAAACCAGGGATGCGACGGCGGCGCCACGTGGAAAAACTCGCCCGGCGCCAGCCAGATTCCTTGCGCCAGCGCGCGGTCGGCAATTTCCGTGGCGCTCAGCGTGCTGTCCTGCATCCGGGCCCAATAAAACATGCCGCCGCGCAGCGGCCCGAACGGCAGCAGCCCAGCGTCCTCCAGGCGGGCGCTGACCTGCGCCTGCGCGCTCAGCAGCGTGCCGGCCAGGCGCTCGACGTGGCGCCGGTGATGGCCTTCAGTCAAGGCGTTGTAGACCAGCCGTTCGGTGATTTCGGAATTGGTCAGGCTCAAAATCATCTTGGTGCGCGCCAGCTCCTGCGCCAGATCGCTCTGGCAGACGATGAAGCCCAGCCGCAGCGACGGCGCGATGGTCTTGGAAAAGCCGCTGACATAGATCACGCGCTGCAGGCCGTCGAGCGCGGCCAGCATCGGATCGGTGGCCTGCGCCAGCTCGCGGTACAGATCGTCTTCCACCACCCAGAAACCGTGGCGCTCGGCGGCTTGCAGCACGCGCATCGCGCAGGCCGGGGTATAACTGGTGCCGGTCGGATTCTGCAAAACAGGATTGGTGAAGAAAATCTTCGGCTTGTGCAGCGTCGCCAGCTGCTCCAGCGCTTCCAGGTCGACGCCGCTGACGGTGCGCGGCACCCCGACCACATTGATGGCCGCCAGCCGCAGCATGGCGATCAGGTTGCAGTAGCCGGGCTCCTCGATGAATACCGTGTCGCCCGGCTTGACCAGGGTGCGCATGATCAGGTCCAGCGCCTGCGTCACGCCGTGGGTGGTGACTACCTGGTGCGGCGCGATCTCCAGCGCCCAGTTGGCAAAGGACTTGGCAATGGTTTGCCGCAGCGGCCCATAGCCGAAGGGATGGCCGTAGCCGACCTGCTGCGCTCCGGGCGAACGCAGGATGCGCCGTTCCGCCGCGTGCAAACCCTCGCCGTCCAGCATGCTGCTGGGCAGCCAGCCGCAGCCGGCCTTGATCGGCACCCGTTCGTCGGCAAACACTTCCGAAAACAGCCAGGCCGAGTCAATCACCGGATTGGGCCGCAGCGGCGGCATGCCGCTGCGCTGCGCCGCCTCGCGCTTGGCGATGAAGAAACCCGAGCCTCGGCGGGCGATCAGCATGCCGCTCGCCACCAGCCGTTCATAGGCTTCGACGATGGTGGCGTTGCTGACGCCTTGCTGCCGGGCGAACTGGCGGATCGACGGCAACCGTTCGCCGGGGTGCAGCCTGCCGCTGTCGATCAGGGCGCCGAGGGCGGCGACTACCTGTTCCACCAAGCCGAGGGCGGATTGCCGGTCCAGCGGCAGGGGCAGTTGCAAAGGATCGGACGCGGCGGGTTTGGTAGTCATGGCGGCAGTGTATTCAGTACAGATCAGGATTCACAACAATACACTTTTAACGATTTGTGTGAAGTGTATCTATGAATTCAGATTGTAACTGCAATAATCGGCGCCATTACCAACCACAATAAAGCCGCCTGCCGTGAACACACATCAATCGGATCAAGACCTGTCGGCATTCTGGATGCCATTCACCGCCAACCGCCAGTTCAAGGAAGCGCCGCGGATGTTCGTGTCCGCCAAGGGCATGTATTACCAGACCGACGACGGCCGCCAGGTGCTCGACGCCACCGCCGGCCTGTGGTGCGTCAACGCCGGCCATTGCCGCGACGAGATCACTGCCGCCGTCACGCGCCAGATCGGCAGCATGGATTACGCGCCGTCGTTCCAGATGGGTCATCCGCTGGCGTTCGCCGCGGCCGATAAGGTGGCGGGGCTGATGCCGGCCGGGCTGGACCGCATCTTTTTCACCAATTCCGGATCGGAAGCGGTCGACAGCGCGCTGAAGATCGCCCTGGCTTATCATCGCGCCCGCGGCGAAGGCCAGCGCACCCGCTTCATCGGCCGCGAGCGCGGCTATCACGGAGTCGGCTTCGGCGGCATTTCGGTGGGCGGCATCAGCAACAACCGCAAGGCCTTTTCCGGCAATCTGATGCCTGGCGTCGATCATTTGCCGCACACCCTGAACATTGCCGAGGCCGGTTTCAGCGACGGCCAGC
>NZ_DATMRB010000115.1:0-49059 GCF_035566555.1 Collimonas sp.
AGTCAGGCCGCCGATGTCGAAACGCGCGTCGGAAAATGGTGCGGTGCGCGAACCTTCGGCGCCAAACATCAGCAGGCCGATGCCGATCAAGGCATAGTGCACCGCTACCGAGACAATCAGCAACACCAGGGTGCTGGCTTCCGCCAGCGGCTGGAATGCCAGCCGGTACACCATTGGTCCCATCGGCACCACGATCGCCAGCGTCAGCAAGACCTGCAAAGGCATGGCCAGAGAGGCGTGGCCGTACAGGCGGGCGACGCCATAGACAATGAACGGCAACAGGACGAATTTGAGCAAGGCAAGGCCGCCGCGCTTGACCAGCGTCGCGCGGCTTTCGCCGCTGCGGCCGGCCAGCAGCATTGCAGCTTCCTGGATGAAACTCAATACCCCGAGCGCCACCAGCAGCGTTGCCGACAAGGGAAACTTGTCGGCCTGGATGGCCGCCAGCGTCAAGGCGCCGAACGCCACGAATTCGCCCTGCGGGATAAAGATGACGCGGGTAACCGAAAATACCAGCACCAGCGCCAGAGCCAGCAGCGCATAAACGGCGCCGCTGGTGATGCCATCCTGAGCCAGGATGGCGGCGATTGAAAGATCCATGCTTTTTCTATGCGGCGTTATTGCGCAGCGCCCAGCAGCTTCCATTTGCCGTTGACGATTTCCACCATCACCCGTGCGCGTTGATCGAAACCGACGTGATCGGTCGGGCTCATGTTGACGATGCCTTGCGAGACCGGCAGGTTCTTGATGGCTTCAATACTGTCACGCAACGCGGCGCAGAACTCTTTGGTGCCAGGCTGAGCTTTCTTGAGCGCCGCTGGCGCAGCCGCGCCGAGCAGCATGCCGGCATCCCAGGCATGACCGCCGAAAGTGGAAATGCTGCCGACGCCGTAGGCCTTTTCATAGGCGCTGCGGTAGGCCATGGCGGATTTCTTGACCGGATTGCTGTCAGGTAGCTGCTCCGCCACCAGCAACGGTCCGGCAGGCAGGAAAGTGCCTTCGCAATCCTTGCCGCAGACGCGCAGGAAATCATTGTTGGCGACACCGTGGGTCTGATAGATCTTGCCTTTGTAGCCCCGTTCTTTCAAGGTTTTTTGCGGCAAGGCGGCGGGCGTGCCGGCGCCGGCGATCAGCACGGCATCCGGATTGGCGCTGACTATCTTCAAGACCTGGCCGGTCACGGAGGTGTCGGGACGGGCGAACCGTTCATTGGCGACGATCTTGATCTTGCGCAGCTCGGCCAGCTTGGAAAATTCGCGGTACCAGCCTTCGCCGTAGGCATCCGAGAAGCCGATAAAGGCCACGCTCTTGACGCCGGCATCGGCCATGTGGGCGATGATCGCGGTTGCCATGTGCGAATCGTTCTGCGGCGTCTTGAAAATCCAGCGGCGCTTGGCGTCGACCGGCTCGACCAATGAAGCCGAAGCCGCCATCGAAATCATCGGCGTGCCGGACTCGGCGGCGACATCGCTCATCGCCAGCGAACCAGGCACCGCGGTCGAACCGATCAGCAGATCGACCTTTTCTTCGCTGATCAGTTTGCGTGCGTTCTTTACCGCCGTAGTGCTATCGGTGGCGTCATCCAGCACGATGTACTGCACCTTCTGGCCGGCGATTTCCTTGGGCAGCAGAGCAAACGTGTTTTTCTCCGGAATACCCAGCGACGCCGCCGGGCCGGTGGCGGAAACGCTCACGCCGACCTTGATCTGAGCATATGCGCCGCTGCTGCCGGCGGCCAGGGTGATTGCCAGTGCTGCGGAAACGGTCGTCCCCAACCATGCTTTTTTCATCTGTTCTGCTCCATTGAGTTGTACGGCGCGCGCCAGCCAAGCCGGCCGGCACGACGCTAGCCAGCGATGGTAGCAAAAAAATCAGACCAGCATCAGCGCGACCTGCTGCGCGGCGTCGGCGCTGGGCTTGTGCTGGAAACGGCTCTTGGCGAAACGCTGCCAGCGTCCCAGCACGAAACTGGTCAGAATGTTGGCGCGCATTGCGGTTTCCGCTTCATTCGCTTCGCCTTGCGCGGCGGCGGTGCGCAGCGCCTGCTTCAGCGCCAATTCGATACGGTCGACGAACTGGTTCATGCGCAGCTGCAGGCGCTCGTCCTCGTTGATCAGCGCATCGCCGATCATGACCCGGGTCATGCCTGGATTGCGTTCGGCAAAATTCAACAGCATCAAGGTAATCGCCTGCGCCTGATGCAGTCCCTTTTCCTGCTGTTCGGTAATCTGGTTGACCAGGCCGAATACGGTCGTCTCGATAAATTCGATCAAGCCTTCGAACATCTGCGCCTTGCTGGCGAAATGGCGGTACAGCGCCGCCTCGGACACCTCGATCCTGGCGGCCAGCGCAGCCGTGGTGATCTTTTCCCCTTTGGGTTGTTCCAGCATGACCGCTAGGGTCTGAAGGATTTGTAATTTACGCTCGCCTGGTTTGCTAGTAGCCATGATTTTTTATTTTAGTAATGATGGAGATAAGGAAAACTGCAGCTGAAACGGGGCCTGCGCGTTAAACCTCCCTCTAGCCACTAGCGGGACCTCAACGCAGACGGTGCAGATTCTTGCTCAGCTGACGGACGGATTTTACTTTGACATCGACGTAATTGGGGCGCTTTATCGTATTTGACTGGTCCTTCAGGTACTGCGTCACCCATGCCGTGCGCATGCCGACCCATTTGGCGGCCCTGAGGTTGGCGATGGTATCCTCCACCAGGATACAGCGCCGCGCCGGCACCTTCTCGCGCGCGATCAGCTGCCGCAGCAGGTGGCGCGACGGCTTCGGCCGCAGCTGGCGGTGCACATGCATGGATTCGATCGAAATATGCTTGCCGAAATGACGCTGCAGGCGCAGGTGGCGCACGACGTCGCCTGAATAACGCAGCGGCGCATTGGTCAGCAGGATCTTGCGGCCTGGCAGACGTTTCAGCAGATTGATCAGGCCGCGTTCGGCCCGGATCATGCCCAGCAGATCGTCGAAGCGGTGCGCCTCGCGCAAGAAATCCTCGGGCCGCACCTGATGATGTTTTACCATGCCGAGCAGGGTCGCGCCATAGCGCCGCCAGTAGTTTTCACGAACGGCATTGACGGTGGCGACATCGGCGTCGACGCCGCCGCTGCCCAGGGTGCGCGCCATGAAAGCATTCATGTTGACATGGATAGCGGGGAAAATCGCATGCGAAGCATTGTGCAAAGTATTGTCCAGATCGAACAGCCAGAGCGCCGTATTATTCTTTCCCTTTGTTTTTTTACTGCCTGTATCCATTACCATGATGTGCGCCGGCGCTTGGGCCGGAATTAAAATCGTTGAACTCGTTAACCAAAGGGGAAGCTGTGTTTCGTCAGATTATAGTGACATTACTCGCACAATTGCACGGGCCCTGGCACGGTCTCCGCTTGTTACGCCGCCTGCTGCTTGCCCTCGGCCTGGGGACGTTGCTGGCTGGCGCAGCGCCGCTGTTCGCCCAGGACACCCTTGCCGGCGCCTCCCTGCAACCGTCCGCCGCCGTGCGCCAGGGCGGCGCCATGTTCCAGATCCAGCGCGATGGCCATAGCGCCTATGTATTCGGCACCATCCACGTCGGCAAGGCGGATTTCTATCCGCTGGACGCAAAAATATTGCAAGCTCTGCAACAATCTTGCTGTCTCGCCCTGGAAATCGATCCTGGCAATACCCAGGCCATGATTCCGCTGATGAAAAAATATGGTTTCTACCTGGACGGCAAACCGCACCAGAAAGATTTGCCGCCAAAGCTGCAAAAGCAACTGACCGCACTGCTGGAAAAATACGATATGACGCCAGAGCAGGTCGCCAGCCTGAAACCATGGCTGATCGCGACCATGCTTGGCATCAGTGAATACGCCAGCCAAGGTTATCTGTCCCAATATGGGGTCGACAGCACGCTCGCCAGCCTGGCGAAAAGCAGCAACAAACGCCTGGTCGAACTGGAAACCGCCGAGGCGCAGCTGGCGTTGCTGGGCAACCTGTCGCCCGCCGAGCAAGTCCAGTTCCTGCAGGATAGCGTCGACGAAATACAGGATCCAGCCAAAGCCCATCGCTCCCTGGACCTCGTCAACTTGTGGCGCAATGGCGATATCGACGGCCTGGCGGCGATGCTAGCGGAAATGAACGCCGAAGACAGCTTCGCCAGCAAATTCATGCAGCGCGCCCTGCTCGACGGCAGAAATCCCGGCCTGGCCGACGGCATCGCAAAACTGACGGCTTCGGCAAACGATCCCTTCGTCGCCATCGGCATGCTGCATCTGGTCGGGCCAAACAGCGTACTGGCGATCCTGCAGCAGCGCGGCTATTCGGTGAAACGCGTTTACTGAAACCTGCCGACGGTCCCGCTGCTTTGCCGTTCTACCCATGACTTGATTTACATCAAAGCATATTGCAGCCTTCCCTTTTACAGTGCAGGTCAATACAGACCACGACACAGACTGAACGGGAATCGGATATGAAAATCACTGCATGCATATTGGCGTTATCGACACTGGGCCTGGCAGCAAACAGCATGGCGCAGGAAAGCCCATGGCAGGTGCGGCTGCGCGCCGACTACCTGAAACCGGCAAACAAATCGGATGCGGTAGGCGGCACAGGCGCATCGGACCGCTTGCAGGTCAATTCCAAGACCATCCCCGAAGTCGATATTTCCTACTTCTTCACGGAGAACTGGGCGACCGAACTGGTGCTGACCTATCCGCAAAAGCAGGACGTCACGCTGGATGGCAAGAAAATCGGCAGCTTCAAGCACCTGCCGCCGACACTCACCTTGCAGTATCACTTCCTGCCGCAGGCCGCTTTCAGTCCTTACCTCGGCGCCGGCCTCAACTACACGCACATTTCCAACGTCGACCTGCTGGACGGCGCGGCGCAACTGGAACATAGCAGCTGGGGGCTGGCATTGCAGGCCGGACTCGACTACAAGCTGGATAAAAACTGGTCCTTGAACCTGGACGTGAAAAAACTGCAAATCCGCAGCGATGTGTATGCCGGCGGCGAGAAAATCAGCCGCGTCCAGATCGATCCATGGCTGCTCGGCATGGGCGTCGGCTACCGCTTCTAGGCGACGTCAACGCGGTTCTGCAATCTGCATGATCTTTGATCGAAATCAACGCCGGGCCGCGTCAAGTCTTCTAAGATCGGTCGGCGTCGTCTTTATGTCAAAGGTTTGCTAAATGAATGTATCTCACTTGCCGGAGCCGGTATCGCCATCGGCGGCCATGCCGCATCGAAAAACCATCCGCTCCTGGCTGCTGCCGCTTGCCCGCCGCAATACCGGCCGGGCGTTGATATTGGTGCTGCTCGACCTGGTGCTGTTTGCAATGTCGCTCAGCGCCACCGTCTGGCTGCAGCATGTCGCCGCGAAGCTGCTGTTCGGGGCTGTCGCCGGTTTCATCATCGGCCGCCTGTTCATCCTCGGCCATGATGCCTGCCATCAAAGCTTTACCCCGCACCGGCGCTTCAATCGCTGGCTCGGCCGCTTGCTGTTCCTGCCGTCGCTGACGCCCTACAGCCTGTGGGATGTGGGCCATAACGTGGTACATCACGGCTACACCAACCTGAAGGGTTTCGATTTCGTATGGCATCCACTGTCGCTGGAAGAATTTCAGGCGCTGCCGCGCCGGCGCCAGTGGCTGGAACGCATCTATCGCAGCGGCTGGGCGCCCTGGCTCTACTATCTGGTGGAAATGTGGTGGCAACGCATGTACTTTCCGAACCGCCGCACCATGCCGACCCGGCGCCCGGTGTTCGTCTGGGATGGCATCCTGGTCACGGCCGTCGCTCTGGTCTGGGTGGCCTTGCTGGTGGCCGCGGCGCTGAGTACCGCGCAGCCGATATGGCTGACCCTGCTGGCAGGATTCATAACGCCTTTGCTGTTCTGGAATGCGATGATCGGCTTTGTCGTGTACGTCCATCACACCCACACCGGGGTCGCCTGGTATGACCAGAAAACCGTGTGGGCGGCGGCGCAGCCGTTTGTCTCGACCACCGTGCACCTGACCTTCCGCTACCGCATCGGCGCGCTGCTGCATCACATCATGGAGCACACCGCGCACCATGTCGACATGAGCATCCCGCTGTATCGCCTGCAGGAAGCGCAGCGGATCCTGGAAACCATGCTGCCCTTGCGCATCGTGATCCAGAAATTTTCCTGGCGCTGGTACTTTGATACGGCACGGCGCTGCAAGCTGTACGATTTCAGGCGTCATTGCTGGACCGATTTTTCCGGCGTGCCGACCAGCGCCGCCGCCATCGTCAATTGAGCAGGATGCGATTGCCTGCGGATTATGACCGTAGCAGGGTACATGGCAGTAGAATGGAGAATCTTGGCAAGTTGCAACGCCACGCCATCCATCGGACCTGTCTATGAATCACACCCCATCCCGTGCCGCGCCACTGCTGGACATCCGCGCCCTGCGCAGCAGCTGCTCGTCTTGCAGCATGCACCAGCTATGCCTGCCGATGGGGCTGGATGAGCCTGAAATGCAGCGGCTGGACAGCATTATCGGCCGCCGCCGCATAGCGCGCGAAGACAGCCTGTATCGTATCGGCGACAAATTCAGTTCCCTGTATGCGGTGCGGGTCGGCCAGTTCAAGACTTCGCAAACCAATCCCGACGGCGCGCAGCAGATTACCGGCTTTCAGATGAGCGGGGAATTGCTGGGCATGGATGCGATCAGCACCGATACCCATCAATGCGATGCGGTAGCGCTGGAAGATAGCGAGGTCTGTGAAATTCCGTTCGTCCGGCTGGAAGAATTGTTTGGCGAGATTCCGACTTTGCTGCGCCATTTCCATCGCATGATGAGCAAGGAAATCACGCGCGAGCAAAGCGTCATCCTGTTGCTCGGCAATATGCGCGCGGAGCAGCGCTTTGCCGCTTTCCTGGTGAACCTGTCGTCGCGCTATGCGGCGCGCGGCTATTCGCCCAGCAGCTTTCAGCTGCGCATGACGCGCGAAGACATCGGCAACTATCTCGGCCTGACGATAGAAAGCATCAGCCGCTTGCTGTCCAAGCTCAAGAAGGACGGCATGCTGAAAGTCAGCAACCGCGATATCGAACTGATCGACTTGCCGTTGCTGAAGGCGCTGGCGACAGGCGCGGAAGCTTGTAGCTGAATTCCCTCAAATGGTCTTTGAGTAGCGCAGCGGGCTTTTCTCCGGATCCAGGTAGCGGTCAAACACCATGCAGATATTTCGGATCAGCAAGCGGCCCTTCATGGTCACGCTGATCCACTCTTCATCCAGGGTCAGCAGGCCATCGGCTTCCAGCAATCTCAAGCTCGCAAGCTCGACAGCGAAATAGTCGCTGAACCTGATCGGATGGGCCATCTCGATCGAGGCGAGCGAAAGCTCGAAATTGCACATCAGGCGCTGGATGATCAGGCGTCGCAGCAGGTCATCCATGTTCAGCTGAATCCCGCGCGCAACCGGCAATTGCTGGCGGTCGAGCCGCTGATAGTAGGCTTCCAGCGTCTTTTCGTTCTGGCTGTAGCTGGCGCCGACCGCACTGATCGCCGACACCCCGCACGCCACCAGGTCGGCCTCGGCATGGGTCGAATAGCCTTGGAAATTGCGGTGCAAGCGCCCTTGCCGCTGCGCTACCGCCAGGTCGTCTTCCGGCTTGGCGAAATGATCCATGCCGATGTAGACATAGCCGGCCTCGGTCAGGCGCTGGATGCACAGGAACAGCATGTCGATCTTGTCCGCGGCCGGCGGCAGGTCGCTGTCGGCAATCCGCCGCTGCGGCTTGAACAGCTGCGGCATGTGGGCATAGTTGTAGATAGCGATGCGATCCGGCGCCGCGGCGATCACTTTTTCCAGCGTTTGCGCAATCGATGCCAGGCTCTGCTTGGGCAGACCATAGATCAGGTCGATGCTGACCGAACGGAAACCGGCGAAGCGGGCAGCGTCGATGATGCGCAGCGTGTCTTCCTCAGCCTGGATCCGATTGACCGCCTTCTGCACTGCCGGATCGAAATCCTGCACGCCCAGGCTAAGCCGGTTGAAGCCTTGGCGGCGCAACGTGACAATCCGCTTCGGGGTGACAGTGCGCGGATCGACTTCTATCGAATATTCTCCCAGCTGATCGGGCGCGAATTGGAAATGCTGGTGCAGATGCTCCATCAACTCGCTCATCTGGCGATCGCTAAGATAGGTCGGGGTGCCGCCGCCGAAGTGCAGCTGCTCGACCTGGTTCATGCCGTCAAACAAGGCTGCCTGCATCGCAATCTCGCGCTGCAGATAGGTCAGGTAAACGGCAGCCTTGCTCAGGATCTTGCTGACGACCTTGTTGCAGGCGCAGTAATAGCAGACCGTAGCGCAAAACGGGATGTGCACGTATAGCGACAAGGCATGCCGCGCACCCATCGCGCGCCGTTCCGCGACTGCCTGGCAATAGGCTGTGGCGTCGAATTCCGCGGAGAACCTGTCTGCCGTCGGATAGGAGGTATAGCGTGGCCCGAGCTGGCTCAGCTTGCGCAACAGCGCCGGTTCAAACGCCAGCGCAGCCAGCGGTGTGGCCGCGGCGATCGGTTGCAGGGAAGTTGACATGTGGCGGCTCCGGCGATTGGCTGTATCCATAGTCACAGCGTAGCGGGCTGGGTCGGTAAGCGCTTTGATATAGATCAAACCGCCTGCGCTGCAGGCGCGATACTGCCTATAATCGCTTATTGACCACCAACCTCTTGCCACTTTGTCGCTCAACCATCCAACCCCGGCCTTGCCAAATGACTCCAGCCACTGGCAAGGGAGGGATCGCTTCGTGCTACTCGACAGCGATTTTGGCGATGGCGATCAGTTCTTTGCGACCTGGCAAGCCTGGCGCGACGATACCCGGCCTCCCCGCCAGTTGCACTACCTGGCGTTGGTGCCCGGCCGCGCATTACAGCAGACGCTGGTGAAAAACCCGCAATGGCAGGTACTGGCGGCGGAACTTCACGCAGCATGGCCGCCAGCCGTACCGGGATTTCACAGATTATTCCTGCAAGACGGCCAGCTGGTGCTGACCCTGATGTTCGGCGACAGCGCCGCTTGCCTGCGCCAGATCGTGGCTAGCGTCGACGCCTTCCATTTGCGCGGCGCCGGCTGGCAGGAGTGGCCGCTGTCCATGCTCGGTTTGCTGGGCAGATTGGCGGCCAGGCAAGCCCGTCTCGCCATCTCGGCTACCGGCGCCGCAGCGCTTGCAGCACAGCGGGCGGCGCTGCGACAAGCAGGCTTTGTCTTTGAGGAAGATCCCTTGCTCGCCCATTTTGCGCCGCGCTTTTCAGCGCGCCACCCGATCGCACCTAGCGCGCCGGCGACCGCACGCCATGCCATCGTAATCGGCGCCGGACTGGCAGGCAGCGCCGCCTGCCAGCGGCTGGCGCGGCGCGGCTGGAGGGTGACCCTGATCGAGCGCCATGCTGACATCGCCCAGGAAGCCTCCGGCAACATCGCCGGTATTTTCATGCCGCTGCTGTCGCGCGACGACAATCCAGGTTCGCGCCTCAGCCGCAGCGCCTACCTGTTCGCCCAGCATGTCTGGCGCCAGCTGGGCGGCATCGGCAACGCCTTCACGGGCGCAGCCTGCGGCGTGCTGCAAATCGCGCGCGATGCCGAACACGCCAAGGCCCAGCAACAGCTGGTGAGCCACTGGCGTTATCCAGACGATTTTGCGGAATGGCTGGAGCAAGCTGCCGCCGCGCGCCTGGTCGGCAGCCCAGTCAGCAACGGCGGCTGGCATTTTCCGGCCGGCGGCTGGGTGCAGCCGCGCAGCCTGTGCCAGGCCATGCTGGACGATTGCGGCGCCAGCTTGCAGATGCTGTTCGGGCAGCGGATCGAAAAGCTTGAGTATGAACATCAACAATGGATAGTTCGTGCTGAAGGCGGTGCTGAAATTGCCAGCGCACCGGTATTGATACTGGCTAACGGCTGCGACGCGCTCGAGTTCCCGCAAGCGGCTGATTTGCCCCTGGCCGCCATCCGCGGACAGATTACCCATGTCGACGTCAGCCAGGCGCCGCCGACAGCGTCGGTGATTTGCGGCGAGGCCTATCTCACCCCGCCCTGTGGAAATGTGTGCAGCGTCGGCGCTTCCTACGGCGAGGATACCGATCCGGCCTTGCGGCAGGACAGCCAGGACGACAACCTGGCGCGTCTGGCCAACATGCTGCCGGACTGGAGCGCCGGCTCGTTGCCGCTGGCCGGACGGGTCGGCTTCCGCTGCGTTGCCAGCGACCGCCTGCCGCTGGTGGGCGCGGTGCCGGACCAGCACGGAGCAAGCAGCGTACGCGAAGCGAAATTGAAAGATATGCCGCGCTATGCCGGCCTGTACAGCCTGCTTGGCTACGCTTCGCGCGGATTGATCTGGGCGCCGCTGGCGGCAGAATTGCTGGCGGCGCAACTGGAAGGCGAACCGCTGCCAATCGAGGCCGACCTGGCCGCAGCGCTCGATCCGGCGCGCTTCTTACTCAAGGAACAGCGGCGCACTACCGCCGCCAACGCAAAAAGGGCGCCCTGAGGCGCCCTTGCACGGGTTTAGCGAGCCCAGCGGTACGGCTGCATTTGCCAATCTCCGCGCGGGCCTCTGACCCAGCTTGGCGGCACATAACGGTAACCCGGCCGTGCCCTGATCCAGCTGCCACCGACCCACTCATGGCGGCGGCCGTTCCAGCGCCAGTATCCAGGCGCCCAGACAAAACCGCGACGCGGCGACGGCACCACTTCATAGCGCGGCGGCGGCGGTTGTCCGATCTGGACATTCACATAGGCCTGGGCTTGGGCCTGGCTCATCGGCAGCATGAATCCGGCGCTCAAAGCCAGGGCACTGACACACAACATCGATTTGATCTTCATTGGGGACCTCCTTCATTCGTTTGAAAACATCAGACAACGATTGAAATATAGGTCATAAATATCAGGACACTTGTAATTTTGTGTTTCCAAAAGATACAGATTTTGAAAACGTCGAAATACCGCGCAGACAGCCGTAGCGCCGTGCCCTAAGGTAAAATGGCGGCCTGCCAGACGGCATTGTCGTTTTATAAAATATGTGCGGGATAGCGCCTTGGCCTTGCCAGGCTAAGCTTGCGACCTGTCCCCACCTGACTTCCCGGATTACCCATGTTGCGATTGAACGAAGTACAACTCCCCCTGGACCATCCTGAAGACGCCCTGCACGCCGCGATCCTGGAACGGCTCGGGATCGCCGCTGAGGAAATGCTCGGTTACACAATTTTCCGGCGCAGTTACGATGCCCGTAAAAAATCCGCGGTCATCCTGACTTATACGGTGGATGTCGAGCTCAGGGATGAAAGCGCGGTCCTTGAACGGCGCGCCGGCGATCGCAACGTGATGGCGACGCCGGACACCAATTATCGCTTCGTGGCGCAAGCCCCGGGCCAGCTGAAATCGCGGCCGGTGGTCATCGGCACCGGGCCGTGCGGCCTGTTTGCCGGATTGATCCTGGCCCAGATGGGCTTCAATCCGATCATCCTGGAACGCGGCAAGGCAGTCCGCGAACGCACCAAGGACACCTGGGGCCTGTGGCGCAAACGCGAACTGCAGCCGGAATCGAATGTGCAGTTCGGCGAAGGCGGCGCCGGCACTTTTTCCGACGGCAAGCTGTGGACCCAGATCAAGGATCCCAAGCACTACGGCCGCAAGGTATTGACCGAATTCGTCAAGGCCGACGCGCCGGAAGAAATCATGTATGTCAGCAAGCCGCATATCGGCACCTTCCGCCTGGTCAAGATGGTCGAGCAGATGCGCGCCACCATCGAGGCGCTGGGCGGCGAATTCCGTTTCCAGCAAAAGGTTGAAGACATCGCCATCAAGTCGGAGAACGGCCAGGGCCAGGTGCAGGCCGTGGTGCTGGCTAGCGGCGAAACCATCGTCACCGACCATGTGGTGCTGGCGATCGGCCACAGCGCGCGCGATACTTTCCAGATGCTGTACGAGCGCGGCGTCTACATCGAAGCCAAGCCTTTCTCGCTCGGCTTCCGCATCGAGCATCCGCAGTCGCTGATCGACCGCTGCCGTTTCGGCCCGAGCGCCGGCCATCCGATTCTCGGCGCGGCCGATTACAAGCTGGTCCATCATTGCGAATCGGATCAAGCCCGCGGCCGCGCGGTCTACAGTTTCTGCATGTGCCCGGGCGGCACTGTAGTGGCTGCCACCTCTGAGCCGGGCCGCGTGGTCACCAACGGCATGAGCCAATACTCGCGCAATGAGCGCAATGCCAACAGCGGCATCGTGGTCGGCATCACGCCGGCCGATTATCCAGGCCACCCGCTGGCCGGGATCGCCTTCCAGCAGCAATGGGAATCGCGGGCCTTTGAACTAGGTGGCGGCACTTACGACGCGCCCGGCCAGCTGGTAGGCGATTTTATCGCCGGCCGCGCTTCGACTACGCTCGGTTCCGTGATTCCGTCCTACAAGCCGGGCGTGCTGCTGGGCGATCTCAGTACTTCACTGCCCGATTATGCGATTGCAGCTATCCGCGAAGCCTTGCCGGTTTTCGACAAGCAGATACGCGGCTTCGCCATGAACGATGCCGTGCTGACCGGCGTCGAAACCCGCACCTCGTCGCCGATCCGCATCAAACGCCACGACGACAGCCTGCAAAGCTTGAATACCACCGGTCTGTTCCCGGCGGGCGAAGGCGCGGGTTATGCCGGCGGCATCATGTCGGCGGCGATTGACGGCATCCGGGTGGCGGAAGCGGTTGCCTTGAGCATTCTTGGCAAAAACTAGGACAGGCCCCTGCCGCGGAGCTCTTATGCTCCCCCCTAACGTCTTTCTGCAGCCTTGTAGACGGCATTGCGCTCGCGCTTGCCCACTGCCACGACCAGCACGATCAACTGTTTGTCACGGACCTCGTAAACTAGACGATAGCCGGCTTGCCGCAGCTTGATTTTGTAGCGACTGCGCGAGCCCGAAAGTTGTGCCGACGGTAGGTGCGGGCTGAGCAACCGCTCTTCCAGCTTTTTCTTGAATTGCTCGCGTATGCCCTGATCGAGCTTGCGCCATTCCTTCAATGCTTCTTCAAGAAACGCGAGCTCAAAGTTCATCCAGCTTGACCTTGATGACCGCCTGGCCGCTACGTGCATCCGCAATGGCATTCAGCTCCATATCTTCCAGCTTATTCATCAGCGCCTCATACGCCTTTGCCGGAACGCAATAAAAGGCAGGCTGGTTCCGGTTCAAGATCGCCACAGGAAATCCTTCACCGGCAGCGACAGTCCCCATTGGATCTTTTTTTAACTCGGAAACACTAGCGGTGGTTTCAGCAAGAATAAGGTGTGCCATAGAAATACTCTTTAAAGTATTGTTAATAGCACCAATAATAGCATCTTTCATAGCACTCCAATAAAAGCCAGCTGACGGGTAGCCGCGAGCATGTGGACAACGAAAGATTCTAGTATTGCTTAATTTTCATCCCCTGTTCATAGGGATATGCATAAGTTTTACCTGAAAAAGCGTCCGGCGATCACGGAGAAATGGCCACTCCGGCATATCACAGACCGCTCTATTTGCGCACAGACTCTGCAGACGATTTGACAAACTGAGCATCGGTCAATGTTTTCAAGAATGCCACCAGATCGTCGACATCACTGTCGCTCAACGCTGGCGTACTGCCTTCGCGCCGGTTATACGGTACCGAGTTGATATTGACGTTTTCCCGATAGGCAGGCGGCACGTCGTCGAACTTGATTCCGGTCTTGTACCAGTCGCCCGGCCTGGTGGCGCGTGTTGCGTAGAACGCGACGGCATCGCGCAATGAAGTAAACACGCCGTTGTGCATATAGCTTTCTCGCACGGCGACATTACGCAAGCCAGGGGTCTTGAAGTAGCCGCACCACTGGCCGCTGTCCGGCCACTTCAAATCGGCAGCGGTTTTGCACAGGCCAACGTCGTAGAATGTTGGATTGCGGTTTTCGGCGATGCGGCGGTTGCGCGGCACGGCCGCGGCGTCGTAGCCGAAATCGGTAAACATCGAGCGCGCCGGATTGGCGGACTTGTCGTTGAACTTGTGGCAGGACGCGCAGTTACCCTTGTCAGGATCCTTGAACAAGCGCAGTCCGCGCAATTCCATCTCGTTCAGCTTGCCAGCGCCGCGGATATAGTCGTCGTACCTGGAACTGAACGGGGTCATTTCGTCGCTGCGCAAAAAGGCTTGCAGCGCCTGGCCTGCTGCCTGGCTGGCCTGCTCCGGCCGTTCGAAGATCGCAACGCCGAACTGCGCGCGCATTTCGGATGCATAAGCTTGCGCCAGTTTTCGCGCAAGCTGGCGCGGGTTGCGGTTATTCATTTCCAGCGGATTGAACAAAGGACCTTGCGCCTGCTCCGCCAAGCTATCCGCGCGTCCGTCCCAGAAAAATCCGCCGAATGGAATCGGCGCCAGCGCATCATCGTCCTGATAGAAAAAGCGCGGCGGCGTATAACGCAGATACAACACCGAGGGAGTATTACGCGTACCCAGGCTGGCCGGACGGCTACCGAGCGCAACGCCGATGCGCGAGCCGTGGTTGCCCGAAAAAGCCTGGGCCGGCGCGTGGCAGCTGGCGCAACTGGTGCCGCGCGGCTCCGACAGGTGCTCATCGAAAAACAGTTTGCGGCCGAGCGCGACCAGTGCCGGCGCATCATCCGGCTTCGCAGCCGGCGCCGGCATTTCCGGATAGAGCGGCGTGGCCGCCAGGGCCGGCGGCAAAACAGTCAGCAGGAGCAAAGCCCCCAAGATACGCTTGAGCGCCAGCAAGCGCATCAGTTTGGCGCCAGGAAGCCGGTCTTGTCGCAGCTGATGTTGTTACCGCTTTGCAGACAGGTAGTAAGCAGCACGCCTTTGCGCGTATAGGCCTTGTACGCCCACGTGCCATTGCTCTGACGGTCCATCACCATGAAGCCGAAGCTGCTGGTATGGGAAATCTTGTCGACGACGGCTCCTGGCGCGGGATTGGTGTTGGCAGGGAAGGGATCGGCAAAATTCACATCGAGGTTATCGCCGCCGTTGCCGGAGACGAAAGTGGCTGGATGCGCGGAGGAGAAATTGATGGCCTGAAAATCATGCACGTGACCATGGATCGCCGTCTTCACGCCAGATGGATAGAACGCGGTCGGATTAACGCTTTGCATCACCGATTGCAACGCCAGGTTTCCCGGGGCCGGCGGTGCACCGGCGATCGGCGCGAAACCGAGGATCGGATGATGATTAGTGAAAATGCTGTTGACCCCAGCTTTCGCAGCCAGCCGGTTGACCGCCTGGAACTGCGCCTGGTAAGCGACGAATTGCGGATCATTGGTGGCCAGCGCTGCCCTGCCCGCCTTGGCCGAATCGAACACGATCACCTGGGTGTCGGCGCCCACCGCAACGGCATACGGATCGGACAGGTTGCCGGCAGCGTCATTGGCAGGATCGTCGCAGGAACGCTTGGGATCAAGCGCTTGCGTATCGAGAAAGCGGAACCAGCCCTGGCCGGCGCGCGCGCATTCTTCGTGGTTGCCGCGCACCATGACCCACGGCGCTGCTGCCAGCAAGGGCGCCGCCGGCTTGAACAGATCCGCCTGCCAGGCATCCCAGCCGTAGCCCCATGGACTGTCCTTGCAACCGGCGATATCCGCCGGACAGGCATTCTCGCGATAATGATAGTCGCCGATATGCAGCACCAGATCCGGCTTCATGGCGGCAGCGGTCTTGGCAATTTCGGGAAATGGCCAAGAGTCGCTGTCATCACAGGCTTGCCACGCATTGTCGGCTTTTTTCAGGCGGCAGCCGGTATCCGCCAGCACTACGATGCGTTGCGGCGCTTGCTTCGGCAGCGGTAAGCTGCGGGAACCGACCGAGACCCCGCTGCTGCCAGCCGGTACCTGGTATTCGCAGGCAGTGACCGGGAAGGCAGACGGCTTGGAATCCGTGGCCGCGCTGGCGGTCGGCCGCTGCGCCACGGTCGCGGCTGCTGCGCGCACCGTCATCGCTGCATAGCTGGAGCCGTCGCGCACGTCGGGGCAGGTAGCGTCGCTGGTGATTACTCTGACGGTGGCCTGATTGTTGCTGCCGACCGCCACCCAAGCAGCCTTGACGCTGGCATCGATGTTGCTGTCGCTGCCGCCACAAGCAGCAACCAGCAAACTCAGGGTCATGCTCGAAGCCAGCCCGAACGCTTTGGTAAATGGCTTGCGGTGCTGTGCTTGCTTGATGGCGTCCATGATGCTCACAAAAAGGTAGGTGATATTGAGTTAGCAAATTATAAAAATAAAATGTGACACGCTTGTTACATTCGATACATTCGGCAGGCAAAAAAAAAACCGAAGGCATATGCCCTCGGCTTTTTGTGAGAAGGTGCTGCCGTAGCAGCAGAAACATCTGCCTTATTTACTGACGTCCCGTGTCGCCTGCACCAGGCATTTGGATAATTTGTCGAAATGCAGCCACGCCGCCTGGCTCAGCTCGATCTGCTTGCGGCGCGTGTCGTCGGTATCCGCCAGGACGATCCAGCCCTTTTCCCGCATCGACTTCAGGCGCGCATGCAGCATTGCCGGTGAACCGAGCTCGCTCTGCGCCATCATGTCACGCACTGAAAGGCGTTCACGCGCCTGCCCGGCGCGGGCGACAAAGGCCAGGATGCGGTCTTCCAGCGGATCCAGCGACGGCAAGGACGGCAATCCGCGCAGCGCATTCGCCAGCTGTAGAAAACGCACGTAGATGTCTGCAGGTCGGTTGTTTTTGTCCATGGCTATTTTATAAACTGCAGGAAAAATGAAAAGCTAACATTGTTGACGCAGTTAATTTCTTGTAACGATCATACCCGTCAATTTATAGTCGCTGCAAGCATCTTGCCACACATATCCAGATAGTTCGGTAAGATACGCGCGCTATGCCTTCAACTCCGCCCCTTGCCGAGAAATTCCGTCTGCACCTGCTGACCATCACCATCACGGTGGTGGCCTATATGCTGGTGTACATGACCAATGACTGGCTGTTCAAGCACATCGAGTTTACCCAAGGGATTGCCTGGATCTATCTGCCGGCAGGGATAAGGCTTATCTGTACTTTGCTATTTGCCGAAGCCGGCGTATTCGGCATCCTGATCGCCTCGCTGCTTACCTCCAGCATGTACGCCATCTTTCCCGGCGATCCCGTCACCACCATCGGCTACAGCGCGATCTCGGCGCTGGCGCCCTACCTTGCCTACCGTTTCACCTTGCAGGAAATGCGTCTGCAGCCTTCGCTCGGCAACCTGACCACCACCCGCTTGCTGGCCTGCATCCTGCTGTACGGCTTGACCAATCCGCTATTGCAGTTGATGTGGTTTGTCATGCGCGGAATTTCTTATCACTTCTGGTCCGGCCTGATCGTCATGTCGATCGGCGATCTCACCGGTTCGCTGATCGTAGTGTATGCGATCAAGATGCTGCTGTCCTTCTTCCCTGTGCCGCGCCGCTGAACGCGCACTGCCGATGCCACGTGGCGCGACCGCCACATTGTTTCCGATTGTAATACTGCCGAAATAATTCCTCGCTATTCTGCCGCACAGTTATAGAAATTATAGCGGTTAGCCAGCGCCAGGCTACGCCATGGGCGGAGCTTTGCGCCGGCTCCGCTATCACCGCAACTCTTACATCGGGGTAGTGCAATGCGTAGTTGGGACGAACCAAAAAAACGGAAAGCCCGTGTCGAAATCATTCCAATGATCGACGTCATGATGTTTCTCCTGGTGTTTTTCGTGCTGATCAGTCTCAATGTGATTCCGGCCCTGGGCCTGAAAACGCATCTGCCTAGCGCCAGCAGCTCGCAGGATTTGAAGCCGCAAAACAAGGCGGTGATCACCATTGGCCTCAACGATGCCTTGCAGGTCGATGGCGTCGACACCAAGATCGGCGAGCTGGCTAGCCGTTTGAACCTGGTGAAAAAGAACGGTGAAAAACTCAACGTGATCGTCAACAGCGATCGCGGCGTCGAAGTGCAGCGGCTGGTGGAAGTCATGGACAACCTGAAGCAGAACGGCTTCGAATCCATCTCCATTGCAACCCGTAAGCCGTGATGCAGGCGACGATGAACATGCCGTTCTTTTATCGCTTCCGCGATGCGCTGGCAACCTTGCCTTCAGTACTGATCCTGGCGATTCTGGTTTTTGCCGGCATCCAGAAGGCGGTGAAGATCCAGTCGCATGCCGACGATTCGCTGGTGCAGATTGCATTGATGGAGCCGGAGTCGCCGGTAGTTGCCCCAACGCCGCCGACACCTGCACCGCCACAGGAAGTAAAGCCGCAGCCGGTGGCAAAACCGACGTCGCAGCAGCCGCCACGGCCAGCCCCGCCGCAGACAGTCACGGCGACACCGGTCAGCAGCACACCGAGCGCCGAAGTTGCGGCGCCAACGCCGCCTAAGGCTATCGCCGCACCGATAGCCGCGCCGGCGGCGCCGCCGCAGGAAACGCCGCCGCCGGCGCCGGTGGCTAAGCCGAACAACGCCAGCATCGAGGCCAGCTACATCAGCAAGCTGCGCGCTCACCTGAACAGCATCAAGCGCTATCCGACCGGCCGTGAAGCCAGCCAGCAGCGGCCGCAAGGCAAGGTCAAAGTGTGGTTCGTGCTCAACCGCGACGGCACGCTGGTCGAGCAAGGCATCGACGAATCGTCGAATTCCATGCTGCTCGACGAAGCCGCCCGCAAGACCATCAACCGCGCCACGTTTACCGCTTTTCCAGAGTCCAGCTGGGCCGGCGAAGCCACCCACAGATTCAGCGCCGAGTTGGAGTTCATCCCGGGAGCGGGATGAAGCAGCAGTTTGCAAACCGAGTTGAAGACTTCGCCTGAACGCTTTGTCCAGGCACACACCAAAAAACTACAGGGAGTAGAACCATGCAATTCAAAGTCACCCGGCTGTCATTGCTGATTTCCGGGCTATTCATCGCCGCCAGTCCGCTAGTCCATGCCGCCGACACCTCCGATGTCGGCAAGGTCACGGTGCAGGGCGATGCCGGCGGCGGCACCAGCACCGGCTTGATCCAGCAGGAAGAGTCGGCCAAGGCGCGCAGCTCGGTCGACCGCGGCTATATTGAAAAGCAAAGCAGCACCGGCAACCCGTACCAGATGATCAACCTGCTGCCTGGCGTGAATTCTTACGACCAGGACGGCAGCGGCCTGTTCGGCGGCAATGTCCGGGTGCGCGGCTTCAACAGCGACCAGCTGGGCTTCACCATCAATGGCGCGCCGGTCAACGATTCCGGCAGCTTCGCCGTCTATCCGCAGGAATACACCGACGCTGAAAACCTCTGCAACATCTTTGTCACGCAAGGCTCCACCGATACCGAAGCGCCGCACGTCGGCGCTTCCGGCGGCAACATCGGCATGACCATGTGCACGCCGGAAGACCAGCAGCGTTTCCGCACCGAATACACATTCGGTTCGAACCATCTGCAAAAGGGTTATGTCCGCTTCGATTCCGGCAAGCTGTTCAACGACCGCTTCAAATTCTTCATCTCTTACTCGAAGACCCAGGCCGATAAATTCAAGGGCGAAGGCCGCGCCGACAAGGAACATACCGATTTCAACAGCAACTTCGATCTCGGCGGCGGCAGCTATATCGACACTGGCTTCATGTACAACTCGGCGCTCAACAACAACTATCGTTCGCTGACCAAGGCGCAAATCGCCCAGTATGGTCCGAACCTGGATTTTGGCACGGTGCCGCCGGTGCACCAGCCAGGCGGTCCAGGCGCGCAGAACGATTCGACCTACGGACCGAATGCGGGCATCAACACCGGCAACAAGAATCTGTACTACGGCTATAACCTGAACCCGTTCAAGAACTGGCTCGCCACCATGAACGCTCACTTCCAGCTGGCGCCGGCTTCTAGCGTCGATGTCAGCCCCTACATGTGGTACGGCTTCGGCACCGGCGGCAACCAGCTGCAGACCGTCACCGAAGGCAATGCCGGCAACCTGCTGGGCGGCGGCGTGCGCGATGTCAACGGCGACGGCGACACCAAGGACACCGTGTTCGCCTACGAAGGCAGCCGCACCCGCACCTATCGTCCGGGCGTAACGATCAAGTACAACCAGCAGATCGACAACCACAAGCTGATGGTCGGCTACTGGTACGAACGGGCGCGCCATCAGCAAACCGGTCCTTACACGCCAATCGACAACAACGGCAACGCCGCCGATATCTGGCTCAACAATCCCGACCTGTGGCTGAAGAACCAGAACGGCTCTTACGTGCAGTACCGCGACACCATGACCATCAGCACCGGAAAATCGGCCTTTTTGCAGGACAATATCAGCCTGATGCAAGACAAGCTGAACCTGCAGATCGGCGCCCGCTATTCGAGCATCGACCGCGACTTCACCAACAATCCGAGCCAGAGCTCGCCGGGCTTCTATACGCTGCAAAAATCGTATTCCGACCTGCTGCCTAGCTTCGGTGCGCGCTATCAGTTGACGACCACGGATTCGGTGTTTTTCAATGCGGCTAAGAACTTCAAGGCGCCAGGCAACTTCTCCTACTTCGGTCTGATCTCCGGCGGCACCATCGTCAATGGCGTGTATACCGGCGGCACAGTGCGCAATCCGCTGGTCGACAAGGAAACCTCGTGGAACTATGATCTCGGCTATCGTTACGCGGCTGACAAATGGACATTTTCAGGCTCCCTGTTCTATGTTGACTTCAAGAACCGCATAGCGAGTTCCTACAATCCGCTCACCAACAGCAACACCGACTATAACGTCGGCGATTCCACCTCCAAGGGTTTCGAACTGGAATCCGGCTACTCGCTTACCAAGAACCTGAGCCTGTACGGATCGCTCTCGTATATCAAGAGCAAGATGGACAGCGACATGCCGTTCTCGGCTACCACCTCGCTGCCTACCGGAGGCAAGGAATTTCCCGATACGCCGAACTGGCTGAGCGGCCTGAGCCTGCAGTACCAGCAGGACAACTGGTATGTATTCGGCCAGGGCAAGTACACCGGCAAGCGCTACTCCACACTGGTCAATGACGACAGCATCGGCGGCTACACCGTATTCAACGCCGGCGCCGGCTATACCTTCCCGTCGTCCACCTGGCTGAAGAAACCGACGGTCCGCTTCAACGTCAACAATATCTTCGACAAGCAGTTCCTGAGCCTGAGTTCGGGCAGCGGCAGCCAGTTCACGACCAATGCAGTAGCAGTCGGCAATATCGCAGCATCGGCGCCATTGTTCTACGTCAGTCCTCCGCGCACCTTCAGCGTCACGCTGGTCGCGGATTTCTGATCACAGCAGTTGCAGCAAACCCTGGCGGCGGACCGCGGTCCGCCGCTGCAACAACAAAGAGGTCATCATGAACATGCAATTATTCCACGAGCTCGCTTTTTATCTTATGTACGCCTGCGCCGCGCTGGCGATTTTCGTGATTGTCGAACGCGGACTGTTTTTCAACTACACCCTGCGCCAGGCCATCGGCCTGGAAAAAGCCATGACACATGCAGTGCAGCATGTGCAGGAACTGCCGGCCGAGCTGACTGCGCGCGGCAGCCTGCCGCTGACCCTGGTGTCGGATATCCTGGCCGAAAAGCATCAGCTGACCACCGAAAAGGACCTGGAAGATTTCAGCGAGTCGGTCTACATCGCTAACCGCGGCGCGGTACAGCATCGCTTGTGGATCCTCGACACGATCGTGACGGCGGCGCCGCTGCTTGGACTGCTCGGCACTATTTTGGGTATTATCGATACTTTCAAGGCGCTGGCAGTCTCCGGCGTGTCCGACCCGGGCCAGGTATCGCAGGGCATCGGCACCGCCTTGTATGCAACGGCGCTGGGTATCGGCATTGCGGTGGTCGGCATGTTCTTCTTCAACATGTTCCAGGAACGCATCGAGCGCATCAACGATCACCTGAAGGTCCTGATGCTGCGTGCCTGCGTTGGCCGCGATGCGGAAAAAATCGCCAAATCGGCGGCTGCGGCAGAGGCGGGAAAACTGCATCTGGCCTGATAATCATTGATCGTAAAGGACTGGTTGAAATACATGCGTGCAATCTCTTTCAGCCGGACCAAGTGGGCGCTGTGCAGCGCAGCTTTTTTCCTGAGCGCGTGCAGCGGCATGCAGCTACGCGCGCCAGTCACGGTCAATCTGGTCGCCATCAATGACTTGCACGGTCATCTGGAAGCGACCAGCAAAAGCTTTGCCGGGGTCGGTGACGCCAGTCCGCACAAGATCACGGCCGGTGGCATAGATACTATCGGCGGCGCCCTCAATGCCTGGCGCGCCGAAGATCCGCAACTGCTGCTGGTCGGCGCCGGCGACCTGATCGGCGCCAGCCCGGCGCTATCGTCGATCTGGGCAGACGAGCCGACCATCACTGCGCTCAATCAGTTGCAACTGCGCGTCAGCTCCGTCGGCAACCACGAATTCGACCAGGGCACGGCGGAACTGCTGCGCGATCAGCATGGCGGCTGCAATTCCAACCGGCCCGAGAAGGCCTGTCATTTTTCCCCCAGTTTCAGCGGCGCCGGATTTTCCTATCTGGCGGCTAACGTCATCGGCAACGCCGACGGCGCGCCGCTGTTGCCACCCTATCGTATCGAGCAGGTGCGCGGCCTCAAGATCGCCTTCATCTGCAGCGTTGTGAGGGAAACCGAAAAAATGGTGTCGGCCGACGGCATCGCCAGCGTCCACTTCACCGACGAGGCGGACGCCATCAACCGCTGGGTGCCGGACCTCAAGGCGCAAGGCGTCAGCGCCATCGTGGTGCTGATCCACCAAGGTGGAGAAACGCCGGAGCCGTTCGACAAAGCCAACTGCCAACAGCTGCGCGGCCCGATCGTCGACATCGTCAAGCGGCTTGATCCTGCCATCAGGCTGGTCATCAGCGCCCACACGCATAATGGCTATACCTGCCTGGTGGACGGCCGCACCGTGACCCAGGGCGACTCCTTCGGCCACATGCTGACCCGGATCACGCTGACCGTCGATCCCGGGGTTGCCGACATGGCCGGCAAAATCACGGCCATCAACGCGCGCAACGTCTTGATGGATCCGCAGCGCTTCACGGCCGATCCAGCGCTGGCCAGCTTCTTGCAAAAACTGAAGGAACGCAGCGGTGTTGTTCTGGCGCAGCCGATCGCACGCATAGCCGTGCCACATGTTGACAAGCAGATCAACGATGCCGGCGAATCGCCGCTGGGTGACGTCATAGCCGATTCCCAGCTGGCGGCAACCCGTAAACTCGGCGCCCGGATTGCGCTGATCAATCACAAGAGCCTACGTGAAAACCTGGAGAGCGGCGCCGGCGGCAGCAACTACGCTCAGGTCGCTGCCACTACGCCATATGGCAATACGCTGGTGCTGATGAACCTGAGCGGCAAGCAGATCCTTGCCTTGCTGGAGCAGCAAAGCTGGCTGGAAGAAGACCGTCCCGGCGGCCGCATCATGCTGCAGGTATCGCAGGGTTTCAGTTACCGCTGGGATGCCCGGCAGTCGCTGGGGCAGCGCGTCGTGCGCGGCAGCGTCAGGCTGGATGGCGTCGCGCTGGAGCCGCAAAAACAGTACCGGGTCAGCGTCAACAGCTTCATCGCCCAGGGCGGCGACGGCTTCAGCCTGCTGACCCAGGGCAGCGAACGGATCGACACCGGCATCAACGATCTCGACGCGCTGAGCCAATACCTGATCGCCAGCGAACGCGATGGACATCCGGCCGGCAGCGTCCAGGCCGCTGGCCGCATCCTGCGTTTGCATTAATCTTCGTACCCTAATTCCGAAAGCAGCACATGCGCAAATTGATCGTCCCGCTCGCCATCCTGCTCGGCCACATCGGCATGGCCCAGGCTGAATTCAGCATCCCCGGTTACGAGCTGGTGCATACCGCGCCAGTGGAAACCACGTTGGCAACACCCGATTTGCGCGAACCGTTGCAGGTCTGGAGCGAGATGTTCGACGGCGCCAAACGCGAGATCGTGCTCGGCCAGTTTTACGTCGCCAGCCAGCCCGGCGCCGCCTTCGAACAGGTGATCGCGCGGCTGGCCGCCGCCGGCGAGCGGGGTGTGAAGATCCGCTTCCTGATGGAAGAAAAGGGAAAATTCGCCTCAGACATGGCGACCGTCGAACGGCTGAAGAAGATCCCTAACCTGGAATTCCGCTACCTGGATTATTCCAAGCTGACCGGCAACGGCATCATCCACGCCAAGTACATGGTGATCGACGGCAGCGCCGCCTATGTCGGCAGCCAGAATTTCGACTGGCGTTCCTTTGTCCATATCCATGAAACAGGTCTGCGGATTACCGATCCGGTGGTGGTCGCGCAGCTGCAAAAGATTTTCGAGCATGACTGGCAGGCGCAGACATTGATCGCGCAAGGCAAGGAAGTGCCGAAGCTGAATCAGGCCGTGGTTGCAGCTAACGACCAGCAGACGACATTCCTGGTGGCCAGCCCGAATGCTTTCAATCCACCTGGCGTAGGCGATTCTGAAACTGAATTGCCCAAGCTGCTGGCGGCGGCCAAATCGGAAGTACGGATACAGCTGCTGGACTACGCGCCGTTGAGCTACGGCCCGAATCGCAGCCGCCCTTACTATGCCGTGATCGACAATGCGATCCGTGCAGCGCTGGCGCGCGGCGTCAAGGTCAAGCTGATGGTGTCGAACTGGAATACCGAGAAGCCGGCGATCGCCTACCTGCAAAGCCTGGCGCTGCTGCCCGGCATGGAGATCCGCATCGTCACGCTGCCCCAGGCCAGCAGCGGCTTCATTCCGTTCGCCCGGGTAATCCATAGCAAGACCATGGAAATCGATGGCCAGGTGGCATGGATAGGCACCAGTAACTGGAGCGGCGGCTATCTGGATTTGTCGCGCAACCTGGAAATCGTGCTGCGCAACGAAAAGATGGCGCAGCGGATCGCCGAGCTGCACCGGCAAACCTGGGATTCGGCCTACGCCCAGCCTATCGATGTGCTGAAGGATTACCCCAAGCCGGTGAAGGGCAAGGAATAATCCGGCAGGCAGGACCGCAGCCTCAGGCGGTGCCGACCACCGCGGTCAGCATACTGATGGCGCCAATGTCTATGCCATCCACCGCAATCGAAATGGCTTCGTCATCCTGCCTGGCGCCGGCAATGTACAGCAGCGGCAGATAGTGCTCAGGCGTAGGCACCGACAATTGCGCATCCTGGCCCTGGTCGGCGTAATCTATCAGGGCCTGCATGTCGCCGCTCAGCAGGCTGGCGCGGATATGGTCGTTAAAGCGCTCTGCCCAGGCATGGGCCGGCGCATCCTGATGCCGATTCATCAGGCGCAGGTTGTGCACCACGTCACCGCTGCCGATGATCAGCACGCCTTGCTCGCGCAGCACCGCCAGCTTGCGGCCCAGGTCGAAATGGAACTGCGCCGGCTGGGTGGCATCGATGCTCAGCTGTATCACCGGCACGTCGGCCTTGGGAAAGGCCTTGACCAGCACCGACCAGGTGCCGTGATCCAGCCCCCAGGAGTGGTCCATGGCGACCGCCAGCGGCGCCAGCAGGTCGCGCACTTGCGCCGCCAGTTGCGGATCGCCCGGCGCCGGATAGCGCACATCAAACAGCGCCTGCGGAAAACCGCCGAAGTCGTGGATCGTTTTGGGCGCGGCCATGGCGGTCACGCCGATGCCGCGCGTGTACCAGTGCGCCGACACCGACAGGATCGCTTTCGGCTGCAGTTGCGCCGCGCGCGCGCCGAGGCGGGCCCAGGCCGCAGTGTAGCGGTTATCTTCCAGCGCATTCATCGGGCTGCCGTGGCCGAAGAAAATCGCCGGCATGCGGGTGGCATTGCTGCTCATGATGATCTCATCCAGTAAAGTTAGTCGCCGGCCTTGGCGTTACCGATGGCGAACGCGCCATTGCCCAGCAATGCGACAGATAGCGCCGTCACCACCATGAATGCCGGATATTCCCAGCCGCCGTTCGGGCTGGTAAACACCCAGCCGTTAGGCGCATGCACCGACAACGCGCCGAGCAGCACCGGCAGGGAAATGATCGCCGCGATGCGCGCCTGCAAGCCAAGCACCATGGCCAGGCCGGTCAGCACTTCCACCGCGACCACAGGATACACCGACCAGGCCGGAAAGCCCTGGCTGGCGAAAAAGGCGGCGGCTCCAGGCAAGGTGAAGACGAACACCTTGAGATAGGCATGCGCCAGCAAGGCGATGCCGAGAGTCAGTCTGAGCAGGGTGGCGGCATACATGCCGGGATTGCTGGTGTTCATGGCGAGCTTTCGAAGAAGAATAGTTAACGGCCGAGGGTGGCAGCCGAATCGTGTTTCACTATATATTCTTGCAATACAAAGAAAAATACGCTTTCATTAAAATATGATTTCCGTATTTCGGAATAATAGGATCCAGCGATGAACCTGTTTGAAGCCATGAAAGTGTTTGTCAAAGTCACCGAAACCGGCAGTCTGTCGGGCGCCGCCCGCATGCTCAAGCTGTCGAACCCATCGGTGACGCGGCATGTCGCCGACCTGGAAGCCTACCTTGGCGCGCGCCTGCTGAACCGCAGCACCCGCCGCATCAGCTTGACCGACACCGGCAGCGCCTATCTCGAACGCTGCAAGCAAGTACTCGCTGACCTGGAGCAGGCGACGCTCGTGGCCGGCATGCACGCGGCCAATCCGAGCGGCGTCTTGCGCATCAATGCGCCGCTATCGTTTTCCGTGCACCACCTGGGCCGCGTGCTGCCCTTGTATGCCGAACGCTATCCCAATGTCGAACTAGATGTGACTCTCTCAGACCGGGTAGTGGACCTGGTGGAGGAAGGCTTCGACCTGGCGATCCGCATTGGCAAGCTGCAGAATTCCAGCCTGGTCATGCGCCGGCTAGTAGCGGCGCGCGTGCTGACCTGCGCCGCGCCCGCTTATCTGGAACAGCATGGCGTACCGCTGCATCCTGAAGACCTGGCACGGCACAAATGCTTGACTTACGCCTACACCCAGCCTGATAACGAATGGCGCTTTCTGCGCGATGGCAAAAGCCACACCGTACGTATCCATGGCGGCCTGCATTGCAATAACGGCGACCTGCTGCTGGCGGCAGCGTTGTCCGGCATGGGCATCATCCGCCAGCCGACCTTCATCATCGGCGACGCCATCCGCGACGGCCGCCTGCTACCGTTGCTGACCAGCTATCACGGCGACGAGCTGGCGATCCACGCGGTCTACCCGAGCCGCCAGCATTTGTCGGCCAAGGTGCGCACCTTTGTCGATTTCCTGGCGCAGCAGTTCGGCGAAGAGCCCGACTGGGACCGCGACCTGCCCCTATGAAAAAAGGCCGCATCCGCGGCCCTTTTTCTTTGCTCAGCCTGTACTCCGGCTTATTTCTTGGCGCGCGGCGCGGCAGCCTTGGTCAGTTGCGTGGTCGCCGTATTCAGGTTGGCTTCCAGCGTTTCCACCGCCTGCTTGGCATTCTTGGTCAGTTGCTCGTAACCGGCATTGGCATTGCTGATCACTGATTTCAGAATGGCGATGGCATTTTCCGAACCCGCCGGCGCATTCTTGCTGACTTCTTCGATCAAGGCGTTGATCTTGCGGCTGGTTTCCGCGACCTGCGCTTCGGCCGCACGGGTGAATTCCGCCTGGGTACCGGAAGCGATGCCGGCCAGGTGACGGCCGTAAGCCGCTGCCTTTTCGGCGCTAGGCTTGGCCTGTGCCGCCGAGATGGACAGGAATTCCTGCGGATCCTTGGCGCTCATCAGCTGCTTGGCGGCGCCGCCCGATTCTTCCAGCGAAGCCTTGGCCGCGCTCAAATTGAGTTCGATAACTTTTTCAACGCCTTCGAAGGTTTTTGCAGTCAGTGTATTGAGCAATGCCAACTGGGCTTCGAAATGGGCTTTGGTTGCTGCGGCAAACTGTTCGTGAAACGAAAACATGGCCTTCTCCTGTGTGAACAAATCATCGATTGCTATGAATATGGCAACGTTGCATATTATACAAGCAGAATACGCAGCTGCCCCCTTCCAAATCTAACAGCGCAGCATTCACCCTGCGGCGGCAGCGCAGGCTTTCCTGTCGTTCGGCTTGCCGCCATGGCCGCTGCGGCAGGCGCGGTAGGCCACGACAGAATTTTCAAACAACTGGCGCGCCTGCGGCAACGGCAGTTTTGCCAGCCGTTCAGCCATGCTTCGGCTGACCTGGAAATGCTGGTAATCGATCGGCTTTTTCCAGTCCCCGCCCCAGATCAGAAAGCCATGCTGGGCGAATAGTTCCACCACTTGTTCGCTGCTGCCGGCGCGGCTGGCCGTGCGCTGGCCGAAAGCCTGTCCGTCCGGCGGACTATAAACCGGCCGGCCTTGCGCATCGCGCCGCACATACGGATTTTGCAAAGGATTGATATCGATCGCCAAACCGTAGGCGTGCAAGGAGATCGCCTTGCTGCCGGTGATCGGCCTGTCGTTGAAGGCGGAGGTGTTGTTGTCCGCCATCGATGCGTCGTCGTTGCCTTGATAATGCTCCATCAGGCGCGCCTGTGCAAGCGGGAAACCGCGCTTAAGCAGTTCGTCGAACAGCGCTTTTACCTGCGGCGCGACGGCCGCCATGACCATGATTTCGCCGTCGTCACGCCGTACCTTGTCAAAGTCGACATAGGTAAAGCGTACTACCTGCAGTTGCGCGCAATCAACCGGTGCGCCGGGCTGCAGGACGCGTTGTTTGACAAGCTCGCACTGCCGGCTATCCAGGCCCGTGCCGGCAAGCTGCGCATGCGCTGGCGGCACCAGGCCAGCCAGCAACACCAGCAGCGGCAGCCAGCGCAAGGTCGACAATCTCATGCGTCAGCTCAACGGCGGCATGACCAGTTCATGCACCACCAGGCCGGCATCGGAACTGCCGAAGGTGTCGCCATTGGCCTTGATCCGTTCCGCGGCATGCATGGCGTCGGCATAGCCTTGCTCCCAGCGCCATTCGATCGAGCCGCGCGAAAAATTGATGTCCTTGGACGGCATGTTCCAGTCGTGGCCGCTGTAGCGCAGCCTGACGATATGAATCGTGCTGTTATCCGATAAGCCTTCGAATTCCTTAAGGTCGGATTTCTTGCGCAAAGCCGGCGGCAGCTTGTCGTACAGCGCCTGCGCAGCGCGCCGCAACTGATACATGCGCAGATAATTTTCAATATGGCGTTCCGAGCGCGAAGCAAAGGTCACGTCTTTCTGGCGATTGGTAATCTGGTCCAGGGTGGTCGGCTCGGGGCCATCGGCGCTCCACAAATCCACCATCACGCATAGGGTGTTGCCGTCGACGTCAGTCTTCGACTCATCGTCCAGCACCACTTCCAGCGGCGTATTCGAATACAGACCGCCGTCCCAGTACAGGTCGCCGTCGATGCGCACCGGTGCAAAACCGGGCGGCAAAGCGCCGCTGGCCATGATGTGCTCGACGCCGATGGTCCGTTCCCGGGAATCGAAATTGACCAGGCTGCCGCAGGCCACGCGCATGGCGCTGACGGTCAGGCGCATGCCGCCAGGGCTGTTCAGGTGGTCGAAATCCACCAGCCGCGCCAGCGTCTCGGCCAGCGGCGTGGTGTCGTAGAAACTGGCTTGTTCCGGCTGTACCGGCATGCCCACCATGAAAGGATTCAGCGAGCGCGGCGAGAAAAATCCCGGCACGCCGCGCGTGGTGACATCGGTGGTGGTCCACCAGGTGTTGAACTGGCGCATGGCATCCGGCACTTTGCTCAGGTCCGTCAAGTCGCCGTGGCCGACCTGTTCCCAGAACTCCTTCAGGCGCGACAGCCGCAGCTCGCGTTCGTTGCCGGCAATGATCGCGGCATTGATGGCGCCGATCGAGGTGCCCACTACCCAATCCGGCGTCAGGCCATTCTCATGCATTGCGTGATAGACGCCTGCCTGATAAGCACCCAGCGCACCGCCTCCCTGCAATACCAGCGCCACCCGCGGCGTGGTCGAATCGGCTTTGCTGGTGGTGCGTATTGGTGACTTGGAAGTGGTTTTATTGCTCATCGGAAGCCGATCTTTACGTATGAAAGAGTAAACATATTACCGCATTGCGGCAAACGGCAGCGGTACGCCGCGATATGTCATGAAACGATCATAAATAGGCCGGCACAAGCTGGACGTAAAAAGGCTGGCGCACGATACGCCAGCCTTTTTGCTATTCAAGAAGCTCAGGCAACTACTTCTTCCTGATCATATAGATCGCCAGTCCGACCAGCAGTACCACCCCGAACTCCAAGCCAACCACGATGTACTTCGCCATGATGCATTACCTAAAAAATAATCAGTTTATAAAGAAAACTTCAGCATATGGCTAATATCCAGGCAAATGCCGATCCCCCCGTCCACCGCATGAACCCAATGAGACGGCACCGGCACCAATAGCTGCTGGCCGCCCGCCAGTTGCAACATGTACAGCAATTCCGCAGCAAACAACGACTTACACACAATCCGCGCCTTCGGCAGAGAAGCACCATCATGCACGATATCACCAGAGCACAACAATATATCGAAACACTACTCTTCCGGTGCGGGCGGATTTGCGACAAGGCGGCGGGGCTAACCTCGCGCAGCTCGCCGAAAATAGAAATCCGCATTTAAGCCAACACTTATGCAGCGCTACTGGGGAATATTTTGCCGGCGTGACATTGTTGAAAGAAACTTGAGCCGAGGCGACATTCGAAAGGCCGCGATGTAGCTAGCGCGAATGTTTATTGCAATAATCTAGCATCTAGCACTTATTCATAGTCGATAGCGAGGACTGTTCCATGACCGGAAACTTAACTGCACTCAATGGCCTGGCAGGGCTCGTGCTGACGTCCTCGGTACTGATCGCCATCCCCGGACCAAGTGTCATGTTTCTTGTGGGGCAGGCCATGTCGGCAGGACGGAATAGTGCGTTGCGTGGCGTGATTGGCAACGCGATCGGTACTTATTGTGTGGCCGTGGTCGTTGCGCTGGGAATTGGCTCCCTGCTGATGCATTCCGGCCACGTCTTGACGGTTATTCGTTTGCTCGGCGCCATCGTCTTGCTCTGTATTGGTTGCCAATATCTGTTTGGCTCTGCTCCTCTGCCAGCGGCAGAAAAAACCAGCCCGGATAAAATCAGGAAAACACTGGTCGCAGGAATCATCGTTGGCGCAACAAATCCGAAAGCCTTGATTATGTTCGGCACGATAGTTCCGAGCTTTATCAGCGCAGAATCGGGCAGTCCCGTTTTCGCGCTGCTCGGCTTTTCATTAATACCCATTGGCTTGGGATTGGTCATTGATGCGGCGTGGGTCGCTGCCGCTCACGCAGTAAGTTCGCATGCATTTTTCACAGCGAAAGGGATGAAAGTGATCAATATCGTGGGCGGCGGCTTGATGATCGCAATGGCCGTCATGTTGGCGGCCGAATCTTTGCGTTAAGCCGGCGCCGGGAATTCGCCTGATGTTGCGCGGCGCTAGGACTTGGTAATCACAGGGCGCAAATGACTGCGGCCTGGAGTAGCGCCGGGACCTTTGCTCGTGTCCGATACGCCTTTGCTCACACAGTCTTTAACGAAATCGTTCAGGGACTGCCCTTTCCTCGCAGCCGCCACGCTGGCGTTCCGATGCAATTCCGGCGATAGACGCACGTTGAACGTGCCGCTACAAGGCTTGTCCGGCTCCAGTCCTTCGCGCCGGCATTTATCCAGATAAACATCCACGGCTTTTTCAAAGGCAGCCTGCAAGCCTCCGACAGTCTCGGATTCATAGCTGACCAAATCGTTGATGAACATGATCTCGCCGTGCAGGCAGCCGTCTTCCAGGCTGACCTCGATCGATCCCGAATAATTTTTATGACTCAGTATTTTATCGCTCATGTCATTCCTCGTTGGCGCTCATCAAACCATGCTCTCTAAGGTGGCCGATCACCTTTCGCAGCATATATTTCTTCACGATATTTCCAGGATGCGGCTTGTGCACAAAAATCTTCAGGCCTGCCGCAGTTTTAAAACTGCGATAGGAGCCGCCCTTGTCTGAAAATTCGATGAATCCATAGGCGTTGAGCAGGACAACCAACTCCTGCCAGGTGAAATCAGCGGGAATCGATTCGGCCCGGTTGCGCAGCTTTTCGGCTCTGGTCATTTAATTATCCTCTCTAACTCCCCGCAATGCAACTGAAAAATAGTTGCAAATGCGATTTCAGGGCAAGCATGCTTGGTGATGGATTATTGCAATCTTGATAATCTCAATTGAATTTGTCAATTTGGCAAATTCCCTAAAAGCTTCAAGGACAGGCGGTCACGCAGGCGTAAAATGGCGCATCCCGCAGGTTTCTGCCGTCCATCTTTCCGCTAGCCACACATGACCATCCTGTTGTCCACGCTCAACGCCCGCTACTCCCATGCCTCCCTCGGCCTGCGCTACCTGCAGGCGAACATGGGCGACCTGCGCGACGCCACGCAATTGCATGAGTTCGTGATCGGCGCCAAGACCACCGACATCGTCGAGAAACTGCTGGCGCACAAAGCTAGCGAAGGCACGACCATCGTCGGCTTCGGCGTGTATATCTGGAATATCGAGGAAACCACCAAGGTGGTGGCGATGCTGAAGCGGGTGGCGCCGGACATGGTGATCGTGCTGGGCGGTCCCGAAGTCTCCTATGAATCGGCGGAACAGCAGATCGTCCAGTTGGCTGATTATCTGGTGACCGGCTGGGGCGACGTCACCTTGCCGCAGCTGTGCCGGCAGATCCTGCACGGCCCGAAGCCGCTGATGAAAGTCCGTGTCGGCGTGCAGCCGCCGATGGCCGACATCACCCTGCCCTACAGCTTATACAGCGACCACGACATCGCCCACCGCACGCTGTATGTGGAAGCGTCGCGCGGCTGTCCGTTCAAGTGTGAATTCTGTTTATCGGCGCTGGACAAGACTGCGTGGCCGTTCGCGCTGGAGGATTTTCTGGCGGAAATGGACGCGCTGCATGCGCGCGGTGCGCGCCTGTTCAAGTTCGTCGACCGCACTTTCAACCTGAACGTCAAGACCAGCCTCAAGATCCTGCAGTTCTTCCTCGACAAGCTGGCAGCCAATCCCGACGATCCGGTGTTTGCCCATTTCGAGCTGGTGCCGGATCATCTGCCGGATGCCTTGAAGGAATCGATCGCGCAGTTTCCGCCCGGCGCGCTGCAATTCGAAATCGGCATCCAGAGCTTCAACCCGGAAGTGCAGGCGCTGGTCAGCCGCAAGCAAAACAATGAGAAGGCCGCGGAAAACATCCGTTGGCTGATACAAGAATCGCAAGCCCATCTGCACGTCGACCTGATCGCCGGTTTGCCGGGGGAAGACGTGGAAAGTTTCGCGCGCGGTTTCGACCGGCTGGTGGCCTTGCAGCCGCACGAAATCCAGTTCGGGATTCTGAAGCGCCTGCGCGGAACGCCGATCATCCGCCATACTGAACCGTTTGGCCTGATCTTCGATCCACATCCGCCCTACACCATTCTCGCCACCAATCTGATCGATTTCCCGACCATGCAGCGCCTGCAGCGCTTTTCGCGTTACTGGGACCTGGTCGCCAACTCGGGCCGCTTCGCCCATACCTTGCCGATACTGTTGGGGGAGACGCCGTTTGCCAGCTTCATGCAATTTTCCGACTGGCTGTATGGAAAAACCGACGCCACCCACCGCATCGCACTGGACCGGCTGGCGGGACTGGTCGGGCAGTGGCTACGTCTGCATGGAATGACGGAAACGGAAGTGAACGCCGTGCTCAGTACAGACTATGCGGGCAAGCCGGCCAAGCAGGCAGATGTACAGCAATTGGTGGCGAAGAAAGAAGCAGACAACCTGGTTGCGCCCAAACGGCAGGCGCGTCATCTAGCCCACTGATCTGGCCGCGGCGCTGAGATCAAGCATGTGCTGGCGCCACGCGGCGATCAGCTGCTGCGCGATGCTGCCCATCGAGGCCAGCGCCACGCTGCTGCTGTGATTGATGATCATCAAGGCATAGACGTCGGCGAGGGCGTTGACCTCCGGCGATAAAGCGCATTCCTCCCCTATCGCAGGCCGTTGCAGGCGCCAGTAATTGATGGCTTGTTCCAGTTCGGGCAATGAGATATTCATGGCTTTATTGTACCTGCCACAAGCATTTTATCGCCCACCTTAGAAAAACATTATCAAAAAACCACGCCGGCCACCAGAATAATGTTGGCGTAAGGCGTGAATTCGCCGGTGCGGATCACTGCCTTGGCGTTGTGCGTCATGCGCTTGAAATCGGCATGCGACAAGGTCCGCTTGTCAGCCACGCCGAGGGCGTCGATCTGCTGCGCCAGCTGCGGGCTGTGCAAGGGCAGTTCATCGGCCAGCACATGGTGCTCGACCTGCATCTCGGTCAATACCGTTTGCAGGGTTGTCATGAAACCGGGTACGCCGCGGGTCAGCGCCAGATCGATCAGCGGCACGCCGGACGGCACCGGCAGGCCGGCATCGCCGATGACGATGCTGTCGCCGTGGCCCAGCGATGCAATCAGTTGCGACAGGGCGATATTCAGCAATGGGCTCTTCTTCATCTCAAGCTTCCAGTTCGTGACGGTAAGGAATCGAAGTCTGTGCGCCGATGCGCGCCACGCTCAGGGCGGCAGCGCGCTGGCCGAAGGCGATTGCGTCGGCTTCGCTGCGACCCTCCGCCAGCGCGGCGACGAAGCCACCGATGAAGGTGTCGCCGGCGGCGGTGGTATCGACCGCCTTGACCGGCTGTGCGGCGAAATGCTCGGAGCCGGACGACAGCGCGGCGTAGACGCCTTTTGAACCCAGCGTCACCAGCACATTGGCGCTGCCGTTGGCGCGCAGTTTGGCGACTGCGGCGTCGATGGCGGCGTCAGTGTCGAGGCTGGCTTCCGGCATGCCGGCCAGCATCGCGGCCTCGATTTCGTTCGGGATCAGGTACTCGACCTGCGCCAGCAGGTCGGCCGGCAAGCCCTGCGCCGGCGCCGGATTCAGCACCACGGTCTTGCCCAGCTGATGCGCCAGCTTGATGGCATGGCGGATAGTCGGCAGCGGGGTTTCCAGCTGCAAGACGATAATGCGCGCCTGTTCGATCAAGGCACGGGCAGCGTCGATATGCGCCGGGCTAAGTGCGTCGTTGGCGCCGGCGGCCAGCACGATGCTGTTCTGGCCGCCGGCATCGACCAGGATCGATGCCACGCCGGAGGCTGTGCCGCTGACCGTGCTGACATGGCTGTCGTCGATGCCGTCGCTGCGCAAGGCCGCGCGCAGTTCCGCGCCGAAGGCGTCGTCGCCCAGGCAGGCAATCATCGCCACCTTGCTGCTGTCGGCGCTCAGGCGTGCGCACGCCACCGCCTGGTTCGCCCCCTTGCCGCCCGGGATGGTGCGGAACTGGCCGCCGGACAAGGTTTCCCCAGGGTGCGGCATGCGCGGCACGCGCAACACCAGGTCCATATTGATACTGCCAATGATGACGATCATGTGTGTCTTCAAATTAAGGTTTACAAAAATACCGCGGAGTTCAGATCCATTCAGACCGCCACGGTCGAACCGCGCACGTGCAGTTCCGGCGCAATGGTCTGCCGCTGCAAAGGCCGCTCCGGACTGGCGATCCGGTCCAGCAGGCATTGTGCTGTCAATTGGCCAAGGCGACGCGTATTCTGGGCGACGCTGGTCAAGGTCGGATGGACAAACTGCGCCAGGTCGATATCGTCGAAACCCACCACCGCCAGCGCCTGCGGCACCGCAATGCCGCGCTCCGCGGCAGCACGCAGGGCGCCTATCGCCATCAGGTCATTACAGCAGAAAATCGCATCCGGAACCTGCGACGCCAGCAAGCTGCGCGCCGCCAGGTAGCCGCCGGCGCTGGTGAAATCCGCATACACCAGCATATCGTCCGGCAGCGTGACGCCTGCGACAAACAGGGTCTGGCGCAGGCCGGCAATCCGCTCGCGCGAAATGTCGATGTCGGCCGGACCACCGATGCAGGCGATGCGGCGCCGACCCAGGCTCAGCAGATGTTGCGCCGCCAAGGCGCCGCCGGCGGCATTGTCGACCGCCACCAGGTCGATCCCCATATCCTTGGGCGCCCGGTCCAGCAGCACAGTCGGCACCTTCATCTTGCGCAACAGCTCGCCGTCGGTCTGCGCCAGGGTTGCCACGATCAGGCCGTCGCAGCGCTTGGTCAGCAGCACGTTGAGGTAATCGCGCTGCTTGGCCGGGTCGTCGTCCGAATTGCAAAGGATGACGCTGTAGCCGGCCGCGTAGCAGCTGTCTTCAATCCCGCGCGCCACTTCCGAAAAATACGGATTGGTGTTGTTCGGAATGATCAGGCCGATACTGCCGGTGGTCTTGCTGCGCAGCGAGCGCGCCAGCGCGCTCGGCACGTAGGCCAGCGCCTCCGCGGCCGCCAGCACGCGCGCGCTGGCGTCGTGGCTGACCGGCCGCGTCTGGTTGAGGACGTGCGACACCGTGGTGTACGACACTCCCGCCTTGCGCGCTACATCCTTGATGGTTGCCATAAATAATTACCCGATGCCAGAAACAGAGCCGTAGCTTGCTTGCAAATTAGTGTGTAGAACGCTCGCCGCGGCGCCGATAAGTATCCAGCACCACCGCGGCGACGATGACCAGACCGGTGATGATGCGTTTCATCGGTTCGCTGACGCCGACTTGTGCCAGGCCGGCTTCCAGCACCGAGATGATCAGGACGCCGATGAAGGTGCTGATGACGGAACCGCGGCCACCCATCAGGCTGGTGCCGCCGATCACCACGGCCGCAATCACTTGCAGCTCCATGCCGACGCCGCCATTCGGATCGGCGGCTTCCAGGCGCGAGACCTGGAACAATGCGCCGACGCCGGCCAGCAAACCCATCAAGGCGAACACCAGCACCTTGGGAGGACGCGGGTTGATGCCGGCCAGGCGCACCGCTTCTTCATTGGTGCCGATGCCGATCCAGTGGCGTCCGAGCACGGTCTTGGTCAGCACCAGGTGGCCGACGATGACGATCAGGATGGCCGAGATGAAGGCCGGCGACATGCCGAACAAGATGGGCGAGCTGATGCTGTCGACCGCGCTGCCGATGTATTCGGTGCGCGAGTTGGTGACCTGGTATGCCAGGCCGCGCGCCATTTCCAGCACGCCCAGCGAGACGATGAACGAGGGAATCCGCCAGCCGACCGAGATCAGGCCGGTCACCATGCCGCACAGGCTGGCCACCAGCATGGCCAGGATCCCGGCCGTAAACAAAGGCCAGCCCCAGCGCACCATCGCCATCGACAGCACCGAGGCCGCCAGCGCCATCACCGAACCGACCGAGAGATCGATGCCGCCGATGATCAGCACGAAGGTCATGCCGACCGCCATCACCACCAGCGTGGGGATGTCGTTGGACAGCGTGGTGAAAGTAGCGGCGGTCAGGAAGTTCTCGCTTAGCACCGAGAACAATGCGCACATGGCCAGCAGGGCGCCGATCAGGCCCAGATAATTCTTCAGGCCGGAAATGCTGCCGTTAAAAGAAGAAAGGCGTGAGGACCAGCGAGAAGACGAACGGGAAGAAGTTGTCATGATTTTCAGTATGTTGATTACAGCGCAGCAGCGTGCTTCAGGCAGCTTGCGCAGTGGATGGTTCTGCCGCGGCAGCGCCGCTGTCGTCACCGTTGTTCATATAGCCGCTGAAGGCCGACGCCAGAATCGTCTCCTGGCTCCAGGCGCCGCGCTCGAAAGTGTCGACCAGCTTGCCGGCGCTCATCACCGCGATACGGTCGCAGATCAGCATCAATTCGCGCAGGTCACTGGAAACAATCAGCAAGCCCTTGCCCTGCCGCGACAATTCCGCCAGCAGTTTGTAGATGTCGAACTTGGCGCCGATATCGATACCTCGGGTAGGCTCGTCGAACAGCATGATCGGGCAGTCGCGGTACAGCCAGCGTGCGATCACGACCTTCTGCTGATTGCCGCCTGACAGTTCGCCGGCCGCCTGATTGCCGTCGCGCGAACGGATCCGCAGGCGCTTGATATAGTCGTCGGCGACGACGCCTTCAGCCTGCTTGTCGAGCACGCCGAAACGGCTCACCGATCCCAGTTTCGACAAGGTGGTGTTCAAGCCTATCGATTGCGGCAGCAGCAAACCCTGGCTCTTGCGGTCTTCGGTGATCATGGCGATGCCGGCCGCCACCGCCTCCTTCGGCGATGAAATCCTGGCAGCTTCGGTCTGATCACCGATGAATACCTGACCCTGGTCGGCTCGGTCGGCACCGAAAATCAGGCGCAGCAATTCGGTGCGACCTGAGCCGATCAAGCCGGCGATGCCGAGAATTTCACCGGCGCGCAAATCGAAGGAAGCCGGCGCCACGACAGTGCCGCGGCCAAGATCGCGCACGCGCAGCAAAGGCGCGCCAATAGTACGGTGGCCGAGATCGAGCTCTGCTTCCGCAGCGCGCCCGACCATCAGCTGCACCAGCGCGTCGGTGCTGTAGCCGGCGATCGGATCGTCGCACACCAGCTGGCCGTCGCGCAGCACGGCGATGCGGTCGGCGACGCGTTTCAATTCTTCCAGCCTGTGCGAAATATAAATGATCGCCACGCCTTCCGACTGCAGGCGTGCAATCTGCTTGAACAGCAGTTCGACTTCACGGCTGGTCAGCATGGCGGTCGGTTCATCCAGCACCAGCAAACGGCAGCTGCCGATCAGGTTGCGGGCGATTTCAACCATCTGCTGATGGCCGACGCCCAGTTCGCCGACCGGCGTCCAGGGATCGAGATCGGTCAGGCCGACTGCCGCCATCTGCTGGCGGGTAGCTTCAGCCAGCCTGGGCTTGTCGATCCAGCCGAAGCGATGCGGCAACTGGTTCAGGAACAGGTTTTCAGCGATGCTGAGGGTGGGAATCAGGTTCAGTTCCTGCATCACCATGCGGATGCCGAGCTGTTCAGCTTCCTTGCGCGAAGCCGGCTGGTAACTCTGGCCGTCCAGCAGCATGCTGCCGGTGGTGGCTTGCACCAGGCCGCAGACGATTTTCGAGAGTGTGCTCTTGCCGGCGCCGTTCTCGCCGGTCAGGGCCAGGATCTGGCCGGGGCTGATGCTGATCGAAACGTCGCTCAATACCGGTTCGACATAGGTCTTGCCGATGCCGGTCAGGTGTAGCAATACGGGAGTTGTAGAAGTTGCAGGAGTAGCGGTGGGCACGTCAGACGGGTGCGCCGCGATGAATTCGTTGGACATGCAGTCCTCCACCAATGGCAAAGCTGGTGCGGACAGGACCCGCCGCCGCGCCTCAGGCGCGGCGGCAACGCAACCGTGTGCCGCAATAAGTTACTTGATTACGGACCGGTTACTTGCTGTCTTTAGTCACCAGCGCGACTTTGGTTTCAACCGTGCCGCCCAGCGTGTTCTGGGCTTTCTTGTCGGTGATCGCCTTCAAGACGGTTTCAATGCCGAACACTGCCTGCTGCGAAGCAAACTGGTCGGCGGTGGCCAGCACGCGGCCGTCTTTCAACATCGGCTTGATGGCGTTGATGTTGTCATAGCCGACCACCAGTACTTTACCAGTCTTGCCTGCAGCCTTGACTGCGGCAACAGCGCCGAGCGCCATGTTGTCATTGCCGGCCAGCAACGCCTTGACGTCAGGATGGGCGTTCAGGATAGCTGCGGCAACCTTGTTGCCCGGGTCCATTTCCCATTGACCGGACTGCACAGCCACCACATTGGCGCCGGCTGTCTTCATGGCGTCCTGGAAACCCAGTGTGCGTTGCTGGGCGTTGAACGTGGTCGACACGCCTTCGATGATGGCGACCTTGTCGCCGGATTTGATCTGCTTGGCCAGGTAGTCGCCGACCAGCTTGGCGCCAAGGCGGTTATCCGGACCGACGAACGGCACGGTGATGCCTTTTTCCTTGAGCGCGGCGTCATCCAGCTTGTTGTCGATGTTGACCACGATGATGCCGGCGTCGATCGCTTTCTTGATGACGGGCACCAGCGCCTTGGAATCGGCCGGCGCGATCACCAGGCCGTTGACCTTGGAGACAATCATCTGTTCGACGATCTTGATCTGGTTCGAGGTATCGGTTTCGTCCTTGATGCCGTTGGCGATCAGGTCATATTGCGCAGCATGCGCTTTCTGGTGTTCCTTGGCGCCGTTTTCCATGGTCAGGAAAAATTCATTGGCCAGCGACTTCATCACCAGCGCGACCTTCGGCTTGGCGGCAGTCTGCGCCATGGCTGGCAGGGAAGGCAGGGCGCAAACGAGGATGGTGGCGGCAATCAGCTTGAGGCGGATACGGGTATTCATCAAAAGTCTCCTGAAGTCGTTATTAAAATTTTTACCAATGAGTCATGTCGCACGGCAAATCCGTTCGAGCCGGCATGCCGTCATTTGAAACGCGCAAACGTTTGCGCGTTTTTTGATGATAGCACCAGAATCGGCAAAAAAAAAGGTCAGGAAATGATCGCCGGGGACTTCTTGCCTGAGTAGCAATGGAAAATGCCAGGGCTGGCTTGCGAAAGAATCAACGCCCGTGCGCAACGAGCTGCGCCGCCGGCAGGCATTGGCGCCACACCTTCATGCGCAGGTGGACTGCTCAGGCAGACAGGAAGCGCTGCAGTCGTTGCGCGCCGTCCTCCAGCCGTTCCAGGGAACTGGCGAAACACCAGCGCACATAGCCCTCCCCTTCGGCGCCAAAGGCATTGCCGGGCGCCAGTCCCAGGCCGGCGTCGCGCACCAGCTGCTTGCACAGCGCCAGGCTGTCGCTGACGCCGTCGACCCGGAAGAACAGGTACATGGCGCCCTTCGGCCGCGGTGCGGTAATGCCAGGCAAGGTGTTCAGGCGCTCATAGAGGAAGTCGCGCGCCTGGCGGTAACGGGCCACGGTGTTACCGATGATTTCATCGCCGCGCTCGATGGCGACGATGCCCGCACGCTGCACAAAACCGGGAGCACAAGAAGTGTTGTATTCGATCAGCTTGCCAAGATCCGGCATCAGCGCCGGCGGCGCCACCAGCCAGCCGAGCCGCCAGCCGGTCATCAGCCAGGACTTGGAAAAACTGTTGGATGAAATCAAGCGATCGTCAGCGTCGGCGATGTCCAGGAAAGAAGGCGCGCAGGGATGCGGCTGCTCGCTGTACACCAGCCGCTCATAGACATCGTCGGCGACGATCCAGATGCCAAGCCGGCGGCAATGCGCCAGCACGATTTCCTGCTGTGCGCGCGGCATCACCCAGCCGGTCGGATTGTTAGGCGAATTCAGCAGCACGGCGCGGGTGCCGGGTGTCAGTGCGTCCAGCAACTGCTGCAGGTCGAGCTCCCAGGTCTGGCCGAACTGCAGCGCTACCCGCACCACCTCCGCGCCGAGGATTTTCGGGATTTCGCTGACATTGGGCCACAGCGGCGTCACCGCCACCACCCGGTCGCCAGGGCTGATGATCAGCTGCGCCAGCACCATCAAGGCGGATACGCCGGAAGAGGTGACCGCGATCCGGCCGGCGTCCAGCGGCTGGTGCAGGCCGGACAGGTACTTGGCGATCGCCTCGCGCAGCGGCGGGATGCCGTAGTTATGGGTATAGAAGGTATCGCCGTCGTCCAGCGCCGCCTTGGCGGCATCGCGGATGAAAGCCGGCGTCACCTGGTCTGGCTCGCCGAACCAGAACGGCAGCACATCGTCGCGGCCGATGCCGACATTGGCAACTTCGCGAATGCGCGAGGCGCCCATTTCACGCACCAGGGCGCGGGCAACTGCGGGATGATCCAGAGACATGGCAAGATCCGGTTAACAAAGGCGAACACCAAGTGTAGCTGAAAGCCTGGCCCGCAGTGGCATGGCGCCATCGCCATGCCAGTCAACCGATCATGCAGGTCGGGGAAATAAAAAAGCCGCTCAGGGAGCGGCTTTTCGGATTCAGGTCAGCGCTTAGGCTGCCTTGCGTTTGGCGACGACTTTTTTGGGAGCCGCCTTTTTGGCCGCCGGTTTCTTGGCCGCCGGCTTCTTCGCTACCGCCTTGACTTCAGCGGCGTCATCTTCGCTTTGAACTGCCGCCGCCTTGGCCTTGCCCTTGGCGGGCGCCTTGGCTTTACGCTCTTCAAATTCGAAGCTGACCTTGCCATCCTTGCCCTTGACCAGGAAAGCCTTGAACGGACGGCGCGTGCGCTGCGAAATGAAACCCGGCAGCAGATCGGTCTTGCCGTCGTTGAGCAGCTTGACCATTTGCTCCGGCAGGATTTCTTGCTGCAGGATGATGCGGCCGCTGCGGAAATCGCAAGCCTTCGGTTTGGCTACGGTTTTTTCGCAGACGTAGGCCAGGCCCATCTCATACACGCCGCTGGCGCATTTCGGACACGGGCCCAAGGCAGTCTGGCCGGTGAAATCGACGCCTTCGCCATCTTCGCCTTCGCCGTCATTCTGGCCGAAATCGAACTCCAGCTTGAAATTCTTGATTTCTTCGTCGCGGCTGATTTTCAGGATGGCGGCAAACGGCCGGCCCATCTTGGAACGGAAACCCTGCAGCGGACCGATGGTGCGCTTGGTCAGCAGTTCTTCCACTTCAGGAATTTCGAACTGGCGGCTGCCGGGCGTCTTGCTCATCGAGAATTCGCACTTGGTGCAGGCGAAACGGCGATAGTTTTCCTTGACCACGCTGCCGCAGTTCGGACATGGCGCCAGCAAGGTAGCGTAGTCGCCCGGGATCGTATCGTTATCGTATTCCTTGGCGCGCTTGACGATGATCTGGGTCAGCTGTGCGATTTCGCGCATGAACTCTTCACGGCTGATGGTGCCGCGTTCGATCTGCGACAGCTTGTGCTCCCACTCGCCGGTCAGCTCAGGCTCGGTCAGCTCATCGACGCCGAGGCCGTGCAGCAAGGTCATCAGCTGGAACGCCTTGGCGGTCGGCATCATTTCCCGGCCTTCGCGCAGCAGGTATTTTTCGTTCAGCAAACCTTCGATGATGGCAGCGCGCGTCGCTGGCGTGCCCAGGCCCTTGCCGGCCATCGCTTCGCGCAGCTCGCCGTCGTCCAGCAGCTTGCCGGCGCCTTCCATGGCCGACAGCAAGGTGGCTTCCGTGTAGCGCGCGGGCGGCTTGGTGACCAGGCCGTTGGCGGTAATCTTGTCGGTCTTGACCTTCTCGTCCTTGGCCACTGCAACCAGTGTGCCACTGTTTTCCGGATCCTTCTCATCCGCGGCTTCCTTGCCGTAGATCGCCAGCCAGCCCGGATTGGTCATGACCTTGCCTTCAGTCTTGAACTGATGGCCGGATACTTCGGTGTAGCGGGTGGTGACCTGGAACTCGGCTGCCGGGAAAAACACTGCCATGAAGCGGCGCGTCACCAGGTCGTACAGCTTCTGTTCCGGTTCCGACAGATTCTTCGGCGCCTGCGTGGTCGGGATGATCGCAAAGTGATCGCTGATCTTGGTGTTGTCGAAGATACGCTTGTTCGGCTTGACCCAGCCCTTGTTCAGGATCTGTGCGGCAAACTGCTGGTAGTTATTGTTCTCGGAGACCGTTTCCAGCGCTTGCTTGACGGTGCTCAGGTAATCTTCCGGCAGATGACGCGAATCGGTACGCGGATAAGTCAGCACCTTGTGTTTTTCGTACAATGCCTGCGCCAGGCCCAGGGTATTCTTGGCGGAAAAACCGAAGCGCGAGTTGGCTTCGCGCTGCAGGCTTGTGAGGTCGAACAGCGCCGGCGCCATCGAGGTGGTCGGCTTCGATTCTTCCTTGACGTTGCCCAGCTTGCCGCGGCAGGCGGCCACGATGGATTCGGCGGCGGCCTTGCTCCACAGGCGCTCGGCGCGCTTTTCCGGATCGTTTTCATCCTTCTTGTGGGCAGTGTCGAGCCAGCGGCCTTCATAGATGCCGGCGGCGCAGACGAATTCGGCGCGCACTTCCCAGAAATCGCGCGGCACGAACTTCTTGATCTTCTCTTCGCGCTCAACCACGATCGACAGCGTCGGTGTCTGCACCCGGCCGACTGTGGTCAAATAGAAACCGCCTTCTTTCGAATTGAAGGCGGTCATTGCACGCGTGCCGTTGATGCCGATCAGCCAGTCCGCCTCGCTGCGACAGCGGGCGGCGTCGGCCAGCGGCAGCATGTCCTTGTCTTCGCGCAGATGGGTAAAGCCGTCGCGGATCGCGCCCGGCGTCATCGATTGCAGCCACAGGCGCTTGACCGGCTGCTTGGCTTTCGTATATTGCGCGATCAGGCGGAAAATCAGCTCGCCTTCGCGCCCGGCGTCGCAGGCGTTGATCAGGGAAGTGACATCCTTGCGCTTGATCAGCTTGTTGAGCACCTTCAGGCGCGACTCGGTCTTGGCGATCGGGTTCAGCGCAAAATGCGGCGGAATCATCGGTAAATGGGTGAAGGTCCACTTGCCGCGCTTGACGTCGTATTCTTCAGGCACTGCGATTTCCAGCAAATGGCCGACCGCCGATGACAGGACGTATTCGTCGGATTCAAAGTACTCATCGTGCTTGGTGAAGCCGCCGAGCGTCTTCGCGATATCGTTCGCGACAGAAGGTTTCTCGGCAATGATGAGGGTCTTGCTCATAGTGTTGTCTCGAAAGTAGTGCGCAATATTTCAGCGCATTTTTTTGCTTATGCACGCCATGGCTTGTTTTTTAGCCATCGCGGCAGTTCGGAATTTTGGTTGCCAGAGAGAAATTCTCTCATCATACACCAGACGATTTCGCTGCCAACTCCACGGCTAATATCGAAATCAGCACTGTGGCGGGCAAATATTGCGGCAATGATAAGCGGGTTGCTGGAAAAGCTGCAAGTGCGCAGGTCCACCGACATAGGGGCAGATGGCGCTGAGCGCGGCTAATGCAAGAGGCGCGGCTCGGGATCGTCGTCTTCGTCGAGAAACAGCTCGTCGAACATCAAGCCGTCCGGCTCCTTGCCCTGACTCCATAGCACCATCAGCACGATCACCTTGAGTTTGTCGAGCGGAACCGGGGTCTCGCTGACGGTCAGTGCGCGCTCGATCACGATCTCGCGCTGCACCGGATTGAGCATCTTGGCCGACTCCAGGAACTGGATGAAACCAATCGCGGCAATGCCCAGTACGTCGATTTCCTGCTGAGCGTAAATGCGGATGCCAAAGGAAAAAGAGGTTTGCTGCGGATACTTATCAGCGAATTCGTGGTTGGCTTCCGCCAGATCCGTCAGCCAGCCGAGGGCTTTGGTGATCTCGTCTTCTTCAAAGCCGATCGCCGACAGCTTCTTGACCAAGGCCTCCGGTTCAGGGCAGGCATCGGGCCGATAATAAGTTTCATACAGATAAACGAGGACTTCAAACATGGTTCTACTGTATCGCTAAGGTAAGGGTGTGACAAGTAAAGTGCAACTTAACAATGAAATGCTTTACAACAATGTTGCAGCTTCGAGCGTCAGTATACGTATATTAGTATCGCAGGATTTGCGCAAAGCTGCGCGAAATCGCAAATTAGATCTTAAATGCGTTACAGCATTATCAGTCGAGGCGGCGGTAAAGAGCGCCGGGCAGAACTTCGATCAGGCCGGCCAGTTCCAGCGCCAGCAAACGGCCGTTCAAGCTCGCCGCGTCGCTGCCGCAGCGCACCGCCAGCACATCGAAACTGACCGGATCATGGCCGAGCTGCCGCAACAGTTTTTGATCGTCATCGCTTGCCGCTAGCGGATCCTCGGCGGCGGCCTGGGTCACGCCGCCGGCCTCGTCAGCCACGCTATCCGCCTGCGCCGGGGTGTGGAAACTACGCAACTCTTCCAAGATATCCTGCGCCGATTCCACCAGCTTGGCGCCCTGCTTGATCAGCTGATGGCAGCCTTTCGCCAGCGGCGAGTGGATCGAACCGGGAATGGCAAACACATCGCGCCCCTGCTCGGCCGCCATGCGGGCGGTAATCAGCGAACCCGACTGGGCCGCGGCTTCCACCACCAGCACGCCGCGCGCCAGGCCGGAAACGATACGGTTACGGCGCGGGAAATTGGCTGCGATGCCGGGCACGCCCAGCGGGTACTCGCTGACAATGCAGCCCGCTTCAGCGATCTGGTGCGCCAAGCCGCGGTTGCGCGCCGGGTAGACGATGTCGGCGCCGGTGCCGATCACGGCGATGGTGCTGCCCGCTTCCGCATAACCCGCCGCGCCGCGCAAAGCGCCTTGATGGGCGGCGGCATCGATGCCCAGGGCCAGGCCGGAGATGACGGTCAGGCCGCGCTGGCTGAGGATTTCTGCAAAGCGTTCAGCATTGGCGATGCCCTGCCCAGTCGCGTTGCGGCTGCCGACCACCGCCAGCGCCGGCCGCGCCAGCAGTTCAGCGCGCCCCTTCACATACAGCATCAGCGGTGGATCGCTGATGTCCAGCAAAGCTTGCGGGTAGCCTGCGTCCGCCAAGGTCAACAAGCGGTTGCCCGCTTGCTGCAGCCACTCCAGAGTGCGTTCGATCAGAGCCAGAGTGGCGTCCGAGGGCGGTGCCAGCAAGGCATAGGCGATGCGCTCAGACACAACCTTGTGCAGGGCGGAGAAGGAAGTGGAAAAGATGCTGGCCGGAAGGCCGAAGGCCGCCAGCAAGCGGCGCGCAGTTTCGGCGCCGACTCCGGCAGTCTGGTCGAGACGCAGCCAGGATGCCAGTTCATCGGCATCGGCGGCGGCCCGATGGCGGCTCAGACCGGCGCCGCCATCATCGTCGTGAAGATTATCTTTATTAACAGCAAGGACCTTTACTTCATTGCGGCGATCTGGCGGTGTCGCCGATATCGACCGTATTCTGGACTTCCATGATCAAGCCATACGAAATATGGTTGAACACGCGGAAGATGAACAGGGTACCGTATTGTTCGTCCGGCAGCTTGACCTTCTTGTTGTGATCGGCAGGATCCTTGATGGTCGTACCCAGGCGGGACAGCTGCAGCACCGTGCCGACGTCGATATTGTCAGCCTTGCCCTGATTGATGGTGGCGATCTGGTTCTGCGCCGCCGTGGCCACGCCGCCATAGATGGAGACGATGCGGGCATCGACATTGCCGGCCGGCGCATGCGGCACGTAATTCAGGATTGGTTCGACCGGGCGTGGAATGATGCGGTCGCCGACCTGCATTTCTTCCTTGACGTCGACCACGCTGAAGGTTGCCGCCTCATCCGGCGTGCTGCCGCGGCGCTCCAGTTTCAAAGTACCCAGGTACAGCGCTTCGTTGGCGATGACCTTGCCCGTGACCGGATCCTTGAGCGGAGTGCCGGGACGGAATACCTGGAATGCAGTCGCATCCGCCAGGTCGCCGCGCACATAGGCCTTATCGCCCTTGCCTAGATTAATATGGCCTTCCTGCACCGCCACGATATGCGGCGCGCTTTTCAAGTCGTCGCCTTCGATGATCAGCGGTTGCGACAGGAAAGGACCGATGGCATCGGTGGAAATGGTCGTAATCGCATCGCGGCCGATGCCTTGCACCCGCACTTGCGGCGACAGCTTGACCACGCCGGGTTCGCCGCTAGTGCTGTTGCCCAGGCGCAGGCGGCCGTTGACACGGTCGAAATACACGATCTGGCCTGGATAGATCCAGTGCGGATTGCGGATCTGATCCTGGTTCAAGCCCCACACCTGCGGCCAGCACCATGGATGTTGCAAGAATTGACCGGAAATCCCCCACAGCGTGTCGCCACGCACTACCACGTGCTGGTCCGGAGCATTCGGCAAAAACTCGCAGCGCATGGTCTTCACTGCCTGGGCGTGGGCCATGCTGGAAATGCCAAATCCGGTGCATAAAGCAAGAAGGAGTGCAGCTGTGCTAAACTTTTTCATATTGTTTCCGGTGAATACTGCGTTAAATTGGCGCCTGTACCCTGGAGCTTTTCGGCTCCCGGCCGGTTCGTCGCCACGGCATTTGATATTGGTAAAGCAAAATAAAGCAAAAAACTTGCCATAGTGAATCAAATTTTGCCCATAATCGATTGAACTAGCAAGAGAAAACCCCTTCCAAACCGCCTAATTGTTACGTATTCAAGCATGTCCTTATTAAATATTCTGCGTTATCCCGACGTCCGCTTGCACAAAATTGCCAAGCCAGTGACAGTTTTTGACAGTCGGTTAAAAAAATTGATCGCCGACATGGCTGAAACCATGTACGAAGCGCCAGGCGTCGGCCTGGCCGCTTCGCAAGTCGACGTCCATGAGCAGCTGGTGGTGATCGATACTTCCGATACCGGCACCGACCTGCGGGTGTTCATCAATCCGCAGATTCTCTGGGCCAGCGAAGAAAAGCAGATTTACGATGAAGGCTGCCTGTCTGTGCCAGGCGTCTACGATGGCGTTGAACGCCCTGCGCGTGTGAAAGTGCGCGCCCTGGACGCGGACGGCCAGCCGTTTGAAGTCGACGCCGATGGCTTGCTGGCGGTCTGCATCCAGCATGAAATGGATCACTTGCAAGGCAAGGTATTCGTTGAATATCTGTCACCGCTGAAGCGCAACCGTATCAAGGCCAAGATGCTCAAGGAAGAACGCGAGCAGAAGCGCGACAAGCAATACGGTACGAGATAAACATCTTTTCCATGTTGCGGGACAAACTGCAAGAAGCGCCCTGTCAGCGGCTCTTGCCGTTTGTCCCGTAGTCATTTTGGCCACCCTTCGCCTTATCGCTCACAATGAAAATCATCTTCGCCGGTACTCCCGAATTCGCCGCCGTGGCGCTCAAGGCCCTGCACGACGCCGGTCACCAGATCGTCCTCGCGCTGACCCAGCCGGACCGCCCGGCCGGCCGCGGCATGCAGCTGCATGCGTCGCCGGTCAAGCAGTTTGCGCTCGATCATCAGATCCCGGTCGCGCAACCGGTATCGCTGCGGCTGGATGGCAAATACCCGGAGATCGCCAGCGAGGCGCATCAGCTGCTGCAAGCGACGCCGCATGATGTCATGGTGGTGGCCGCCTATGGCTTGATCCTGCCGCTCAGCGTGCTCGACATCCCGCCGCGCGGCTGTCTCAACATCCACGGCTCGCTGCTGCCGCGCTGGCGCGGCGCGGCGCCCATCCATCGCGCCATCCTAGCCGGCGATGGCGAGACCGGCGTCACCACCATGCGCATGGATGAGGGCCTCGATACCGGCCCGATGCTGCTCGCCGAGCGCACGCCGATCTCCGCCGCCGACACCGCCGAAACCTTGCACGATCGCCTGGCCGAGCTCGGTGCCACCCTGATCGTCTC
>NZ_DATMRB010000116.1:0-29698 GCF_035566555.1 Collimonas sp.
TAGGCTGCATCCGGGTGCAGCAGGAAAGCCACGGCCGCCGCCACCTCTTCCGGCTTGCCGACCCGGCGCGCGGGAATCATCTTGAGCGCCTCGTCCAGCGGCACGCCATCGATCATGTCGGTTTCTATCAGCCCCGGCGCGACGCAGTTGACCGTGATGTTGCGCTTGGCCAGCTCGATCGCCAGCGCCTTGGTGGCGCCGATGATGCCGGCCTTGGCCGCGCTGTAGTTGACCTGGCCGCGGTTGCCGATCAGTCCGGACACCGAGGCCAGCGTGACGATGCGGCCAGCCGCGCGGCGCTGCACCAAGGGCATCACCAGCGGATTGAGCACATTGTAAAAACCGTCCAGGTTGGTCTTCAGGACCAGGTCCCAATCCTCGCCCGGCATCGCCGGAAACGCATTGTCGCGCGCTACGCCGGCATTGCACACCACGCCGTAATAGCAGCCATGCTGTTCGATGTCGGCCAGCAAAATGTCTGCCGTAAGCGGACGGTCCCCTATGTCGAATTGCAAGACGCGCGCCTGCACGCCCAGCTCGCGCACCGCCTGCGCCACGGCATCGGCGGCCGCGCGCTGCTGATGGCAGTGCAAGACGATATCGTAGCCGTCGCGCGCCAGCCGCAAGGCGATGGCCTTGCCGATGCCGCGGCTGGAACCGGTCACCAGCACGGTCTTATTCACCCCGTCAAGCGGGGTCGCAGCCGGACCTGCGGCAATATTCAATTCCGACGTCATTCAGTACTTCCTTCTAGAAAAACAGCCGCATCAGCCGGCTGGAATACGGTAATGGTGGCACTGGCCAATTGCTGCATGCTCGTACTGGCGCGGATATGGCATTCGAAGGAGCCGATGCCGTTATCCGCCTGCAGCAATTTCTGTACCTGCACCTGCAGCACGCTGCCGATGGCAAATTCGGCGCAAGCAGCTTCGTAGCGGCGCGTGCCGAGCAGGAAACCGATCTTGACGCCCTCGCCGCGTTGTTTTGCCGAATAGCCGGCATACGCCGCAATCGCCTGCGCCATGTACTCGACGCCGACCCAGGCCGGTACCCCATGCTGCCGGCAAAACAGGCTGTCCGCGCGGATAGTCACCTCTGCCTGCAGTTCTTCGGCGCCTGCCCACAGCAGGCGATCGAGCAGCACCATGGCGCCGGAGTGCGGCAGCAGGCTGCGGATGTCCAGGTTTTCAAACAATATCGAATCATCCATCATGCACGCCCCAGCAGCAGGCTGGCATTGGCGCCGCCAAAGGCAAACGAGTTGCTCAGAGCCCAGCGCAGGGGGCGCCCCAGCCGGGTGCCAGGGGGCAGCAGATTGAGCGGCGGCAGCTGCGCATCGGCCATGCCATCCCACAAATGCGGCGGCAGACGGCCTTGCGGATTGCTGTCCTGCATCGCCAGCCAGCACAAGCCCGCCTCCACCGCGCCGGCCGCGCCCAAGGCATGGCCGGTGAACGGCTTGGTCGAACTGAGCGCCACCTGGTCGCCGAACAGGGCGGCGATCACGCGGCCTTCCATGGCGTCGTTCTGCACTGTCGCCGTACCATGCAAGTTGATGTAATCGCATTGCGCCGGAGCCAGGCCGGCGTGCGCCAGCGCCTGTTCGATGGCGCTGCGGGCGCCGTTGCCGGACGGGTCCGGCGCGGATATATGATAACCGTCGGAGGACTCGCCCCAGCCGCGCAGGCTGACCGCAGCCTCTGCCCTGGTCATCAGGAACAGCGCGGCGCCCTCGCCGATGTTGATGCCGTTGCGATTGACGCTGAAGGGATTGCAGCGCGCGACGCTGACCGATTCCAGTGCGGCAAAGCCGGCCACGGTAAACGCGCACAGCGAATCGACGCCGCCGCTCAGCACGGCGTCGCAAACGCCCATATTGAGCAGGCGCGCCGCACTCGCCATCGCCTTGCTGCTGGAGGCGCAGGCGCTGGAATGCACATAGGCCGGGCCGCTCACGCCCAGCTCGGCGGCCAGCATGGCGGCCGGTGAGCCCATTTCCTGCTGCGCATAGCTGAAGCCGGCCGGGAAGCCGCCGTTTTCCCGGCGATAGCGGAACGCCGCCTCGGTCTGGGCGATGCCAGAAGTGCTGGTGCCAAGCACGATCGCCACCCGGCTGGCGCCAAAACGCTGTATGGCAGCGTCGACCTGCGGCCGGATCTGCGCCAGCGCGGCCAGCGCCAGCTGGTTATTGCGGCTGCGGTGCCGCACAGGCAGCGCCTGGATATCTGGCAGCGTATCTGACAGAATCGCGTCCACGCAACCCAGCGCCAGTTCCCGTTCGGGCGAATGGCGGCGCGTCATGGCGACGCCGCTGTCGCCGGCGAACAGGCGGCGGCTGATCTCGGCGTGGTTATCGCCGAGTGCACAGATCATGCCGAGCTGATTGAGATAGACCATGCTGTTTTTCTAATTAAGGCGCCGCAGGAGTTGCGTTGATCGCGGGACCAGGCGGCACATCGTCGGCAGCATCGCTGACCGACTCGATCGTCAAGCGATAGTGATAACGCAGATTGTTCAATTCCATCTTGCCACTCCAGGGCGCCGTCTTGCTGTCCGAACTGTAGTTGATGACCATCACCGGCTCGCCCTGCAGCGACAGGGTGCGCGTCCGGCCTTGCTGCTGGATGTCCCAGCCGGCCGGCAGCGCCGCGCGGATCGGCGCCAGCGGCCACAAGCTCAGTTGAGTATCTTCCAGCACATCCTCGGCCCGCACCTGCGAGGGCAGCATGGGATGGCGCCAGGACTGCAAGGTCTGGCCATCGTAATGCAGGGTGAGGACGCGCTGGCCGAAGGCCAGCCCCACCATGTTGAACTGCTGCGCATCGATCTCCAGCGCCGCATCCAGCTGGTCGGTGCGGCCGTTGCGCTCCACCGTCAAATGCTGCTGCAGGCTGATATTGGCGCCGAGCGTCGCCGGCGCCAGCTTCAATCCAAGCCGGGCCGGCGCCTGGCTGACGGGCTGGGTGGTGCAGGCAGACAGCAACAGCGCGCTCAGCGGCAAGCCGAGACCACGCCAGCTACCGAGCTGCATCCGGCCTAGCTGCATATTTCCTCCAGTGTGTTGAGGCGGCGCTTGCTTTCCTTGACATAGGGATTGCTCTCGTCCCAGGCATAGCCGGCCAGGATCGCGGCGATCATGCGGCGCACTTCCGGCTGCTGCCGTTCATAAAAGATCACTTTCTGGAAACCGCCGGAATACCATGATTCGACAAAAGTGCGGAAAGCATCCACGCCCTTCTTGAGCGGCACAGCATATTCACTCTCCCAGTCCACGCTGTCGCCGGCAAACTGGCGCTGCAAGACAGCTGCAGCCAGGCTGGCGGACTTGACGGCGATCGTCACACCGGAAGAGAACACCGGATCGAGGAACTCGCCGGCATTGCCCAGCAAGGCGTAGCCCTTGCCCCACAGCGACTTGACGTTGGCCGAATAGCCGACGATCTGGCGCGCAGGCGTATCCCAGCGGGCGTTTTTCAGCAGCGCGCGCGAGGCCGGATCCTGCATCACCAGTTCTTGCAGGCGTTCGGTTTCGCTGCCCTTGAACTGCTCCAGGAACTTGGTTTCCGCCACCACGCCAATCGAACAGCGGCCACCGGCAAACGGAATCAGCCAGTACCAGACATTGCAATGTTCCGGATGGACCGTGATGCGGATCTTGTTGCGGTCAAATCCGCCGGCGGCAACGCCATCCTCGATGTGCGTGAAAATCGCGCCGCGCACAGGGAAATTCGATGGCGTTTCCAATTGCAGCAGACGCGGCAAGACCCGGCCGAAACCGCTGGCGTCCAGCACAAAACTGGCTTCCACGATGTACTCGCTGCCGTCGGCATGGCGCACGGTGACGCGCGGCTTGCTGCCTGCCTGATCGAATGCCGTAACGGTGTGCTGGTAACGCACTTCAGCGCCCTGACGCTCGGCTTCCTTGGCCAGCACGTGGTCGAAACTGGCGCGCTGCACTTGATAAGTCGTACCCCAGCCGGCGGAATGCTTGTCGCGGAAATCGAAATCGGTATAGCGCTCGCCGCGTACAAAGGCCGCGCCGTTCTTGTACTGGAAACCGGCCTCCACCACGGCCTGCAGCATGCCGGCCTGTTCCAGGTATTCCATGCTTTGCGGCAGCAGGCTTTCGCCGATGCTGAAGCGCGGGAACTGTTCGCGCTCCAGCACCAGCACCTGGCGCCCCTGCTTCAACAGCAAGGCGGCCGCCACCGATCCTGCCGGACCGGCGCCGATCACCAGAACATCACATTGCTCAACTCTTGCGTTCATTATTGCTTTTCTTTCTTTGGCAAATCCTGGCTAAAACATGGTGCGATCATCCAGACAACCGCAATTCCGATCAACATCGTGAATCCGAAGGCGTGCAGCGGCGGCGTTCCCGACAACGCCAGCAAGCCGAACGATAGCAAGGCGCTGGCGGCAGACAAACCAACCGTAAGCCAGGCGAAGCGGTCGCGCTGCATGCTTTGTTCCTGCATGAAAATGCCGTAGTCGACACCCAGGCCGAGAATCAGCATCAGCGCCAGCACGTGGAACAGCTGCAAAGGCTGGCCGATGACGCCGAGCACAGCCAGGGTGGCTATGCTGGCCAGGGCCGGCGGCGCCAGCACGCGCCAGGCGGCGAAACGGTAGCGCGCAAACAGCAGCAGGAAAATCGCTGCATACGCGCCGAGCAAGACCCAGCCCATATATTGCCGGTAATGTCCCAGCACAGACGATATTTCACTGACCTTGTCCACCCACTGCACGCCGGCTAGCTGCTCGCCGGCCTGTTGCAACAACGGCAAGTTGACATAATTGTCGACGCCGCGCAAAGCGACGATGCTAGCGTAGACGCTGCCCTGCGGACTGTCCACCTTGCCCAGCCACAGATGGCGCGACGGTTCGCTGGCTGCGGTTTTCAGGAAAGCTTCCGGCGTCAGCGCCTGGCCGCCATTGGCGCTGGCGGCGCCGCTCAAGGCGCGTTCGCGCATCTGCCGGATCCAGCTGTCGTCCTCGCCCAGTTGCGCAGCTACTGCCTTCAAAGGGCCGTCGGGAGCCAACAAAGCTTGCGTCACCAGGGTGCGGTTGGCTTGCTGCACCTGGATCGACGGCGTCCAGCTGGACATTGCCTGGTAGCCGCTGATGACATGCTTGGCGACCAGCGGCTCCAGTTTTTGTCTGAGCGCTTCTTCGCGCTGCAATACCTGCTCCGCGCTGGCGCCGCGCACCAGGTAGAACTGCACCGGAGTCGGCGCATCGAGCAGCTTGCCGAGCTTGATCTGGTCCGCCAGCAAGGCTTTGGGCGGCGTCTGCAATGAACGGATGTCGTCATTCACTTTCAGGCGCGCAATGCCGGTCAGCGCAAAAGCGGCAAACAGCAAAAGCGCCAGCAAGCTCGCCCCATTCCATTTCAGCAGTGGCCAATGGCGGCGAGTCTGACCGAACCATGCGGCAAAACTTGAGTTGTTCAACGTCGCAGCGCTCAGCAGCGCCGGAAACCAGAAAATCACGGTAAGCCAGGCGAACAGCAGGCCGAGCACCGAAAACAGCGCCATCTGCCGCAAGCCGGGAAACGGCGTCAGCGCCAGGCCGACATAGCCGATCACGGCGGCCGTCAGCGTCAGCAGCAGGCCCGGCATCAGGCGCCGCAGCAGTTGCCAGGAATCCAGCTTACGGTCGGCAGACACCCGGCTGCACAGGAAATAGATGCCATAGTCCTGCGCCACGCCGATCAGGCTGGCGCCGAACACCAGCGTCAGCAGGTGCACCTGGCCGAAGATCAGCCAGCACACGGAAAAAGCGCCCAGGCAGCCGACCGCGATCGACAGCATGATCAAGCCTATCGGCCGCAGCGAACGGAAGGTCAGCCACATCAGCAGGATGATGCCGAGCAGCGAGCCGACACCGATGGTCGACATTTCACGGCTGGCCTGGGCGCTGCCGGCGCCCGCATGCAGCACCACGCCGGCGCTGACCAGCTCCACTGAAGGCACAGCCTGGCGCGCGGCCGCGCCAGCCTGTTCCAGCAAAGGCAGTACTGCGCGCTGGGTGGCCATCGAAAACGCCGGCTGACGCAAGGTCATCAGCAGCACGATATAGGGACGGCCTTTGTCTTCCACGAACAAATAGCCGTCGCGTGGACGCACCGGGGTTTCCTGCGCGCGTGCCTGCACCCAGCCGCTGAACAGGCCGAAGGGGTCGTCTTGCCAGGCGCCCAGCTTGGGGCCGGAAAACGGGCTGTACAGCTGCTGTAACGCCGTATCGGACCAGTATTTGGAGGGCTGCCCGCGCAGCGCGTCCTGCTGGGACGGCGTCAGCAGGCTGAGCCGCATCTGCTGCGACGGCGCCAGCCAGTCCTGCTGGCTTTGCTCCGACAGTTGCATGCCGGCTTGCAGCACATCGGCATGCCTGGCCAGCACCGCATTGTAGGCATCGGCGGCGCTGCGGGCGTGCTCCCAGTCATCGGCGCCAACCAGCACGATGACACGCTGCTGGGCAGCGTCGACCATGTGCGTGAAAGCTTGCTGCAGCACCGGGTCGCGCTGCTGCACCGGCAACAGCGCCAGGATATCGGTATCCGGCACCACGCCTTTGACCAGCCACAGGTAGCCGTTATGCGCCAGCAGCAGGGCCACCACCAGCGCCCAAGGCAAAGCAAAAATCAGCGCCAAACGCCTGGACCTGCTGTATGCCGGCTTAGCCCCTGTACCCGAATTACTCAAGCGCAGCCCCTTCTTCCGCTGTCATGGCGCTGCTGCCGCTTTGCAGGCCGGAGAAGCTGATTTCAGTGCGGTCGCCGCTGGCTTCGTTGATCGTGACGGTCTTGACGTAAGCGCCGCCGCTCAGCGCCAGCGTGCCGATAGCCTTGGCCAGCGCCGGCTGGCGTGCTTTCAGCGCCACGTTCCAGCTGTTGCCGGTGACGCTGCCATCCAGTTCAAACAGGGTTTCCAGCTGGCTCAGGTCGCCGGCCAGCAAGGAAAACAGCACGCCGTTAATCATCTTCACTACCGGCTCCTGCTTGGCGTCCATGCGCATGGCAACGCGGTCGCCCTGCATCTGCACGATTTCGTCGCGCTTCAGGCGCAGCGTATTGGGAAACGGCTGCAAGGTGCGCCACAAGACGCCCTTGCCGTTCACCACGCAGAAACGGCCGTTCGACAGCAGCGGCTTCTTGATGCCGACCAGCTGCTTGCTTTGATCGAAACGGCCGCACAAGACCGGCGGCTGCGCCAGCATCGCCTGGATCTTGTCGACCGGGGCGGCGGCAAATGCGGAGCACGCCGCAGCAGCCAACACGACGGCCATGAGAATGCTGTTTGCGCGGTTTTCTTTCATGCTGGTTCGATTCCTAGTTTTTGAAACAATACCGGCGGTGAGGCAAAACACATTTCGCCTGTCGCGATGTCCACCGCCACCTGGGTGGTCGTGCCGCGGGTCAGGCGCTGGCCGCTGGCGCTGTCGCAGATCACATATTCGATCCGCAAACGGTTTTCCCACTCGATGATGGCGGCGCTGACCTTGATACGCTGGCCGAAAGTCGCCGGGTGGGCATAACGCAGGTGCAGGTCGATGATAGGCCAGCTGTAGCCGGACGCCTGCATTTGCGGATAGTTGTAAGCGATCGTATCGAGCAGCGCGCAACGGGCTGCTTCCAGATACTTGATGTAATTGCCATGCCAGACGATTTCCATCGGATCGAGATCGTAGAACTGCACCTGCAGTTCCAGTTCGGCCGTCCAGCGGCTGTGCGCTTTGTCTTTGTGCATCATCATGGCCTTATTCGTATAACTGCCAATGTTGCAGGCGCAGCCGCTCCAGCAGGCGGCGCAGATCGGGCTCCAGCATGCGGTCTTCGCGGATGACGTCGATGTCCACAGCCAGCAATTCCATCATCTGCTGCAGGTTTTGTTGCGGCTGGGCCGCGCCGTCCTGGCGGCTGCGCAGCCAGACGCCCTGGCGTACGCTGATCAGCATGGCTGCCACCACCTGCTCGGTCAATTGCAGCACGCGCAGGCAGTCGCGGGCGGCGATGGTGCCCATGCTGACCTTGTCCTGGTTATGGCATTCGGTGGAACGGGAAAACACCGAGGCCGGCATGGTTTGCTTGAGCGCTTCGGCAGTCCAGGCGGAAGCGCTGATCTGCAGCGCTTTCAAGCCATGGTTGATGCTGGCGCGCGCGCCATCGGCGCCGGACAGGTTAGCCGGCAAACCATGGTTGTAGCGGCTGTCGACCAGCAGGGCCATCTGCCGGTCCAGCAAATCGGCGACGTTGGCGACTGCGTTTTTCATGCTGTCCATGACGAAGGCGATATGGCCGCCATAAAAATGGCCGCCGTGCAGCACGCGCTCGTTTTCGCCATCGATGATCGGATTGTCGTTGGCGCTGTTGAGCTCGTTTTCAATCGACTCGCGCATCCATGGCAAGGCATCCGCCAGCACGCCGATCACGTGCGGTGCGCAGCGGATCGAATAACGGTCTTGCAGGCGCTTCTGGTTGCGCGGCGCATCGCTGGTCGGCAAATCCTGGCGCAACCAGGCAGCCACGCGCTGCTGGCCGGCGTGCGGCTTGACCGCAAACAGGGTTTCGTCGAAGTGATGGGCGTTGCCGTCCAGCGCGAAACTGGCCATGGCGGTGATGCGGGTGGCGATGCGCACCAGGTATTCGGCGCGCTGATAGGCCAGGCAAGCCAGGGCAGTCATGACGGCGGTGCCGTTCATGATCGCCAGCCCTTCCTTCGGCCGCAGGCGCAACGGTGTAATGCCGGCAGCAGCCAGAGCCTCTGCAGCAGAGACCTTGGCGCCATCGCGCCAGACTTCGCGCTCGCCGCACAGCACGGCTGCCAGGTACGACAAAGGCGTCAGGTCGCCGCTGGCGCCGACCGAACCCTCGGAAGGAATCAGCGGCAGCAAATCCTCTTTCAGCAGGCGCGTGATCTGTTCCAGCAAACCGACGCTGACGCCGGAATAACCCTTGCTGAGCGAAGCCAGCCGTACAGCCATGATGGCACGCGTTTGCTGCGGGCTGAACAGCTCGCCCAGGCCGCAGCCGTGATAGGTATACAGGTGATGCGGCAATTCCGGAATCAGCTCGGCCGGCACGTTGACCGTGCAGGAATCGCCATAGCCGGTGGTGACGCCATAGATGGTGCCGTCTTCGCGCAGCAGGCGGTCGAGAAAATCGGCGCCGCGGGTAATCGCGGCGCGGAACGCCGGCTCCTCGGACAAGCTCACCTGCGCGGCGCCGGAGGAAATGGCGACGATGTCTTCGATCGTCAGGCGTCCTTGGTCGAAGCAGACAGTGCGGCCTTGGTCGACAGCGGCCGGCAGGGGAAAATCTTTCAGTTCAGCGAGAAGCATCTTGGTATCCAGATAATTGCCAGAAGTCGTAGAAATTGAACCATTGCAGCGGCGCTCTCAGGCAAAAGTGCTCCAGCCTTGCCGCGTACGCGGCCGCGAGTTCATTGAGGACCATGTCGCGCTCCTTGCGCGGCAGCCGGATGGTTTCCCGGAACAGTTCGAAATGGCATTCCGAATGACCGTTTTTGGTCATCGAAAACAGCAGGTAGACCGGACATTGCAGCAGGCTGGCCAGCACATACGGGCCGACCGGAAAGGCCGCGCTTTCACCCAGAAAGGAAGCGCGCGCCACGCGTGGCGCGGCCGACACCGGAATGCGGTCGCCGGCAATGGCGACGAACTCGCCGCGCCCGACCTTTTCCGCCAGGATCATGGCGGTAGCCGGCGTCATCTCGCTGACCTGCATCAGGTTCAGCTGACTGTCCGGATCGAGTTTTGCCAGCAGGCGGTTGAACGCCTGCGCATGCTTGGTATGCACCAGCACCGTAATCCGCAGCGCATGCCGCTGCCGGGACAGCACCCGGCACAGTTCCAGGTTGCCCAGGTGTGCGCAGATCAGCAAGCCGCCGCGCTGCGCCTGTATGTTCTCCAGCATCTGCTCGCGTCCGAATGAAACTACCTCGGCAGTCTTGAACAGGCCGCCCCAGAGCAGCATCTTGTCGAGAATGTTTTCAGCGAAGGAAGCGAAATGCTGGAATACGCCGCGCAGGCCCGGCCGGATCCGGTTGATCCGCCCTACCGCCGGGTCGAAGGCGCACAAGCGCTGCAGATACGTCATAGAGGCGTGCCGCGCCGCCGGCTTGCTCAGTAAATACCAGCCCAGCACCGGATACAAGGCGATGCGGAAAGGCCAGCGGCCAGCAATGCGGTAAATCCAGAACAGCAGGCGCATGCCGCCGACAAAGCTGGCTTCATTGATCTGCGCCCAGTGCTGCTGCGCTTGTCCGGCGCTCATGCTGCACCTCGCCTAGGCAACAAACGGCGCGCCAGCAGACGTGGTGCGCGCCATAGCATGCCGAAGAACAGCGTCGCATGCAGGCGCGAAATCAGGAGGTTGTCGAGGCCGGCGCGGAAATGCGAGACGCCGTCCAGCGGATAGGCCACCCGGGTCGGCAGGTTGACGATTGCGACGCCGTCCCAGTACAAACGCACCAGCACTTCGATATCGAAGTTCATGCGTTCGCCCAGCTGCTTGCGCTGCGCCAGCCGGATCAGGGATGGCAAGGGATAGACGCGGAAACCGCACATCGAATCCTTGATATCGAGCGACAGCGTGTTGATCCAGACCCATACATGGGTCAGGTAACGGGCATAAAAACGCAAGGCCGGCACGCTGTCGTCGTATTGCGGGCAGCCGGCGATCAGGCTGTCCGGCGCGGCAGCGGCTTGCTGCAGGAAACGCGGTATATCGTCGGTACAGTGCTGGCCGTCGGCGTCGATTTGCAGTGCATGGCTGAAGCCAGCCGCGGCAGCGTGCCGGCCGCCGGTCAATACCGCTCCGCCCTTGCCGCGGTTGACGGCGTGCCGCAGCAAGGTGATGCGCTGCGGATCGGCACTGGCCAGCGCATCCAGCACCGCCGCGCATGAAGCCGAGCTGGCATCGTCCACCAGCACGCAAGGCAGGTCGTGCGCCAGCACTGCAGCCACCACAGCGCCGATGGCATGTTCGTGGTTATACACCGGGATCACGGCACAAGGCGTGAAGCGCTCGAAACTAGGCACGACGTTGGATTCAATGCGGCCCATCGGCGCCTCCAAAAGCGATACGGCCGCCGGCGTGCTGGCCGGCGGCAGAGAACATACGGAATGACAGGCTGCTTTTTTGCAGATCGTGCAGCAGCTCCAGCTGCACTACCATGCCGGGTGTGATGACGCGCTGGAACTTCAGCGCATGCATGCTCAGGAATTGCGGCGCCAGCGGAAAATAGTCTCGGCCGTAGCTGACTGCCCAGTCGACCTGGACCACGCCGGGCAGGATGGCTGCCTCGGCGAAATGGCCGTCGAAATACAGCAGATTGGGCGGTACCGTCAGCTCAAGCAAGACGCGCTGTGCGTCTTGCTCCAGCAAGCGCGTGACCGGCATGGTGGGCCGCCTGGCTGCCGAGGCCGGCTCTTGCGGGTCCAGCAGCGCCAGCAAATCGGCGCGGGTGGTTTTGCCCTGCGCATTGAGCGGCAAGGCATCCAGGTAACGCCAGCTGCGCGGCAGCGCTACCGGCTCGACCGCATGCGCCATGCCATCGCGCAGTTGACGATTCAAGGCCAGCTTGCCATGCGCCGAGAGGATTTGCCGGCCGTCGGCGGACAGCACCACAAAGGCGGCAATCCGTTGTCGCGGCTGGTGCTGGGACTGCGATACCGAATGATCCAGCAGCAAGACCTTGGCGTCGGCCACCGTCGTCTGCGCCTTGAGCAGGCGCTCCAGCGCGTCCAGCGAAATGCGCTTCTCTTCCACTTTCACGATGCGGTCCACGCGTCCCTGCAGGCGGAAGCGATGGGCGTCAAGCGCTTGCACCTGGTCGGCCATTGCATGCCACTCGGCGTCCGGCAGATGCGGCGAACGGATCTCCAGCAGTTCCTGGCCGACCGCCACGCGCCAGGCAATCGCCGGCATGACCTGCCAGCTGTCGTCATCGCGGTCGTCACCACAGCGCTGGCGCCAGGCGACGCCGCCGGTTTCCGAACTGCCGTACACCTCGACCGGGACGGATCCCAGCAGGCGTCCGGCTTCGACGGCAACATCCTGCGGCAACGGACCGCCGGAAGAAAAAATGGCGCGGGTTGCAGCCAGCGACGGCGAATTCCGAGCGGCAGCCAGTTCGGCCGGCAAGCGCTTCAGATGGGCCGGGCTGGAGACAAGAATAAACGGCCTGCCGCCGGGTTGCAGTTCTTCCAGGAAGTTGATTTGCCGTGCATGTATCGTGCGCCGCTGGCTCAAAGGCCACAGCACCTTGAACAGCAGACCGTAGATATGCTGGTGCGACACGGTGGCGAAGATGTCGGCGTCGCCGATGCGCGCGCCGAACAGCTGCTCAAGGGTAGCCACTTCGGTAGCCAGCTGCGACAGGAATTTCGGCACCGCTTGCGGTTCACCGGTACTGCCAGAGGTGAATATCACCAGTCCGGGGAAATCCGGCGCCAGCGCTTTGAAATCATGTTTCAAAGGGGCTTCGCCTTCGCTTGCGGCCGGCAGCGCCAACGGTGCGTGGTGCGACGGAAATTCGCCGAGATAGCCGTCCACCAATGCACTCAGGTTGGCGCAAGTGGCGGGCAGCGCGTCGCCCGGCAAATAGACCGTCTTGCCGGCCTGCCAGGCGCCGAACAGGATGCAGGCAAAATCCGCGCTGTCGCTGGAGTAAAGGGCGAAGCGGCTGCCAGGCTGGCGCGCCAGCAGCTGGCGCCAGGCCGCAGCCTGCGCCAGAAAATGATCCCAGCTCAGCGCCCGGCCATCGCGCCACGCGAACGGCCGCGCCTGACCTGAGGGTTCGCTCAACAGCGTCAGCAGATTGCGCGGATCAGACATGCTGGCCGCCTTGCTGCGGGCCGGCTTGCGATGCCAGCCGGGCATGGCGGCGCTTGACCAGCATGCGCACCAGGTATTCGCCGGCGAACAGGCAACCCATCAGTACATAAGCCACTACGCCGTTGTACAAGGACCAAAGCGCGGCCGAAGCCCACAGTGCAGTGGCCAGCGCCAGCGCGCCGTTGAGTATGAAAAAGCCGCACCACACCTGCGTCACGCGGCGAGTGTAGGCAATTGCATAGTCAGGCAAGGCGGGATCGCTCAGGCGCGCCATGCGCTCGATGATCGACGGCGGCGCGTACAAGCTGTAACCAAACAGCGCCAGCATGCCGACATTGACCAGCACCGGGTACAGCTTCAAAGGCAGCAAGGCATTGTTCCAGATCGCGACGGCTGCCAGCAGCAAGGCGGCGCCCAGCCACCAGCGGCTGGCGCGCTTAACCTTCAGCGTCGGCAGGCGCGTTGCGGCCGCCAGCACCAGCAGCAAGGCCAGCAGGCGTGGCTCGACACGGCCGTGTCCGAGCCAGATCGCGAGCGGATAGAGCAAGGTGACCAGTAGGCTGATGGCGGTCGGCGCATGGCGCCAGAGATTCTGCACGATATCCCTGGATGCCTCAGCGGGCATCCTCGGCCAGCAAGGCCGCCAGCGCATCGACCACGTCCTGCACCGTGCGCACTGCCTTGAACACGTCCGGCTGCAAGCGCTTGCCGGTCAGCTGCTTGAGCTTGACCACCAGATCGACGGCATCGATGCTGTCGATGTCCAGATCGGTATACAGGTTGGCTTGCGGCGTTACCTGGTCCTTGTCGATCTCGAACATTTCATGCAGCACATTCACCAGCCACAGGTAGATCTCTTCCTTGCTCATCGAATTGGTCAACATCGTTACACCGTCATTTCTTTCTATTGCTGGCGATCATCGCGGCCAGCGTGCGCACTGAGGCAAAGTGATTACGGGTCTCGGCCGAATCTGCCGACAGCGAGATGCCGTAGCGTTTTTGAATCGCCACGCCGAGCTCCAGCGCATCGATCGAATCGAGGCCGAGGCCGTCGACGAACAACGGCGCATCGCTGACGATGTCGGCCGCGGTGATATCTTCCAATTGCAGGACATCGATGATGACCTGCTTTACTTCTTCTTCAAGCTGCTGCATGGACTTGGCTTTCTTTCCTAAAATAATCCTGCAAGTAAGCAGTTAAATGCCTGGCGGCCAATACTTCGCTGCCTGCTCTGGTCAAAAACGCGCTGACATCGATATCGTCTTTTACTTCAATGCTGAAATGCGCGGCGACTGGAGGCACGCGCCACCATTTGACACCTTTACCCAGGGTCGGCGGCAGGCAGCGGATCACCACCGGCGTCACGTTCGACATGCTGCGCACGGCAATGTTCGCCGCGCCGCGCTTCAGCCTGATCTGACCGTCGCCGGCGGTGCGAGTACCTTCCGGAAAGATGATCAGGTTGCTGCCGCGCCGCAACGATGTGATGCAATTCTCTACCAGGCCGCTGCCGTCGGCGTTGCTGATATAGCCGGCGGCGCTGACCGGTCCGCGCGTAAACGGGTTGTCCCACAGCCGTCCATTGACGATGCAGTCGGCCCGTTTGACAAAGGCCATCAGAAACACCGTATCGATCAAGGTGGGATGATTGGCCAGGATCAGCAAACCTTGCCGCTCCAGCCGTTCGAGGCCGCTGACATCGTAATTCAAGACCCCGAGCCAGCGCATGAGACCGACAAAAGCGCGGAATACCCAGCGAATCACCTGGCGCGCAAGCAGCCTGCGCAACTGGTGCTCCCAGATGACCAGGTTAAGCAACGGAAACACCAGGGCGCGCAAGACCAGTCCGCCGATGGCGAACACCACGAAACTGACACCGGTCGCCAGTACCCGCCAATAGCGGTTGAGGCGCTTAAGCATGCTGGCCCCGCAGCCGCTGCCAACGCCAGTGCTGTTGATCGACAGTACGCTGCAGCTCGACTTGGCGGCGCAGATAAAATGCCAACACCTCCAGGCCAGCCGGCTGGCGCGCATCTACCGCCCTGTCAGGTTCAGTCTTGCTTGACTCTTGCTGCATTGCGCTTGCCTCATCCCCATCCGGGCTGGCCCACGACAGCGCGATCACATCGCTGGATTCCGCGGTCACAGCCTGCATCAGCCAGGCCCAGGCAAAGGGCTGCTCCTGGCAATCCTGAAATTCGTGAAACAACACCGGCAACACGCCGTCGTAAGCCACCAGCAACACTTCAGGGGCGCCATCCGCCAGCAGGCCGCAGGCTTCGATCACCGCGTGCTCGATCCCGGCGTGGCCGGCGGCCAGGGCAGCATGGCTGGCCTGGTCCTGGCGCGCGATCGAAAACAGCCCGGCGGCGGCATTATGGACAGACAAACTGAAGGAAGCGGGAGAAAGAGGCTGGCCATCGGCGAGATCGGCAAGCAGCTCGACTGAGCGCATGCATTCGCCATGGCGCGAGCAGAACACGGTCGGCACATCAGTGCGGCCAGCGAGGCAGCGATAGGCGCTTTCCAGCGCCATCTTGCCGATGAAACCGGCGCGCCGACGCAGCATGGCAGGCATCGCCGCGACCGCTGCTTCGCGCTCGCCCGCGATGACGTGCGGCCGCTCAGCCCATGCCGCCCAGGCGGCGGCTGTATCCAGCCCAGGCGCCCACGCAGCATGCGACGCAATCGAAAATCTGACTCCCCCGAGTTCCATCTACCACTCCCCGCCAACCATTGAATCGATTTTATTTTTTGCCGGTGGTCCAGGGAGCCGAACCGACGGCAATTTGTCTATTTTGCGCGGCATTATAATCTATATGCCGCAGAGAAATATTGATAACTGCACATGATCACAAACTTTAACCATTGTTTGCAATTATTCATGACGCTGCTCGTTTTTGCGGCGGAATATACAGTAAGTTACAGTTAAACCGGGCACCACCATACTGAAGAAATTGGATAAAACCGATCAATGGGCGTAAATAATCATCATTATGGCAATCAAAAACAACACAATCGTTTTCAGTGGCACAACAAACAACCTAAGTGCAAGTATCGATGTGACGCGTGCTGCTGGCAGAGATACCCAGGAGCTCCGATAGCCGATGACGGCCACGGGCTCGCGCATCAGCCCTGGCGGCGCGGATAACCCTCAGCAGTAATCCGCTCCCAAACCTTGGTTTTTTCTTCCTCGGTCATGAAAACCCAGTGCGCCACTTCGTTCACGGTCCGGCCGCAGCCGCGGCAGACATCGTCGAAGGTGGTCGAACAGACCGCTACACAAGGAGTATCGGGACGTTGCGGAGGAGAATCTGACATGCGGACCTTTATAGAATGAGACTCGGGCACGCTTGCCATCAAGCGCCGCCCGGTCCTTCATTTTATAACAGCGACCACCTGCGCGACCTTATTTCAGCATTCGACGGCGGCGCGAACGCGAAGTTCGCACAGAAGAAAATAGATGCTATAACGATCATTTCAGCAATGCATCCACGACGATAGGCGCGAAGCAATATACAATCTTTGCTGAGCCAATTTATCAATCTGGTAAAAACGGCATTGCGGACAGAACATCAGAAAGAAAACAGTCATGGAGCAAAAGGCGCCACGTCGCACCCGCGAAAAAATCATGGATCTGTCGTTGCGGCTCTTCAATGAGTTCGGCGAACCCAACATCACTACCACCATCATCGCCGACGAGATGAAAATCTCGCCGGGAAATCTGTATTATCATTTCCGCAACAAAGACGATATCGTCAACTCGATCTTCGTCACCTTCGAAGAAGAAATCAGCCGCATGCTGGCCATGACGCAGGGGCAGCGCCCCACCATGCACGACGTCTGGCACTATCTGCACCACATGTTCCAGTTGATCTGGCGCTATCGTTTCTTTTATCGCGACCTCAACGATCTGCTGTCGCGCAACCGCACCCTGGAGCTGCACTTCAAGGAAATTTTCGGCCACAAGATCGCTGTCGTCCGCGAATTGTGCCAGGGCTTGCACGAAGACAAGGCGCTGGACGCCAGCCCGGCCGAAATCGACGCCCTGTCTTCCAACATGGTAGTCGTGGCCAGTTACTGGCTGTCTTACCAGTACGTCCTGAATCCACGTCAGTACACGGAACAGCCGGTGGTGGACCATGCGCTGGCGAGCGGCTGCTACCAGGTGCTGGCGCTGATGCAGCCGTATCTGCGCGGCGAAACGCTGAGCCATTTTGAAGAACTGAAAACCAAATACCTGCAGAGCAATGTCTGATTGACCGCCCTGCCCACCCCGATCCGAGTACTGCCATGAAATCTCTCTGCATCTATTGCGGCTCTTCTCCCGGCGCCACCCCAGCATACGCTGTGGGCGCGCGCAGCCTGGCGCAAGCCATGGTCAAACAAGACATTGCGCTGGTCTATGGCGGCGGCAATGTCGGCCTGATGGGCATTATTGCCGACGAAGTGATGCGCCTCGGCGGCCGTGCCACCGGCGTCATTCCCGAAGCGTTGCTGAACAAGGAGCTGGGCCACAAGGGCTTGACGCAGCTGCATATCGTCAAGGACATGCATGAGCGCAAGGCGATGATGGCGGAATTGTCGGATGGCTTTATCGCCATGCCGGGCGGGGTCGGCACCCTGGAAGAATTGTTCGAGGTGTTTACCTGGGCGCAGCTGGGCTTTCACCAGAAACCCATCGGCCTGCTGAACGTCGACGGCTTTTATGACGGTTTGCTGCAGTTCATCCAGCACATGGTGTCGCAGCGTTTCCTCAAGGGCGAGCAGGCTGGGCTGCTGATGGCTGAAGCACAGCCCGAGGCGCTGCTGCAACGCTTCAGCTCGTTCGTACCGCTGCACGTACCGAAGTGGCTGGACCGCACTACTATCTGAAATGCAAACGGGGCGGCTGCCTGGCAACCGCCCCGCTCCATTCTTCCCAACCGCTGCTGGCTCAGGCCTGCAGCGCCTGCTTGAAATCCGCCACCAGGTCAGCCGTGTCTTCGATCCCGATCGAGACCCGGATCAGCGATTCGCTGATGCCCATGGCGGCGCGCCGTTCTGCACCCATCTCGTAGAAAATGGTGTGGGCGACGGCAATCACCAGTGTCCGGTTGTCGCCCAGGTGGGTGCCGGAAATCGCCAGCTTCAAGCGGTTCAGATAATCGAAACAATCGATTTCCGGCTTCAGCTCAAAACTGAACAGATAGCCGTTGCTGCGGAACAGCTCAGCAGCCAAGGCGTGCTGCGGATGCGATTCCAAGCCCGGGTAATGCACGGCGGCGACGCGCGGGTCGGCTTCCAGCATCTGCGCCACGGCCAAGGCGCTGGCGCTGCTGCGCTCCATGCGCAAGGCGATGGTCTCGGCGCCGACCGCGATGTGATGCGCCGCCTCAGGACCGAGCGAGGCGCCGAAATCGCGCAATGCCTTGGCGCGCATTTGCGCCAGCGCCCATTGCGGCGCCGGGTTGCGCTTGTAGGCATCATAAATATTGGGAAAGCCGCTCCAGTCGTATAAGCCGGTGTCGGTCACTGCGCCGCCCAGCGCATTGCCATGGCCGCCGATCGACTTGGTCAGGGAATTCACCACCAGGCCGGCGCCGACCGTTTTCGGCTGGAACAGGTAAGGCGACGTCATGGTGTTGTCAACCACGAACAGGATTCCGCGCGCGCGGCACAGTTCGCCGATGCGCTTGAGATCGGCAACCTGGGTGCGCGGATTGGCGATGGTTTCTACAAACACCATACGCGTCGCCGGCGTCAGCGCCGCTTCCACCTGGGCCACATCGGTGGCGTCGACCATGCTGACCTTGCCGCCCTGGCCGCCAAAGGTTTGCCACATGCTGGCAGTGTTGCCAAACAAGAAAGTCGACGACACCACGTGGTCGCCCTCGCGCAGCAAGGCTTGGATCAATGCGCCGATGGCCGCCATGCCTGAGGCAAAGCAGATGGTGGCAAGGCCGCCTTCCATCTTGGTGACCTTGTCTTCCAGCGCCGCAACTGTCGGGTTGCCCTGCCGGCCGTAACGATAGCCTGACTGCTTGCCCTGGAAAACTTCGGCCAGCTGGCGCGCATCGCTGTAACCCCAGGTGACCGAGGTGTGGACCGGCTTGTGCGGGGCGCCATGCTCAATGGTTTTCTGGCGGTCGCTGTGCAGGATGGTGGTGGTGAAGCCGTATTTTTGCGTCATGTTTGATTTTTACTCGTAAAGCTTGTTGTCCGCGCAAAGCGCGAAAGGCACGAAAACAACCGAATGAGAGAAATCATTAACGGATACTTTCGTGCCTTTCGTACTTTTTGCAGATCAGGTTTTTAAGCTGAATATGGCATACGCTCAGAAAACAGGATCAGTCGACTTGCGCCAGGCTCAGATTCAATTGCGAACGCACGGCATCTTCGCTTTCCGGCTTCGGATTGTTGCGGGCGAACTCGATGCGGTCGAGGTAGTCGCGCGAAATATCGCCGGTGATGTAGTTGCCGTCAAAGCAGGATGCCTCGAAATTCCTCAGCAAAGGATTGACGTCGGAAATCGAACGCTTGAGGGCGTCGATATCCTGGTACACCAGCGCATCGGCTGTAATCTCGCGGCACACTTCTTCATCGCTGCGGCCGTAGGCGATCAGTTCGCCGCGGGTCGGCATGTCGATGCCGTAGACGTTCGGGAACTTGACCGGTGGCGCCGCCGAGGCAAAGATCACGCGCTTGGCGCCGGAATCGCGCGCCATCTGCACGATTTCGCGGCTGGTGGTGCCGCGCACGATCGAATCGTCGACCAGCAGCACGGTCTTGCCCTTGAATTCCGAGCCGATCGCGTTCAGTTTCTGGCGTACCGATTTCTTGCGGATTGCCTGTCCTGGCATCAGGAAGGTGCGGCCGATGTAGCGGTTCTTGATGAAGCCTTCGCGGTATTCGATATTCAGCTTGAGCGCCAGCTGGATGGCGGCCGGACGCGACGAGTCGGGAATCGGCATGACCACGTCGATGTCGCCGCTGGAAAATTCGCGCTTGATCTTGTCGGCCAGGTACTCGCCCATTTTCAGGCGGGTGGCGTACACCGAAGCGCCGTCGATGATCGAATCCGGACGGGCCAGGTAGACGAATTCAAAGGCGCATGGATTCAGGGTCGGGTTGTCGGCGCATTGCTGGTTGTACATCTGGCCGTCGATATCGATGAAAATCGCTTCGCCCGGCGTGACGTCGCGCAGGAAGCGGAAGCCCAGGCCTTCCAGAGCAACCGATTCGCTGGCGATCACGTATTCGGTGCCCTTGTCGGTTTCGTTGGCGCCGATGCACAGCGGCCGGATGCCGTAAGGATCGCGGAAAGCCAGCAAGCCGTGGCCGGCGATCTGCGCCACCACGGCGTAGGAACCGCGCACCCGCTTGTGGACGTTGGCGACCGCCTTGAACAGCACGCCCGGATCGAGCGAGTAGCCGATCGTGGCTTGCTGGATTTCATGCGCCAGCACGTTCAGCAGCACTTCGGTATCGGAATCGGTATTGATGTGCCGGCGATCGTTCTTGAACATCTCGATCTTCAGCTGCTCGGCGTTGGTCAGGTTGCCGTTGTGCGCCAGGATGATGCCGAACGGGGCATTGACGTAGAACGGTTGCGCTTCTTCCGCGCTGGCGGTGCCGGCGGTCGGATAACGCACCTGGCCGATGCCGAAATTGCCCGGCAGCGAACGCATGTTGCGGGTACGGAAGACGTCGCGCACCAGGCCGTTGGCCTTGTGCATGAAAAATCCGTTGCCGTGGTTGGTTGCGATCCCTGCCGCATCCTGGCCACGATGTTGCAAAAGCAACAAGGCGTCATAGATGAGTTGATTGGCGGGGTTCTGGGAAGCGATGCCGACTATGCCACACATGGTGGACTCCTAAACAATAAACAATCCGATACAGCTCAATGGCGCTTGCGCGAAGGCGCAGGCCCAGTACAGCGAATTCAAAACTTCAGGTGGCTGGCGAACTGCCCCGGCAGGTAGGGAATGGCAGCTCGCGCCGCGCTTTCCGCCAGTGGGCTCAGCATCGCATCGCGCCAGAATGGCTGTTGCGGAATTGCCGTAGCACCACACACCAGGACTGCCGCCAGCACGATCACCAGGCCGCGCGCCAGTCCGAACACCACTCCCAGCCCATGATCCACCAGCCCCAGGCCGCTGGCCTTGATCACGGCGTTGAGCGCCATGCTCAACATCATCATTAATAACCTTACGCCAATAAACAGCGCCAGGAAAGCCACGATTAAGCGCGTTACATTTCCCGGAATCGCGTCGGGGAGCAATTCTGCCAGATTTTGGCCATACGCGTTGGCCACAATCAAGGCAATCACCCAGCTCGCCAGGGACAGGATTTCCTTCACCAGACCGCGCAAAGTGCTGATCACCACCGAGCAGATCAGCACGAACAGCACCAGATAATCGAAAATTGTCACGCGGTTCGAGGATTTCTGACCAGTAGTCTATATGGCGCAAATAACGCGAAAATCAAGCTGCACGTATCAAGCTCATGCGTCAAGCCTTGCTTCCCTAGCCCGGAATCAAGCTGCCGTTCAGGCCCAGCTTGGCCAGCTTGGCACGCGCCTTTTCAGCCTCTTCCTTGCTGCTGAAGGGACCGACCCGGATGCGGATGCGCTCGCCGGACGCGGTCGGGACTTTCTGGGTATAGGAGTGGATGCCGGCTTCTTTCAGCTTGCCCTGCAGTTCATTGACCTTGTCCTGGGACGCCAACGCGGCGACCTGCAGCACGAACTTGCCCGGTTTTTTCTCTGGCGCCGGCGCAGCGTCGCTGCGGCCGTCCAGTATCGCCAGCGCACGGGCTGAATCGTCATTCTTGTCGGCGGCCGGCTCCGGCTTCGGTTTGCTTTCCGCTTTCGGCTTGGCTTCCGGCTTCGGCTTAGCCTCAGGTTTAGGCGTAACCACGGGCGCCACCGGCTTAGGCGCCGGCATTGGCGGCGTCACGACGGCCAGGCTGTCCGGCACGGCGGGCTTGACGGCGGCGGTTGCCGGCGCAGCCGGTGTAGCGGCAGCTGGCGGCTTGACGACAGCCGCAGGAGGAGGCGTACTGCTGACAGGATCGACTATTTCTTCCTGCTTATCGAGACCGCTGCTATTGACCGAGGCTGCCGCACTGGCAGAAGCGCTGGCCGCCTGCGTGTCGCGCGAAGGAATCTGGATCGCAATGTCGTCCGCCAACGGTTTCGGCTCGGAATCGAGGATCATCGGCAGCACGATCACCACGCCCAGCACCAACGCTACGGCACCCACCAGACGGCGGCGGGCGCGCTTCTTTTCCGGCAAGACTGGATCTACCGCTTCGTTCTGCTGATTGGCCGCCTTGCCTGTCCTGGCTTTGCGGGCGCGTAAAGGCAGTTCTGCCTGCTCGGCGTCAGGGCCGATTCCGGTATCGGCCCTAGAACGATAAACACCCTGGTCAGGGTCGGTTTGCTGCTTGTTTTTACGAAGAAAAGAGAACAAACCCATGCGATATATTTTGCTAGCTAGTCAGCGGCCAGAAACCATGGCCGCCGATAAATCGTCAGTGAAATCCAGACTTTCTCGCCGCCATCACGCCGGCAACAGTCAGGAACGATCCGAAAACCACAATTCTATCATTCTCACCTGCCCTGCCTAAGGCATTTGCATAGGCGGCGGCGGGAGAATCGAAACTGCTGATGCTCGATTGCGCATCCGGCCCGGACTCAGGATGGACACCGGCTTCCAGCAAACGTTCTTGCAATTGCTCGCCGCTGGCGGCGCGCGGCAGCGGCAAGCTGGTCAGGCACCAGTGGTCGATACGGCCTTTCAACTGGGCGACGATGCCTTCGATATCCTTGTCCAGCATGGCGCCGAACACTGCATAGGTGTAGGGGTGAAAGCCCATGTTGTCGAGATTCTGCGCCAATGTGGCGGCGGCATGCGGGTTATGCGCGACATCCAGGATCACCAGCGGCTGGCCCGGCAAGACCTGGAAGCGGCCCGGCAGATCCATCATGACAAAGCCGCTGCGCACTTCCTGGGCGCTGACCGGCAATTCCTGCCGCAACACCTCCAGCGCAGCCAGCGCGGCCGAGGCGTTCAGCAGCTGGTTGGCGCCGCGCAGGCTGGGGTAGCCCAGCGCATTGCGGCGCTGGCCGCGGCCGCCGTAGTTCCACTGCTGCTTGTCGCCGGTATAGTTGAAATCGCGCCCCAGCAGCCAGAGATCGGCGCCGATGGCGTCGGCATGGTCGATCAGCGATTGCGGCGGCACCGGATCGCTGCAGATGGCGGCCTTGCCGGGGCGGAAAATACCGGCCTTTTCAAAGCCGATTTTCTCGCGCGTATCGCCCAGGTATTCAATATGGTCGATATCCACGCTGGTGACGATAGAAACGTCGGCGTCGACGATGTTCACGGCGTCGAGGCGGCCGCCAAGGCCGACTTCCAGGATCACGACGTCGAGCTTGGCCTCAGCCAGCAAATGCATGATGGCCAGCGTGGTGAATTCAAAATAGGTCAGGGAAATCTCGCCGCGCTGGGCTTCCACCGCCTCGAAACTGGCGATCAGGGCTGCGTCCGAAGCCGATTCGCCGCCGATGCGGGCGCGCTCGTTGAAATCGAGGAAATGCGGCTTGATGTACAGGCCGACCTTGTAGCCGGCGCGCAGCAATATCGATTCCAGCATGGCGCAGGTCGAACCCTTGCCATTGGTGCCGGCCACCATGATCACCGGACAGGCGAACTGCAGCTGCAGCCTTTCCTTCACCTGCACTACCCGGTCCAGGCCCATGTCTATGGTTTTGAAATGGCGCGACTCCAGAAATGCGAGCCAGTCGTCGAGCGTTGCGGGCTTGGCGGAAATATTTGACATTTTGACATCCAACTAAAAACAAAAGGCCTGAACCGCTACAGTTCAGGCCTTGGGGCAGAACTCACTCAAGCGATGGATTCGGCTGGCTGATCTTGCAACAACGCCAATAAACGCGCAATTTCTTCGCGCATCTTGCGGCGGTCGACAATCATGTCGACGGCGCCCTTGGTCACCAGGAATTCAGCGCGCTGGAAACCTTCCGGCAATTTTTCACGCACGGTGTTCTCGATCACGCGTGGACCGGCAAAGCCGATCAGCGCCTTCGGTTCAGCGATCACGACGTCGCCCATGAAGGCGAACGAAGCGGAAACGCCGCCCATGGTCGGATCAGTCAGGACGCTGATGAACGGCAGCTTCTTTTCCGACAGCTTGGTCAGCATGGAAGTGGTCTTGGCCATTTGCATCAGGGACAGCAAACCTTCCTGCATGCGCGCACCGCCGGTAGCGGTAATGCAGATGAACGGCACTTTCTGCTCCAACGCGACCTGGGCGCCGCGCACGAAGCGCTCGCCGACCACGGAGCCCATGGAGCCGCCCATGAATTCGAATTCAAACGCTGCCACCACGACCGGCAAGGTCATGATGGAGCCGCCGAGCACGATCAGGGCATCGGTTTCGCCGGTGGCGTCCATCGCTGCCTTGAGGCGGTCTGGGTATTTCTTGCTGTCCTTGAACTTGAGCGTGTCGATCGGCAGTGTTTCCTGGCCGATTTCATAGCGGCCGCCGGCGTCCAGCAGCGCATCCAGGCGCTCGCGTGCGCGGATCCGCATGTGGTGATTGCACTTCGGGCAGACATGGATGTTCGATTCCAGGTCGGTGCGATACAGAACCGCTTCGCAGGATGGGCACTTGACCCACAACCCCTCGGGGATGGATTTGCGGGTTGCCGAGTCACTGCGCTGAATGCGCGGGGGTAGTAATTTTTCTAGCCAGCTCATGGAGCGACCTCCTTCAGATTTTTTTCTTGCCGAATTTTACCTTTATCCCTGCATCAGCGAAATAGCTAATCAAAGATAGATTGCATGCCATTAAGACATCAAAAAATGTCAAAAATCATTCATCCAGCGCTTTTCTGATACCTGACAAGAAACTTTCCACTGCTGCCACAGCTTGCGCCGGAGGCGTATTCTCCAGTTCCTGGATAATCCGGCTACCGATCACGATCGCATCCGACACCTGCGCCACGGCCTTGGCCGTGGCCGCATCGCGGATGCCGAAACCGACGCCGATTGGCAGTTTGACATGCTTGCGAATCGCCGCCACGCGCGCCGCCACCTCGGCGGTATCGATATTGGCGGCGCCGGTCACGCCCTTCAATGACACATAATACGTGAATCCGCCGCCGACCTTGGCCACCTGCTTGATCCGCTCCTCGGTCGAGGTCGGCGCCAGCAGGAAAATCGGATCCATGCCGCTGGCTTGCATTTTCTCGGCAAACTCTTCGCACTCTTCCGGTGGATAGTCGACCACGATGCTGCCGTCGACACCCGCCTCTTTCGCAGCGGCAATGAAAGCATCGACACCCATCCGCTCCAGCGGATTGGCATAGCCCATCAATACCACCGGTGTACTGGCATTGGTCTGGCGGAATTCACGCACATAGCCCAAGACGTCGCGCAGGCTGACGCCGAACTTGAGCGCACGTTCGCAGGCGCGCTGGATCACCGGCCCTTCCGCCATTGGATCGGAAAACGGCACCCCCAGTTCCAGGATATCGGCGCCGCCGCGGACCAGCGCATGCATCAGCGGCACAGTCAGTTCCGGCGCCGGATCGCCGGCGGTGATGAATGGGATCAAGCCTTTTTTATTGCTGGCCGCGAGCGCGGCCAAGGTAGTCTGGATTCGGGACATAGGATTTATCGATATGGATTGCGTTGTGGGGTGCTTGCGCGTTTTCCGGGCCCGCGGCGCGCATGAATCTACGCTGCAGGCCCGGACGACCTTGATCAGGCCAGTTTCAAACGCTCGGCAACGGTATGCATGTCTTTGTCGCCGCGGCCGGACAGGTTGGCCAGGATGATCTTATCCTTGGGCAAGGTTGCCGCCAGCCGCGCCGCATAGGCCAAGGCATGGCTCGATTCCAGCGCAGGAATGATGCCTTCGATGCGGCAGCAGGTATGGAAGGCCGCCAGCGCTTCGTCGTCGGTCACGGTTTCGTAAGTGGCGCGGCCGGAATCCTTGAGCCAGGCGTGCTCGGGACCCACGCCCGGATAATCCAGGCCGGCCGAAACCGAATGGGTCTCGATGATCTGGCCGTTTTCATCCTGCAGCAGATAGGTGCGGTTGCCATGCAGCACGCCCGGCGAACCGAGCGTCAGCGATGCGGAATGCTTGCCGCTCGCCAATCCTTCGCCAGCTGCCTCCACCCCGACCAGCGCCACATCGTGATGATTGATGTAGGGATAGAAAATCCCCATCGCATTCGAACCGCCGCCGACGCAGGCGACCACGTGGTCAGGCTGGCGTCCGGCCATTTCCGGCATCTGCGTCAGGCACTCGTTGCCGATCACCGACTGGAAGTCGCGCACCATCATCGGATAAGGATGCGGACCGGCTACCGTGCCGATGATGTAGAAGGTATTTTCAACATTGGTGACCCAGTCGCGCATGGCTTCGTTGAGCGCGTCTTTCAGTGTCTTGGAACCGGATTCCACCGGCACCACCTTGGCGCCCAGCAGGTTCATGCGGTAGACGTTCTGCATCTGCCGCTTGACGTCTTCGCTACCCATGTAGACCACGCACTCAAGCCCGAAACGGGCGCAGATGGTGGCGGTGGCGACGCCGTGCTGGCCGGCGCCGGTTTCCGCGATCACGCGCGGCTTGCCCATGCGCTTGGCCAGCAAAGCCTGGCCGATCACATTATTGATCTTGTGGGCGCCAGTGTGGTTCAGATCCTCACGCTTGAAATAGATCTGCGCGCCGCCCATCTGCTCGGACCAGCGCTTGGCGTGGTAAATCGGACTGGGGCGGCCGACGAAGTGCTTCAGTTCGCTGTGGAATTCGGCCTGGAATTGCGGCTCGTTCTGGTATTTGGCATAAGCCTGCTGCAGCTCGCTCAGGGCCAGGGTCAGCGTTTCCGATACAAAACTGCCGCCGTACATGCCGAAGTGGCCCTTGGCGTCCGGCAAGTTGTACTGGGCGCTCTGGCGCAAGGTGCTGGCGGCGAGCGGCTGGCGCTCGGCGTACTGCTCGAGTGGGGTGAACTCTTTCATGATGTGTCTCTATAAAGATATGCCGGTTTGCCGATCAGAACGATGCCGCAGCTGTCTTGCCCGCTGCGCTAAGGGAGCCTTATATCTCGTTCAGATCAGCATCCGCCTGCCGTATCGCGGCAATGAATGCGCGAATCTTGGCGGCGTCCTTGATGCCCTTTTCTTGTTCGACGCCACTACTGATGTCGACCGCAAAGGGACGTACGCGTGTTACCGCGTCAGTCGCATTGTGCACGCTCAAGCCACCACTTAAAACGACCTGAGGCGCGAGCTCTTTTGGGATGAGAGACCAATCAAATACCTTTCCACTGCCACCGTAAGCTTCTACCAGGGTATCCAGCAGCAATCCGGAAAACAGATGGCTGCCGGCTTGATAGGCCTGGGCATATTCTATCAAATCTGCGGCCAGGGTTGTACTTCCTATGCGCATGGCGCGGATAAAGGGCCGGTTGACGGCCGCCGCCAGCGCCGCACTGTGTTCTACCGTTTCATCGCCATGGAACTGCAGCAGCGATACCGGCGCCTCGGCCACGACCTCGCGCAGCTGCGCCGCTTCGGCGTTGACGAACAGCCCGACCGTGGTGACGAAAGGCGGCACCGTGGCGATCAGGGCGGCGGCTTGGCTGGGCGTGACGTAGCGCGGGCTCTTTGGATAGAACACGAAACCAAGCGCATCGGCGCCGGCTTCCACGGCAGCGCGCACATCCTGCGCGCGGGTCAGGCCGCAGATCTTGATTCTGGTACGGTGGCTCATGGGCATGGTCGATTCAACAAAACTTCAACAAATGCACTATATCATCCTGCCGGCATGGCAAGATCGCCGCCGGCCAGTGCTTTACAGCCAAGGCAGCAGCTCCGCGGGCTGCTGCGGCAACTGCCATTTCTGGTCGTACGCCACTTGCGCAAGATACAGGCCGTCCGGCATGAAGGTCGGCGCCGCCCGGCTGCGGTCGCGCTGCTGCAGCAGTTCGGCGATCCATTGCGGCGGCTTGCTGCCGTTGCCTGCATAGATCAGGGAGCCGACGATATTGCGCACCATGTGATGCAGGAAGGCATTGGCGCGCAAGGTGAACACGATCAGATCGCCGCGCCGCTCTATGGAAATCTGATCCATGCTGCGCACCGGTGATTTGGCCTGGCATTCGATGGCGCGGAAGGCGGAAAAATCGTGGGTGCCGATCAGGTGAGCCGCCGCCTGCCGCATCAGTTCCACTTCCAGCGGTCGGAATACCCAGCCGGCCTTTCCCTCCAGCAGCGGCGAACGCACCGGATTGTTATACAAAAGATAATGATAGGTCCTGGCGCTAGCACTGAAGCGCGCATGGAAATTGTCCTGCTCGCTGCCATCTGCCAGCAGCGGCAATTCATGCGCCCAGCGCACCGCAATGGACGGCGGCAAAAAGGCGTTCAAGCCGCGCACCCAGGAAAATATCTCGCGCGACAAATGGGTATCGAAATGCACTACCTGTTCCAGCGCATGCACGCCTGAATCGGTGCGGCCGGCGCAGGTGGTGGCGACCGGGCCCTGGGTGAATTTCTGCAAGGCGAGCTCGAGCCGGTCCTGCACAGTCTTGCCGCTGGGCTGGGTCTGCCATCCTTGCCAAGGCGTGCCGTCGTACTGCACGCCGAGAACGATACGTTTCATCCAATTCCTGTTTTATAAAAGCAAACGGGCGCTAGCATAACGCTGCGCCCGTCCTTTGGCAAAATGCTACCGTGATTTTAACAGCGGGTTGCAGCCTCAGTCATGCGACAACCCACCAATCCCGTCAATTACAGTTTAGCGATCAACAGCTTCGCTGCATCCACCTGTTCTGCACTGCCGCCCTTCAAGACTTCTTCCAGCAACTCGCGCGCGCCTTCCTTGTCGCCGATTTCCTTGTAGGCGACTGCCAGGTCGAGCTTGGTCGCCATTTCAGGATTGGCGCTTGCCGACGCTGTTTCAGCGGCTGCAGCTACAGCTACAGGGGCACTGGCGGTTGCCGGAGCATGCGCGTGCACTGCGCTGTCCAGGTCCAGGTTCATGCCGGACAGATTGAATTCCAGCGGCGCCACCATCGGCTCCGCATGCTGCGCATAGGAAGGCGCAGCAGGCGCCTTGGCTGCCGGCTTGGTTTCAAATGGCAGGTCGATGTGCGCGTGGGCTGGCTCATAATTGGACGGCTGGCCGCCGGCCGGGAAATCCAGCGCGCCGAACGCAGCCACCGCCGGTGCCGCTTTTTCAACCGCCTTGGGCGCAACCGGTGCTGCCGGAGCCGCTGCCTTGTGGTCCAGTTCGAAATCGAGTGAATCCAGCATCGACTTGCCGGCTTCATGCAACGGCGACAACAGTACCGTGTTCTGGTTGGCCGAGGCGGTGCTGCCGAGTTCTTCCAGGTCGAAATCCATATCGTTGATCTCGGCCTTGGCAGCGGCGCCGCCCTGCTTGCTCAGGTCATTCTGGCTCAACGGCGCCAGCAATTCTGCTGCCGGTGCGGTGTGCACCAGCTCAGGAATCGGCGCCTTCTGCGGCTCGGTCGGCGCTGTCAGCGAATTGAAGTCGAGGCCATCCATGGGCTGGGTCGGCGCGGTAATCGCATCAGCCTTGGCGATCACCTGATCCTGCAGCTTGCCGCCACCGTACAGCGGATTGGCCGGGTCGACATTCAGGCCCAGCGCAGCCGCCTGCTGCCAGTCCTCGCCTTCGCCGCGGGTCAGGCTATACAACTCGCTGGCCAGGATTTCAAACGAACGAGGATCCTTGCGGTTGGCGTAGATTTCCAGCAGCTTGACGCGAATCGCGTTGCGGCTTGGCTGGTT
>NZ_DATMRB010000117.1:0-7498 GCF_035566555.1 Collimonas sp.
CCGCCTCGCTGGCCCGCGCCTGATCGTAGCTGAAGTCTTTATCGCTCAGAAAAACCACGGCTACCCGGGTCTTCTTGTGCTGAAGCTTGATGCTGCTGCACAGCTCATAGGGATCGATCTGCGCCAGCCTGGGATTGATCAGCACCACGGAAATGCTGAGCCGGGTATAAACCTCTGCCGCGGCGTCCGGACTGCCGGCCCATTCGACCGGCACGACATGATGCGCCATGGCCATCGCCAGGTCATCGCGGAAGGTCGATTGATTGTCGATCACCAGGATGCGGTCGCTTTGCGGCGCCTTGTTGCGCATGCGCTCGTATTCCTGCGGATCGGTGAGGTCGAGGTCAAGGCGTTCGCGCCGGCGCCTCTCGGGCACATTGCTGACCAGCGCGGCATCGGCCGGATTCTGCTTGGCCAGCATGATCAGGCGCCGCTCCATCAAGGTGTCCAGGGCATCGAACAGCTTGAGCCAGCGTATCGGCCGCTCGACATTGGCGAACGGCAGGTCCACATGCGGGGTGCCGACCAGCAGCGCCGGCCGCAGATTGTTCGGCTCCATGTCGGCCAGCATCGCCAGCGCTTTCAGATCGTCGGAATTGACCAGGTACAGGTCCGGTTCCTGCAAGCTGTCCGCGAATAGGCGAAAATACTGCTTCTGGCGGTTTTGTTCGACCGAGAATGTGGCGTCGAAAATATTAATTTCACGCGCAGAAAACCCGATGAAACGAATGGCGAATGGTGCGTTATGATTTTTCATTTTTTTATATGCCCCCTGTTGCGCGGATCTCGACCAAACCATGATAGCAGCGTCTTTATTTAGCTTTTATTTTTATCAATACACTGTGCAAAAACAACAACATTTTATTGCCAGGTTCCAATAATATTGGCAAGAATCCCGGCTACAGGCCCTTCGCCTGATTTCCGCGGCATGGTGCGCAGCAGCTTCCCGTGCCCTGCCGAAGCGCAAATCCATTTATTGCAAGCGCACATTGTGCCCGCCCTGGCCGCTTTTTCATTAGAATGCGGTCAGGATAATAACCAGCAATCCCGAATTTAGTTGCAAATTAACAATATTTCACATTTACCTGAACCGACTGAATGGCAACCAAAAAATCACCGCAATCCGACTATAGCGAATCATCGATCCGCGTACTGAAGGGCCTGGAGCCGGTCAAGCAACGCCCGGGCATGTACACCCGCACCGAAAATCCGCTGCATATCATCCAGGAAGTGATCGACAACGCCTCGGATGAAGCGCTCGGCGGCTATTGCAAGAATATTCTGGTGACCCTGAATACCGACGGCAGCGTCAGCGTCGAGGACGATGGGCGCGGCATTCCAGTCGGCATGCATCCTGAAGAAAAAGTGCCGACGGTGGAAATCGTGTTCACCCGCTTGCACGCCGGCGGCAAGTTCGACAAAGGCAGCGGCGGCGCCTATTCCTTTTCCGGCGGCTTGCATGGCGTCGGCGTCTCGGTCACCAACGCCCTCTCCTCGCGGCTGGAGATTACGGTGTGGCGCGAAGCTGGCGTCCACCACATGGTATTTGCCGACGGCGATGTGATCGAAAAGCTGAAATCGCGCCCGCTGGGCCGCGACGACAAGAAATCCGGCACCCGCGTCACCGCCTGGCCGAATCCGAAATACTTCGATTCGCCGGCCATCTCGCAACCGGAACTGCAACGCCTGCTGCGCTCCAAGGCAGTGCTGCTGCCGGGCGTCAAGGTGACGCTGCTGAACGCCAAGACCGGCGACAGCCAGACCTGGCAGTACGATCAGGGCTTGCGCGGCTACCTGATGGAATCGCTGGCGCAATCCTCGAATGCCGAACCGCTGATCCCGCTGTTCGAAGGCGAGCAATACGCCAACGCCGACGCCGAAGGCTTCGCCGAGGGTGAAGGCGCGGCGTGGGTGGTGGCCTGGACCGAAGATGGCGCCATCGTACGCGAATCCTATGTCAACCTGATCCCCACCTCGGCCGGCGGCACGCACGAATCGGGCTTGCGCGAAGGCCTGTTCGGCGCCGTCAAGAGCTTCGTCGAAATGCACTCGCTGCTGCCCAAGGGCGTCAAGCTGTTGCCGGAAGACGTGTTTGCGCGCGTCTCCTTTGTCTTGTCAGCCAAGGTGCTGGATCCGCAGTTCCAGGGCCAGATCAAGGAACGCCTGAACTCGCGCGATGCGGTGCGGCTGGTCTCGACCTATACCCGGCCGGCGCTGGAGCTATGGCTGAACCAGCATGTCGAATACGGCAAGAAGCTGGCCGACCTGGTCATCAAGCAGGCCCAGAACCGCCTGCGCTCGGCGCAAAAAGTCGAGAAGAAGAAATCTTCCGGGGTTGCCGTCTTGCCGGGTAAGCTGACCGATTGCGAATCCAGCGACATCACCCGCAATGAACTGTTCCTGGTCGAGGGAGATTCCGCCGGCGGTTCGGCGAAAATGGGGCGCGACAAGGAATTCCAGGCGATCCTGCCTTTGCGCGGCAAGGTGCTCAATTCCTGGGAAACCGAGCGCGACCGCCTGTTCGCCAACAATGAAATCCACGACATCGCGGTTGCCATCGGCGTCGACCCCCACAGCAAGAGCGACACCATCGATTTCAGCGGTCTGCGTTATGGCAAGATCTGCATCCTGTCCGATGCTGACGTCGACGGTTCGCACATCCAGGTGCTGCTGCTGACCTTGTTCTTCCGCCACTTCCCGCAATTGATCGACCGCGGCAATATCTGCGTCGCGCGGCCGCCGCTGTACCGGGTCGATGCCCCGGCGCGCGGCAAGAAACCGGCGCAAAAGATTTACGCCCTGGATGACGGCGAACTCGAAGCCATCGAAGATAAATTGCGCAAGGATGGCGTCAAGGAGACAGCCTGGTCGATCTCGCGCTTCAAAGGCCTGGGTGAAATGAACGCCGAACAGCTGTGGGAAACCACGATGAACCCGGATACGCGCCGCTTGCTGCCGATCACGCTGGGCGGCTTCGATCTGGAAGCCTCGGAAAACCGCTTCAATATGCTGATGGGCAAAGGCGAAGCGGCAGCACGGCGCGCCTGGATCGAAGAACACGGGAATGAGGCCGAGGCGGATATCTGAGGACGGTGGGACGACCGGCAAAAATATTGACATAAGGCAATATTGGTAACAATTTTACCGCCGGCCATCCATATCTGCGAAACGTATTATCATGAGCGCTGCATTACGATTCGATAGCCGTGACCTGGCTCGCCGGGTTATTAGTAGGGTTCTGAGACAGAACGCTAGCGCTCAACCGATCTTTCCTGTAACCGCGTCCCTGCAGCAGCATGGGCAGCCGCCCTGTCCATGCACCCGAGTTTTATCGCAGTTCACGCCAGAACCTGCCAACACAAAGGATATTGTTTTTAATGAAACGCCGTAACGCCATACGCCCGAAGCTTGGCCAGCCTTAACAGATGAATCCGCTTCGCCGTCATTTGGGCCAACTCCTTACAGCTACACTGCTGACGTTCGCATTGCTGACTTCCGTCACCAGTGCGCGCGCGGATATCTTCGGCTATATCGATGCCGACGGCATGGGCCATTTTTCGACAGAAAAGCTGGATGAGCGCTATCAGCTGTTCATGCGCGGCGACGGCGCTTTCGATTCGTCCCAGCTCACCGCCAAGAGCGGAAAGCCGCTCGATCCGGCAGTGCGCGACAGCCCCTTGTTCCGTTATCTGTCGCAGCATCCCAACCTGAAAAAGTACGAGCAGCTGGTGAACCAGGCGGCGCAAGAATTTGCGCTCGATCCGGCCTTGCTGAAGGCGGTGATGGCGGCCGAATCCGGCTTCAATCCCGCCGCCGTGTCGCCCAAGGGAGCAATCGGCCTGATGCAGATCATGCCGGCCACCGCAGAACGCTACGGCCTGAGCGGCGACAAGAAAAAGCCGATCGAGCAGAAACTAACCGACCCGCGCACCAATATCCGCCTCGGCGCGCGTTATCTGCGCGACCTGCTCAAGCTCTATCCGACCCAGCAGGAGCTGGTGATCGCTTCCTATAATGCCGGCGAAGGCGCCGTGCAAAAGTATAAAAACCAGATACCGCCCTATCCGGAAACGCGCAATTACGTCCAGCTGGTGCGACAGTTCTACCAGCTGTACCAGCCTGCCCTGGCGCAATCCGGCAGCAGCGGCGGCGCCGGCCTGAGGCGCATCCAGCTGGTGATTCCCGGCCGCCGCAGCATGCCGGCCGACATCGCGCCGGCGCCCGCCGCCAGCCTGATTCCGCCAGCGGCAGCGCTGCCTGCGGCGACAACTCCTTTAATCGAATAACCGCCCGAATCATTCACGACTCTCCATGACCGACCAAAACGATCTGTTTGCAACACCAGATGCACCAACTCCGGACGCCGAATCTTTAACCCTTGCCACCTTTGCTGAACGCGCCTATCTCGACTACGCCATTTCGGTAGTCAAGGGCCGTGCCCTGCCCGACGTCTCCGACGGCCAGAAGCCGGTGCAGCGCCGCATCCTGTATGCAATGAGCGAACTCGGCCTGAACGCCGCCGCCAAGCCGCGCAAGTCTGCGCTGGTGGTGGGCGACGTGCTGGGCAAGCTGCATCCGCATGGCGACCAGTCTGTGTATGACGCACTGGTGCGCATGACCCAGGATTTCTCGTTGCGCTACCCGCTGGTCGATGGCCAGGGCAACTTCGGTTCGCGCGATGGCGATGGCGCTGCGGCGATGCGTTACACCGAAGCGCGCCTGACGCCGATCGCCCGCCTGCTGCTGGAAGAAATCGACATGGGCACGGTCGATTTCCAGCCCAACTACGACGGCTCCACCGAAGAACCGAAACTACTGCCGGCGCGCCTGCCCTTCGTCCTGCTGAACGGCGCCTCGGGTATTGCGGTCGGCCTGGCCACTGAAATTCCATCGCATAATCTGCAGGAGGTGGCCAAGGCGGCGGTCGCACTGATCCGCAATCCGGCGCTCAGCCATGCCGAACTGATGCAGATCATCCCAGGCCCGGACTTCCCGGGCGGTGGCCAGATCATCACTTCGGCCACGGCGATTTCCGAGATGTACGAAAGCGGCCGCGGCAGCCTGAAGGTGCGCGCCACCTGGAAAATCGAAGACCTTGCGCGCGGCCAGTGGCAGGCGGTGGTCACCGAATTGCCGCCGGGCGCATCGTCGCAAAAGATCCTGGAAGAGATCGAGGAACTGACCAATCCGAAAATCAAGCTCGGCAAGAAAACCCTGACGCCAGACCAGATCGCGCTCAAGACATCCATCCTGTCGGTGCTGGATACGGTGCGCGACGAATCGGGCCGCGACGCGCCGGTACGCCTGGTGTTCGAACCGAAATCGAAGAACCTGGACCAGACCGAATTCACCAACATGCTGCTGGCCCACACCTCGCTGGAGAGCAGCGCCTCGATCAACCTGGTGATGATAGGCGGCGATGGCCGCCCGCGCCAGAAGGGCCTGGGCATGATCTTGCGCGAGTGGATCAGCTTCCGTTTTGTTACTGTCACGCGCCGCTCGCAATTCAAGCTGCAGAAGATCGAAGACCGCATCCATATCCTGGAAGGCCGCGAAGCGATCCTGCTGAATATCGACAAGGTGATCAAGCTGATCCGCGAATCGGACGAACCGAAGCCGGCGCTGATCGCCGCCTTCAACCTGTCCGACCGCCAGGCGGAAGACATCCTGGAAATCCGCCTGCGTCAGCTGGCGCGCCTGGAGTCGATCAAGATCCAGCAGGAGCTGGCCGAGCTGCGCAACGAAAAAGCCACGCTGCAAGACCTGCTCGACAATCCGGCATCGATGAAGCGTTTGATCATCAAGGAAATCGAAGCCGACCAGAAACAGTTCGGCGATGGCCGCCGCACCTTGATCGAAGCGGCTGAAAAAGCCGTGGTGGAAACCAAGATCATCGATGAACCGGTGACCGTCATCATTTCGCAAAAGGGCTGGGTGCGGGCACGCACCGGCCATGGCCACGACGCCAGCCAGTTCGGCTTCAAGGCCGGCGACGCCTTGTACGGCGCCTTCGAGTGCCGCACGGTCGACAACCTGCTGACTTTCGGCTCCAACGGCCGTATCTATTCGGTATCGGTTGCAACCTTGCCTAACGCGCGCGGCGACGGCGTCCCGATCACGACCCTGATCGACCTCGCCAACGGCAGCAGCATCCTGCATTACTTCGCCGGCCCGCTGGACACCGTCTTGCTGCTGGCCAGCTCCGGCGGCTACGGCTTCACCGCCAAGCTCGGCGACATGCTGAGCCGGGTCAAGGCCGGCAAGGCCTACGTCACACTGGACGAAGGCGACCTGCCGCTGCCGCCGCAAGCGCTGGGCAGCAGCGCCAGCGCCATCGCCTGCCTGTCGGAAAAAGGCCGCTTGCTGGTATTCGGACTGGATGAATGCAAGTCGCTCAGCAACGGCGGCCGCGGCGTGATCCTGATGGAGCTGGAAGCCAACGAAAAACTGCTGGCAGCGCAACCGATCAGCCAGCGCGGCGTGCTGGTCACCGGCGTCGGCCGCGGCGGCAAAGCGCAGCAAGTCGCCCTGTCGGCATCCGGCCTGGCGCCGCATATCGGCAAACGCGCCCGCAAAGGGAAAATGCTGGAGTCGAAACTGAAACCGGTCACTCTTACGCCAGTGACGCCATAATCCAGCAATCGGGAAGCAGCTAACTCAGCGCTTCCCAACAAAATTGGGGTCAGAGTCAAATTAATAAATTCGACTCTGACCCCAATTGTTTTCTACTTCAGTTTGCTGCTGGTTTTGCCTGCTCTGCTTTGACTATCGTGATTATTTCAGAGTAGCTTTTCTGCGCTACCGACTCGCACAACGAATTCATTCCGAGCCAGGAATTGGCGTAGTAGTCTTCCGCCTTGCGCTCTTGCGCGTGGTAGACAATGCGTACACCCAACCTGTCTCTCCCCGCCAAAAAACCCAGCATGACGCGTGCGCCGGGCGGGCGCTGGTGATAATCGGTTATTACCATTTCCGCCGTTTCGGAATCAGAGACCGCATAGCCTTGTTTCATCGCTGCGTCGGCGTAGCCCTTCTCGATCAACGGCGCCACCTTCTCGTTCACCGTGCATTCTTCCTTGCAGTCCCAGCGTATCGCCAGTTTCGGTACTTGCAATCCGCTATGCGGCTTGGGCGGAACCGGGCTCGCGGCATCTTGCACTTGTACTTGCGCCTGCATTTCAGGCTGAGATACTGCCGGATCGGCCGCGGCGTTTTCTGCCGGCGCCGTTTGCGCATATGCCAGTCCCGAGAGACCGGCATACAGCGCCGAACATAAAATTAATGAACCCCTTTTCATGATTTCCCTTTTTTATTATGAATAAATTATAGTGATTACACGTTGCCAAAAATTTGATGCATCTCATTAAGTGTTCACGAAAAACGAATTTCAGATTTTGATCCGTAGCCGGTGAAGAGCTTTTCAATCTCCGTGTCGATGGTTTCTTTTGTCCATGTGACGAAACGGCGCCAGTGATACTTGGCGTGCTTCCAGAGGATT
>NZ_DATMRB010000118.1:0-4050 GCF_035566555.1 Collimonas sp.
CGGGATGATGCGGAGGAGGCTTGGCGGCGTCGCGATCAGCGCGATCTCGCTCGCCGCAGCGTCAGTGCGGTCGCGCTGGCGAAAAACTGCACGAAAGCGATCCTCGATCCTCCGTTGACGGCAGCGTCAGCTCACCGCAGAACTGCGGCCGCCGGTGCGCACTTTGAAGCCAAGAGCAACCGATGCAGATGATCCGGTAGGCGCGGTACCACTATGACCGGAGTTGGCCCGTCGCATCATTTCGCTGCAAAGCAACGCTTCCGGAGCCCGGGCGCGGCTTCTGCTGTGTTTTGCGTTGATGCACATCAAGCTATTTCTGCCGTAAGTTATTAGGGAGTGATTTGCGGCTGGTCGACGTTTTGCCTTTCGTCAATCCTGTCGGCGTCTTGCGATTGGTGCGAAGTCACTACAGCAATCGAGGATTGGCGCTCGATGAATATTGGAAATGACGTCCACAAATTCTGGCGCTACCTTTCGGTTGCCGCAACAGTGGCGATTTTGCTCGGCGCAGGGGTCTTCGTCTTTGAGTCGTTACCGCCACACACGATAGTAATGGCTACTGGCGCCGAGGGTGGCGCCAACTACGAATTGGGTATCCGCTACCGTGAAATCCTGGCCAGAGCAGGTGTCGAGCTGCAGCTACAGCCGACGACCGGCAGTCTCGAAAATCTGAGACGGCTACGCGATTCTAAGTCGGGGGTAAGCGTAGGTTTCACACAGGGTGGCACCACAACTAAGGAGGAATCGCCGGAACTAGAATCGCTTGGCACCATATTTTACGAGCCGCTATGGCTCTTCCGCCGCGCTGAGATTGGCGAGGGCGCGCAGGGGTTGCGAGGCCGCCGACTTTCGATTGGCCCCGAGGGAAGCGGCGGGCGAGCGTTGGCGCTGCAAATAATATCAAGGACGAAGCTCGATAGTATCATAGGCGAATTATCGGGATTTGCACCGCAAGTTGCGGCTGAGAAGCTGATCGCCGGCGAAATCGACGCGGCGTTCATTGTGACCGGCTGGGAGTCTCCCGTAATCCAGTCTCTCCTCAATGCCAAAGGCATCGAGGCTGAAAGCTACCTGCACGCGGACGCTTTAATCGCTATCTATCCTTTTCTGCATAAGTTGGTCCTGCCTGCCGGGGTCGTCGATCTGTCGACGGATCGCCCGCCAGCGGATGTCGTGCTGTTGGCGCCGAAGGCCAGTCTTGCCGTGCGAGCGGACCTGCATTCAGCCTTGCAGTACCTTTTGCTCGATGCAGCCGTCCAGATTCATTCGCAGCCTGGAATTTTCCAGAAGGCAGGACAATTCCCTGCTGCCGAATCGATCGATCTTCCGCTGAGTGGAGAGGCACACCGTTTCTACAAATCCGGACAGCCATTTCTGCAAGGATACCTTCCGTTCTGGATCGCGACATTGGTCGAAAAGACTCTTGTCGTACGGATCCCATTGACCGCATTGCTATACCCGGCGTTCAAGTTACTGCCGCAGATGTACGACTGGACGATGCAACTGAGGATCAGGCGGCTATATGACGAAATCAGGTCGATCGAGAGCGATATGGAGGCTCAAGGACCACAGTTCGACGCTAACGCTTTGAATGCGAAACTGGATCAGATTGATCAGCGCGCGAACCATCTGCAGTTGCCGACTGTCTATGCAAGCAATTTATATACGCTGCGAAGTCATATTGATCTTGTGCGTACTCGTCTCGCCAAAATCGCGATGTAAAATTGGCGATGAAGTTGCACTGATCCATCATCAGTTGACGCTTGAGCTTTTGCGACGTGATCGAATAGAGATGCTGTTTGTTGCAGCGCATGAGTCTTCTTTTGGCCCGAGACGGGCATCCCGTAGTGGTCGCAGCATTTCTGTTGGCAAAGCATACGTCCCGGAGCCAGGCCACGACTTCCGTTTTGATGCTGTGGACGGCGCCCACTCTGCGGCATCGAAGTGCCATAGGGTGGTTGCGTTTGGCCCGAAGCGGACATTGGACGCCAATCGACGGCTTGTTCAGTTTTCCAACAACGCAACAGTGCCCAAGCCGCCGTCGGCGCAAATACTGACGATTGCGCGCGCGCCTTTTGGTTTGGCGGCAAGTTCCTTTACGGCTTGACTCAAAATACGTGCTCCAGTCGCCGCGAATGGATGACCAAGTGCCACGCTGCCGCCGTTCGGGTTCATCCGATCGCGGGGAAAACTTCCGAATGTATGTTCAACACCGGCCTTGTCGCGAACGAAGTCCCTGTCTTCCAGACCTTTGATGTGACAAAGCACCTGGGCCGAGAATGCCTCGTGAATTTCCCACAATGCGATGTCATTAAAGGTCAGATTGTTGCGTGCGAGCAGCCTTGGAATTGCAGATACCGGCGCCATCAGCAGTCCTTCGTTGAAGACATCAACGGCCGCCTTTTCGAAGTCCACAAGACGCACGCGCGGTACGCCGCCGGGCAGACGGGCCAGGCCGCCTTCGGTTGCAACCCAGATCGCCGCTGCGCCATCCGTGAGCGGCGAGCTGCTGCCGGCTGTGATGGTTCCTTTTCCGCTGGTCCGGTCAAACACCGGCTTCAGTTTCGCAAGCTTTTCCATTGACGTATCGCGGCGTGGAAAATGGTCTCTGGATATTCCGTCCAGGGGAACAATCAGATCTACAAAGAACCCGCGGTCTTGGGCGGCGATGGCGGTTTGATGACTCTGTAGCGCAAGCGCATCTTGCTCGAAACGGTCGATATTCCAGGTTTTCGCCATATCTTCGGTGTGCTCGCCCATGCTCCGGCCGGTAACGCGGTTTTTTACCTCAGGTACGAAAAGACGGATGTCCGACGGTCGTAGCTTTCGAAGCAGTCCGATACGTTGTGCCGCACGGCGCGCTTGAAACATGCGCCGCAGCCAATCTGACAAATTTTGTCCGAGGCCGATCTGTACCCGGCTCATGCTTTCGACGCCGCCCACCAGAGCAAGCGCCGCTTTCGTTCGCTCGATGATTCCAGCCGCTTCAAATACGCCGACCATGCTGGTACTGCATTGCATGATCGTGGTGAATGTCGGCACGTGCGGATCGAGTTTGCTTTCAAGCCAGACCTCGCGGGCCAGATTGGCGTAGGCAAGATTGACTATCACCGCGCCCCAAATGGCAAAATCAATGGACCCGGCCACCCGAGCCGCCATTGCCTGCACTACAGGCACCGACAAAGACAATGAGTCACGAGCAGCGAACGGCCCGTCCACGCCTACAAAAGGAGTACGAACGCCCGCGGCTAACCAAATCGTCCGTTTGTCGGCAGCGATCATGACTCACTAATGCTTCGACGTAGAGGAGACCTATAGAGCAACATATCAGGGTTGGTCCTACATTTTTTTCATTATGATTTCCTTGGTTTTTGGTATGGCGCACCTAAGCGATACGAATACCGACACCGATTTCATGTTGAGATTTGGTGTGCTCATCTGGAGCACAATCACGGGTGCTGTGATTACTCGGTCGTGCGCGATGCCAAACGCCTTGCCGATGCAGTAGGGCCAAGCCAGATCACATCTCGGTAGGGACTCGCGCAACACATAGGTGATGACGCAAGACGCATCCACACCATTTTCAACTCATGGCACTTTTTTGCGAAGCCAGCGCCGTTTTTTCATCGTGTTGCCTGACGATCTCTGTCATCAGATAAAACCGATAGATCAGATGAAATCCCATAAAAACCCAAAAGATCCCACTGAGCATTGACCAAAACGAAAACATTCCGACGATGCCTTCAAATATAGTGTACAGCCCAAGAACACCAATGATGTATAACGAATAGAAATATGGAAGAAATGCGAGCAGAACTAAGAGATTTTTCCAGCTCCTTTTGCGCCTCACCGATACAATAAAAAAATAAGTAAAAAGACCTACTGAGGCAGCAACGCCGCCTAGAACCAGTGCGTAAGTGTAAAAGTAGTGATCTAGGGACCAACCCAATCGGATGAATTCGACAATACCGTAAATCATTGCAGCAAGAATGGGCACTTCGATTCTGGCAGCGAGGATATCGCCTTTCGTACCCCTCAGCTCGGGTGCAA
>NZ_DATMRB010000119.1:0-26761 GCF_035566555.1 Collimonas sp.
CACAACCTTGCTACCAGCCCCGTTCAATTTACCAGCCTTAGCGGCCTTGACCCAGTTGCGCAGCGTTTGTTCACTTAGACCTAACTCCTTGGCTGTCTTGCGGCTGCGGCGGCGCTTCAGCGTGTCTATCCTATTGCAGGCAAGAGGGTAGGGATCATCGTCAGCGGCGGCAATGTGGACTTGCAGTCTTTTGCCAAATTTATCGCCTGATCAATTATCTGTATGAGCGCCGAGTCTCTGCCTTGTAGGGTGGGCAAGATTTTTTGCCCACGCGATAATGGAAACTTGGACTCATCGCTATCCGCGTGGGCACAGGTGCCCACCCTACTGAGTCTTGTAGGGTGGGCAAGATTTTTTGCCCACGCGGTATTGGAAACTTGGACTCATCACTATCCGCGTGGGTACAGGTGCCCACCCTACTGAGTGCCAGAATCACCACCACCGAATGAAGGACATCCATGAAAATCATTCACACCACCGAAGCACCGGCGCCGCTCGGCCATTATGCGCAAGCGGTAGAACAGAGCGGCTTTGTTTTTTTATCCGGGATGCTGCCCGCGCGCGATCTGATCGATCCCGAAAAACATGATTTCAAGGCGCAGGCCGAAGCGGTTCTTGAACAATGCCAAAAAGTCATTGAAGCTGCGGGCGGCACTTATGCGGATGTGGTTCAGGTCACCGCCTACATGGTGGGCGTGGAAAACTGGCCTGCGTTTAACGAAGTATATAGCCGCGCTCTCGGCGCGCACAAACCTGCGCGCGCGATTGTGCCGGTCCCTGCGCTGCACCATGGTTTTGCCATCGAATTGCAAGTCGTGGCGTTTATACCCGAGGAGCGTCGTCGCTAGAGCGCTTTATTTACCGGCGATTTTCTTGCCCTCGGGCTGGTAACCATCATTCAGCGTCTTCAAGAATGCCACCACATCCTTGATCTCATCATCCGTCAGCGCAGGCGGCGCGCCTGCCTTGCTGTCGAACGGCGCATCGGTCACATCGATGTTGGCGTGATACGCTGCCGGCAGATCGTCGTACTTGTTCAGCTTGCCATCCTTGCCGCGCGGGTACCATTTTTCCGGCTTGGTTTCCCGTTCCATATAAAAATGCACGACGTCCTCCAGCGAATGGAACACGCCATTGTGGAAATACACCTGGCGGGTGGCGACATTGCGTAAGGTCGGTGTCTTGAAATAGCCGCAGTAGTTCAGCTGCTTGGCCGCATCCTTGCGCCATGGGCCGCACATGCCGAGGTCAAAGTACTTGGGGTCGCGGTTGGCCAGGATGGCCTTGTTGCGTGGCGCCGCCAGGGCTTCGAACTGATAGTCGGTAAACGCCGGCGGGAAACTGCCGTCGCGCGATGGCTTTTCGATGTGGCAGGTGGCGCAATTGCCTTTTTTCGGATCCTTGAACAGCTTCAGTCCGCGCTGTTCCTGCTCGCTCAGTTGTACCTGTTCTGCCAGGTAGTAATCGTACTTGCTGTCGTAGGGATGGAAGCTGCGGTCTTCTTTCTGATACAGCGCCAGTGCGTAGTAGGCTTCGCCCAGCGCTAGGTTGGGCGAAGTGAATACGGACGGGCCGAACAGCTGCTGCATGTCCTTGGCATAGGGCGCCGCCTTGAGCTTCGCCAGCAGTTGCGCGGCGTTCTTGTTGGCCATTTCATTCGCCGCCAGCAAGGGGCCGCCGGCCTGGTCGGTCAGGTTGGTGGCCCGTCCATCCCAGTCGAAGCCGCCTTGTGGCACCACTTCCTGTACCGCCGCCGATGGCTGCAGCGTTGCCTTGGCTACCGCCGGGGCCGGCGGGCTGGTCTTGGCCGCGGCTGCCTGCAGGACGGCGCCCTTGTCGTCTTCGTCGGGCTTGGTGTCAGGGCCGATGGAGAATGCCGGCGCGTGTTCGTGATAGCGCAGGGAAGGGACTGCGCGTCCTCCCTGTGCCTGCAAATGCATGCCGCCGAGCTGCACTGCGAGGCCGTTGGCCGGGGCATGGGCGTTATCGGGATTGTGGCAGGAGGCGCAGGAGAGCTTGCCGGATGCGGACAGGGATTTATCGTAGAAGATCTTTTTGCCGATCTCGGCCACGGCGCTTAAGGGGACGATCGGTGCATTCAGGCGTGCCAGCGCGGCTTGGGCCGTGCTTACCGGCTTCGGCGCTGCGGCGACAAGCGCGGCGGCAGTAACTGGCGCAGCGGCGGCGCTGGCCTGGTCCTGACGGTCGCAGGCGCTCAAGAGTAACGCCAGCGTGGCGAGTGCGAGGATGGCTGTGCGTGGCGACGCTAAAGCAAGAGCAGGGTGCGGCTGAAACCGGATTTTCATAAAGGCTCAAGGACGTGCGACGGTGGAGTTCCTGCGCAAATGACAACGCTTGCCTGCGTGGATGCGCATCTGGATCAAAACGATAACCCGGCAGGATAGCGCTGAAATATTTCAACTTGATGAAATGGGTGATCTTGTCGTTTGCAGCGGCGAATTCGATGACGAAACAGACACGTCATCATGCGGTAACAAGCCGATCCTACAATCCAGCTCCGAATGTTTCTCAGCGGCATAAGCGGGCGGTCATAGCCAAATCAAGTCCGTTAGCACTGTGTCATTTCCTGACTGCCGGGAAGTCTCCGGCAAGCGGCATTTCAATCAATATCGGCGCGGCAGACAGCTGCATGGCCTGCCGATAGGTAGCGCATTTGAACATCAATAAAGAGTAATGCGGGGCGGACTGCCTGGCCTGGCAACAAGGCGCTGGCTGACGCAACTGCATTAATCAATAAAACTACTCAGGAGCATCAATGAAATTGCACACAACATTTGCGGAGCATCGCTTCGCAAAGCCGGCGCTTGCGCTGGCGATCACCGCTGGCCTGCTAGGCGGCTGCAGCTCCGGCAGCTCGTCGTCCTCCCTCGACAACGGTCCGACACCGCCGGTGGTAGCGAAAGCTGCCACGCCGATCCAGCACGTAGTGGTGATCTTCCAGGAAAACGTCTCCTTCGATCACTATTTCGGCACCTATCCAAACGCCGCCAACCCGACTGGCGAGCCGGCATTCACTGCCGCTGCCGGTACGCCGGTGGTGAATAACCTGCAAACGCCGCTGGACGTCACCAAGAGTTTCGCCGCGCTGCGCGTGCCTAGCCTGCTGACCGCCAATCCGACCACGCTGAACACAGGCAATGGCGTCAACGCCATCAATCCTTTCCGCCTGGATCGTTCGCAAGTCGTCATCGCCGACCAGGATCATGACTACCAGGCTGAGCAGATGGGCTTCAACGGCGGCGCCATGGACTTGTTCCCGGCCTCGCTGGGCGCCGGCAACTCGGCTGCGCCGCAAGTGCTGACGCCGCCGCTCAACACCAATGGTTTGACCATGGGTTACTTCGACGGCAATACCGTGACGGCGCTGTGGAATTATGCGCAGAACTATGCGCTCAACGACAACTCTTTCGGCACTACCTTCGGACCGTCGGCGCCAGGCGCGATCAACCTGATCTCCGGCCAGACCAACGGCGTCATCGCCACCAACCTGTCGGCCAGCCAGGCTGATAATTATGCTGCCGGCGGCGGCTATTACGGCGAACTGTCGAACGACGGCGCGGGCGGCATCAACCTGGCCGGCGATGCCCAGCCTTTGAATGATGCTTGCATGACGCGCGACGCGGCGCAGCTGAGCGGCAAGAACGTCGGCGACATGCTCAATGCAGCGAATGTCAGCTGGGGCTTCTTCCAGGGCGGCTTCGACCTGACCGTGACCAATTCGAACGGCACGACAGGCTGCAAGCGTTCCACCACGTCCGCGGTCACCGGTGTCACCAAGGCCGACTATATCCCTCACCATCAGCCATTCCAGTACTACGCCAGCACGCAGAACCTGAAGCATGCCCGTCCTAGCGCTGTCGCCGCCATCGGCAATACCTTGCAGGCAGACGGCAAGACAGTGGATCCGGCCAATCACCAGTACGATATCCATGACTTTTTCGATGCGGTGTCGGCCGGTAATTTCCCTGCCGTCAGCTTCCTGAAAGCAGCCGGCTATCAGGACGGCCACGCCGGTTATTCCGACCCGCTCGACGAACAAGCGTTCGTCACGCAAGTGGTCAACTTCCTGCAGAAGCAGCCGGGCTGGAGCAATACGCTGGTCGTGATTGCTTATGACGACTCGGACGGCTTTTACGATCACCAGGCCAGCCCGATCCTGAATCCGTCGAACAACACCACCGCCGCCGCTGTCTTCAGCAGCAACGGCCTGACTGCGCCAGGCGTGGCAGACGCGTTGAACGGTCCTGGCGTCTGCAAAACCAACGGCCCAGGTTCGGCCCAAGGCACGCCGACAACCTTGTCTGGCGCCACCGGCAAGACTGGCGCCCAAGGCCGCTGCGGCTATGGCCCGCGCTTGCCGCTGCTGGTGATCTCGCCGTATGCGAAGACCAACTACGTAGATCACACCTTGACCGACCAGACTTCGATCCTGCGCTTCATCGAAGACAACTGGCTGTCCGGCCAGCGCATCGCCGGTTCCTACGACGCCATTGCCGGTACGCTCAACAATATGCTGAACCTGAGCGGCACGCCAAGCACAGCGAAGCTGATTCTCGATCCGACCACTGGCCAGCCGACGACCGGCACGACCAGCAAAAAACTGTGACCGCAGCTGCTTCAAAAACCTGATAACGGAATCCCGCCGGCTGCCTTGACCGATGCTCTCTGCGAGAGCGGTCAAGGCGGTGCGCAGAGCCTGACTACAGATCGCCTGTCCCTTGCCAATGAAGCGGCATGGGGCGGGCTTTTTTTCAGGCGGCGCGCAAAGGCGATCAACCATTGGAGTATGTGATGAGCTTAATGAACAACAGTGTTTCGACGCCGCTCGCCGGACGTATCCTGAAAACGGCGCTGGGTTGCATCGCCGGCATGGCGCTGCTGGCCTCCGCCGGCGCGGTCCATGCCGCCGGCAGCGGCAACCTGATCGTCAACGGCGGTGGTGAAACCGGCCTCTGTGCGACCGACTGGAAAGCCGTTAAAACGGTGCCGGGCTGGCAGGTCTTGTTGGGTAATCCGACGCTGGTCTGCTATTCCGTCGCCAGTTTCACGACGCCATCCGCGCCGGCGGCCGGCAATGCCTTCATCGCCGACGGTCCTTATGGCGACTCGGCGCTGATGCAAACCATCAACGTTTCCTCCGCCAGCAGCGCCATCGATAGCGGCACGGTGACTTACTCCCTGTCCGGCTGGCTGGGCGGATACACCGTGTATGCCGGCCAGGCTGTGGTTACCGCAAGCTTCCTCGACGCTTCCGGCAAAGTGCTGGGCAATCCGGGCGAACTGTCCGGCGTCACCGCCAGCGCGCGCGGCAACGCCAATGCCTTCATCGCCAAGTCGAACAGCGGCACGGTGCCGGCCGGCACCCGTTCGATTGCGGTGCAACTGCAGTTCATCAACACCTCCAGCTCCACCAACGTCGGCTACGCCGACAATCTGTCGCTCACCTTGTCGACGCCGGTGCCTGCACCGGTCCTGGCAGCGCCGGCATCGACGGTGCCAGCCTTCGACCACGTGTTCTTCGTGATGATGGAAAATACCGATTACTCGCAAGTCATCGGCGACACCACCAATGCCCCGTTCATCAATTCGCTGGCGCAGGGCGGCACCTTGCTGACTAATTACAGCGGCGTCTATCACCCCAGCGACGAGAACTACATGGCCGTCTCGGGCGGCGACACTTTCGTCAGCGGCGCGATCTACTATCCGAACATCAAGGTCGGCGCCAGCCACATCGGCGACCGCCTGGAAGCCATAGGCAAGACCTGGAAAGCCTATGAGCAAGGCATGGGCACCCCATGCAACACCAAGAACAACGTCGACAGCTACTACGAACCGGATGACGCGCCGTTCATCAACTACACCAACATCTCCGGCAATCCGACGCGTTGCGCGGCGCATCTGTTCGACACCACCCAGCTCACCACCGACCTGCAGTCAGCCGCCACCACGCCGAATTTTTCCTGGATAGCCGCGGACGACAACGCCGACGGCGAAGCCTCGGGCAACGGTTCCGCCAACAGCCTGCAGGTGCAAGACGGCTGGCTCAAGCAAACCTTGCAGCCAATCTTCGCCTCGCCGGCATGGACCAGTCAGCGTTCGCTGCTGATCCTGACCTGGGATGAGTCCTCGGGCAGCGCCACCAACCATATCGGCGGCATCGTCTACGGTTCGCAAGGCCTGGTCGGCGGCGGCGCTCTCAGCACCGCCAGCTACAACCACTACAGCGCCGGCCGCACCATCGAAAGCGCACTCGGCATCAGCCCGCTGACCGCCAACGATACCTACGCCCAGCCGATCAACGACGCTTTCACGCCAAACGCAAAAGCCGCGACCTCTACGTTCAGCGCCGCCATGCCGAATGTGCAGCAGGGAGAGAACATCGCGTTCAATTTCAGCACGACGCTGGCCAACACCAATTCGTCCAACTGGGTCGGCATCTACCCGGCTGGCAACAGCCCGGGCACCAACAGTTCCACGATGTGGCAATACGTGGGCGCGCAAGGCGGCGTGACTGCGTTCAGCACGGCGTCGCTGGCGCCTGGGACTTATACGGCGTGGTATTTGTACAATGGCGGGTATACCAAGCTGGCGGGGCCGGCTACGTTCGTGGTTAGCCAGTAAACGCGTCTTTCTGCTAAGAGCAGGACCAAAAGCACTTGCGAGAGATCGCGGTGCTTTTTTAGATTTAAGAATCCGAGTAATGGCACTTTCTGAAACTATGAAATTTGTTCATGCTGTATTGTTTTACATAGAATTGCCGGGAGAAATAAATTGGAGTTGCATTTTAAGATTCTGCTTCTATATTCCGATGCGGAATGCCCGCGTCGATTAGAAAATTCAAACAAAGGAGTCGGGAGACTATGATTACTATGTCCCATTTGTCCATTGCAACTGGCATTTTATCTGCTGTGTTTTGGATCGTTTCGAGTCAAATTAGATCGCGGGAGAAACCGGATGTCTTAATTCTTACGATGGGTAAGGGCGAAAGCGATACAGATCTGCATAATTTGATTTTGACTATAAGGTTACAGTCTAAGTGGAATAGTGGAGCTGCAATACTTGCGGCTGTTTCAATTTTATTTCAAGCGCTGAGCCAAACTTGCACACAGGTTGGATGAAGCCATTGAAGAGATTGAAAGTATTTATACGCTGTTCAGATAGCATTGACGTTTAGGTTGATCGAAAGTCAGTTCCTGCAAACCAGCTCTTTTCTGATCGATCAAAGGACAATCAATTCGATAGCAATAGCAGCATCATGAGAGAGTTGATCAGGACATGGGGTAGCGCCGCAGCCAGGAAGGCTTTTCGAAATGATACCTGTCGCCAGACCAGATAGGCACACGAGAAAACAAAGAAACTCCACACTGTGCCGAAGAACCATAAACGCCCGAATATGGCATGGAGGCAACCCCAGGAAATCGCGGCGATGACTACCACCCAGATTCGGCGCAGCGATGAAGATGACAGTACCGTCAGCATGTAAGCCAGAATAAAGGTTTCAGCAATGGGTGAGAAAACGATGACGCCGAAATATGCGCCAGGTGTCGCAATTGTCCCGGAAGGTCTCATCGAGGCAACGTCAACGCCAAAAAATATCAATATCCATTCCACACTCTGATACAGCACAATCGATGGGATGAGCGCCAATGGCGCAGACAACAAGACGTAACGCCAGAGCGGCATCGCAGGTGCTGCAAAAAGGAAGGATCGTAAACGAAGGGCCATGGGTCTGATGAGTTATGGCGATCAATAAGCAAAAAAATCCCGGGACGGGCCTTGCAGCGGCCAGGGCTGCACGCTCAGTTGCGGCAATGAGTCAGCTCAAAGTTCTCGACACCCTCGTAGGAATCCATCATGTGCGCCAGTTCCGACATCGAGGTGCCTTTCTTGCTGTCGATCGCGATGGCGATGAAATGCCATTTTGCATGCCTGTCGTGGGAGCTGATGGATAAGGAGTCTTTGGCGATCTCGTAACCGTGCTCCAGGGCGATCTTGCGCAGCGCATGTTCGTTGGCGGCAAAACCTCTTTCAAACTCAACCATGATGGCGACGCCGGCGCGGGACGGCAGCCAGTATTCAAGCTTGGCCACCCATACCATGCAGCTGGCGGATAGAACGGCAAGCGAGATGGCAGCGATGTAGAAACCGACGCCGACCAGGACCCCGACCGCCGACGCCGCCCAGATCGATGCCGCGGTGGTGAGCCCGCGGATGTTCAGACCTTCCTTCATGATCACCCCGGCGCCCAGAAAGCCGATGCCGGTGACCACCCCTTGCACCACCCGGGTCGGATCCGGATTGAGCGGCAAGCCGGCATGCCCGCCGTACCACAGCGCCGGATAGCCGACGAACACGGTGAGCGCTGCCGACGCCATGCACACCAGGCCGTAGGTGCGCATGCCGGCGGCGCGTCCGTGATAGGCGCGCTCATAGCCGATCAGCATTCCCAGAAACAGGGCGCCAAGCAGGTTGAAAAAAATCAGGACATTCGCTGCAACGGCTGGGGCCGACCAATAGGCGGCCAATGAATCGACTGAAAGCATGTTCATGTATCTTCTTTTAGATTTTTATAGTCCCCGAAGCTGAGGGGCAGTCCTCAGGCTCATGTGGGCGCGGCAAACAGGTCAGTCCGGCATGCTCCCGATTCCAATTGCCCGGGCTAGCTTGTCCCTCAACCGCGCAAGCGTACAAACCTGATTCTATCAGGCGAATTGAGCATCGGCAGCATACGCCCGGACCTGTCTTGATGAAAGCCAAAAGGCCGCGCCATTCCGGGCCGCGGCCGTACTTCCTGCCAGGTGGCAGGCGCTATCGGGTGCAAGACCCTAAGGCTGGCACGCCGCCTGCGGTAACTGCGTGATCCAGGCGCGTATCATGTCGTCGCCTTCGGTGTGATTTACATGGCGTCCGATGACGGGCATCACGGCTTCAGTATCGGTGTGAGTGATACGGTAAGCCAGGATGGATTCGTCCGGCTTGCCGGGCTGGATATCGTACTGGTACGGCAGTCCGGGGCCGGCATAGGCCAGCGGCTTTTTGCATACTCCCCATTTGCCGGATGCGCTAGGGTCGTTGACCACATTGAAGCCCAGGAACAAGCCGCTTTGCAATGCCTGTCCGGTGGTGCTGTGGCAATGGGCGCAGTTGACATCCAGATAGGCGCGCGCCCGCTCGGGCAGGGGTTGCGAGGCGTCGCTCCAATCGGCGTTCTTTGGCGTATTGTCTGCGCTTGGCAAGCCCGCCAGGAGCTTGAGATCCGCCAGGTTCACCAGCTGATTTTTCGTGCCGTTGTTGTATTGATATGTCTTGTTCATGTTGCGCGCCTTGGGGCCGATAGGCAGGATCGCATTGCCGCCGGCATTGGCAGTGGCGTGGCACTGCTGGCAAGCTTGCGCGTTCGGCACGGAATACTTGAATTGCTCGCGCGAGTTGTCGGCGGCAACCAGTTCTATCTGGGCGCTGGCGCCGCCGGTCTTGAGCTTGGCGTCCTTCTGGTCGTCATTCCAGACATAGGGCAGGCCAGCCCAGCTGCCGTCCGCCTGGCGCACCAGGACCCGGGTTTCGATCAAACGGTTTTGCGTGAGATCGACGCTTTCCCCCTGCGTGGTCTGGTGGCCGATGCGTTGCGCGCCGATGAAGGCCGGGTCGCTGGAGGCGGCCTTCGGATAGTAGAAGGTTTTCATGATCACCGAACCGACCGGGAAATCGAAGGTGGTGTCGGCGTTGTAGGCGATCTGTTTTCCCTGCGGGACGTAGATGGCGCGGAATTTGAAGGTGTAGTCGGAGAACAGGCTTGAATTCAAATCATACGGCACGGCGCCGGCATTCAGTTTCAAGGTCTGGCCGTCGGACAGCAGGAACTGCCAGGATGACAGATTGGCCGGGGCGGTGTATTTGTCAAAGACCTTGATCGAACCGGTATCGACGGCAGGCGAGTCGCTGCTGCCGCCACCGCCGCAACTGACCAGCAGGACGGATGCGGCCAGCAAGGCTGCGGCAAGCAGCAGGGGGTGTGTCAGGGTGTGTGTGATTTTCATGCGTATTCTCCGTGCTTGCGCAGCTGCTGCGCGTATGGATGCTGTGTTTTTTCCCGAAAATCATCCGGTTTCCCGATGATTTTCCTGAGCCCGATTGGCGCCAAGGCAGACTCTCGCCTGGGCGTGCCGATTCAAAAAATCGGCATGTCGGGAATGGCGGGCAAGCTGAGGGTGCAGTTCATGCGCGCGGGGAAGGGGAAGTTCGGCGCTTGTGCGGATCCGCTAAGCAGTCCTAGCAGATTCAGGTCCATGCTTTCATAAGACAGCAAGCCGTCGATGAAGGGCGTGTCAAGGGTGTTGCCTTTGACGCAGATGGCAAAGGCCGGCTTGAGCGCGCCGCCGCTGCCGTCGCTGGCGGTGCCGCCGCCTTTGGCCGGATCGGTGTCGACGATGCCATCCCAGATGCCGTAGGCCAGCTGCTGAGGCTGAGCGAACGACTTGAGCTGCGCAAACAAGCCGTCCACGACCGGCTTGAGCTGGTTCGGATCGGCGAAGGCGCCGCCCGGCGCATAGCCCGATTTGGAGATGGTGTTGTCGTGCGCGTAGACGCTGTGCACATAGGGCTCGTACAAGGGATCGTTAAAGGCGATGCCGGTGGCCTGGAAGCTGATGGCCAGGATGCTGGTGGTTTTGTGGTCTTCGATCAGGTTGTTGAGGATTTCGGTATTGTCGGCAGCCAGCACCATCACCGCGGTCCCGGGCGGCACGGCGGTGACGTAGCCAGTAGCGTTCGCGGCGACGGGCGTGTTGTTGCGGTAGATATGATTGTTCTGCACTTTGGCATTTGCGCCCTTTTTAATGACGTAGGCGGTGCCCGGCAAGGAAAACACCAGGATGCCGCCGGTGTTGTCGTGGATATCGTTGTTTTCGACAATGGCGTTGTCAGAGTTTTCGATTTCGACACCTGCGACATTCAGATAGGCTTCGTTCTTCTGCACACGGATATTCTCCGATTGCCCCACATATACCCCGGCATCGCGGGTGCCGACGATCTTGCTGTTCTTGACGATCACGCCTTGGCAATTGACGGGATACAAGCCATACGCCATCTGCGAAGTATGGATAGGGTCGTTGGTCCACTCCGCGCGCAGGCCATCCATCGTCACGTTCGACGAAGCGGAAACAAACACACCATTCCCGACCGCATCTTCCACCGCAAAATTCGTCAGCGTGATGCCCTTGACGTTAAAGGCCTGGAAGCCGTTTTTCGACGAGGCGCCGGCAAACGACAAGATCGTGTCTTTGCTCGGATCGCTGCCGTTGCCTTGGCCGCTGATCGTGACGGCGTCGGTGTTCATGGTCAGCGGGCCGTCGAACGTGAATTTTCCTGCAGGCAGGATGATGGTGCTGCCGGGTTTGACCTGGAACAGGATATTGCTCATGTCGCTGTCGTTCATCTGAGCAGCGGTCACCTTGACGGTGCTGCTCGCGCTATCTGGCGCGGGCGCGACGCTGCGGCTGATCCCGCCATCGCCGCAGGCGGCGAGGGCCGTGATGATCGCCGCTGTCATGAGGCGCGAACGGAACTGGAATTGCATCATTAATAGTCTCCCTATTTTTTAACGAGGACGGTGCTACGTCATTGTTTTTTTACTTTGTCGTTATTAAAGCCTTGATTTCCAGCAATATCCAATGCATTCTTTAAGGCCATGCGATGCATTGTTTGCATCAGCCTTGAAAATAAAAATAATCAGAGACATGGAATCCAGAAAATTACAACACATGCTTGCCTTGGCGGCAGAGGGCAGTTTTGCCCGCGCCGCCGAGCGCTCACACCTGTCGCAGTCGGCGTTTTCACGCAGTATCCAGGCGCTTGAAAAAGAACTGGACCTGGTGCTGTTTGAACGCACCTCGAAGGCCGTCCTGCTGACCAGCTCCGGCCGGGTAGTGGCCCGTCACGCGCAGAATCTGCTATCCGATACGCGCGCATTCATGCGCGATGTCGACTTGCTGAAGGGCGGGGAGTACGGTGAAATTTCGTTCGGGCTGAGTTCATTCCCCTCAGGGATCCTGCTGCCGTCGCTGCTGACGCAATTTATGGAAACGCACCCAAAGATCAGCGTTCGCACCTATGTCGCCGGCGCCGACCAGTTACTGCGGCAGCTACAGGCAGAGCAGATCGATTTTTTCGTGGCAGACGTACGCGGCCTGCGGCAGCAAGCAGATTTCACGACACGCTGGCTAGACAAAGAAGATGCAGGATTTTTCGTGCGCCCCGGTCATCCGCTCTGCGCGCAGCCCACGACGACGGTGAGCGCGCTATTGCAGTATCACCTGGCGCTGCCCAGCATACCGACCATGCTGGAAGAGCGGGCCTGGAACAAATTGGGGCTGAGCGCGCAAGAGTACGTCAAGCTGATCTGCGACGATGTCACGATCCTCAAGCGCATAGCCCAGAATAGCGATGCCTGTCTTTTTTCCACCGAGTTTGTATTGCGCGAAGAACTGGCGCTCGGCCAGTTGCGCGCTTTGCACGTGGTCGACCTGCCACCGATGAACGTGCATTTCGGGATCGTCCGGATGCGAGCGCGCAGCATTGCCTTGGTGTCGAATTTGTTGGAGCAGATGATTGTCGATAAGATGGCTTTGCTTTGTTCTACTTCCCGGCAGAAAAAAATAGACGGCGAGACTGTGAAGACAAGGAAAGCAAGTCGGTAAGAGAGATCGCTTGTCCCATTGCCTTGTTCAGAGCGATGCAAAAATAGCTAAACTTGCTAACCGCTTTCCTTGGACAGAATATTAAAATGTATGTCGCCATTTCAATCCGAAAGGTAGCAACGGAGGTGCGAAGACAAAGTGTAGTACACGTCTTCTGCTACGCCCGGACGCTTTGGACGATGCGTGTAGCAATAGCGGTTTCATTAGCATTGCGCCGCCGCGTTCGACAGGACACAAGGTCTCGCCAATCCGATCTCGCTCGGCTAATGCAGCCTGGCTAGTGAGCCGGCCAGTTTTATGAGAGCCGGCGACGACGCGCAGCGGTCCGTCGTTCAGCCCGCATTCGTCGATATGAAATCTTATTGCGACTATCTCCTGAAGAACGCTATCGGGCGGCTGGACGAAAATGGAGCCTTCTTTTTCGGACCATCCTATCAACGCAGGATGGTCGATCCTTTCTTTGACCGCTATGCTCAGATCCTGATGAACGGGGACAAGCCAGTTTTGATTTTGCGATTTTTCAAATAGAGTGCATTGTACGGCGACAGTTGCAGCTGAAAGAAAGGGTGCAATCAATTGATGCTCGCGAATCAATTTGGCTAAATCCACACACCATGAATGCTCAATTAAATTCCGAGTCCCGACTCCATCCTGTTTGAGCTTTGAAATTGTCGTTTCGAGCTGAGCACAGAACTCATGTCCGAATAGTGGATCGGTAACCAGGAATCCGTTCTCTTCAACTATGCTTGCGACAATGCCGTTGTTGTTAAGTACGGAGCTAATGGTCGCTACTTCCATCATATTGAAGCCTTTTTCGAAAAGTCTGGACGTGGCCTCATGTCGTAGGTCGTGGAACGTTAGTCCCTTTATGTCGCAGCCTTTACGAGCTCGTGCAAAGTTCCCCGAAATATTATCTATGTGCATGGAAAACACGAGGCCGTCATGGTCTGTCACGACCGGTTTCGACCTCTTTGAAATGACGGTTGATGCTGCGCAGTAGGGGATGCATGGTATTGCTTCGAATGCCCTGACAGCGCGAGACGAGAGTGGCACCGTCCGAGATTCTCCGTTTTTCGTATCTTGCAAATAAACCATTTTGCTTGATAGGCTGATGTCACTCCACCGAAGCTTGGCGATTTCGCCCCGACGCATAGCAGTTTCAATCGCAATGATTATGATGTATTTGAGTTGTAAATTTCCTGTTCGCTCACACCAGTTCAATAATGCGTCCTCCTCATCGGATTGTAGGCGTCTTGTGCGTCCTACAGGCAGCTTGGGTTTGCGAATCAATTTGGCGGGATTGACCAGATGCTCAAGGCCCCAGTCTTTCCGCGCTACTTCGTACAAATGAGAAATGAGTGCGAGTTCTAGGCGTATAGTGTTTCCGCCGATTGACGCGAGAGTGCGGCTGTCCCTGTAATCGGCTAGATGTCTGCCGCGGATGTTAGGTAGGGTGAGGGACGCCAACGGATGGCGCAGCCAAACCTTTATGCGGTCGCGCTCCTTGACTGCCCCCTTCTTTAAAGGGGTGACTTCTTTGGCGTAACGAGCAAGCGCACTGCCGAGGGTAAGTCTTTCCGCCTCCTTTATCGACTCGCCAAGTCCGTGACGTAATTGCTGGTCCCGCTCTGTGGACCAAAGGACTGCCTCAGCTTTGGAACTGAACGTCTTACTGATATGAGGATAGCCTGTGATGCGGACGCGTGCCCGATACTTGGACGGACCTACCTTGCGTACTTGAGCCATGATGAAGACCTCCAGCTTGTAAGCGAATGGCTGTTTGGCGAATTGTGGAGCGACTCCGGCGTGACCTTGTGGTGTGGGGCGCTTTGGAAAAATAAGCCAAGACACCCCGCCTGCAGGTTATCCAAGTCTTGCCAGAAGATCGGCAGCCTTAAGGTGAGTGTACCGCTTCAACATCTGCAAAGACTTGTGGCCTGTTATGGTTGCGACCTCCATCATATTGAAGCCTCTCTCAAAGAGTCTGGATGTGGCCTCATGCCGGAGGTCATGGAAGGTCAGGCCGTCGATGTCGCAGCCTTGGCGCGCCTCTGCGAAGTCTGCAGTGATGGTGTCAGCGTGCATGCCAAATACGGATTTGGATGCGCTCCTGATTGGTTTGAATGCCCCAGTGGTGGATGCGATGGTCAGGATGTCTGCGTTGCTGGTCAGTGCTTCAAAAGCTTCTACAGCGCGTGATGACAGCGGGACTGTGCGGGAGTCTCCGTTCTTGGTGTCGTCCAAATAGATCATTCTGCTTGATAGATTGACGTCTCCCCATTTTAGGCCGACCAACTCGCCTCGACGCATCGCTGTCTCGATGGCGATAATAATGATGCTTCGTAGGCGCAGGTTTCCGTTCCGCTCACACCAGTTCAAAAGGGCGCTCTCCTCACCGCTGTATAGGCGTCTTGTACGCCCCCTGGGAAGCTTCGGCTTGCGCATGTTCTTGGTGGGGTTAACTAGATGTTCCATGCCCCAATCCTTACGGGCCACCTCAAACAGATGGGAAATGATGGCAAGTTCCAGGCGGATGGTGTTTGCACCGATTGAACCCGCCGTGCGGCTATCTCGATATTCGGCAAGTTGCTTGCCTCGGATTGAGGGCAGGGGGAGGTCGGCCATCGGATGAAGTTTCCAGGCGTTAATACGCCGGAATTCATTGGATGCGCTTTTCTTGAGCGGAGTAATTTCGATGGAGTAGCGCGTAAGTGCATCCCCAAGCGTTAAAGCATCTGCTTCTTTTAGGGCGTCTCCCAGCCCTCGGAGCAATTGCTGTTCTCGTTGCGTAGCCCAAAGAGCAGCTTCAGTATGAGAGGGGAATGTTTGAGAGGCTTCAGGGTGTCCCTTGATGCGGACACGAGCTTGATATTGCGATGGACCACGCTTGCGGATTTGTGCCATGTTAAAAGTCTCCAGGTTGGAGACCCAATGGCGCAAAAATGGCGCAAGAGCCGTAAACAGAAAAGGGCCAGCATGTAGCTGACCCTTATGTATTCTGGCTCCCCGACCTGGACTCGAACCAGGGACCTGCGGATTAACAGTCCGTCGCTCTACCAACTGAGCTATCAGGGAATTGAAAGAAGCAGAATTATAGTCTTGAATCAGCTGCGTTGTCAAAGCTTTTTCTAAACTTTTCTACATCTCCCGAAGCGTTTGTTACAACTGCTTCGGGACCCGAATATTACAGGACTTTTGCGATTGCGGCGACAACATTATCAATATTTTTCGAATTCAGCGCGGCGACGCAGATACGGCCTGTGTCTACGGCGTAGATCGAGAATTCGTCGCGCAGGCGTTCCACCTGGGCCTTGGTCAGGCCGGAGTAGGAAAACATGCCGCGCTGCTTGATGACGAAATCGAAGTCGTGGCCTGGGGCTTGTTCCTTCAGTTTCTTGACCAGCAGCTGGCGCATTTCGCGGATGCGCAGGCGCATCCCGGCCAGTTCTTCTTCCCACAGCTTGCGCAGCTCTGGCGAGGCCAGGGCGGTGGCGACTACCTGGCCGCCGTGGATCGGCGGGTTGGAGTAGTTGGTGCGCACCACGCGCTTGAGTTGCGACAGTACGCGGCCGGCTTCTTCCTTGCTGGCGGCGACGATGCTGAGGGCGCCGACGCGTTCGCCGTACAGCGAGAACGATTTCGAGAACGAATTGGAGACGAATACCGGGCCGCCGGCTTCGGTGAAGCGGCGCACTACCTGGCCGTCGGCTTCGATGCCGTCGCCAAAGCCTTGGTAGGCCATGTCGAGGAAAGGCACCAGGCCGCGCTGGGTGACCACTTCGATGACCTGGGTCCACTCAGCGTCGCTCAGATCGGCGCCGGTCGGGTTGTGGCAGCAGGCGTGCAGCAGGACGACGGAGCCGCTTGGCATGCTCTTCAGCGCATCCAGCATGTCGCTGAAGTTGACGCCGCGTGTGCTTGGATCGTAGTAAGGATAGTTGTTGACGGTGAAGCCGGCCGATTCAAACAGCGCGCGGTGGTTTTCCCAGCTCGGATCGCTGATCCAGACTTGCGTGTTGTCGGCGCTGAAGCGCTTGAGGAAGTCGGCGCCCAGTTTCAATGCGCCGGTGCCGCCGATTGCTTGTACGGTGATCGCGCGTTTCTCTTGCACGACGGCGCTGTCGGCCCCAAATACCAGTTCTTGCACAGCCTTGTCGTAGGCTGCCAGGCCTTCGATCGGCAGGTAGGTGCGTGGCGACAGTTTTTCGATCAGTTGCGCTTCGGCTTTTTGCACGCACTCCAGCAGCGGCACCTTGCCGTTGTCATCATAATAGACGCCGACGCCGAGGTTGGTTTTGCCTGGGTTCTGATCCGCATTGAAACCTTCGGTAATGCCCAGGATGGGATCGCGTGGCGCCATTTCGATGGCGGTGAAGAGGGAGGCTGAAAGAGGTGCGTTCATCGTGATAACATAAAAAGTTGGCTGCAAAGCGTTTCTTGTAGCTGGGTTGAATGCTGTGCCGGGTCACGAATACATCGCTGATCGGCGCGGATTTACTACCGTCTATTTTACCAAAGGTCGAGGCCCATGGCTGACATATCACAGGTTGCAAGTACCGTCGACGAGTCCAAAATCGTCACTTTTCCTAATTCGCCCTATAAATTGTTCCAGCCTTTCCAGCCGGCCGGCGACCAGCCTGCGGCCATCGATAAGTTGACGGAAGGCGTGGAAGATGGCCTGTTTTACCAGACTTTGCTGGGGGTGACCGGCTCCGGCAAGACTTATACGATGGCGAACGTGATCGCCCGCATGGGGCGGCCGGCCATCGTCTTTGCACCCAACAAGACGCTGGCGGCCCAGCTGTACAGCGAGTTCCGCGAGTTTTTCCCGCACAATGCGGTCGAGTATTTCGTCAGCTACTACGATTACTACCAGCCGGAAGCGTATGTGCCGCAGCGCGACTTGTTCATCGAGAAAGATTCCTCGATCAACGAACATATCGAGCAGATGCGGCTGTCCTGCACCAAATCGCTGATGGAGCGGCGCGATGTGGTCATTGTGGCAACGGTGTCGGCCATCTACGGTATTGGTAATCCCAACGAATACCACCAGATGATCCTGACCTTGCGCGCCAAGGACAAGGTCAGCCAGCGCGATGTGATCGCGCGCCTGATCCAGATGCAGTACACGCGCAACGAGATCGATTTCGGCCGCGGCACCTTCCGCGTGCGCGGCGACACCATCGACGTCTTTCCGGCGGAACATGCCGAACTGGCCTTGCGCATCGAGATGTTCGACGATGAAATCGACAACCTGCAGCTGTTCGATCCGCTGACCGGCCGTGTGCGCCAGAAGATTCCGCGTTTCACGGTCTATCCCGGCTCGCACTATGTGACGCCGCGCGCCACCGTGCTGCGCGCGATCGACACCATCAAGGAAGAGTTGCGCGATCGTCTGGAATTTTTCCGTAAAGAAAATAAATTAATCGAAGAGCAGCGCATTGAGCAGCGCACCCGTTTCGATCTGGAAATGATGCAGGAAATCGGCTTCACCAAGGGCATCGAAAACTATTCGCGTCACCTGAGCGGCGCCTTGCCTGGTGAGCCGCCGCCGACCCTGGTCGATTACCTGCCGCCGGATGCCTTGATGTTCCTGGACGAGTCGCACGTCTTGATCGGCCAGTTGAACGCGATGTACAACGGTGACCGCTCGCGCAAGACCAACCTGGTGGATTACGGCTTCCGCCTGCCGTCGGCGCTGGACAACCGGCCGCTGCGTTTCGATGAATTCGAAGGCAAGATGCGGCAGACGATTTTCGTTTCAGCCACGCCGGCCGATTACGAAAAACAGCATGCCGACCAGGTCGTGGAGCAGGTGGTGCGGCCGACCGGCCTGATCGATCCGGCCATCGAAGTGCGGCCGGCGCTCAGCCAGGTGGACGACCTGATGAGCGAAGCTACTGCCCGCATCAAGAAGAACGAGCGCGTGCTGGTGACCACGCTGACCAAGCGCATGGCCGAGCAGCTGACCGAATTCCTGAGCGATAACGGCATCAAGGTGCGCTATCTGCACAGCGATATCGAAACCGTCGAGCGGGTCGAAATCATCCGCGACCTGCGCCTGGGGACGTTTGACGTGCTGGTCGGGATCAACCTGCTGCGCGAAGGCCTGGACATTCCGGAAGTGTCGCTGGTGGCGATCCTGGACGCTGACAAGGAAGGTTTCCTGCGGTCTGAGCGCAGCCTGATCCAGACCATCGGCCGCGCTGCCCGTAACCTCAACGGCAAGGCGATCCTGTATGCCGACCGCATGACCGATTCGATGCGCCGCGCGATCGACGAAACCGAGCGCCGCCGCAACAAGCAGATTGCCTTCAATACCGCCAACGGCATCACCCCGGTCGGTATCAGCAAGCAGATCCGGGAGCTGATCGACGGCGTCTACAGCCCGCAGGAAGCGCGCGAAGAGCTGCACGCGGCGCAGGACCAGGCCAAGTACGAGGCGATGAGCGAGAAGCAGGTGAGCAAGGAAATCAAGCGTCTGGAAAAGCAGATGGTCGATCACGCCAAGAACCTGGAGTTCGAAAAAGCCGCGCAGGTGCGCGACCAGTTACATGTGCTGAAGCAGCAGCTGTTTGGCGCACCCGGGGCGGACAATATCGTTATATAGTCGCGGCGATTTTATGCCGGTGCGAGCTTGTTCAGTCAAGACGTGAGATGCGTCGTCCCCGCGCACGCGGGGACCCATGTTAGTTGCAGCAACATGGACTCCCGCGTTCGCGGGAATGACGGGTCGCCTAGATGGGGTCGCCTAGACCGGGGCGCGTAGCTGCGGCCGGCGAGGCGGAGTCGCCCAGGCGGAGGCGGAGCAACTGGTCGCTTTGTGTGTTTATTGTGTGTTTAAACTGTATTTTTAATGGCTTATGACTGATTTTTTACCTGCTTCAATCCGTGACGCTTTACGCGGCGTGCATCCTTCCTGGCTCGCCATCCTGGAAACCGGCCTGCGCGCCGTGGCGCAAGCCAATCCGGCTTACTTGCCGGACCTGGCCGCGGCCGATTACCTGCCGACCGAAGGCCGCATGTTCGCCGCCTTCACTCAGCCGCTGGAAGCGGTGCGCTATGTGCTGGTAGGCGAGGGCCCTTATCCGCGCGCCGCCAGCGCCACCGGTGTCTGCTTCATGGATGGCGCGGTCGGTTCCTTGTGGTCTGAGAAGGGTTTGTCCAAGCAGGTCAATCGTGCCACCTCGCTGCGCAATTTCATGAAGATGCTGCTGGTGGCCGACGGCCAGCTGGCTATCGAAAGCACCACTGGCGACGCCATGTCCGGCGTCGCGCAGCAGGCGCAATTGCCTGGCTCGCCAGCGATCCAGCTGCTGGCCGACTTGCAAGACAATATGGTGGGGCAGGGCTTCCTGTTGCTGAATGCGTCGCTGGTGTTCCGCACCGATGTACCGCCGGTGAAGGACGCCAAAGCCTGGCAACCCTTCATGCAGGCGGTGCTGCAGGGTTTGGCGGACGCTGCGCAAGGGCGTGGCGTGGCGCTGCCGACGCTGGTGCTGTGGGGGAAAATCGCCGAGCAGCTGAATGCCTATGCGGTCACTGCGCGCTTCCCGAAGGCGATCGCCGAGCATCCCTACAATCTCAGCTTTATCGGCAACGCCGGTATGCAAGCCCTGTTCGGGCCGATGCAGTTATTGAAGCGCGCGCAGTAGACGAGCATTCCTGGCCTGGGATGATCCGGGCCAAGTCATCAAATCAAATTAAATCGGTTGTTCAGACTGACAGGGGGGCGCTATCGCGCAACAGGTAGGGTGGGCACGCTTTTGTGCCCACGCTGTGTCGCTATCCGCGTGGGCATAAAAGCGTGCCCACCCTACACACTCGTAGTGTGGGATAAGCCAAACTACGTCTTCAAATCAGGCTCATCTGACGCAGGTCGGTTTCGGCCTGGGTCGGTGTCTTGTCCGCATCTGGCTCGGGTTCCGGATCGGGCGCAAAATCGAACTGCGGCGCGGCTGGCGTCTTTTTCGGTACGGGGGCGGGCGCTGGCTTGACCCGCTTGCTGCTGACCGCGGCGGTGGAGAGCCAGCGCTTGAGCATGTCGTCGAACAGCGCCAGCATTCCTTCCGGCACTTCCTGGGTATACGCCTGGCGGATCACGATGCCGTCCCACATCGCGGTCAGCAGCAGCGCCGCCTGCTGGGCATCCAGGGCAGTATCGATCTGGCCGCGCTCCTGGGCGGTGCGCAGCATGTCTGCCAGGCCGTCCACCCATTCCGTTTCCGCCTTCTTGATCACCGCGCCGACCCGCTTGTTGCGCAAGCCTTCGGCATAGATTTCCGTCATCAGGCCGGCGTCGCTGATCGCCGCGTAACGCTGGGCGAAGGCGCGGGTGATGGCCGACAAGGCTTGCGGCAGGTCGTCGGTATCGTGGAATTCCGACAGCATGGTGCGCGCCTGGCGCCGCTCGTCCTCTGCCATGGCCGCGATGATGGCATCCTTGCTGGTGAAATAGCGGTACACGGCGCCCGGTCCCAGGCCTACTTCGGTGCAGATCTCCTGCATCGAGGTCTGGTGAAAGCCGTTCTTGCGGAAACACTTGCCGGCGGACTTCAGGATGTCGACGCGCTTCTGGTCGGCTCGCTGGGTCGGTGATTGCGGTGTCTTGGATTTGCGGATGGCCATGCTAAACGTATCGAATAGGACTGTGCGGGAGGGTCGACATTATAGGTTTAAGCGTCGCATCCTTGCATAAATTTTTTGCAGGAAACGGTTTTTCCCGGTCTCCTCCCTATAAGGAATGCCTTATTTCGGTCCCCGGCAGGGGCTTTCCGGCATACCCTGTTTTTCTGTGGTTGATTAAATGACAATCGCTCTGAAAGCTATAGCCAGCGCGGGATTCCAGGAATCGGGCAATACCTGACGGATTCACTCAAGTTTGGTATACTGTCGTAACACTGCGCTTTTCCCAAAAGGGAGAGCGCAGATAGATAGGTTTAAGAGCGGAGATTACATGCGTCTGACGACAAAAGGCCGGTTTGCGGTAACTGCGATGATCGATTTGGCATTGCGCCAGGGCAAGGGTCCCGTGACCTTGTCCGCCATCAGCGAACGGCAAGAGATTTCCTTATCGTATCTGGAACAATTGTTCGGTAAGTTGCGCCGTCACCAGATTGTTGAATCCGTGCGCGGGCCAGGCGGCGGATACAACCTGGCGCGCAAGGCGGAAGACGTCACCGTGGCCGATATCATCATTGCGGTCGACGAACCGCTGGATGCGACCCAGTGCGGCGGCAAGGAAAATTGCCACAGCCCGGACCACGAAGGCGGCGGCCGCTGCATGACGCACGATCTGTGGTCGACCCTGAACGCCAAGATGGTTGAATATCTGGATTCGGTGTCGCTGAAGGATCTGGTGGACCAACAACATGCGCAGCAGCACGCGCAGCAAAAGAAGACACTGGAACAAAATGTGGTGGTGATGCACCGGTCCCACCTGGTTGCTTGATTGGAGCTCAAAATAGTATGAACGCACCCTTGGAAAAAAGCCTGATAGACACATTGAAGGCGCCTCACTTCCCGATTTACATGGATTATTCGGCAACCACGCCGATCGATCCGCGTGTTGCCGACAAGATGATTCCCTACCTGCGCGAGCAGTTCGGCAATCCGGCTTCGCGCAGCCACATGTATGGCTGGTCCGCTGAAAAAGCCGTCGAAGACGCGCGCGAGCAGGTCGCCAAGCTGGTCAACGCCGATTCGCGCGAGATCATCTGGACCTCCGGCGCCACCGAAGGCAACAACCTGGCGATCAAGGGCGCGGCCAACTTCTACAAGACCAAGGGCAAGCACATCATCACCGTCAAGACCGAACACAAGGCGGTGCTGGACGTGGTGCGCGAACTGGAGCGCCAGGGTTTCGAGGCGACTTATCTGCAGCCGCAAGACAACGGCCTGATCACGCTGGAACAGCTGGAAGCGGCGATCCGCCCGGATACCATCCTGATCTCGGTCATGCTGGTGAATAACGAAATCGGCGTGATCCAGCCGATCGCCGAAATCGGCGAACTGTGCCGCCAGAAGGGCATCATTTTCCATTGCGACGCGGCGCAAGCCACCGGCAAGGTCGTGATCGACCTGGAAAAATGGAAGGTCGACCTGATGACTTTCACTGCGCACAAGACTTATGGTCCGAAGGGCGTCGGCGCCCTGTATGTGCGCCGCAAGCCGCGCGTGCGCCTGGAAGCGCAGATGCACGGCGGCGGTCATGAGCGCGGCCTGCGTTCGGGCACTTTGCCTACGCACCAGATCGTCGGCATGGGCGCGGCTTTCGAGATCGCCCGTGAAGAAATGGATGAAGAAATCGTCCGCATCAAGGCGCTGCGCGACCGCCTGGCAGCCGGCCTGCAAACGATCGAAGAAGTGTATGTCAACGGCGACATGGCGCACCGCGTGCCGCACAACCTGAACGTCAGCTTCAACTACGTTGAAGGCGAATCGCTGATCATGGCGATCAAGGACATCGCGGTATCGTCCGGTTCGGCCTGCACTTCGGCCAGCCTGGAGCCGTCGTATGTGCTGCGCGCCTTGGGCCGCAGCGACGAACTGGCGCACAGCTCGATCCGCTTCACCATCGGCCGTTTCACGACCGAAGAAGACATCGATTTCACGATTGAACTGATCAAGACCAAGGTTGCGAAACTGCGCGAGCTGTCGCCGCTGTGGGATATGTATAAAGACGGGATCGATATCAGTACGATCCAATGGGCGGCGCATTAAAACTCATTGGGGACAGAGTTTAGAAGCCACCGTAGCGTGGCGAATTACTCTGTCCTCAACTGACCAGGTGGATTTTTCTGCGGCTGATTGAACCGTCAGCGCCGCAGCATCAAACAAGGAGCAACAAAATGTCTTACTCAGAAAAAGTTTTGGACCACTACGAAAATCCACGCAATGTCGGCGCTTTTGAAAAAGGCGACGAGACTGTGGGCACCGGCATGGTCGGCGCGCCGGCTTGCGGCGACGTCATGAAATTGCAGATCAAGGTTGGCGCCGACGGCATCATCCAGGACGCCAAGTTCAAGACCTACGGCTGCGGCTCGGCGATTGCTTCGTCGTCGCTGGTGACCGAATGGGTCAAGGGCAAGACGCTGGACCAGGCCATGTCGATCAAGAACACCCAGATCGCCGAAGAACTGGCGCTGCCGCCGGTCAAGATCCACTGCTCGATCCTGGCGGAAGATGCGATCAAGGCTGCGGTCGAGGATTACAAAGCTAAGCATGGCGAGCAAAAGCAGGCAGCGTAATTACCAGTTGTAATCGTTCCTGCGGCTGCCCTGAGTAGAGCGGCCGACGGGACGACAGAACACCAGAAAAGAGATCCACGGTATATGGCAATCACACTTACGGAAAAAGCGGCGAAGCACATCAACCGCTATATCGAGCGGCGCGGCAAGGGCATCGGCCTGCGTTTCGGCGTGCGCACCACCGGCTGCTCGGGACTGGCTTACAAGCTGGAATACGTGGATGAGAAGACGGATGAAGATGCCGTTTTCGAATCGCACGGGATCCAGGTGTTCGTCGATCCCAAGAGTCTGCCGTATATCGACGGCACCGAACTCGACTTTGCCCGCGAAGGCTTGAACGAAGGCTTCAAGTTCTATAACCCGAACGTCAAGGACGAGTGCGGCTGCGGCGAGAGTTTCCGTATCTGACGCCAGCGGACTGACCGCCGGCTTGCATCGCGCTGGACGAGATGGATGACCAAGCCTGTTGCTGTACGACAGGCTTTTGTTTTATAGCCGGACCCATGCAGATGGCCGGCCACTGTGGGCGGCGCTGCGCCAGTCCAGGCTACTTGAAAACCATGCAAAATCATTTCGAACTGTTCCAACTGCCGCAACACTTCACGCTCGACATGACGGCGCTGGACCAGGCCTACCACGAGGTGCAGAACCAGACGCATCCGGACCGCTTCGTCAATGCCACAGCTGCTGAAAAGCGCGTGGCGATGCAATGGACCACGCGCGCCAACGAAGCCTACCAGACACTGAAGAGCCCGTTCAAGCGCGCTGCCTACCTGTGCGAGTTGAACGGCGTCGAGCTGCAGGCAGAGTCGAACACGGCCATGCCGGCGGCTTTCCTGATGCAGCAGATGGAGTGGCGCGAAACGCTGGACGATGCGCGCGCCGCCAAGAGCGTGGAAGCGCTGGAACAGCTGGACCGTGAACTGCGCGCCGCCCGCAAGGCCGATCTGCTGGATATCGGCAAGCTGCTGGACGCCGGCGATTTCGAGCAAGCCGCGCAACTGGTGCGGCAGCTGATGTTCCTGGACAAGTTCGGCAATGAAATCAGCAATGCTTTCGCCATCCTTGAATCCTGATTCACCCGTTCATTTCATTTTCATCATTAGTCATCTTTAGCCGAGTAACAGCATGCCCGAAATCTGGTTATTCCTGATCGCCGCAATGACCCTGACCCTGGCGCCGGGGCCGGACAATATCTACGTGCTGACGCGCGGCATCGCCCAGGGCCGCAAGGCCGGGCTGGTATCGGCGCTGGGCTTCAGCTCGGGCCTGATTTTCCATACCATGCTGGCGGTGCTGGGTTTTGCGGCGCTGATCAAGGCTTCGCCGCTGGCGTATTCGCTGCTGCGCTATGCCGGCGCCGGCTACCTGATCTACATCGGCGTGCGCACCCTGCGTTCGCATGCGACTGTCAAGCTGAACGGCAACGATGCAGCGCCGCCGATGAAGCTGTCGCGCATCTATTGGCAGAGCGTGATCGCCAATATCCTGAATCCAAAGGTAACGCTGTTCTTCATCGCCTTCCTGCCGCAGTTCGTGAATGCCGGCGCCGGCCATATTCCAGCGCAGATGCTGCTGCTGGCGGCGGTATTCATTCTGCAGGCGCTGCTCATCTTCAGCGCGGTCGCTCTGTTTTCCGGCATGGTCGGCGCCTTCTTCCAGCGCAAGAAGGCAGCCGCCTCTGTCATGAACCGCGTGGCGGGCACGGCGTTTATCGGACTCGGCATACGCATCGCGCTGCCGCAATAAGTAATCACCTGCAATCAACAGCAATCAACCAAGACACCTCCATGGCACTTTTGCAAATTTCTGAACCTGGCATGTCCACTGCACCGCACCAGCATCGGCTGGCGGTGGGGATAGACCTTGGCACGACCAATTCGCTGGTGGCGACCGTCCGCAACAGCATCCCCGAGGTGCTCAACGACGAAGCCGGGCGGCCATTGCTGCCATCCATCGTGCGCTATCTGCCGAACGGCAATGCCCACATCGGCTACAAGGCGCAAGCGGCCCAGACTACCGATCCCAAGAACACCATCTTGTCGGTCAAGCGTTTCATGGGGCGCGGCCTGAAGGATATCGCCTATGCAGAAAACCTGCCCTACGATTTCCTCGACGTGCCGGGCATGGTGCAGCTCAAGACGGTAGCTGGCGTCAAGAGCCCGGTCGAAATCTCGGCGGAAATCCTGGCGACGCTGCGTCAGCAGGCGGAAGATGCGCTGGGCGACGACCTGGTCGGCGCCGTGATCACCGTGCCGGCGTATTTCGACGACGCGCAGCGCCAGGCCACGAAGGACGCGGCCAAACTGGCCGGCCTGAATGTGCTGCGCCTGCTGAACGAACCGACGGCGGCGGCGATCGCCTACGGCCTGGATAACGCCTCGGAAGGCGTCTACGTAGTTTATGACCTCGGCGGCGGCACCTTCGATATCTCCATCCTGAAGCTGACCAAGGGTGTGTTTGAAGTGCTGGCCACCGGCGGCGACTCCGCGCTGGGCGGCGACGATTTCGACCACCGGCTGTTTTGCTGGATCAGCAAGGAAGCTGCGCTGGCGCCCTTGTCCGATGAAGACACGCGGATCCTGATGGTGAAGGCGCGCGAAGCCAAGGAACTGCTGTCGACCAAGGCTGAGGTGACCATCGACGCCGCCTTGAATTCGGGCGAGCGGGTGCACCTGGTGCTGACTTCCGAAAAATTTGACGAGATCACCCAGCATCTGGTGCTCAAGACTTTGACGCCAACCCGCAAGGCGCTGCGCGTCGTCGAAATACGCCGGCACGGTGATCACGGCGCCG
>NZ_DATMRB010000120.1:0-32534 GCF_035566555.1 Collimonas sp.
ATTTGAAAGACGCTATTTTATGGCAACAGGTACAGTCAAGTGGTTCAACGATTCTAAGGGCTTCGGCTTTATCACTCCGGATGACGGCGGTGAAGATTTGTTTGCACACTTTTCCGCAATCCAGATGAACGGCTTCAAGACCCTCAAAGAAGGTCAAAAAGTCCAGTTCGAAGTCACGCAAGGCCCTAAAGGCAAGCAAGCTTCTAACATCCAGGCTCCGTAATATCGTTTTGCGATATTGGCAGTTTTTGTGAAAAACCTCACTGCGGTGAGGTTTTTTTATGGTCGTGCGGTAGCGCTAACTTCCCTCAAGACGTAAAAAGCCAGCGTGGATAACCGATGCCAGCTATTTAGGTCTAGCTTGCAATTCCGATATCACAACGGGCCGCTTCCCGTCACCTGGTTTATGGAATCGCTTCATGAACGGGTGCGGTTCGGCGCTGAACAGCGGGCCTGGCCCGATGGTCTGCGTGGTGTTATCAGGATGGACTGAGCACCTTTCGCATACAATTGTTGCCATGTTAGTATCTGTTTTAATTCCTGATTCTTGAGGCTAAAAACAATGGAACGTCCCCACTCGTCCTTCATCTTCTTACTATCGATCATTTTATTATCCGGTTGCGGTGGGGACGGCACTTCTCCCCCACCGCCGCAGTCCTACCGCGTCAGCGGTACCGTGAGCGGCTTGCATGGCGTCATGCTCACATTGTTCAATAACGGCGTCGATGCCATAACGATCAAGAGCGACGGCTCATTTGCGTTTCCGATGCCGGTTCAGGGTGGCGCCAGCTATACAGTTTCCGCAACTGCCAATTCTGCTTGGACCACATGCACAGTTACGAATGGAAGCGGCAGCCCAGCTGCTGACGTGACAACCGTAGCGGTAACGTGCGGAGCCGCGCAGAAAAATGGCAATATCGTTAGAGCAAATCTCGGCGGTCCGTGGGGCGTCGCAGTGGATTACGCCGACTCTATCTACTTCACTTCGAAGTCGACCACATGTATTGGCTTCGTTGCAAAAATGAGACCCGACGGTGCATCGTACAGCACACTGGGAGGTCAATGGCAGTGTCGTCCAGCTGGAGTTGCCGTCGACGCAGCAGGCAACGTTTACGTCGCGGATCTTCCGAGCAACGCCATAAAAATAGTCACTCCTGGCAATGCGATCACGCCGGTCGGCAGTGGCTTCAATGGGCCTTACGGAGTGACGGTCGACAATGCAGGCAATGTGTATGTTGCCGACACCGGAAATAACGCGATCAAGAGGATCGCCGTGGGTGGTACGATCACGACGCTTGGCAGCGGGTTCAATGCGCCACGGGACGTCAAGGTCGACTCCATCGGCAACGTGTACGTGGCCGACACGGGCAATAACGCAATCAAAGAGATCGCTGCGGACGGCACAATCAAAACGCTGGGGAGTGGATTTAGCGGTCCCGAGGGTCTGGCGATCGACGCTGCCGGCGTGGTGTATGTCGCCGATACAGGCAACAATGTCGTCAAATCGATCGCCCCCGACGGAACCGTGTCGATCCTGTCTACAGGTATCCAGTTTGGACAAACCGTCATACCGTACTACGGGCTCTCTGGAATCGCACTTGACAGCAACGGCAGCCTGATCGCAAGTGACGCCAACAACCTTGGAGAGATCATCCGGTTGACCGCAGGCAGCTAGGGCGACTTACATCACATCGGACCTTAAAAAAACAAAAGCCCCGACAACACATAGCGTGCATCGGGGCTAGCCGGCTTTCTCCGAAACTGCTTGGAACTATTTACATGTTTTCGATCAGAACCTCGCCGAAACCCGAGCATGAAACCTGGGTCGCGCCTTCCATCAAGCGGGCAAAGTCGTAAGTGACCTTTTTCGAGGTGATCGATTTCTGCATGGAGGCGATGATCAGGTCGGCCGCTTCCACCCAGCCCATGTGGCGCAGCATCATTTCCGCCGACAGGATCAGCGAACCCGGGTTGACATAGTCCTTACCGGCGTATTTCGGCGCAGTGCCATGCGTGGCTTCGAACATCGCCACCGAATCCGACAGGTTGGCGCCCGGCGCGATGCCGATGCCGCCGACTTGCGCCGCCAGCGCGTCGGAAATGTAGTCGCCGTTCAGGTTGAGCGTGGCAATCACGCTGTATTCATTCGGACGCAACAGGATCTGTTGCAGAAATGCATCAGCGATCGAATCCTTGACGATGATGTCGCGGCCGGTCTTCGGATTCTTGAATTTGGCCCACGGACCGCCGTCGATCAGCTCGGCGCCGAATTCCTTTTGCGCCAGGGCATATGCCCAGTCGCGGAAGCCACCTTCGGTAAATTTCATGATATTGCCCTTGTGGACAATGGTCACGGATGGCTTGTCGTTGTCGATCGCATACTGGATCGCCTTGCGCACCAGGCGCTCGGTGCCTTCGCGCGAGACCGGCTTGATGCCGATGCCGGAAGTATTCGGGAAGCGGATTTTCTTGACGCCCATTTCCTTGATCAGAAATTCGATCAGTTTCTTGGCGCCGTCGCTGCCTTCCTGCCATTCGATGCCAGCGTAGATGTCTTCCGAGTTTTCACGGAAAATCACCATATCGGTCTTTTCCGGCTCGCGCACCGGCGAAGGCACGCCCTTGAAGTAGCGCACCGGACGCAGGCAAACGTAGAGGTCCAGCTCCTGGCGCAAAGCCACGTTGAGCGAACGGATGCCGCCGCCGACCGGGGTCGTCAGCGGGCCTTTGATCGACACCACGTAGTCGCGGACCGCGGCCAGGGTTTCTTCCGGCAGCCAGACGTCGGGACCGTATACCTTGGTCGATTTTTCACCGGCGAACACTTCCATCCAGCTGATCTTGCGCTTGCCGCCGTATGCCTTGGCGACAGCAGCATCCACCACCTTGATCATGACCGGGCTGATATCCACGCCGGTGCCGTCGCCTTCGATGAAAGGAATGATCGGATTGTAGGGGACGTTGATCGAATAGTCAGCGTTAACAGTGATTTTCTTGCCTTCAGCAGGCACTTTGATATGTTGAGACATCTGTATCTCCGGGGTTGGTACGTGAAATGCTACTAGAGGAGTTCTGTATCGCAGTAAGTCTTATATAAGACATAAGACAGGCGTGTCCTATTATGCACTAGTATTTTACTAGTCGCTATGTTTTTGCGACACTAGCGGCATGCCTCTCATCCTATTCAATAAGCCGTTCCAAGTCATGTGCCAGTTCTCGGCGCATCCCAGCCGCCCGACCCTCGCCGACTATATCGATATTCCCGATATTTATCCCGCCGGGCGCCTCGATGCGGACAGCGAGGGTCTGCTTTTGCTGACCGACGACGGCCAGCTGCAACATAATATTAGCCATCCGGCGCTGAAACAGCCAAAGACTTATCTGGCGCAGGTCGAAGGCATCGCCGATGCGGCGCAGCTGGCGCGCTTGCGCGACGGCGTCGACCTCGGCGATTTTGTCACCCTGCCGTGCCAGGCGCGCCTGGTGGAAGCACCGGACTGGCTGTGGCCGCGCGATCCGCCGATCCGCGAGCGCCATGACAAACCGACCAGCTGGCTGGCGCTGACCCTGACCGAAGGAAAAAACCGCCAGGTGCGCCGCATGACGGCGGCGGTCGGCTTGCCGACCTTGCGGCTGGTGCGGGTGGCGATCGGCCAAGTATCGCTGCAAAGTCACCCGCTGTGGCCTGGCGAGGCGATGGAAATCAATCCGGGCGAACTGAGCAGCTTGAAAAAGTAGACAAGAGGGTCGAATGCAGATCGGCCATTGATACAACTTGATACATATATCTGCGCAATTTGAAAAAGACTGTCAACCATCCGCTTTCGGGGCTCGTTATTCGCAGTGATTCAAGTGAATCATGATTGATTAACTCGCTAAAGAATGGATATGACAATGAACAAACTGATCGCTGCTCTGGTTGCTGGCCTGTTCGCTACTTCCGTATTCGCTGCTGACGCAGCCCCAGCTGCTCCTGCAGCACCTGCTGCTGCCGCTGCTGAAGCATCGGCTCCAGCTGCCAAGAAGACTACTCACAAAGTCAAGAAGGCCAAGAAAGCAACTAAAGCCAAAGCTGAAAAAGCTGAAGCGCCAGCTGCTGACGCTCCTGCAGCGCCTGCCAAGTAATTTCGGCATCAGCTTCACTAGCTTGAAGAGAAAGGCAGGCCAGTCCTGCCTTTTTTACGTCCTGAAACAATTAATATCCAACCGCGGCACCCCTCCGCCGATTTAGCTCTCTGTATAATCCTCCTACCCTAAAGGAGCTTTACCGACATGAGAAAAATCCGCGCCGCCTACCTGGCAGCAGTCACTGCAAGTCTTGCCTTCATCGCCACCCTCCCAGCCGCAGCGCAGGAAAGCCAGCCGCAACTCCCCACCACTCCTCTGAATATAGGGATCCACGTCATCAAGGCAGAAGTTGCGCGCAGCGAAGATCAGCGCGAACTGGGCCTGATGTTCCGCAAACGCATGGGCGCCAACGAGGGCATGGTATTCGTGTTCGACACGCCGGCAGGCATCTGCATGTGGATGAAGAACACGCTGATCCCGCTGTCGGTTGCCTTCATCGATAAAAAAGGCGCGATCCTGAATGTCGAGGAAATGAAAGCGCAGACGCTGGATTCGCATTGCGCCCAGGGCGCGGCATCGTATGCGCTGGAAATGAACAAGGGCTGGTTCAAGGAAAAGAACATCAAGCCGGGCACCGTGATCGAAGGTTTGCCACAGTAAGCGCATGGCTCAGGTGGCGGCACCGCCATCTGCCTGAGCTAGCAGAGACAGGGAATCAAACAGAAAAACCCTGCATAAGTCATCTTATGCAGGGTTTCTCTTGTTCCAACAACAAACCAGTAAAAATCCGCCGGCCAGGCCGACGGCTAAATACTATTAAGCAGCCAGCGCTTTCAGAGCAGCGTTCAGACGGCTCTTATGGCGTGCAGCCTTGTTCTTGTGGATGATTTTCTTGTCCGCGATACGATCGATGATCGATACGGATTTTTGCAGAACCAGTGTTGCTGCAGCTTTGTCGCCGCCGGCATCGATTGCCTTGCGGGCAGCTTTGATCGCTGTGCGCAGGGTCGAACGCTGGCTGGAGTTGTGCAGGTTTTGCTGAACTGCTTGACGAGCACGCTTACGTGCTTGTGCGGTATTTGCCATTTATATTTCCTAAAACGAGGTCGGGAATGCTTACGCGGCAAACCTGACCGCGGCGCAGAATTCTGTAAAGCCACGGATTATAACCAGTTTTTGCGAAACAGGCAAATACCTCTTGCATCGGGAGCAATTCTGTCGCAAGAAAGCACACATGGCTGGATGAACGTCCCGCACCAGCCCAGCAGCGGGAACATTTCAGGCCAAAGTCTATCACAGTTGCTATCTCACAACGGCAGCCTCCACCCCACAGATGATGATCAAAACAACAATAAATCCAATTCCCGAGAAAGCTGCGGCAGGCGATCCGCTCCAGCTATAATGCCGCTCCATGAACTTGCATAAAACGCTTGCCACCGTCTCTGGCATGACCATGGTGTCGCGTGTGACAGGCCTGATTCGCGAAATTCTCTATGCGCGCGCCTTTGGCGCCGACGGCTATACCGATGCTTTCGCGATCGCTTTCCGCATTCCCAACCTGTTGCGCCGGCTCTTTGCCGAAGGGGCGTTTTCACAAGCCTTCGTCCCTATCCTGGGCGAATACAAGAACCAGAAAGGCGAAGTCGCCACCAAGCAGCTGGTCGACCATGTCGCCACGGTGCTGACCTGGGCCATGCTGCTGACCTGCATCATCGGCATTCTCGCCACGCCGGCGCTGGTGTATTTCATCGCCCCCGGCCTTGGCGACAACAAGGATGTTCTGGGCGCCTCGATCTTCATGACGCGTGTCATGTTTCCTTACATCGGCTTCATGTCCTTCGTGGCGCTGGCAGGCGGCATCCTGAACACTTGGCATGAGTTCAAGATCCCGGCCTTCACCTCGGTCCTGCTGAACCTGGCTTTCATCGTCGCCTCGCTGTTCGTCGCACCCTACATGCAGCATCCGATCTACGCCATGGCGTTTGCCGTGCTGGTCGGCGGCATCTTGCAGGTGGCGATACAGATACCGGCGCTGATCAAGGTCGGCATGCTGCCGCGGCTGGCGATGAATCCGATGACCGGCTTGCGCGACCTCGGCGTGCAGCGGGTCCTGAAAAAAATGGGCCCGGCGGTGTTTGCCGTCTCGGCGGCACAGATCAGCCTGCTGATCAATACCAACATCGCCTCTCGCCTGGGACACGGCAGCGTCTCGCTGCTGACCTATGGCGACCGCCTGATGGAATTCCCGACCGCCTTGCTGGGCGTCGCGCTGGGCACCATCTTGCTGCCCAGCCTGTCGAAAGCCAATGCCGACAAAGACCTGGTCGAATATTCCTCGCTGCTGGACTGGGGCCTGCGCCTGACCTTCCTGCTGGCGCTGCCGTCGGCGGTCGGGCTGGCGACCTTGTCGGTGCCGCTCACCTCTACCCTGTTCCAGCACGGCAAATTCGACGCCGCTTCGGTGGCCGTCACCAGCCAGGTGCTGATCGCCTACGGCGTCGGCCTGATCGGCCTGATCGTGGTAAAGATCCTGGCGCCTGGCTTCTACGCCAAGCAGGATATCCGGACGCCGGTCAAGATCGCCGTCGGCGTCCTGATCGCCACTCAGCTGATGAACTATCTATTCGTGCCGATCTTCGCGGTCGCCGGGCTGGCGCTGTCGATCAGCATCGGCGCCTGCCTCAACGCCGGTTTCCTGCTGTGGAGCCTGATGCGGCGCGGCATCTACAAACCCGATGCCGGCTGGATCCGCTATTTCCTGCGCTTACTGGGGGCCTTGTTCCTGATGGCCGGCGTCGCTCTCTGGAGCTCGCAGCAGTTTGACTGGACCGGGCCGCATACCAGTTCGCTGATGCGGATAGGCGCCCTGCTGGCCGTCATGACGGCTTGCGGCGCAACTTACTTCGGAGCACTACTGGCCATGGGATTCCGTTTCCAGGATTTCAAACGGATTGCACGCTAGGACGTTAGCGTCAGAGAAAATAGTTTGCTAGGATAGGGGCTATGACGATCACATCCTTGGAATACTTTACCTCGCTGGTGCAGCAAGCCAGCGACGTCCCCTTGTTCGAGGCTGCGCTGGCGATTGCGCAGGATGTCTATCCGCAGCTCGATTTCGACGCCCCGCAAAACGAACTGGACCGGCTCGCTAATACCCTGCGCCAACGCGTGGCGGCAGACGCCACGGCGATCCAGAAACTGCGCTCGCTGAATCACTTCTTCTACCAGGAACTGGGATTCGCGATCAACGTCAATCACTATTACGATACCGACAACAGCTATTTGCACCGGGTCATCGCCAAACGGCGCGGCATTCCGATCTCGCTGGCGCTGGTCTACATGGAACTGGCGCAGCAAGTCGGCCTGCCGGTGCAGGGAGTGTCATTTCCCGGCCATTTCCTGATGAAGCTGACGGTGCCCTCGGGCGACATCATGATCGATCCCGCCAACGGCACCAGCCTGTCGCGCGAAGAACTGGAAGAACGGCTGGAACCTTATCTGCCGACCAGCAACGATGCCGAAAGAGCGGCCAGCCGGCTATCGCTGATCAGCTATCTGCAAGTGGCCCACCCGCATGAAATCCTGGTGCGCGTGCTACGCAACCTGAAAGCGATTTACCAGCAAGGCAACCACTGGAAACGGTTGCTGGAGGTACAGCAGCGGCTCCTGATCCTGCTGCCGGCCGACGCCGTCGAGCGGCGCGACCGCGGGCAAGCCTATGCGCAGCTGGACTGTCCGCAAGCCGCTCTGGAAGACCTGGAATATTATCTGGCGCAGCGGCCGCATGCAGCTGATGCAACGCTCTTGCGCCAGCAGGTGATTGACTTGCGCGAAGCCAGCCGGCGCCTGAATTAGTTTGCGCTGGCCGCAGGCCACTCGCTGCGCAGCAGCGACAGCTGCAGCATGTCGTGATACTGGCCGCGCCAGTATCCTGCCTGACGCGCACATCCTTCATCGACAAACCCGAGCTGGCGCAACAGCTTGAGCGACGCCAGGTTGTCGGGGTGGACCATGGCCTCGATGCGATTCAGCGCCATCTGTTCAAAGCCCCAGCTCATCACGGCAGACAAGGTTTCCCGCATATAGCCCTGCCTCTGCGCGTGCGCCGCCAGCTCATAGCCGATCATGCATTTGCGCCAGGCCCGGTTCCACTTGAACAAGCCGCAAGTGCCAAGCAGACCAGGCTGCCGGCGGGCTTCGATCGCCCAGCGGGTGCCCGGATTTTCATCCCGGCGCCAGCTGGCGAATGTCCTGATCAAGCCTTGCGCCGCTGCCAGGTCCGGTAGCGGATCGGTGCCGAACCAGCGCATCAGCTCAGGGTTGCCATGAATCGCGAAGATAGCTTCGGCGTCTTGTTCGACCGTCTCCCGCAACAGCAGGCGCTCGGTTTCAATCACCGGAAACATGTATTCCCCACTCATCGTCGGCATACCTTTTTGATTGCTGTATCAGCCCTTGCTGCGCGCCTCGATCACTTCCCACTTTTCCAGGCTCTCCAGCAGCAGGCCGTCGATTTCCGCGAAGCGCTCGTTGAGGCGTTTCACTTCTTCCGGCTTCTGCTTGTACAGATCGGGATCTTCCAGCTGGCTGGTGATGCTCTTCTGCTCTGCTTCCAGCTTGGCGATCAGCACGGGCAGCTCTTCCAGCTCGCGCTGTTCCTTGTAGCTCAGCTTTTTCTGCTTGGCCACCGGCGCGACAGGCTCGGCCGCCTTCACTTCGGCTTTCGCTTCGCTCTTGGCCTTGGCGATCACCGCCGACTGGCTGGGACGCACGCGCTCCCAGTCCGTGTAGCCGCCGACATATTCGCGCCACATGCCGTCGCCCTCGGCGGCGATCACCTGCGTCACCACGTTGTCGAGGAAGGTACGGTCATGGCTGACCAGGAATACCGTGCCGTTATAGTCTTCCAGCAGTTCTTCCAGCAGTTCCAGAGTATCGATATCCAGATCGTTGGTCGGCTCATCCAGCACCAGCACGTTGGCCGGCTTGGCGAACAGGCGCGCCAGCAGCAAACGGTTGCGTTCGCCGCCGGAGAGCGACTTGACCGGCGAACGGGCGCGTTCCGGCGCGAACAGGAAGTCGTTCAGATAGGTCATCACATGCTTGCGCTGGCCGTTGATCTCGACCCAGTCGCTGCCCGGCGCGATGGTGTCCGCCAGGCTGGCGTCTTCGTTGAGCTGCGCGCGCATCTGGTCGAAGTATGCGATCTGCAGTTTGGTGCCCTGCTTGATGGTGCCGCTGTCTGGCTGGTCTTCACCCAGGATCAGCTTCAGCAAAGTGGTCTTGCCGGCGCCGTTCTGGCCGATCAGGCCGACCTTGTCGCCGCGCAGAATGGTGGCGGTAAAGTCGCGTACGATCGCTCTTTCGCCGTAGGACTTGTTGACATCGGTCAGCTCGGCGACGATCTTGCCGGAGCGTTCGCCGGACGAGACATCCAGCTTGACCTGGCCCTGCTGGTCGCGCCGCACGCTGCGCGCAATCCGCAACGCTTCCAGCCGGCGCACCCGGCCTTCGTCACGGGTACGGCGCGCCTGCACGCCCTTGCGGATCCAGATTTCTTCCTGCGCCAGGAATTTGTCGAACTTGGCGTTCTCGACTTCTTCGTTTTCCAGCTGCTCGGCCTTGCGCACCTGGTAAGCAGTGAAATTGCCCGGGAAGGACAAGATGCGGCCGCGATCCAGTTCGATGATGCGGGTGGCGACGTTATCCAGGAAGCTGCGGTCATGGGTGATGAACAGTACGCTGCCCTTGTAGTCGCGCAGCAAACCTTCCAGCCACATGATCGAGCTGAAATCCAGGTGGTTGGTCGGCTCGTCCAGCAGCAGGACATCAGGCGTGCTGACCAAAGCACAAGCCAACGCCACGCGCTTTTGCATACCGCCGGAGAGCTGGCCCATCAGCAAGTTCTTGTCGAGGTTGAGGCGATCCAGCGTGGTCTCGACCTTGTTGGTCAGGCTCCAGGCATCGGCCGCATCGAGCTTGCTCTGGATCTCGTGCATGCGCTCCATGATGGCGTCGTCGTTGTCGCCGCCGAACTGGCCGGTGAGCGCATCGTATTCGTTCAGCAAGGCCTGCATCTCGCCCATGCCGGCAGCGACGGCATCGAACACCGACATGTCGGTTTCAAAATGCGGTTCCTGGTCGACATAGGCGATCTTGATCCCCTGCTGCATCACCATCAGGCCGTCGTCCAGCCGGGAAACGCCGGCGATGGTTTTCAGCAGCGACGATTTGCCGGTGCCGTTGCGGCCGATCAGGCCGACCCGCTCCCCTGCTTCCAGAGAGAATTCCGCGCGATCCAGCAACGCGACATGACCAAATGCGAGTTGCGCATTGGAGATAGAAATGACAGCCATAATTTGGATGAGACCAGAAAAAGAAAGACCTGCCGTGTACCGGGAGCCGGCAACGCGCAGTCAATTGGATGAATGAACCGTACATTGTACCCATACTGGCGCGCCTGGTTATACATTTGTCGCTTTCTTCCCTTTAACCCGTCTGTATTTCAGCACAAAGAACGAAGGGGGAAACCCGCGCCGCAAGTCGCCATCCTGACCACCGTCTGCAGCCAACAATACGTTACCAAAATATTCGCTCAGTCATATTGCCAACAAGAAATTTAAGACATATATTATTTCTTCATGGAAATATATATCCGAGTAGAGATATAAGCCATGGCGCTGTCTGTACTACTTAAATTAAAAACAATATAGCTGCACGGATAATGGCTAGCGATGCAGTAATGCCTAGCTTGCCGCTCACATTCAAACAGGGAGAAAACCATGGATCCATTGCTAGGCCAGTTATTGACGCCCAGGTATGACGCTGCGCTGGTGTTATTGTCGTACCTGATTTCATTCTGGGGCGCACTGCTGGCTCTGCAATGCGCCAAATCCATGTTCCGCAAGGACGGCACGCTGGACCTCGGCATGACGCTCTGCGCCGCGGCCTCGCTGGGCGGTATCGGCATCTGGTCCATGCATTTCCTCGCCATGCAGGCTTACCGCCTGTCCGTCCCGATTTCCTACGACGTCTGGCTGACTGCGGCATCGCTGCTGGCTGCCATCGTGATTTCCGGGATTGCGCTGTACCTGGCGGGCGGCCACGGCAAATTCAAGACCGGCGGCTGGCTGGCCGGCAGCCTGCTGGCCGGCGTCGGTGTTTGCGTGATGCACTACATGGGCATGTACGCCATGAACCTGCGCGCTACCATGTCGCTAAATCTCACTACCGTCGCGATCTCCATGGTGATCGCCATCGTCGCGGCCGGCGCGGCGCTGTGGCTGGCGTTCAACCTGACCCAGCTGCTGCACCGGATTGTAGCGGCGCTGGTGATGGCGCTGGCGGTATGCAGCATGCACTATGTCGGCATGTACGCCGCCAACATGATCTGCACCACCGACGCTCCGCTGATTCCGCTGAAAATCGGCGGCAACTACCTCGATGTGTCGGTCTACGCCGTCGCCGGCTTGCTGTCCCTGTGTATTTTCTGGGTGGTACTGGGACGCAGCATGGATGAAAATAAACTGGCCGACTCGCTGCGATAACGCTGGCAGTCGAAAAGAAAATGGGCGCCCAGGCGCCCATTTTTTATGCGCAGATAGCGGCGCTCACGGCTTGACAGTCGGCTTGCCCGGTCCGATATAGGTTTCCAGCCAGCGGTTCGATTCCGCCAGCATCTGCATGATCGATTCGCGCGCGCGATAGGCATGCGCTTCGTTGGGCAGCATCACCAGGCGCGCGGTTCCGCCCAGGCCCTTGATGGCCGCATACATGCGCTCGCTCTGCAGCGGGAAGGTGCCGGGATTGTTGTCCTGCTCGCCATGGATCAGCAACAGGGCATCCTTGATCTGATCGGCATAGTTGAACGGCGACATGGCTTGGTAGACGTCCTTGGCCTGCCAGTAATTGCGTTCTTCAGCCTGGAAGCCGAACGGCGTCAGCGTACGGTTATAGGCACCGCTGCGCGCAATGCCCGCCTTGAACAAGCGCGTGTGCGCCAGCAGGTTAGCGGTCATGAAAGCGCCGTAGGAATGGCCGCCGACGGCGATGCGGTCGCGGTCGGCGACGCCCAGCCGCACGACTTCATCCACCGCGGCCTCGGCGCTGGCGACCAGCTGGGCGATGTAAGTGTCGTTCGGCTCCTTGCTGCCCTCGCCGACGATCGGCACCGAAAACTCGTCGAACACGGCGTAGCCCATGGCCAGGAAGGCCTGCGGCCGCCAGTAGCCGATGCGGTTGAAACGATAGGGCGAATCGGTAGTCTGGCTGGCCGCTTCGGCCGACTTGAACTCGGCCGGATAAGCCCACATCAGCATCGGCAGCGGGCCATCGCGCTTGGCATCGTAGTTAGGCGGCAGGAACAAGGTGCCGGTCAGCTCTACGCCATCCTTGCGCTTGTAGCGGACCAGCTGCTTGCTGACGCCTTGCAGCTGCGGCGTCGGGTGCGGAAAATGCGTCAGCGCGCGCGGCGCCGATTCATTGCCGGCGCCGAGCTCGCGCACGAAGAAATTGCCGGGCTCGGTAGGCGACTCGCGCGCTGTCAGCAGGCGCTGGCCGCTATCGTCCAGCAGCACTTGCGGCGCTTCGTAGTACGGCGCCTGCGAATGAAACAGACGCGTGGCCTGCCCGGTTTTCAGGCTGACCTTGTCGAGAAACGGCCGGTCGCCCTCGGGCGACGCGCCGCCGCCGATGCGGAAAATGCTGTCGCCGTCGGCGCTGACCAGCAGGCGCAATTCGCCATGCTCATCGCGCACCGTAACCGGCCGGCCTGGATCCTTGTAGCGGTCTTCCGACGAACCCTCGCGCAGCAGTTGCGGCGCACGCTCCAGGTAGTCCGGGGCAATCCGCCACTCTTTGACCTGCCGGCTCTTCCACCAGTACTCGCTCAGCAGGGCCAGGTCGCCGCTGCCCCAGTAGATGCCGGCATAACGCGAATTCAGGCGCGCCAGCGTCTGCGGCGCCTGTTCGAACGGCGCCGCCTGCATCAGCACCAGGTCGCGCACCTCAGCCTGGCGCGCCGGATCGCCGCCATCCTGCGCCTCGGCCCAGACCAGGGTAGCGGGTGCATCGTTACGCCAATCTATCCTGCGCACGCCGGTGGGCACGGCGTCGTTACCGGTAGGCAGGCCCTCTACCAGCGGCAGGCTGGCGATTTGCTTGATCAGTTTACCGCTCCGGTCCAGCACTTCGATACGGCGCGGGAAGCTAGTCACCGGCACCTGATAGGAAAACGGCCGCTCGATACGCTGACGCAGCACATAGCGGCTGTCCGGCGACGGCTCCAGCGCCAGCGTCAGCGCCGGCTCGCCCAGCTTGACGAGCTTGCCGTCCAGATCGATCAAGGCTGCCTGGGTGCGCAAATAGTGTTCCAGGGTGAGCGCATCGTCCTCATTCTTCAACAAATCCTGATAAGTAGGATTGCTCTTTACGCCCGCCCCCGCCAGTGTCATCTGCGTGTTGGGACCGCGCGGAATGCCGTCCGACACCGGGGCCGTCCCTTCCACCCGCAGCTGCACCAGCAACTGCCTGCTGTCCGGCATCCAGCGATAACCGTTCCCCGCAACCGTGTTCAACGACAGCTTGGTCAAGCGGTGCGCGCGGCGCGCGGCGACATCGACCAGCCACAATTCATTAGCGCCGGTCCTGGCGTCGACCTGGTTGAAAGCGATATAGCGCTGGTCCGGCGACCAGCTGGAACTGGCGATCGCCAGCGGCTGCGGCAAACCCTGCAGGCGGATTTCCTTGCCGCTGGCGATCTCCAGCAACTGCAGATCCGTGCCGAAGGAAAAGCGGCTCTGGGAATAGGTGCGCGGGTTGATGCGCAGCCCCGCCAGCTTCAGCTCAGGCTGGGCCACCGCATCGATGCCAGGTAAGGATGGCGTCTGCGTCAATGCCAGCAGATCGCGATGCGGACTGACCGACAACTGCGGCGGCAGCGGCGCATCCACCACCGCTTGCAAAGGCAGCGGCGGCAGCTCGTAGCCGCCCGCCGTTTTTGCCGGCGTTTGCGCCATGATCGCCGGCGGCTGCACTACCAGCAAGGAACCAATGAGAGCGAGACCTTTGGAAGACAATTTCATATCGAAGATTATGTGAATGAATGCGATTAATGAAAGTAGCAGAGCAGATGCAATGCGGCTCAGGCTCAGGCTAGCGCCGGGAAAGCGCCAAATTGACCATTATGACGGAACTTCTCCAAATAACAACGGCGCGCAACGCCATTTGCAGGAAGACGCCGAACGCCCGTTCCGGTGAAAAACCTGGATCTAGGTATACTGCTCTTTCAAAAATCCACATCGGGAAATACCGTGCTTCTCAAGACTTGGCTGCTGTTCGTCACTACCGTGTTCTTCATTTCGGCCACGCCGGGACCCAACATGCTGCTCGCCATGACCCACGGCATCCATCATGGCGTGCGGCGCACGGCCGTGACCTGCCTCGGGCTCATGTGCGGGCTGGGGCTGATCATGATTTGCTCGGTCGCGGGTCTGGGAGTCTTGCTGGCGACCTCGGAGAAATTGTTTTCGATAGTGAAGTATGCGGGCGCGGCCTACCTGGTCTACCTGGGCATCAAAACCTGGCGCAGCATGCCGCAGCAACTGCAAGAGCGCCCTGAGGACGACGGCAAGCACAATCCCTGGGCCTTGTTCCGCACCGGCTTCTGGGTCGCCTTGAGCAATCCGAAAGCGTTCATCTTCTTCGCCGCCCTGTTCCCGCAATTCATCGATGCACAGCTTGCCCAAGGGCCGCAGCTGGCGATTTTGTCGGGAACATTTTTTGTGATCGAAGCGTGCTGGCAGTTCGCCTATGCCAGCGGCGGCGCCCGCCTGTCAGGCTGGCTCAACAGCGCGCGGCGCCTGAAGCTGGTCAATCAGGTCGCCGGCGGTGCCTTCGTCGGCGCAGGCCTGTTGTTGTCGGCCATTTCACGTTCTTGAGCGGGGACGGGTTTAAGGCGTAAGCGATTCCGCCAAGGCAGGTAGTTCCTTGAAGAAGGCATCGCGTGCGCGTACGCCGGCCGTGCCGGCTTCTTTCTTGTCATCCTGAATCAACCTGGCAAACACCAGCTTGCGCCCGCCTTTGCTGGCCCAGCCGACAAACCAGCCATACGGCCGGGCCTCATCGAGAGCGCCATCCGCCAGCCGCGGATAAGCCATGCCGGTCTTGCCCTGCACTTCCCAACCACTAGGCAGCGAAGTTTTTTCAACGATGCTGAGCGTCATCTCCATGGCGCGCGGCGTGACAGGCAGTTCGCGGTTCACCAGTTTGTGCAGGAACGCAACCTGCTCCAGCGGCGAGATCTTCAGGGAAGAGCCGATCCAGGCCCGCTCCAGCCCATTGTCCTTGCCAGGATCGCCCGAGAAATCGGCATTACCGTAGCCAAAGCTGTTCGCGTACTGCTGCAAACGTTGCTTTCCAAGCGATTGAATGATTTGCTGCGAGAACCAGACCACCGAATATTTCAGCCACCTGGTCGCATCGGTGGGCTGGCGCCAGTTGTCACCGCCCCAATCGACGTAGCCTTCGTGAAACGGCAGCATCGGCGTGTGTGCATCTTGCAGGAATCCGGCATCGAAACCCATCACGCTCAAGGCAACCTTGAATGTCGAGGCGGGTGTGTAGCGTTCGCTGCAATTGCCTTGCTGCAGCAGGACCTTGCCAGTCTTGGCATCGGCAACCGCGGTACAGATTGTTTTAGCGTGAACCGGCGCCGCAAGAAAACCGGCGGCCAAGGTGAGCGCCGCAGCGCATTGTAAGTATTTCATAAATTCCTTTGCATGCAGTTCAATGGGAAAGATGCTTGGAGCCGCTGCCAGACGATCAGTTCTTCACTGCTGCCTGGCTATCCAGCTGTCTTAATATTTGATATGCCGCCGTCACCCGCTGATCGATGGGATAGGATTTGTTCGCCAGGATCACAATCCCAATCTTTTTCGCTGGAACAAAAACCGCGTAGCTCGAAAAGCCATTGGTTGATCCGGTCTTGTTGAGCAGCACGTCTGTCTGCGGCGCCAGCGGAGGATTCAATTTGCTCACCGCCGCCTCCTGATAGATCACGCTAGGGTCGTTGCCTGCCAGCAGCCGCTTCAGTTCTACTGGATAAGGGTATTGCTCCCAAATCAGGTCCTGCGTGAACTCCTTCGCCTTGAAATATCCCGTGTGCGTATCGATGATTGCCCGTTGCAGCTTATGGTTGAGCCTGCTGGCGTCCATGTTCGCTTCGATAAACCGGATCAGGTCTGCCGATCCCGATTTCACGCCATAGGCTTCGGCCGCCAGAACTCCTGGATTCACCCTGACCGGCACATCCTTTGTGGTATAGCCTTGCGCGTAGTCTTTCATCTCACCGGGCGGTACGTTGATGTAGCTATGCGTCATCCCGAGTTCCGGAAACAGCTTCTTTTCCATCGCGCCTTCAAACGTCATGTGCATACTACCGGCGGCGATCATGCCGAGCATCCCAATGCTCAGGTTGGAATACCTGCGGTAAGTGCCCGCCGCATGCACCGGCTGCCAGTGCTTGAAATAATCCATCAGCTGATCGGTATTTTCGATATTGTCAGGCGCTTGCAGTGGCAGCCCGCCGGCAGTATGGGTGCCAAGATTTATCAGGCTGATGCCGTCAAAGCTGCTGCCGCGCAGGGACGGCAAATATTTGCTGGCACTATCCGCGAGCGAAAGATCGCCATTGGCCTGGGCATACGAAGCCAGCGTCGCCGTGAATGTCTTGCTGAACGAACCGATCTCAAACAGCGTCTTGTTGCTAACGGGCTGCTTGGTATCCTTCGACGCCACACCGTAATTGTAGAAATGACTTTCACCGTTGACCGTAACGGCGACCGCCATGCCCGGGATATCGTACTTTTGCATCAGCGGCTGGATAGTACTGTCTACCGCATCGTTGAGTCCAGCCTGGCCGGTGCCCCCCGCAGCATGGCTGCTGGCGGCAAAAATGCAAAGAGAGAAGGACAGCAGCTTTAACATGTTCATATTTTTCCGGTGCATGATTCAATGAATTTTTAGAGTGAGGCGATGGTTCAAAACGGATGCATGTCGCGCATGATCAGCGCGGCACAAGGATATTGAAGGCCTTGCCAGGCACGTGTACCCAGCTGGCGATGACTTTCGCTCCCGCCGGCCCGGCCTTGGTGACATGGACCACATTCGCAGCCAGCTGGTAGCTGCCGCCCGCATGCAGGACTTTGACCGGCTCGCCATCCACCTGTACGATCAGTTCCCCCTCGAGCACATAGGCCAGTTCGGGACCGGTCGCCATGTGGCGCGGCTTTTCGGCATTGGGCGGAAATTCGGCGATCCCCATGCCAAGCTCGCGGTCGGTGCCCTCCAGCCGGATCCTTTGCAAGACTTGCGTCTCCTTTGCTGCAACTGGCGACGCAGAAACCATGACGGGATGCGCCACCGCGACGGCGGCCAGGATGAATGGGACAGCAAGGGATATTTTCATGAAGACTCCTCAGGATTGCGTAAGCATTAGTATTTCCGGGGTGATGCGCCTTGGCTGCGTGCACAGCTGCATTTGCAGTCTCACACCAGTTGGCAACAGCAAAACTCACCAGCGCCACGCAATCAAACCCAGACGGTTTCAAAGACCGCAATATCCTCCCTTGGCGCCGAGTTCACAAGCGGGAATAATTTCGGCGAGCACCAAGAAAAACTTATAGCTCGATGATAATCCGTCGTTATCGAGCATTGACTTCGCGAGGCTACTTGCCCCGGGTTGCTCCGTGCTCAGCAGTGGACTTTTACCCGCAGCATCCACGCTGTTGCTGGATCGGTGGACACTTCACTGAGCCGTACGAACAGAACACGCAGCAGTCTCCCGGATTTGGGCGCAGCAACGCCTTGCATTTACTGCACTCGTAGTAGAACTGTGCAGGCATCCGTGGGCATGATTTCTTGCTTGGAAAAACGGCAGAACGGACAAGTCAGAACGGACTCAAGAACGATAGTGGTCATTGCGGCATCACTCCTGCATAGTTGATGGAGCTTGGCGGTGCATTATTGCTGGTAGCATAAGATAGTTACCCAAAAGAATCTTATGCAGTCTTTCGTTCACCTGGAAATTCGATGCGCCTGAAAATAATTACGATTTCTATCGTTGTGAGCTTGTTCACCGTTGTTTGTGGCGCCTCAGCGCGTGACGTGATCAAAACAATAGCTAAGGTGAATTTATCCACATGCCCAAAGCCCGAGTATCCAAAACCCTCCTTGGCTGCAAATGAGACTGGAACTGTGGTCGTCAGTTTGCATGTATCAAAAGAAGGGCACGTACTTGAAACAAATTTTGAGTCATCTAGTGGCCATCAACTGTTAGATACAGCGACCCTCAGCGCATTTAGTCAATGTGAATTTATTCCGGCAAGTGCGAACGGTGCAGCGGTGGATTCGTGGATTAAGATGAAGTACATCTGGCGTATTGAATAATGATTGTTGGCTTGCACCGGATTCTGCCCCGCAATATGTGCGTCAGTCTGCAAATCAGCAGAAAGGAGAAGAGTCGCCGGAAAGCCTTTAAATACCTGGCTTACGGCCGATTATAGGGAGCTCAAGAAAAGGGACTTGGTCCCGCCAACAGGAATCGGACCTGTATCTAGCGCTTAGGAGGCACTCGTTCTATCCATTGAACTATGGCGAGACGGGGTAAATCAATGGGAGGAATAAGCCTTTGATTTCATTGAAAATATTCAATAAATTCAATAACTTACGGTCGCTTTGCAACCTCTCCCCTATCATTCCCGTTAACGCGAAATCATGCAAGTTAACGTTCTGACTGCTACAGATTTGCTACAATCCCCGAAGGCAAAACAGAGGGAATTACATGGCATCCATACTAGCAATCGGCAAACGTTGGCGCGCTCAACTTCGCATTAAAGGCAGGAGTATAACAAAAACCTTCAGGACAAAGGCAGAAGCCGAGAGATGGGCGCGGGCTACCGAAATTGACGTGGCATCCGGGAATGCCAGCGCACTAAAAACGGACCTTGCAACGCTCATCGCCGACTATCAAACCGTCCGCGAAAAGTCAGGACGCCCTGTAAGCCCAACGTCGAACGAACACTACATGATGAAGCGGCTAACGCTTAAGCTGGGCGACAAGATCGCTGCAGAACTGACAACACAAGATATCGTGAGTTATGCCCAGGCGCGCCGCACGGAAGACGGCGTAGGCGGCTACACCGTAGAGATGGAATTGTCGAAGCTCGGTACGATCCTGCGTCACATGGCCGGCATGCTGGACGCCAATATTCCGGACGCAGTTACAAAGGCCCGCCCGATGCTGAAGCACCTGCACCTGGTCGAAGGAGGAAAAACCAGGGAGCGCCGGCCAACTGGCGCCGAGCTTACTTCAATCTTGTTATGGTTCGCCGACAATCCTCAGTACGGCCTCCCGATGATAGATATTGTGACAGTGTTGCTACGCTCGGGGTTTCGCCGAGGTGAGCTATTCAGAATCGTGTGGGACGACCTGGACGAAGCGGCACGCATGGTGATGGTGCGGGATCGAAAACATCCACGCCAGAAAAAAGGGAATGACGAATGGGTGCCACTTATCGCGGAAGCGTTCGAAATTGTGGTGCGGCAGCCAAGAATCGATAAGCGAATTTTCCCATTCGAACCAGGGACCGCCAGCAAGTATTTTAAATGGGCGTGAGACGCATCAAAAATCGTTGACCTTCATATGCACGATCTGCGTCATGAAGCCGCTAGCGCGTTGTTTGAAGCGGGCTGGGAAATACCTGAAGTGGCCGCCGTAACGGGACACAAAGATTGGCGTAACCTCAAACGCTACACCAATCTCAAGCCAGAAGATATTGCGGAAAAAGGTCGGGTGATTATCTTCCCGAACAAGGCTGCTTAAGCAGCCCTCGCCTGCCGTTCGCAAGCGCGGTGGGTAATCAAATGTAAATTATCAAGATACTCCGAAACCGCTTGATAACTGGCGAACCGGCGCGCCCCTTCTGTATAGGTAGTAATTGGGAAGGCGCCGGAGCTAATCTGGTTTCGGATCGTCCCCTCTGCTATATCAAGCAATTTTGACAGCTGCGCTATATTCAGACGCAGCCCGAAATTTTCAAGTACGTATGCTTGCGTTAAGAGACTCACTATTTTCCTCTCGATCTTTCTATTAATTTTTCTGTTTCGATTTCCAGCCGACACGTGCTCTAAAGCCGCATATTCATTTCAGCGGCCATTGAAATTTTTTGTAATTACAAGAGTTCGCAGTTGAATTGATCGCTACCCTCAAGCCAACTGCGGCGCCCGAAATGAGTATGTGCATTCACAATGAAGTAAGGGCTGATGTCATCCAGGACGCGGTGGTCGTCGCTACTATCGCCATCGATATCTTTGGCGATATATTTAGCGATGTACCCTACAGCAGTGTTTTTTCCGGCTTCCAGGTGCAGCAATGTGCTTCGGCGCCTATCGTCGCCATCATGTTCAACTTGTGCGAAGGAAGTAATAACTTCCTCGTAACGCTGCCGATACTCGGGCGCGACAAACATCAAGAGGTGCCAATGTGGACAGCCATTGCGTTGTTGTTCAGAAAACCGCAAGCCGTAAAGCTTGATGCCGTCACGATGCAGCGTGGCGCGGATTCGCATCCAGATGTCTCTGAGATAACGTTGTGCTTCCAGTGGCTCAGGCTTTCCGAATGCTACCCACGCCGGATTGAGTTCCCCGCTCTTGTCTCTGACCGGGTGATATTTGCTAGGTGCTGTGATCGTGGCAAACACGCCTACATGGCCGTGATCGGTGGCGATTTTCTCTAAGTGCAGTACAGCCTGTTTGCGCAGTTGCGCTTTTAAGTAAGATGTTGTGTTCATGTTATTGGCTCCGAAATTGTATAAATAAAATTCTGCTGACCTGTTCAAATATGTGCAGCGGCCATGGCCTCGGCGATGGCGTACGCGGCGCCGTGATCGATGTGTTCGCCGGTGTATCCGATATAGGCGTTCTCAACCAGCACAGCATTCTTATCTGCGAATTCGACAGCACGCTCATAGGTCAAGACTGGCGGAGTAGCGGCAAGTAGTTGTGCAAGCTCTGTACCACTTTGATCTGCGGACAACGCCCAATATGCGCGCCCTGGTTCGCCAACGGACGGATCGCCCTTGTCGGCATAAAAGTGGAAGCGACAGAACGGCTTGTCGCCTTCAATGCCGTCCAGCGGGCAACTTTCGTCTGGGAACAATTCGTGTTCGCCGCTTCGTGCGTCGTCCAAGCCGGACTGGTGAGCATCATCCAATTTGACCATGTCGAAGATTTCAATCGGCCGATATGCGACTGGTGGCAACCATGCCTTGCCGTCGCAGTCCGTGAATCCGTAAGTAAGCAATGCGCTCTCGGCACGTGCAAGACGATCTACCGTGGCTTCGACCGTCACTAACGGGTTGGCATCTGCGATATGGCTTTGAGTATGACGCGGACTTATTCGGCGGCATCGATCGTTTTGGCAGTAATTGCTGAACTGAGATTCGACGGCGCCGACATGACCGCAGGCCGGACATTGGAATCGCGGCTCATTTTCGGCGCGCTCACGGCGGTCAGCCGCTTCATCGATCACTAACGGCGTGTTGAGACAAGCGGCGTGGGTGGCCCAATCGAACCCGATGTAGCAGGTCGAAGGCGGTCCGACCTGGTCAGAAGTCAGAATGTCCGAAACCCGCACGGCGCGGAAGCAGCCGGGTAAATGGTGTTCCAGTTCAACCCAGGCATGCAGTTCACCATTGCCCAGGTCGCGCCGCAGGTCGTTGACGTAGCCGGCCTGGATGCCTTCGTCGGTGTCGAATGTGACACGGTCGCGCAACTTCACTGTGATATCTTGAGTTGTCTTATCCACGGAAAGCCCCCAGGAGCAAGCCAAGCATCAAGCACGCCAATACGACTGCCGACAAAAATGTGGTGATTAGTCCAGGACATGGAAGGCTCAAACGCTTAAGCAGCAGAAACATCACGCAGCCAATGCCCAAATACGCGGCGATCAGCAAGAGGACCAAACAGGAATGCATCAGTATTTTCATAGATCGCTTTCAGTAATATAAATTCGTGGATATGGGCAGGCGCCGAGAGCTGCCCAGGTCGTGACAAGGCACTTGCGTGCCGCTATGTCGTTTTTTTCATACGCGGCCACTTCCTGCCGGCGCGTCTCTTCACACTGCGCATTCATCGCGGTGGCAAATTTGTCGGTTTCCCGCTCTAGGTCTTTCGATTTTTTATCAATCGCCGACCAGTCGGTGGGCTGGTACGCCGGCTGCGGATTTTTTTCGATGAAAGCGGCAAGCCGAACTGCTGTTGCTGCTATTTCTTCCGGCGATAAAACCGAAGTAGAAATTTTCTTTTTGGATTTTTTCGTACAGTTATTTACACCAGTCCAAGGAAAGTCAAAAGCCACAGCCTTGGCGGCGCCGACGACTGTCCACTGATAGCGGACCGATTCGTAGACCGCGCGGGGATTCCATGCGTGATAAATCCCGCATGGCTTCTCTGTCTCATAGGTGGCGTACTTGCCTTCGACCACGGTGCTGCGTGTGGCGATCTTGACCAGACCCTTGCGCCCGACCAGGGGGCCGCCTTGCGCCCGCAGGTAGTCGCTATAGGAGGCTTGCTTGATCGTCTTGACGGTTTCCACGCGCTTGCCGTCGATAATGTTGGTTTCGGTTGCCTTGATGGTCTGGGCAGCCTGCCAGGCCGATTTAACCGCGTCAGGCGCGTTGATGATGCTTTCGCTCTTCACGCGCCGCAGCTCGCGCCAAGGGCCGATAGGCGCGCCGCCGACTTGCTGAAACTGCCGAATGCCCCAGGTCTGCGCCCAATAGCACACGCGCTGGCTGGGCGTCAGCATTTCGTCGCCGGCCAGGTCGTCGGTCACGATGTAGGTGCGGCCGTCTTCGCGCATGTGGTGATCGCCGACATGTTCACCGTCGATGTTCTTGGCGATGTATTTCGCAATGTAGCCAGCAGCAGTACCTTTGCCAGCTTCGATACGCACCAGCTTGACGCGGTTCTTATCGGCGCCGCGTTCGTCGCCGTCTTCGATCAGCGCGTAAGCTGTGATGATCGCCTCGTAGCGCTCTTGGTGTTCAGGCGGTACAAACATCAGCATGTGCCAGTGTGGGCAACCATCGTGATGCGGTTCAGCAATGCGGAAGCCGTAGGCGTGGATGCCGTCGCGGTGCAACTTGGAACGGATGCGCTTCCATACGTCGCACAGGTATATCTGGGCATCGCGCGGCGTGGGTTCGCCAAACTCGATATATCGCGGGTTAGATTCGCCGCTCTTGCTCAGGACGGCGTGATACTTGCTTGGCGCTGTGATCGTGGCAAACAGGCCGACATGGCCTAAGTCGAAAGCGATTTCCTCGAAACCGCGTATGCGGGTCATCAGTTCGCCGCGCCGATTGGACTTGTTGGCTATGCCGAGTGCAGCCAAGGCGTCCAGGCTGTAGACCTGGCCGTTTTCGTTTTGCAGCTCGATAGAGGCCAGCAGCTTGGCATTCTGTTTATTGCGGCGCTGCTGGCGATAGGCGGTTTCGTTGCTGACATAGGGGCCGGTCATGTAGCTAGTGAAGCCAAGGCGGATCGCCATATGCTCGCAGCGGCGCGCATGCGCCTTGCGGATGCCGCGCAGCCACCAGGCTTTGTCCAAGGCCCTGCGAATGATTTCGTTTTCTTCTTCGCCGGCCGGCGGCGCCACAGTCAGACGCGCACAGAGTTCACGAATCGCGGACAAGATCGCATCCAGGGATTGCAAGTCGGCACAGAACTGATAGCACTCGCGGGCGGCGCTATCGGCAGCACGATAAAGCGCCTCATCAGGCGCATCGAGCGGCAGCAGGTAATGATCGGCTGACCAGATCTCATCAATGACATCGATCTTGTGTTCGTGCCGATCCATGCCATCGCGGGCGAACAGGTCGCGCAGGGCGCGGCCCATGCGTTTCGGCAGGCTGGTGATGGCGTCGGTGGAATAGAAGCGGTAGCTCATGCGGCGATACCGTCCGATTCGTGACTCGCAGCGGGGAACTGACAAGGGAGTTCACCACCTTGCGCGCAGCGCAGGACGTTTTGCAGTTGCTTGATTAGCCGACTGGCTTCGCAATGCAGCTTGCCGCGCTCCAGGGCGTTCAGCGATTGCAGGGTGGTGTCGCCTTTCTTGCTGCCGATGCCGGCCATGTGTGCCAGCATCTGACGATCACGCGGCGGGACGCTATTCCAGCGGGCGGCGCGTACACTTTCCTTGTCGCCGGCCAATATGATGTAGGCGTGTGTCAGGTGGGTGTACGCAATGTCCTGGTGTGTCTGTTGGGAGTGGGGCGCCATGGATTACCCCTTGATGACGCCAAGGGCTTGCAGCAATGGGCCTGCCATGATTAGGAGGCAGCCGAGTGTCATCACGGAGAAATCGAACAGGAATTTTTTGAGCTGTTTCATGCTGTCACCTTGTCGTTAGTGACCACATCACCCAAGGCCAGCGCGTTCTGACCGGGATGCAAGAAGAACGTCAGGGCATGCTCTCCGCCATCTTTAAAATGGACTACGAGTCGTTGCATTGAGAACAGACGGCTGGCCGATTGAAAATGAAGGCACGTTTGTACCGGGTTGACAGTGATGCGTTCGACGTTGAGAAAAGTTGTATCGGCTGACATGCTTGCCTTTCTTCAGGGTGAGCGAATCCCGCATGCCTGAAATCAGGCATTGCAGGGAACAACGGAAGGGATAAAACGGACTAGCTGAGAATTACGGCGGCGCCGTGCTTTGAGGTGTCGTCATGGGCTGCTCACAATTTCAACACAAGCTGATTGGCACAAGCATTGCGGACATGCTGCGATACGTGGATACGCACGTCGGGATTCGGCGTTGCCGACATCGACAATGTGCGCAGCACCTCCAAGCCGGCAACGAAAACGTGACCGCAGTCCGGGTTTTGACACATGTACGTAATCTCTTTCAGCAGGTCCGACATGGTGCGGCTCTTCGCGGCACGCACGCGATGATGGCAATGAGGACAAGGAAGGCTGATGAATCTCATGCGGGTTTCCTATCTACTGGATACAAGGCGCGGCCTCTGCCGGATATTTGGCGCGACTGCTTGCGCAAACGCGACTTCGCAAGCCATTCCGCTGCCTGTTGCACCGAATCCAGACCTTGCTGCTGGCGCACGCGCTCCAGCAGATTGTTTTCTGCATCGGTAAGGGTGATTTCTTGAACTGGCATCTTTTCGTCGGCTCTTTGTCTGCTTATTGCGGTCTAGGCTTACGCCGCTTTTGCGCCTACTATTTCACTATCGGAAAGGCCCAGGGCGCTTGCAGCTTCCCGCAGGACAAGCTGGCGCAGCAGGGTGGAAGGTTGCTCTCCCTGATAATTGGCCAAAGCCTTGATAAGGTCGTGTTCGTAGTCGTCAAACCGGAGTATGAGCCGATTGTTACGGATACGCTTTGTGTCGGGATACATAGCAGCGTCCTGTTATTGGTGGGCGGGCAAGGCGCGCTTGTATTCGGCGAGGCCGCGCAATATGAGAGCGCGGAGAAACCAGGCACGTGAGCGCTGTTCGTCAAAGGCGTATTGGTCAACTTCCGCCAGTTCGTCGGGCATCAAACGCACGCCGCTTGGCCGAGAAGTTGTTCCTTTGGGGATACGCCTGACTTTGGGCAATGTTTCCATGATGTTATGATGTGTATTCGCTATGGGATGGCGTAATTATGGTGGTCATTCGTCCACCTGTCAAATAAATTATTGGGCATATGAAGGATTTCAACAAACGTCTACGGACGGAAAGAAAACGTCTTGGCCTTAATCAAGACAAATTTGCCGTACTCGGTGGTGTCACAAAAGATACTCAACTGAATTACGAAAATGCTTCCCGAAAGCCGGATTCTGACTATCTCGCGGCAATAGCCGCTGCGGGTGTTGACGTCCTCTATTTGCTTACCGGGGAATATGCATCGGCAGTTCTGCCCGATGATGAAAAGGACATGCTGGCTGGTTATCGCAGTTTGGACATTCGCGGTAAAGCTGGTGTCCTTGGAATGATTGATGGGATGCGTGCAGCCCCTACGCCCGCTGCTGAACCCACAAAAACAGGTCCCCATGTTGAATTCCATGGGAAGGTCAGCCAAAACGTTACCGGGAATGTCACCGCGCCGCAGACGTTCAATATGGGCGGCAAGAAGAAACCCAAAGTATAAAAATTCGATGGGAACGAACCCAGGTTTCAGTTTGGGCATTTAGATGCAATAAAAACAATTTCACAATTATTATTAACAATGGGAGTTCAGATGGGAGCAGCAATTGGATTTATCAGTTTTGTCGCGGTTTGGTGGGGGCTGGTTCGTTTTTACAAAAGCAAGGGCAAGGGGGCTTTTGTACGCCATCTCGCCGGCTTTGCGGGGGGCTTTGTCGCGTTGATTATTGTCGCGGCAGTAGCAGGCGGATCAAGCAAGACAGCAGATGCTCCAGCGGTGGCTCAAAATACAGACGCCGCCACGTCCAGTGCCGATGCAAAATCAGCTGCGGCTTCATCTAGTAAAGCGCAAATTCCAGCAGAAGCAGCGATGGCGGTAACAGTGTTACAACTTGCCAAGGACTACGACGCCAATGAGGTCGCTGCGGATCAAAAATATAAAGGGAAGATGTTGCGTGTTTCGGGCAGCGTTCAAAGTATCGATAAAGACGCTTTCAACAACATCGTGGTTCATCTAAAGACTGCAAACGAATACATGCCTGCTATGGCAAAGCTGAATGACAAGCACGAGGCGTTGGCGGCGTCGCTCTCGAAAGGCAACAAAGTCACCTGGCAATGTGAAGGCGGCGGCAGGATCATCGGTAGCCCAGTTCTCAACAATTGCGCACCGGCCTGATAGCCTGCAATCATATTACGGAGACTCAGCAGCGTGACAGGAAAAACAGCATTTACCGGGGACGTAGGCCAAGCGGTGATAGGTAATGTCGAACAGGCGCCACAATTAACTAATGTGATGCATTTGAACGTGAACACAGAGAAGTCCAAAGATGAAGCCGGCGAAAAGATCTCGCCGTATCAAAAATCTCAAATTTGGCGCAAGGCACTTGAGTTGGCATCTGTCACCGGCGGGGAGCCGGTAGCAGCCTATCCCGAGTTGCTGGATCGTTTTGGTGTGAGTCGCATAGAGGAACTACCTTCCAGATATTACAAATCTGCGAAGGCAATGATGGAGCGCCGCATTGCTGCCGCCAAGGCCGACCTGGAAGCCACAGAACCAATTGAGCAGGCCGTCGCGCCGAAACCGCTTGAAACATTGGCGGTACTCGGTCCAACGACGATACATGCGCCCGCACCATGTCCTGCGTGTGCTGAGAAGACGAAAGCAAATACAAAACTGGTTCAAACTTCTATTGCCTTTGCAGTCGTCACGATTATGCTGGCCGTTGGATGTGGATGGCTACTTTACAAAATGCCGACGGATAGTCCCGTTGCCAACGCAGCGCAGACGGAAACGATGTGCCATAACGACAGCAAAACATACTCCGTGGGCAGCACGGCTAAAATTTTGAATGTCGGCGTGAAAGAGTGCGTCGACGGTGAACACGGCCCACGCTGGGATGACATTCAACGTCCGCGGACACGCTAACGCCAAACTCACGAATTGTTGTGGCCATTTTCCTTGATGATTTCGCGCCGCTCCCGAATTTTTTCCCATTCGAGTTTTGCAGCGCGTGCAGCGGTTTGCTTGTTGGTGTAGACGTGCTGCAGCGTCTTTGTGCTGGCTGTCGCGCCGGCGGCCGGCGCCGTATGCTTGCCCTTGCCGGTCGACGGTGCAAATTCTTTGCCGGTTTTCTTCGTGGCGACGTTGCGCCACTTGGCGTACACGCCGGTAATGCCGGGATCTGGGTCGACCTCATCCTCGCGTTCAACTTCGGCTTCCTCGGTGCGTGTCTCCAGCTCGATACCGCTGGTAAAGCCGGCGTCGCTGATACTGTGCCGGACCTTGGCCGTTAGCCAATCCTGATTATCAATATCGGTTTTGAATCCGACGACTTCCACAGGCGATTGCGGCATCAGCGCCGGGTCGCCAATTGCCAGCGACAATTCCAGGGTGGCGGCGCCGCGCTGGATGCGCTGCCACTCAGCGACGGCGGCGGCGCGGGCGTCGGCCTCACTGGCGTAGGTGGTGCGCAGCCGCTTGCTGTTGCCAGGTACGCCTGCCACAACACTGCGGCGAAGGCCGTGCCGGTCGTCATGCCAGAACACGCGCACGCCGCTGTAGCTGTCGCGCTCGGCGCTGTGATAGCGGTGCCTGTCTCCCAGGTTGCGCGTGATGCGGATCACAGGCAAGTCGCGGCCTGACGCGGTCTTACTACGGCCCGCCGGCATGAATAGCAGCGTGTCATTTTTCACGGTCGCGGCAGCATCGTATTTCTTGCCCAGCCGGCGCAGGAATGCCGCGTCGCTCTCCCTGGTCTGGTCCAGGTGCGCGATCTTTACACCCCGTAGCGCCTCGGCAATACCGGCTTTCAGCTCCTGCTGAAACGCGATTACCTCGATCACCGCGCCCAGGGTGGTGTCGTGGAAACTGCGCTCGACGGGCTGGCGGAAGGTATCGATTAAGCTGGCCGTCCTGGCGCGCAAGGTCAGCAGATCCGGCGCGCCGCTATGCTCGATCTCATCAACAGTAAAGACGCCCTTATCGATCAAGCCAGATTCCTGCCAGCCGATCTGTACGTTGATCCTGGCGCCCTTGCTTGGTATCGCAAGCTGGCCGTCCGTATCGGACAGGGTGATACTCAGTTCGTCGGCGCTGTCGCTGCGGCACTCGGTCAGGTCGAGACTGACCAGGCGCGGCGCGAATTTTCCGGTAATGTCCTGGCCGTCCAGCGTGATTTTGAAAGCAGGAATCGGGTAGTCCATTAGAACAGGCTCCCTATGCTGTCCGCGACATTGTTAAAGGTCGATCTGCCGGTATTGATGGCGTTGCTGGCGCTGTTGCTGATGCCCTCCAAACTGAGCATGTTCTTGATGCTGCCCAGGTCGCCGAGGGTATTGAGCAAGCCCAGCACCGATTCGTCGGTACGCTCCAGGGTAATGGAGAACTCGATCTTGCCGGCGTCGCCATCTTGCCCCAGCATCGTGCGTCCCTCGGTCATGCCGGTGATGACATACGACCCCAGGATGCGACCGGTCCCAGCAATCAGAATCCACGATTTTCCGGTATCGGCCATCAGGCGCAAGGCATCGAGCGAATAGACGCTGCCGGTTAGCTCCGGCGCGATCCAGCCGGACAGCGTGATGGTGTCGTCGCCCTTGCCGGTGAATTGGTGGGCATTGCGGGCGCCGACCCGCGAGGTGCTAGGGTGCTTCCAATCGGTCTTGCGTTGCAGCTCCTGGTAAGCCAGGGTCGGCAGGCTGAAGACAAACATGCCCAGGGTCATCATCATGGTAAAAATCCTTAGAAGTGATTGTCGGACAAGCTGGAGCGCATCCGCGCCGCCTTCTGCCTATCGCGCTCTTCCATCGCCAGCATGACAGCGCGGGCAATGGCTTGCTCATCCATGCCTGGTGCAGCGGTAATGGAGATCGTGATCGTGTCGCCCTGGATCACCATGCCGGCGCCGGCGGCCCGCTGCGCAATCGGCGGACGCGTATCGAAGGACAGCGCCGGCATGGCTGTTGCACCGATGGCGATGCCGGCGCCGAGCTGGGTCAGTCGCTTGGCAAGACCGCTGACCTGGTTGATCGGCGCATCCTGTCCATTCTCGATACCGAGCGCCAGCCCCTCAGTGATGAAGCCGCCGAATCGGCTAAAGACACGGCTAGGGCTGTGGATCTCCTGTTCCTTCGCAAACGTGATGCCGACCATGGCCCCCAGCTGCTTGATCTTGTCTTTCAGGAAGCCGAAGCCCGACGTAATCCCATTGACCAGGCCCTGGATGATGTTGGCGCCGAACTCGGTAAATGTCCCCGGCAGCTCAATACCGAACCAGCTCATGACCCCAGCGAATGCCTTGTAAAACAGCCCCAGCGGCGACCAGTTCATGATTAATGCGCTGACGCCCCCGATACCGCCGTCGAATGCTGTTTTGACATCGGCCCACAGACCGCCGGCAAAGGTCTTGATGGCTTCCCATACGCGGTTAAACCGTTCGGTGATGCCATCCCACAGATCGTTAAAGAAAGCCTTCAGCGGTTCCCAATTTTTATAGATGAGGTAGGCCAATACCGCAATGAGGGTAATCAGCAACACAATCGGATTCGTCAGCAAGGCACGACCTAGCCACAAGACGGTTTTACCGACCGTCATCAAGCCGCCGCTAAGGCCGCGCAAGATAGGCGTCAGCACGCCGCCGGCGACGCCCATCTTGGCGAACAGGACATGCAACATCGCGTAGGGACCGATCAAGGCGGCCAGCCCCAGCATCAGCGGCCCCAGCACCACCAGGATGCCGGCAAGGATGCCGAACCCGACAATCATGGCCTTGGCGGTGGCTGGGTTGCGCTCCATGAAGCCGTTCAGCCCTTCCAGCGCTTTCGTCACGGTCTCGATGGCGCTGGAATACAGCGGCAGGATTTTTTCGCCCATTGTCAGCTGGAGGTCGGCCAGCTTGGCGTGCGCGTCCATTTCCTTGCCGCCGGCCTGTTCGCGGGCCAGCGGTTCTAGCTGGTCCACATCGTAGGCACCTTCGTTCAATGTCCGGTTCTTGTGGATCTGGGCACGCTGCAAGTACATGTTCGCCATCAAGTCGCCGGCCTTGCGATTGGTGAACAGGCTGCCGATGGTGTCGAGGATCTTGTCCTCGCCGGTAATGCCGTTTTTTGCCAACTGCGGCAACAGGACCTTTTCCATCCACTCGAATTGGCTTTTCTTGAACAGGTCTGACCCCAAGAGCGCACCAGGATCAAGCTGGGCAGTCTGCCCGACCTTGTCATGTTTCACTTTGGTGTGATCGCCAATCAGCCCCAGCTTGTCCAGGTTCATCGCGGCGCGCTTGCTGGTGCGTCCCTGGTACAGATTGTTATAGCTCGACATCAGGCCGTTACCGACGCCAAAGCCGCCCAGCTCCTGGACCAGTGGTTCCAGCTCGTAGTAAAAGGATTTTTCATCCATGCCCTTGGCGGCGATGCCGCCAGTCTTGATGAGGTTCAGCCATTCGGTAGGGCCGACTCGACCACCCGTGGCGGAAATGACCTTCTGCACCATATTGGCCTGTTCGTTGAATTTCTCCGAGCTGGCCGTACCGCCGCGCACCTCGATGACCTTCAGCATGTCCATGAACTTGCGTTCATTCTCGCCGCCGGCTTCCTCGCCATAAAATGCTTTATTCGCAAATTTCATCTTCGCCAACATGGGCGCCACCATCTGCGCATGCGGCAAATCGCCGAACACGGACATGCTGTCGCGCACCAGTTCCAGGTTTTCGGCGTGGCTGGTGCCGTAGGTTTTCATGTTGCGGGCGTAGCTCTCGGCGTCGGCGCTGACCTTTGGTCCCAGGCCCAGGGCAGTAATGCGGCCTTTCTCGGTCTGGTAGTGCTTCGCCTCTTTCAAGCCTGTGACCAGGGGCGCGCCCACGGCGGCGCCGGCGACAGTCGCGCCGATGCCGGCAGCAGCGACATTGCCGGCGGTGGTACGCAACTTGTCGGCATGCTGGCGGGCGCCGGCAACCTTTTGTTGTTGCGCGCCGACTGCCGCCAGCTTCTTCTGCTGGACTGTCAATTCGGCATTGGTAAAGGCAATGCTGTTTTTGAGCCAGGTCTGTGCGGACCCGAGCTGGCGCGTGTCGATGCCGGCGCCGGACAAGCGGGAGCGCAAGATCTGCATCTGTTCGCCTTGCTGCTGGCCGGCTTGCTTCAAGGCGCTGGCCGACTTCACGGCGGCGTTAAATTCGCGGGTCATGGCACGCGTGGGCGTGGTGGTCTGCTGCATTCGCTGTGCCAGGGCGGCGATCTGCTGTTGCGTCTCGCGTAGCTTGCCGGAGCTGGCCTGCAAGCCGGCATTTAGTTCACGGAAGCGCCCAACATCTTTTTGCTGGGCGTTCAGTTCCTTCAGCCGGTCGTTATTGGCTTTGATGGCGCGGCCCAGGGTGGACGATTCGCCGGTGATCCTTTTTAAGGGGCCGGTCAGCTTATCCAGCGCCGCGAAGACCACCTGTAACCGCAATTGCTTGTCACTCATCCTAGTTTCCTATTCTTCCGCGCCGCTGCGCACCCTGGCGCGTTCGCGCCAGGCCATCAAGTCCGATACTTCCAGCGCATCCATGGCCTGCGGCGGCCAGTGAAACACCACCGCAATATCGGCCATCGGATCTTCTACTCGGCCCGGTAAGCCGCCAGACGATCCGCTCTCTTCACCAAAAAAATGGCAACCTCCGCGCCGATCTCGGTCAGATCCGCCGGGTCCATGCCGGCGACTTCGTGCGCGGTCAGGGTCGGTTGCGTGATACGCGGCAAGACGGTCTGCAAGGCGGCCACGCTC
>NZ_DATMRB010000121.1:0-18983 GCF_035566555.1 Collimonas sp.
GCCGCCGAGCAGGGCCGAGCCGATGAAGCCGCCGTTGGCTGGGGGCGCGGCGATGATCACCGAGATCTTGTCGGACAGCTTGTCGGCCATGGTTTTCTGGATCAGCAAAGGATTCTTCGAGATCAGTGCGCCGTCGCGTTCCAGCTGGGCGCTGGTGACCTTGCCGATGGTTTCCAGGCGATAGGCTTCGACATCGGCCAGCTTGTGGCGCGAATCGGCTTCGCCCGAGGCTTCGATGCGGCGTGCTTCTGCGCTGCCTTCCGCGGTCTTGATGCGCGAGACCTTTTCTGCCTCGGCTTCATACTGGCGCTGCTCGATCTGCTTTTGCTTGAACGGCAGCACATGCTTCATGGCTTCTTCCTGGGCCTTGGCGGCGATGATCTGCTCGTTGCCGGCGGCTTCCGCAGATTTTTCGCGTTTGACCTTGTCGGCTTCGGCTTCCAGTTCGGTCTGCTGCACCTGCTTGCTCTTCAATTCCAGCGTGTATTTCATTTTTTCGCTTTCCAGCTCTTCGGCCAGCAGTTTTTCCATGCCCTGGCGGTATTCCGGCGGCAGGTCGACCTGGCCCATCTGGACACCACGCAGGATGATGCCGTCGGCCGCCAGCTTCGGTTTCAACTCGTTTTCGATTTCCTTCTGGATCTCGCCGCGCTTGGTGGAAAAGATGTCGCGCACCGAATAACGGGTGAAGGACTTGTAGATCACGCCTTGCACCATCGGCTCGACGATTTCACCGTTAATATCGGCCGGCAGTTCCTTGGCGATGCTGACCAGCCTGGCGGGATCGATGGCGTAGCGTATGGTCAGGTCCACGCCCAGCGACAAGCCTTCAATCGATTGAAAGGGGGCTTCGCCATTCGCCTTGCTGCTGCGCACCGGGCGATATACCTGGTCGAGCAAGGAGTAGCGCCGCAATTCATGCAGGCCGGGGATAACCACCACCAGGCCGTCTCTGACCTCAGTGATGCCGCCGGTCAGCTTGTTGGAGCGGATGCCGACTTCGCCTGGCTCCAGCGTCTTGAACGGCGGATGGGTGAACAATTCGTAGCCGCTGCCGCCGATCAGGACGAGCGCCAGCACCAGCATCCAGGTGCGTCGCAGGGCGCGGCCCAGGCCGGCCAGCGCAGCGCCGGCTGCGGTGACGGTAGTAGTGAGCAGCGCCAGCAAGCCCTGCGCCAGTGATTCGAGCCGTTCAGACATGATATTTCCCCTGTTGGATGTGATTGGGAGCGGCATGGATTGCGTTTCCCTGGGAAGAATCTTGCGCCCCGGGCGGCGGAAGTAACAATGGGCGGGCAGGGGCAGTCGCGTTATCCGGCAGCGGTGAATGCTCCGCGACGTCGCAATCCGGTAAGCCGTGTGAAGAAATACTCACAGCGCGGCGCAGACTTTTCATGGGAAAGCGTGGATACTTTCATGTGCCCGGGCCTGCCTGCGGGCATTTTCCCCTTTCAGGGGAGCAGCGAGAGGGCGAAGGACGTCTTGGATGATGGAAGCAGCGGAGAAAAAATGTCAAAACAGGCACTAAAAGTAGCGGTGATCGAAGACGACATCCCGACCAGCAACCAGCTCAAGGGCTGGATCGAAGCGGCCAAGCCCGGCATCCAGGTCGACCAGTGGCATACGCGCGATGACGCCGAGGCGGCGCTGGCGCGGGAAACCTATGACGTGGTGGTGCTCGATATCGAACTGGGACGCGAGCGCCATGCCGGCGTCGCCATCATCAATGCCATCAACAAGGGCCAGGCGACGCCGGTGCTGGTGGTGTCGGCCATGCCGGCCACCATCTACCGCAGCATCATGAAGGCATTGGATGCCTGGGATTACCTGCAAAAGGCGACCTTCGAGGAAGCCGATTTCATCGATACCTTCCTGGAAATCCTGCGCGCGGCCAAGGAGCGCAACAACACCAAGGAGACACCACCGGCAGCCAGCGGCAATGAACTGTCGATCGACCCGCTGCGCCAGAAGACGCCGATCTGGCGCGCGCAGCGCATCAACCTGCCGCTGACGGCGCAGCGTTTGCTGGCGGCACTGTACGAACATCGCGGCCAGGTGGTGACCTACGAGCAGCTGTTCCAGGTGGTCAAGAGCGGGCGCAACCGCGACAATATCCGCAAGCACGTCAGCACCATCCGCGATGCATTTCGCGAGGTCGATCCCGAATTTGCCTGTATTGAAAATATCCCGATGCGCGGTTTTCGCTGGGTTGACCAGGAAACCTGATGCGCGGCCGCCTCTACCCTTGGAGTGACCGCTCATGAAGCTCAGCCTGCCCAATCTGGCCCAATACCGTTTGCGCATCCTGTTCCGCGGCGCCTTCCTGCTGCTGGCGGTGGCGACCGTGGCGCTGGCGCTATATGTGCTGCAACAGGAAAAGCAGCTGAGCTACAAGAATTACCAGGCCAGTTTCCGCAAGACCAGCGACCAGATCCTGGCCACCTTGCGCCATCCGGCCGGACAGCTGGCGCTGCTCAATCCACGCACCGAAAATGGCGGCGCGGCCGCGCTGCATCCGGTATTGCTGCCGTTCCCCTCGCTCGATTTCGACGACCAGAACAAGGTGCGGCAGGCCATCACCATGTCCGGCTGCCTGGTGCAGTATGGCGACAATGGCGCGCTCTGCGTGGCAGTCGGCAATAATCCCTGGGCCGGCGGCTTCATTTATGTTGCCGGCAGTTTCGTCAGCACTGAACTGGTGCCGCACCAGCGCGGCGAGCAGGATATCAGCGACGCCCATCGCGTGCGGGTGACGGTAACGCTGCGCGGACAGACTTATCGCTGGATTGCGCCGTTTGAAAAGAACGGCGATCCGAACGCCGTCCAAACACGTGGGGCGCATGGCCGCCTGACCGGGTTTGCCGCCGACGATAGCGGCCATGCGGAATCGCGTCCGGTCAAGGATTTCCGCGGCTGGATCTGGCAAAACACCTTGTGCAGCAAGCCCGGGCAGGACGATGGCGATGCCGCTGCTGATTGCCCGCGCAGTTCGTTTTTCTCGCTGCGCTTGCCGGTAGGGGTTTTGCAGGATGAACTGTTCCAGAAAAAAAATCCTGTCTGGCCGCCGGCCGATCTGGACAACATCCAGGTGCGCATTGAAGTCCTGCCCCCGGGCGACGGGCCGCTGCTGTTTGACAGCCAAAGCGCCGTTGCAGCACGGGCATTTGCGGTGGGCGACCTTGCTTCGCTGCTGTTGCCGGGCGAGAGCTTGCGCATCAGGAAGCGCGGTGCGGCAGGCGGCACCGACCTGGTCAGCCTGACCGGCGCCGAAGATCATCCGGACGATAGCTCGCGCCTGTTAAGCCGCCTGGTGCGCCGCCTGCCGGTGGATGACGTCGGTCCGCCGAACGAAAGCCGGGAATCTGTCGTGACTTCGAACGGCATCTATGACGTCAGCCTGAATGGCGACGAACGCAGCGTCAACCGTAGCCTGGGCGTGGTGGCCGCGCGGGTGTCGTGGTTTGTCGGCGCCATGCTGCTGGCGCTGTTCGTGGCCTGGCTGATCATCGAGATCGGCATCATCCGCCGCATTACATTGCTGACCCGGCGCGCTGCCAAGGTGTCGAAGATCGTCAAGGGCTCGGGCGGCCTCGACCAGTTCAACCTGAGCGATCTGCGCGGCGCCGATGAGCTTGGCGTGCTGGCAAGCTGCCTGCATGACCTGCTCAGGCGCGTCAAGGAAGACCTGGAGCGGGAGGAAATCCGCGCCGAACAGGAAAAGGAAATGTGGCATGCTGTGGGCCATGAAATCATGTCGCCGCTGCAGTCGCTGATGGCGCTGCACGGCGCCGCCGAGAGCCAGAGCAGCCGTTACATCAACCGCATGCAGCAGGCCATCCGGGTGCTGTATGGCAGCGCCTCTCCCAGCGAGGCGTTCCAATCGACGGTGCTGCAGGTGACCGCCATCGACATCGGCGCTTTTCTCGGCAATGTCGCGCACAACGCACCGCTGGTCGGCATCGCCGACGTCCGTTTTTCCGGCGGCGAGGAGGGAGTGCTGGTCAGGGCCGACGATTACTCGCTGGAAGACGTGGTCACGCACGTGCTGCGCAATGCCGATCGTTGCCGCCTGCCTGGCTCGATGATTTCCATCGACCTGAAAACCACCGAAACTGCAGCCACCATCGCCATCCACAACGTCGGACCGAATATCGCCGAAGAACTGATCGACAAGATTTTTGAGTACGGCGTGTCCGACCAGCTTGAGGCGGGCGCCAACGGCAGCCGGGGGCAGGGGCTGTTTGTCGCCAAGACTTATATGGCCAAGATGGGCGGCACCATTACCGCGCAAAATGTCACGGACGGGGTGGTGTTTTCATTGGGACTGCAACGGGTATGATGTTTTCATCGGCGGTCGCGAGCTTTGGCGCTGAGAACGTTCAGCAAACCGGCGGCGAAGGGAAAACCAGCATGACCCGCAAGCCAGGGTGATTGTCGCTCAAGGTCAGGACGCCACCCTGTAGTTTGGCCACCGCTGCCACCAGGCTCAGCCCCAGTCCGACACCAGGCGTGCCGCGGCTGGTGTCGCCGCGATAGAAGCGTTCCAGCACCTTCGCTTTTTCGGCGTCGGGGATGCCGGGGCCGTCGTCCGACACTGCGATCCGGATTGCACCATCCGCGGCGCGCGAAGCTTCGACGCTGATCTTGCCGTTTTCCGGTGCGTACTTCAACGCATTCTCGACAAGATTGGCAATTGCCTGTGCCAGCAGCAGCGCATCTCCAGCCAGCAGCAGCGGCCCGGACGCTGCAAAAGACAAGGTGCGGCCCTGCAGCTCCGCCAGCGGCTGATAGAATTCGGCCACTTCGCTGGCCACATTCGCGATATCCACTTCGACGAAGCCGGAACGGCGCGCGCCGCTGTCGATTTCCGCCAGGCGCAGCAGGGCATTGAAGATATCGATGACGCGATCGACATCGCTGATGGCGCCGTCGATCTCGTTGAAAGTCTGCTCTGGATCTGGCCGCGTCAGCGCCAGCTCTTCCAGGCGCGAACGCAATTCCGCCAACGGCGTGCGCAAATCATGTGCAATCGAGTTCGAAACGTTGCGGACGCCGCCGATCAACTGCTCGATCTGGTCCAGCATGCGGTTTTCCGTCTCGACCAGGGTGTTGAGCTCATTTTCGCCGCCATAGGCCGGCAGCCGGTGCGAAAAATTTCCCTGCATGATGGCAGACGCCGCCTGGTTGATGTCGCCGACCTTGGCCAGCAGCGCCCGCCGCACCAGCAGGCCGCCGGCCACGCCCAGCGCCAGGATGATGCCGGTGGCGCATATCAGGCCGTACAGGAAAAGTTTTTCCAGGTTACGATATCTGGCGACGTCGTTTGCCACCAGCAGGTGGTAGCCGCCCGGCAGCCTGGTGTGCACCAGCACAACCCGGGTCGAGTTGCCGCCGATGTCGATCGAGACAGCTTGCGGTCCGTGCGCATCGGGGACTCGGTCGGCGATTTCATGCGGCCATGCAGGCAGGTTGCCGGCCAGTCGCCGCAGCGAGGCGTCGGTCAGCAGGATCAGGTCCTCGGCCCCGGCCGCCTGTGTTCCGACCTGTACATTGATGGCAGAGGTCAGCGCCGCCACGCCTTGCATGTTGAAGAGATTTTCCAGTCGCTGGGTGTCGGCCTGCAGCAGGCGCGCCCGGTCTTCCTCTACCGTTTCGCGCCAGGCATACCAGAGCGGCGAGGCAAAGAACGCCAGCACCACCAGGCTCACCGCGACAAAGCCGAGCGCCGCCGAACGCGCCGAAAAGCGCAAGGAATTAAGCATCTGCGCTCAGCATGTAGCCCGCATTGCGGATGGTGCGCAACAGCTGGCGCTCGACGCCGGCGTCGATCTTCTGGCGCAGCTTGCTGACGTGGACGTCGACCACATTGGTCTGCGGGTCGAAGTGATAGTCCCAGACGTTTTCCAGCAGCATGGTGCGCGTCACCACCTGGTTGGCATGACGCATCAGGTACTCGAGCAGCTTGAATTCGCGCGGCTGCAGCGCCACCGCCTTGCCGCCGCGGGTGACCTTGTGCGACAGCAGGTCCATCGACAGATCGTCCACCGTCAGCGTGGTTTCCGAGCGGCCATCCTGCGAACGGCGCAACAGGGCATCGAGCCGCGCCAGCAATTCGCCGAAAGCGAATGGCTTGACCAGGTAGTCGTCGCCGCCGCTCTTGAGGCCGCGGATGCGGTCGTCGACGGCGGACAGCGCGCTCAGGATCAGGATCGGCGTCTTGTTGCCGGTCGCGCGCAAGGTTTCGATGATGGCGAGGCCATCGATGCCGCCCGGCAGCATGCGGTCCATGATGATGGCGTCATAGGGCTCGCTGGCGGCAAGGAACATGCCGTCGCGGCCGTTGTCGGCATGGTCGGAGGTGTGTCCCGATTCGCTCAGTCCCTTCTTCAGGAACAGAGCGACGCGCTCGTTGTCTTCGACGATCAGCAGTTTCATGGCATGTTTTCAGCTTAAATCCAGCTTGACGGTTCTAGGTAAAAAGACGCTTCTTGCGCGGTAATCCGTGCGTGTCTGATGGAATACTAATGCCGGAACGGTTTCAGCACAATCAGCTTGATTGCAGTGCCGGACTGGCGGCGCTGCGCGCCGTATCGCCGCTATGCTGGAGCCAGCCGCCGCCCAGTGCGCGATACAGGTCGACCAAGCTGGTCAGCCGGTTCAGGCGTGCCGTGATCAGGGCCTGCTGGGCAGCATAGAGATCGGTCTGCGCGGTCAGCACATCCAGGTAGCTGTTGCTGCCGTTAGTGTAGAGCATGTTGGCCAGTTCAAAACGGCGCTGCTGGGCTGCGGTATAGCGCTGCTGCGCCGCCAGCTGGTCGTCGTAGGTGCCGCGCGCGGCCAGGCCGTCGGCCACTTCGCGGAATGCAGTCTGGACGGTTTTTTCGTATTGGGCAACGCCGATATCCTTCTGGATACGCGCCACGTCCAGGTTGGCCTGGTTGGCGCCGGCACTGAAGATCGGCAGGGTCAGCGCCGGTACGAAAGACCAGGCGGCGGAGCCGGCGGCAAACAGTCCGCCCAGGGTCGCGCTGGCCGAGCCAAGATTGCCGGTCAAGGCGATGCGCGGGAAGAATGCCGCACGGGCGGCGCCGATATCGGCATTCTCCGAGCGCAGGCTAGCTTCTGCCTGCAAGATGTCAGGACGCCGCTGCAGCAAGTCCGACGGCAAACCGGCGGGGATATCCACCAGGATCGGCTGAGCATCCAGCTTGAAGGCTGGCGGCAGGTCGCGCGGCAAGGGTTGGCCGACCAGCAGCATCAGGGCGTTTTCCGCCTGGGCCCGCAAGCGCAGCTGGGCCGAGTAATTGACCTGGGCCTGTTCGACCGTGGTTTGCGCCAGCCGCAGATCCAGTTCCGACGCCGTGCCTGTATCAAACTGCAGTTTGACGATCTTGTATGAGGCCTGGGCAGTCTGCAGGGTGCCTTGTGTCAGCGCCAGCTGCTCGTCATCAGCCAGGGTGGCGAGATACTGGTCGGCGACCTGGGACACCAACAGTATTTCCGCGGCCTGGCGTGCGTAGGCGCTGGCGAGGTATTGTTCCAGCGCCGCGTCCGACAGACTGCGCAAGCGGCCAAAGAAATCGATTTCCCACGAGGCAGACAATCCTGTCGAATAATCATGGGAGACCGTAGGATTGTGGCTGGACGCAATGCTGGCTGGCGTACGCGAATCCGAAAGACCCGCATTGCCGCTGATCTGCGGGAACAGCGACGCGCGCTGGATCCGGTATTGGGCCTGGACTTTCTCAACGTTCAGCATGGCGACGCGCAAATCCCGGTTGTTCTGCAGCGCCAGCTCGACCAGCCGCTGCAAGCGCGGATCGGGAAGGAAATTGCGCCAGCCGATAGCGGCTGCCGACAAGTTAGTGCTGCCTGGCTTGGCCGCAGGGTCCCGGTATGCCTGGCCGGCCGGGAAGGCGCCGGCCACCGGCAGCGTCGGCCGCGTGTATACCGGCTGCAGCGAGCAGCCGGCGATGAAAGTCAGCAGAACTGCGCCGGCGGTATATTTGTATAGTGTCATTTTAATGTCCTCCGCTAGCTGGATCGGCCGCAATCTGCGGCGGCGCTGCCAGGGCAGGCGCTGTTTTCTTCCTGCCCAGCTTGTTGGCGACCACGACATAAAACATCGGAATCATGAAGGTGGCGACGAAGGTCGCCGCCAAGGTGCCGCCGATCACGCCAGTGCCGATGGCGTTCTGGCTGGCCGAACCGGCGCCGTTGGCCAGCGCCAGAGGCAATACGCCGAGCACGAAGGCCATGGAGGTCATGACGATCGGCCGCATCCGCATATGCGCGGCTTCGATCGCCGCCTGCAGCGCGGTGCGGCCTTCGGCCTGGAGCTCGCGGGCGAATTCGACGATCAGGATTGCATTCTTGGCCGAGAGGCCGATGGTGGTCAACAGGCCGACCTGGAAATAGACGTCGTTGGACAAGCCCATGAATGAGGTTGCGCAGAGCGCACCCAGGATGCCAAGCGGCACCACCATGATCACCGCCACCGGGATCGACCAGCTCTCATACAGCGCGGCCAGGCTGAGGAACACCACCAGGATCGACAAGCCGTACAGCAAGGGCGCTTGCGAGCTCGACTGCGCCTGCTGTTTTGAAGTGCCGGTCCATTCGTAGCCGATGCCGGCCGGCAGCTGCTTGACCAGCCGTTCCATGGCCGCCATAGCTTGCCCGGAGCTCTGGCCAGGCGCCGACTGGCCCTGGATCTCCATCGCCTCGACGCCGTTGTAACGCTGCAGTTGCGGCGGGCCGTAGGTCCACTCCACCGTGCCGAAGGCGGAAAACGGCACCATGCTGCCGCTGCTGCTGCGGACATAGAGCTGCTGCATGTCGTCCGGGTTCATGCGGTAAGGAGCGTCGGCCTGCACGTAGACTTTCTTGATGCGGTTGTCGGTGTCGAGGAAATTGTTGACATAGCGCGAGCCCCAGGCAATCGAGAAGGTCTGGTCGATGTCGGCGGCGCTGACGCCCAGGGCGGCGGCTTTTTCGCGGTCGATATTGACCTTGACGGTCGGGTTGTCGGCCTCGCCGGTAAAGCGCACCTGCGACAGGGCCGGGTCCTGTTTCGCCGCAGCCAGCAACTGGTCGCGCGCCTTGGCCAGGGCCTCGTGGCCGAGGCCGCCGCGATCCTCCAGCTCGAAATCGAAACCGGCGGCGCTGCCCAGGCCGCGGATCGGCGGCGGACTGGAAGCGAAGATGTCGGCATCCTTGTTGGCGGCAAAATGCTTGTCGATGCGGTCGGAGAGGGCCTTGGCGGTCAGCTTGGGCTTGGTGCGTTGCGACCAGTCCTTGAGGCGGACGAACAGCTGGCCCTGGTTCTGTCCGCGGCCGGCGTTGTTGTTGCCGTTGACGACAAAGGTGGCGTCGACCATGGCGGCTTCATCTTTCAGCAGATAGTCGCTGACTTCGCTGAGCACCTGGCCGGTGCGCGCCTGGGTGGCGCCCGGCGGCGTCTGCACCTGGACGAAGAGGAAGCCCTGGTCTTCGTTCGGCAGGAAGGAGGCCGGCAGGCGCACGAACATGATGCCGACGATGACCAGCGCCGCCAGGTAGACCAGCAGCCAGCGGCCGGAACGGGCGGCGACGCCGCGCACACCCTTGACATACTGGTCGCGTCCTTTGTCGAAAGTGCGGTTGAACCAGCCGAAGCCGCCTTTTTTCTCGCCATGATCCTGGCTGGGGCGTTTGAGGATGGTAGCGCACAGTGCCGGCGTGAGCGACAGTGCAACGAACACCGACAGCAGCATGGAGGCCACGATGGTGAGCGAAAACTGGCGGTAGATGCCGCCCACCGTGCCGCTGGAGAACGCCACCGGCACGAACACCGCGCACAGCACCATGGCCACGCCGATCAGCGCGCTGCTGATCTGGCTCATCGCCTTGCGGGTGGCTTCCAGTGGCGACAAGCCGTCCTCGTGCATCACGCGCTCGACGTTTTCCACCACCACGATGGCGTCGTCCACCAGCAAGCCGATCGCCAGCACCAGGCCGAACATGGACAAGGTATTGATCGAGAAACCCAGCGCCGACATCACGCCGAAGGTCCCCAGCAGCACCACCGGCACTGTGATCGAAGGAATCAGCGTGGCGCGCACGTTCTGCAGGAACAGGTACATCACCAGGAACACCAGCACGATGCCTTCCAGCAGGGTCTTCACGACTTCTTCTATCGAGATCTTGACGAAAGGTGTGACGTCGTTCGGGTAGACCACCTTCAAGCCGTGCGGGAAATACGGTTCCAGTTCCTTGATGCGGGCCTTGATGGCGTCCGCCGTGACCAGGGCGTTGCCGCCCGGCGCCAGCTGGATGCCGATGCCGGAAGCCGGCTGGCCATTGTATGCGTTGTCGACGTTGAAGCTTTCTGCGCCCAGGTTGATGCGGGCGACGTCGCTCAGACGTACTTGCGAACCGTCCGGCTGCACCTTGAGCAAGACGTCGCCGAAATCCTTGGTGGTGCGCAGCAGCGTCGATTCGGTAATGGTTGCGCTCAGCTGCTGGTTCTGCACTGCCGGCGTGCCGCCCAGCTGGCCGCCGGAGATCTGTACGTTCTGGGCCTGCAAGGCGGCAGTGACGTCCAGCGGCGTGAGCGCATAGCTGTTGAGCTTGGTCGGGTCCAGCCAGATTCGCATTGCATACTGGGTGCCGAATACATTCATGTTGCCGACGCCGTTGATGCGGCTGAGCGGATCCTGGACATTCGAGACCACGTAGTTGGCTATGTCGAACTTGTTCATGCTGTTGTCAGCCGAAACAAAGCCGATCACCATCAGGAAAGCATTGCTGGACTTGGTGACCTTTACGCCGGACTGCTGCACTTGCGCCGGCAGCAGCGGCACCGCCAGCTGCAGCTTGTTTTGCACCTGCACCTGGGCGATGTCGGGATTGGTGCCGGCGGCGAAGGTCAGGGTGGTGGTCGATTGTCCGGTGTCGTCGCTGCTGGAGGCCATGTACAGCAGGTTGTCGATGCCGTTCATCTGTTGCTCGATCACCTGCACCACGGTGTTTTGCACGGTGGTGGCGGAGGCGCCAGGGTAGGTGGTGCTGATCTGGACCGTAGGCGGGGCTACCGGAGGAAACTGCTCGACCGGCAGCGAGAAAATCGATATCCCTCCCGCCAGCATGATCAGGATGGAGAGAACGATCGCAAAGATCGGACGGTCGATGAAGAATTTTGCCATTGCTCGTTCTGCCTCTATTTAGCTGCGACGTTGGTCGACGCAGGCATGGCGGCTTGCGGTGCGCCAGAGGCGCTGTTTGCCGCCAGCTTGTCGAGCGGCAGGCTGGACTGGCCCGGTGTCTCGGATGCACGCACCAGCATGCCGGGCTGTACTTTCTGGGCACCGCTGACGATGATTCTTTCACCCTCGTCCAGGCCGCCGGTAACCACCCATTGGTTGTCGAAGGTGTTTTGCGTTTGGATCGTCCGTTGCACAACTTTGTTGCCGGGGCCAACCACCAGCGCGGTCGCCTGCCCTTGCGGGTTGTGGCTGACGCCCGGAATCGGCACCAGGATGGCCTTGTCGTTCACGCCTTGCTCGATACGGGCGCGGACGAACATGCCTGGCAGCAGGACATATTTCGGGTTGGGAAAGAGCGCGCGCAGCGTGACGGAACCGGTGCTCGGATCGACCGTGACGCCATTGAACTGCAGCGTGCCGCTGAGCGGGTACTGGCTGCCGTCCTCCAGCGTCAGCATCACCTTGACCTGGCCGGCGCCATTTGGCGTCAGCTGGCCGCTGGCGACATCGCGCCGCAGCTGCAGGCCGGCGACGCTGGACTGGTTGAGATCGACGTAGATCGGATCGATCTGCTGGACGGTAGTCAGCAAGGTAGCGGCGCTGCCTTGCACATAGGCGCCCTGGGTAACTTGCGAAATGCTGCTGCGGCCGCCGATCGGCGCCACCACCTTGGTATATCCCAGGTTGATGCCGGCGGTGGCGACTGCGGCCTTGGCGGCAGCGACGTCGGCGGCAGCCTGGCCTTGCGCGGCGACAGCGTTGTCGTAGGCCTGTTTGCTGACGGCGTTGCCGCCGATGAGGATCTTGTAGCGCTCAGCCTGCGAACTGGTCGCGGCCAGGTTTGCTTCCGCCTTTTGCTGCGTCGCCCGGGCGCTGTTCAAGGCGGCCTGATAGGGAGCCGGATCGATCTGGTACAGCGGCTGGTCGGCCTTGACGTCGGCGCCTTCCTGGAAGCTGCGCTTCTGCACGATGCCGTCGACCCGGGCGCGGACCTGGGCGATCAGATAGGCGGAGGTACGGCCGGGAAGTTCCATCGTGACCGGGACGCTGGTCCTGCGCGCCGTGACGACGCCGACTTCAGGCGCCGCCACTTGTGCCGCGGCGGGCCTTTTAGGAGAGCATGCAGCCAGCGTCAGGATGGCCAGCGCGGCGGCCAGAGCGGCTGAGTATCTGTTTGTTCTAGCGGTATGCATAATTCCTGCCCCATTTGCTTTATCTCGTTGCCGAAACCATTGATGCAGCGTCATCTCGCGTCAGTTTCGGTAACGCGCGCCATGTTTGAAGAAAGTAGCCGGGGCCGGATGAAAGCGGGGCAGGCTGCATCACTGTTGCAGCGCTGCTCCGCGGTATTGCCGCACGCAGGGCGCCTTAGCCGTTGTACAGCGGGTTAGGCGAGACATAGATACGCACCGGATGGTCAAGCAGGCCGGCAGGGGCGACACGGTTCAGTTCGAAGGACTTGGCCGGGCCGTTGAAAGTCCAGCCGAACGTGCTGCCGCCGGCATTGAACTGGATCGACTGGCCGCCTTGTACGTTGACGTACTTGGTGTCCGGGGTGATGGTGATGACGCGGCTGGTTGCCGCCGTGGTGGCGGTTTCGCCGAGCAGGCTATGATTATCTGCGGCCATGGAGGAAGCGGCGGAGACGGACAGGGTCAAGGCAAGCAAGGCAGGAAACAGGAATTTCGAAGTCATGATGTGCTCCAGTAAAAAAAGGATTGGTGTAGTCCGCAGTTTTGTGAAGAGCGGCAGTGACACTTTGCACGAGGAGGGGTTAACACCGGATTGGCGGTTCATTAACGATTGTTAATGTTCGGGACGTGTGGACATGCTAGATAGACATGTTCGCACCGGGTGACGGGGCAAGCGAGCTGGCGATGGTGCGGGGGAGGGAATTTGCGCGTGGCGCAACCACCGCAAGGACAGACGATTAATCGCTGGAAGATCTGGCTGGGTGGCGCCATTGCTGCGCAAAATGTCGCGGATGGCGTGGTGTTTTCAATCGGGCCGCAACGCGTGTACTACTACATTCCGGCAAATGGTTAATGTAAATAGTAGTTCAGAATTGGCCTGATACTTCGCGTCAGAGGACTGGCAGCTTCCGACCCGAATCGGCCAGTCGTGCTTTGTAAAAGCGGACACTCAACGCTGAATCGATCGGCAACGGCCAGTCGACGTGCCTCATCCCAACTGAACGCTGCCAACGGTTCAACCGCAGCTCGCATCGTTTATTGTGCTAGCCGGTCCGTTTCGCGGAAATTAGTCTAATGGTGGAACTGCACCGTCGGCCAGCGTCTTAAGCAGGCGCGAGCGCCGGCGTTCAAGGTCTGCTATCTGGCGCTCGATCGAGGCTAGTCGCTTGCGTTGGGCATCGGAGGTTTCGGGGCATGATCCCGCGCCTTCGATCATGCGCATACAGTCAGGAAACGAGCGGATATCAGCCAGGCTGAAACCGGTTGCGATCATGCGCTGAATCTGCCTGACCTGCGTTACAGCTGCAACTGGAAACGCCCGGTAGCCATTGGTCTCGCGAACGGAAGTCAGCAGAGCGTGCTCATCGTAGTGACGGATCGAGCGCACGCTTGCGCCAGTCTCGCGCGCGAGCTCGCCGATAGACAGTAGGTTTTTCTCTGTAAACTGGATCATCGGAGAAGCATAGCATTTTTTGCTTGACCCTCACATAAGTGTCAGGCTCCAGACTGTGAATCTCTTAACAGTTCAGGAGTATAAATAATGTCCCGCAACATCCTTCGTCACTGGTTTTCCGTCTTGGTGGCAACGCTCGCCGCACTCGCGATATCATCAAACGCATTCGCGAATACAAAAAACTATACAGTGACCGCGCCGGACGGTGTCGCGCTTTCCGTCCAGGAATCAGGAAACCCGCTTGGACAGCCTGTCGTGCTGATTCACGGATTGCTTGGCAGTCGCCTGAACTGGGATGCGCAAGTCGGCAGCGCTGAACTTCAGCGGTATCGCATCATTACCTATGACCTGCGCGGTCACGGGCTGTCCGGCAAGCCAACCGAGGCCGAAGCGTATCGCGACGGGCGGCGTTGGGCGGACGATCTCGCCGCAGTCATCGAAGCGTCGCATGCGAGTCGTCCCGTGCTTGTCGGCTGGTCGCTGGGCGGTGCAGTCATATCGAACTATCTTGCCGCATACGGCGACAGCCAGATTGCCGCAGCGGTCTATGTCGACGGTGTGATCGAGCTGAAAGGAGACCAGATCGTGGCCCATTCGGAGGTCTATCGCGATATGATTTCATCCGATTTGAAGACGCACCTGGATGGCGAGCGTACATTCCTCAGCTTGTGCTTCCATACGCAGCCCGACAGGCCGACAATCGAGCGCCTGCTTGCAAATGCGGCAATGGCGTCCTGGGACATGCAAAGCGCAGTTCAATCGATGACTGTCGCCGCTTCCGAGGGGTTAAGCAAGATCAGGGTGCCTGTCTTGTTACTCTATGGCGAACACGACGCGCTTGTGAACACGAGCGGCGCGATCGCCCGGGCGAAACAACTTGATCCGCAGATTCAAATCAAGCTGTACGCGAATTCCGGTCACGCGCCTTTCATGGAAGAGTCCGAACGTTTCAATCGTGATCTGGCAGCTTTCATCGAGACTGCAGTGATTCACTGAGTAGACATCCGAAAGTAGAGGGGCACATGTCATCTGAAAGCATCCATCATGATTCGCGTGACTATTTTCCGGGTTTCTCCAGCTTGCATGTCGACGCGGGCGGTGTCTCGTTTAGCGGTGTGACTGGCGGCTCGGGACCGACAGTGCTCTTGTTGCACGGCTATCCGCAGACGCATATCACCCCAATACTTCAGCTGTGGTGAGTCAGGAGCATCTTATTCAAACGGATTTCTTGAAATCGATTGTTTGTATGCCGGCATAAGCGGCACAAATATCTGCCAAAAGAAATCCACTATGTTGCTTTGCGGGCGCGAAGAATCCGACTCGCCGGCGGGTTCAGCGGCTTGGCGATTTTTCATCCAGAAATGCTTGTACTGAGCCAAAAATCTGCCAGCGGTTTTTTTCCATAAACGCCGAATGTGTTCCTTCTCCGATCTCTATCCAGCGTCGATAAGGTGCCGCCGTGAGTTTTGTGAATACAGCGCACGACATATCGAGCGGACAATCTGCATCCCAATCGGCATGCACGATCAATACCGGAACTCTGATATCAGCCGGGTTGTAAAGCGGCTTGCCAGCTGCCCAGCATTCCCGGCTGTCCAGGACCGTCCCGTTGGGAGCGAGCAGGTGTGCAGAGCTGACATCGCCACCCGGCACGCTGGTAAAGGTTGCATCGGCCCACGCCTCGAACCAGGCATCGGGCAGCAGCTCTTCTCTCTTGTCTTCGGGAGCGCCGTTGAGCCAGCGGGCTTTCGCTCCTGATCTTGGCACAACGCGGTAAGCTCCCAGCGCACCTCCACCGTCGGCCTTGCTTGGCGTATCGCGCACCCACTGCGGCGCAACCAGAACCAGTTTGTTGACCGCTTGGTTATGCGTCGACGTATAGATAGCCATCAGTGCAGCTCCCCATGACCAACCGATAAGATTGATTTTGTCGGCGCCAATCCTGGACAGGATGAACTGCACCGTTGTCGCGATGTCGCTCACTGCAACTGGCGTGCGCACGACTGGGCCGTTATCGGAGGCAGGCAGCGACATCTCGGGCGGACGATCGGAGCGGCCATAGCCTCTGACATCGACCAGATAGGTGTTGTAGCCGCTCGCCGCGAGCTGCTCCATCCATGACACGCCATCGAGCCGCAGGTCGAAAGATGTCGATGCCGGATAGGTAGATCCTGCGACGAACAGCAACGTATTCTCTGCCGTTGAGGATGTCAGGTCTGCGCGCCGCTTGTTGCGTACAAACAGCTCAATACCTGGGGTATTGCTTGGAATTTTCATTTCTTCGCAAATAATCTTCGGCGAGTTCGGATGTGACATGTTGATTTCCTTGTCTAGTTTAAATAAAGCGCCATTCAAAACGGTCCCCGCGTCGGCTGACCCGACCGGCAGAACTATTGGAGAAATGGGCAGTGAAAACGGTGGAATTCTGTTCTGCCGCGTGCTCCAGGACCCATCGTCGTGACGCCTTGGCAAGCTCAGGGTTTTCGCAAAATCTGCTGTTCCAGTCGGGGCGAACTACCTGAAGAGGCTGATGCATAATGTCGCCGCTGAAAATGCCCGTACCTGCGCTATTGATCAGCTCAATGGCAATGTGTCCGACGCTGTGACCCGGGGTTGAGTGAATGATCAGATCGTCGCCAATAGTCCCTGCGCCATCGATCATGTCGGCTTGTCTGCTGGCGACGACTGGCAACACGCTGTCCTCGAACACATTCGCGTTGAATCCTTCCTCGCCTACTCGGCTTTCCCAATAGTCGTACTCGGCCTTGGAAAAAATGTATCTGGCGTTGGGGAAGGTCGGAACCCAACGCCCATCGACCAGTCTCGTGTTCCAGCCACAATGGTCCGCGTGCAGATGCGTGCACATCACGTAATCGACGGATTCCGGCGTCACACCTGCCTCGGCCAAGCGCTCCATAAACGGCAAATCCAGTTGATGAAATCGCGCGAGATCCGGACGGTGCTTATGGTTTCCAGCGCAGCTATCGATCAGGATTGTGTGATGGCGGGTCTTCACTACCCAAGTGTGGATACTGGCAATAAACCGTTGCTGACTCTCGTCAAAGCAATCGGGTATCATCAATGCGCGATGCTGCTCCAGAACGGCCGGATCCCAATCCGGGTAGAGCAGATCGGGAGCAAAACCAGGTCCATGCTGTTCTGTGACTTTCGTAACTGAAATATCCCCGAAGTGATGGATGCACATGGCGTCTTTTACCTTCCCTGATTAATTGAATACGAAAAATGCTGTGCTGCTTATGGTCGTTGCTGCTGCGATATAAAAAAAGTCGTACCATTCCAAAAGTGGGCCAGCAGTCGTGCCTGTAATCCCCTTGTTTTGGTCATTTATTTCATGTTGGATCCGATGTTAAAGCGGCGGCTTTTTTTTGTGAAATCGAATCTCAAGATACCGGCATAAGCACAATGAATATCACTAGACATAATCTGGCTCTGCTTGCTTCGCTAAGTGCGCTGCTTGAGGAAAAGAATGTTACGAAGGCCGCGGCCCGCCTTGGTCTCAGCCAGCCGGCACTGTCATCTCAGCTGGCTACGTTGCGCGAGATATTTGGCGATCCTCTGCTGACCACCTCGATATCCGGAAAGGGGATGGTGCTGACACCAAGGGGCGCGCATCTCAGGGTACCTCTCAGGCAGGCATTGCAAGCGCTTGAGGATGTGGTCAGCAATGAACCCGTGTTTGATCCGCATTCTGCGCAACGGATCTTCTCGCTTGGCGCCAATGACAACGCCAGCGCCATCATGGCCCCTCGGCTGGTCCAGTTCGTGCGCGACAATGAAATGTCTGGAATTCGCTTTTCATTCCGTGTGATCGATCCCAACAAGCTTGCTGAACAACTTGAAAATGGGGAACTCGACGTTGCCCTTGTATCCAAAGACAGACTCTCTCAAGCTCCTCAGAAGCTGCTGTTTGAAGAAGAGTTCAGGATGGCGCAGCGCAAAGATCATCCGCGTGGGACGCAGCCGCCAACGCTCGAAGAATATGCGCGGCTTGAACATGTCATTGTCTCTGGCAGCGGCGGCGGATATCGTGGTGTCATCGACGATATTCTGAAGGAGAAAAATATCTCGCGACACGTCGGAGTATCGGTTCAGTACTACAGTCTGGTGCCACTTATACTCCAGACGACCGACTTGGTTTGTACCTTGCCGGCCCGGTTTCTGGAGCGATATAGCGACTTACTCGTTTCCACCCCGTTACCGTTTGATGCCAAGTATTTCAGTCTCTACGCAACCTGGCATGAACGCTTTGACAAAGACCCCGGTCACATATGGCTACGAGCGCAACTTGCGCTTTGTGCTTTTGATTAAGCAGAACCATTTTGCATTGCTCGCCATTCATAGAGAATGGGGCATTATCCTATCTGCACGAATATACTCGGCTGAAATGCAATCAAGTATTGCTGGGTCAGTGCCTCCCGATTTTTCAATGCATTTCTGAATATTCTGCACTGCGGCCGAGCTCACCTTGTCCATACACAGGAAATGCCGCGAACATCAGGAGAATATAAAAAACACTACATGTCATTCGCATTTGATCGGATTTTTTTTGATATGGGGCGCAGTTTTGCTGGATAGCTCCGCTCCGGTTGAAGGTCTGAGACCGATGCGCAGTCTGCATCTACGGTGTCTGGATACTATTTTGTACTGTACTAAATTTCCGTGAAAAGCAGTAAATCAGAATTTATGGCATGAGCATACACCTGAGGTGACTGACTGCTTTCGGGTTACTTCTATGACCGGCAGCTCCTGGCCGAGTACTGCCATCCGCCAAATTTGCAACTTCCCCCGACTGGACATTTACTAGCAAAATCGCTGAGCCATCAATGACGTCACCGTTATGTGTCCACTCGACGATAACTGCCCAGTTGGTGTACGTTTTCCTATTTCGAATGCCATCGGGCTGCGCATCTACACACACCCAAAGCCAGCCTTCTTTCTGTACTGCAGTCGTCAAGTAGGCTTCTGCCAACGAAATCGCAAGTTTTTTAGCATCTGAATTTGAAATACGCATTCGAATTGGCCGATTAAAGTTGTAAACGATTGGCTGCTCTTGGCCGATTACTGCCGTCG
>NZ_DATMRB010000122.1:0-8313 GCF_035566555.1 Collimonas sp.
GACGGTTCGCCGAAAGACGAGCATGGCCGGGTGTTGCGCGACAATACTTTCGGCGAGCAGCATGAAGACGCAGTGCGGCGCGATTTCACCATCAACGCGATGTACTACGATCCGACCACCGAAAGCGTGCTGGATTACCACGGCGGCATCGCCGACATCCGCGCCAAGACCCTGCGCATCATCGGCGAGCCGGAAGCGCGCTACCGCGAAGATCCGGTGCGTATGCTGCGCATCGTGCGCTTCGCCGCCAAGCTGAAGTTCAACATCGATCCTGCCACCCGCGCGCCGATCCCGGTGATGGCGGCCCTGATCGACAACGTGCCGGCGGCTCGGGTGTTCGATGAAATGCTGAAACTGCTGATGAGCGGCCATGCCCTGGCTTGCCTGCAGCAATTGCGCAAGGAAGGCCTGCACCACGGTTTGCTGCCCTTGCTGGACGTGGTGCTGGAGCAGCCGCTGGGCGAGAAGTTCGTAACGCTGGCGCTGGCCAATACCGACGTCCGCGTGCAGCAAGGCAAGCCGGTTTCCCCGGGTTTCCTGTTTGCCTCGCTGCTGTGGCACCAGGTGCTGGAAAAATGGAGCGCCTACAAGGCGGCCGGCGAATTCCCGATCCCGGCGCTGCACCTGGCCGCCGACGACGTGCTGGAAGCGCAGACCGACAAGCTGGCCCTGCAGCGCAAGATCGCCTCCGACATGCGCGATATCTGGGCCATGCAGCCGCGCTTTGAGCGGCGCACCGGCAAGGCCCCGTACAAGATGCTGGAACACCTGCGCCTGCGCGCCGGCTATGACTTCCTGCTGCTGCGTTGCGCCTCCGGCGAAATCGACGGTGAAATCGGCGAGTGGTGGACTGCCTTCATGGAAGGCGACGGCGATGAGCGCGAAGCATTGATGGCGCAAAAGCCGAAAGTGGCGGCCGAAGCTGCCCCTGCCAAGAAACGGCCGCGCCGGCGCGGTTCACGCAGCGGCGCCAAAGCGGTCAACCCGGGCGGCCGTAGCGACGATGGGCAAGGCGCATAGTTCCATGAGCTTGACTGCAACGTCTGCGGCGGCCCCTGTGGTCACCGCCTACATCGGCATCGGCGCCAACCTGGGCGACGCCGCCGGGCAGGTGCAACGCGCCATCCTGCAGCTCGGCAAGCTGCCGCACACCAGCCTTAGCGGCCAGTCCAGCCTGTTTGGCACGGCGCCGCTGGATGCCGGCGGCGACGATTACGTCAATGCGGTTGCGCGTCTCGAAACCCGTCTCGGCGCCCATGACCTGCTGCGCGGCTTGCAGCAGATCGAGCAGGATTTCGGCCGTGAGCGTCCTTATCCGAATGCGCCGCGCACGCTCGACCTGGACCTGCTGTTGTACGGCCAGTCCAGCATCCAGGATGATCTGCTGACCGTGCCGCATCCGCGCATGACGCAACGCGCTTTTGTCCTGATCCCGCTGTTGCAGCTCGATCCCTTCATCGTCATTCCCAAGCACGGCGCGGCGCATCAGTTCGCCCCGCTGGTGGCGGACCAGCGTATCCACAAACTATAATCGCCGCGCCTGGCTGGCTGCCGGATGTGGCAGCTTCTGGCACACTGTGGCCTTGGCCCGCGCGGCGCCACCGACAGTTGAACAATGGGTGAACATGAATCTAGACGCTTATAAATACATCGTAGTAGAAGGTCCTGTCGGCGCCGGCAAGACCACGCTGGCCAACAAGATCGCAGCGCATCTGGGCGCGCGCGTCCTGCTGGAGCAGCCGCAGGCCAACCCCTTCCTGGAAAAATTTTACCGGGACGCCTCCCGTTATGCGCTGTCGACCCAGATGTTCTTCCTGTTCCAGCGCATCAACCAGTTGCGCGAGACTTCGCAGAACGATTTGTTCGAAGGCCGCGGCCATCTGGTGGCCGATTTCCTGCTGGCCAAGGATGCCATTTTCGCCAGCCTGACCCTGGCCGACGAAGAGCTCAAGCTGTACCAGCAGATGTACGATCATCTGCGGCCGCAGGCGGCCACGCCGGACCTGGTGATTTACCTGCAGGCCGAGCCGGAAACCCTGATGGAACGCATCAAGAAGCGCGGCATCGAGATGGAAAGCGCGATCACCCAGGAATACCTGGCGCGCCTGTGCGAAAGCTACAGCCGCTTCTTTCATCACTATGACGATGCGCCTTTGTTGATCGTCAACAACGAACATCTGGACCTGGCCGGCAGCGATGCCGATTTCAGCTTACTCTTGGCGCGTATCGACAGCATGCGCGGCAAGCGTGAATTTTTCAATCGTGGAGAATGACAATGGCAGCTTATTTACAAGATGGCGCTGCGGCAGCGGCGCGCAGCAAGCCGGTGACGATTCCGGCCTTGCAGGCATTGCGCGACAAGGGTGAGAAGATCACCATGCTGACCTGCTACGACGCCAGCTTTGCGGCCTTGATGGACCGCTGCGGCGTCGAGACCCTGCTGATCGGCGATTCGCTCGGCATGGTGTGCCAGGGCCACAGCTCGACCTTGCCGGTGACGGTGCAGGAAATCGCTTATCACACCGCCAGCGTGGCGCGCGGCAACCGTACTGCGCTGGTGCTGGCGGACCTGCCGTTCGGCGCTTACGCCACGCCGGAAAGCGCTTTCGCCAACGCCGTGCCGGTGATACAGGCCGGTGCGCAGATGGTCAAGATAGAAGGCGGCGCCTGGCTGGCGCCAACGGTGCGTTTCCTGACCGAACGGGCGATTCCGGTATGCGGCCACCTGGGGTTGACGCCGCAGTCGGTGCACCAGATGGGTGGTTATAAAGTGCAGGGCAAGACCAGCGCTGCGGCCGAGCAGCTGAAAGCCGACGCCCTGGCCTTGCAGGAAGCCGGCGCCAGCCTGCTGGTGCTGGAAGCGATTCCGGCGGCGCTGGGCAAGGAAGTCAGCGAACTGCTGACGATCCCGACCATCGGCATCGGCGCCGGTCCGGACTGCTCAGGCCAGGTGCTGGTGATGCACGACCTGCTGGGGGTCTTCCCCGGCCACAAGGCCCGTTTCGTCAAAGATTTCATGGAAGGGCAGAGCAGCATCGATGCTGCCGTGCTGGCTTATGTGCGAGCGGTCAAGGACAAGTCGTTTCCGGCGCCGGAACACTGCTTCTGAATCGGATAACGGCGATGCTTATTGCAGCTGCATCGCCATTTCATGCCAGGCCATGCCGCCGTGGTCCGAGTCTGAAGCCTTGAGGTATTTGAAACCCATGCTTTGATAGAGCGCCACATGGCGCTCTTTGCACATCAGGTGGATGCTGGATTTATGCAGCGCCCGCATGCGGGCGATGAATTCCGTCATCAGCTGCCTGGCAATGCCGCGTCCCTGGAAATCCGGATGCACCACCACCGACATGATCACCACATGCGGCCCGTCCGGGTCGTGCCCGATCAGTTCCTTGAATGCCTCGTCCGCCATCTCGACCTTGAAGGCCGCGCCGCCGTTGATGAAGCCGGCCACCACGCCATCGTTCTCATAGACGATGAAGCCTTGCGGCCAGGTGGCGATGCGGGTAGCGATCTTTTCTTTCGTGGCGGCTTCGTCGCCCTCGTAGGAAGTCGATTCGATCTCGTAACAACGTTCGAGATCGGCACTGGCGACGGGACGGATCAGGCCGTTGTTTGCAATCATGGCCGCGGCGGCAAGCTTCAGGGCTGCTGGTTGCCTTCAGGTCCCTGCGCCAGGGTTTGCAGCGGCACTGGCTGGACAGGACTGGCGTTGGCGGCAGGCGGCGCCAGCACCAGCGGTTCGTTCAGCGAACCCTTGGCCAGCACCACGTTCGGCACGGTGTCGGGATTGGCGTTCCAGACCGGATCGGCGAGGCCGTTGAACACTGCGGTCAGCTGCTTGCCCCAGTTCTCGTGGATCATCTGGAAGTACTGATTCTTTTCGTCGATGGTGACGAAGCGGGTTACCGCCAGCGTGTCGCTGCCGTACAGCAGCAAGTCCAGCGGCAGGCCGACCGAGATGTTGGAGCGCATGGTGGAATCCATCGAGATCAGCGCGCACTTGGCGGCCTGGTCGAGGGTGGAGGCCGGGGTGATCACGCGGTCCAGGATAGGTTTGCCATATTTCGCTTCGCCGATCTGGAAGTAGGTGTTTTCATTCAGCGATTCGATGAAATTGCCGGCGGCATAGACCTGGAACAAGCGGCATTCCTCACCCTTGATCTGGCCGCCGAAGATGATGCCGACATTGAAATCGATGCCGAATTTTTCCAGTTTCAAGGCTTCGCGGTCGTACACCACGCGCACCGCTTCGCCGACGATCTGCGCCGCTTCGTACATGGTGGCCACGGTCCAGATGGTCTTGCCGGCAGCGTTCACGTACTCGCCGATGACTTGCTTGATCGATTGCGAAATCGAGAGATTGCCGGCGGTCATGAACACCATCAGGCGTTCGCCCGGGTTCTCGAACACGCTCATCTTGCGCGCGGTGGCAACATGGTCCACCCCGGCATTGGTGCGGGAGTCGGAAAGGAAAACCAGACCGGAGTCCAGGCGCAGAGCGACGCAGTAAGTCATGATGTCAAAGAAAAATACAAAGTGGAGATTCTACAGGAAGCGGCAGCCGTTTCCTGAGTGCGGCGCTGATTGTGTTGTTGATTATGCTACAAAATGTGGCATCGTAGGCAGCCGTTTCATTGTTGTGATGGTAATGCGGAAACATTCACCTGCACGCTCATGGTTTCTTCGCCGCCGCCGCGCCGCACGCCGCGCACCGGCGCCGCCGACTCGTAGTCGCGTCCTATTGCTAGTCGACAATAATTGTCGCTGGCGAAGCAAGCGTGGGTAACGTCGATGCTGATCCAGCCGGCGAATGCGCCTTCCTCTACCCAGACGTCGACCCAGGCGTGGCTTTCGGCATGGCTGGTGTTGCCGGGATCGATATAGCCTGAGACATAGCGCGCGGAAATCCCCAGCGTGTGGCAGCAAGCCAGGAACAGGTGAGCATGATCCTGGCACACCCCTTGGCCCAGCGCCAGGGCGTCATCGGCGCTGCTGGTGACGGCGGTGGAGCCGCTCCGGTAGGACACGGCACTGCAGATGGCTTGCGCCAGGTCGAGCAGTTGCCGGCTGTCGGCGCCCGCCTGCAGATGGCGATAGGCGAAATCCATGACGGCGACGGTCGGCTGGGTCAACGGCGTCGGCACGGTAAACACCAGCGGCGAAAACTCGCCCGCCTGCGGCAGCCGGCCTTGCTGCAAAGGCGTCACCGCCACCGTGCCTTCGGCGATGATGCGCACCTCGTGGTGCGGCTTGGTGACGGTCAGCATGTGGCTCAGGTTGCCGAAGGCGTCGGTGAAGGGATGGCGGCTGCCGGAACTGCTGATATGCCATGCCAGGGTGCGTTGCTGCGCTTCCGCGCGCGGCCACAGCCGCAGCTGCTGAATCGTATAGGTCAGGGCTGCGGTGTAGTGGTAGACGGTCTCATGGCGGATGGTGAGTAACATCAGGTTGAACAATCGGCCATCAAGTATTGAGGGGCACCAGGAAATCGCGGCTGATGCGATTGCCAAGCTCGAAGATGCGGTCGAAGAAGCGCGTCAGGTAGTCGTGCAGGCCGGCGTCGAGGATTTCATCCAGGTTGCTGAACTTGAGGTCGGCGTGCAGCTTGCCGGCGAAGCGTTCGGTGTCGGAGGAAATATCGTTGTGCACATGCTTGAGATTGCTTACTACCTGCTCCATGCAGGACAGCAGCGAGCGCGGCATGTCCGGCCGCAGGATCAGCAGGTCGGCCACGCGCGCGGGCGTGATGACGTCGCGGTAGACCTTGCGGTAGATTTCGAAACCCGACACCGAACGCAGGATCGCCGCCCAGTAGTAGAAATCGATTTGCGGATCGGCGGCGATGGCGTCCTGGTCCTGGCTTTGCTGCTGGCGAATTTTCTGGCTCTGCTGCTGTCCGTTCTGGCCCTTCATGTAGCTGCTTTCCTTGGCGCCATGGAATTTGACGTCGATGATGCGCGCGGTATTGTCGGCGCGTTCCAGGAAGGTGCCCAGGCGGATGAAGTGGAAGGCTTCGTCCTTCAGCATGGTGCCGATGGTGACGCCGCGCGACAGATGCGAACGATGCTTGACCCACTCGAAAAACTCGGCCGGATTCTGTTCCAGCGCGTTGGTCTGCAGATAGCCCTGCATCTTGATCCAGGTGGCATTCTGGATTTCCCAGGCTTCCGTGGTCAGCGCGCCGCGCACGGCGCGGGCGTTCTCGCGCGCCTGCTTCAGGCAGGAAGCGATCGAAGACGAGTTGCTGGGGTCGCGCACCATGAAATCGATCACGTCCTTTTGCGTCAGGACATTGTATTTCTTGTCGTAGGCATGGGTCAGCTCGGAAATGCCCAGCACGGCACGCCAGCCTTTTTCGACATCCTCCACCGACTGCGGCAGCAGCCCGGTCTGCACGTGCACATCCAGCATGCGCGCGGTGTTTTCGGCCCGCTCGGTATAGCGGGACATCCAGAACAAATGGTCAGCGGTACGGCTCAGCATGTTATTTCTCCAGAATCCAGGTGTCTTTGGTGCCCCCGCCTTGCGACGAGTTGACCACCAGCGAGCCTTCCTTGAGGGCGACGCGGGTCAGGCCGCCGCGCACCAGGGAGACGTTCTTGCCGGACAGGACAAACGGCCGCAAGTCGAGATGGCGCGGCGCGATGCCGGCTTCGACATAGGTCGGGCAGGCCGACAGCGCGAGCGTCGGCTGGGAGATATAACCATCCGGCTTGGCGATTACGCGCTGGCGGAAGTCTTCGATTTCCTGCTTGGTCGAGGCTGGTCCGACCAGCATGCCGTAACCGCCGGCGCCATGGACTTCCTTGACCACCAGGTCCTTGAGATTGTCGAGCGTGTACTGCAGGTCTTCCTTCTTGCGGCACTGGAAGGTCGGTACATTGTTGAGGATCGGCTTTTCCGAGAGATAGAACTTGACCATGTCCGGCACGAACGGGTACACCGACTTGTCGTCGGCGACGCCGGTGCCGATGGCGTTCGCCAGCGTGACGTTGCCGGCGCGGTATACCGACAGCAGGCCGGGCACGCCGAGCGAGGAATCGGGGCGGAAGGCGAGCGGATCGAGGTAGTCGTCGTCGATGCGGCGGTAGATCACGTCGACCCGCTTGGGGCCGCGCGTGGTGCGCATGTAGACGTGGTTGTCGTTGACGAACAGATCCTGTCCTTCGACCAGCTCCACGCCCATCTGCTGGGCCAGGAAAGCGTGTTCGAAATAGGCGGAGTTGTACATGCCGGGGGTCATCACCACCACGGTCGGATCGGTGACGCCGACCGGCGCCACCGAACGCAGGTTATCCAGCAGCATGTCGGGATAATGATCGACCGGCGCGATCTTGTGGCGCAGGAATAGCTCGGGGAACAGCCGCATCATCATCTTGCGGTTTTCCAGCATGTAGGAGACGCCTGACGGCACCCGCAGATTATCTTCCAGCACGTAGAACTCGCCCTCGCCGGCGCGCACGATGTCGACCCCGGCGATGTGGGCGTAGATGTCCGAGGCCACCGAGATGCCTTGCATTTCGGGGCGGTACTGGGCGTTGCGGAAGATCTGTTCAGCGGGAATCACGCCGGCCTTGACGATATTCTGGTCGTGATAGATATCGTGGATGAACATGTTGAGCGCCTTGACGCGCTGGATCAGGCCGGCTTCCAGGGTCGCCCATTCCTGCGCGTGGATGATGCGCGGAATGATGTCGAAAGGGATCAGGCGTTCGGTGCCGGCATCGTTGCCGTAGACGGCGAAGGTGATGCCGACGCGACGGAAGATCAGATCGGCTTCGGCGCGTTTGCGCGCGATGGTTTCGGCGGTCTGGGCGTTGAGCCAATTGGAAAATTCGTTGTAGTGCGGACGCACCAACGAGCTGCCATCGGAGTACATCTCATCGAAGAAATTTGCCATGATCTTGCTTTGCTGTGGTTTGATCGGGAACTATCAAGTAGCTATCAAGAAGCGTGCCTGTAGCACGCTATTGGTTGACGATTAAGCATTAACTTGTTCAAAGATTAACATGCTACCTCGTATCTTGAACAGGCTTTATTTGCAACAATGCGGCGTCAACTCTTAGCAAATTTTGCGTCTGTCTGGTGTCGGCCTCCGTCTTGTTTTATGTGAGAGCGAATGCGAATTGCTGGCTAGCCTGGCACATCAACGTACATGCGCAGAGTGCGTCCATGCGGCTCTCATACCCAAGGCTTGGGCGCCGGAACGGCGCAGGGTCCGGGCATGTCGATCGAAGTGAATGCAGCCGGGCTAACGATTTCAAGATACTCCATGTCTTCCGAGTAGTCGAATAAAAAATGCACAAT
>NZ_DATMRB010000123.1:0-25635 GCF_035566555.1 Collimonas sp.
GGATTTCACGGTGGTCGGCATCGGCGACATGTCGGGCGACGTGTTCGGCAACGGCATGCTGCTGTCGCGCCATATCAAGCTGCTGGCGGGCTTTGACCATCGCCATATTTTCCTTGATCCTGCGCCCGATCCGGCTGCGAGCTTTGCCGAGCGCGAGCGCTTGTTCGCCTTGCCGCGCTCCAGCTGGGCAGACTACGACAGCAGCCTGATTTCCAGCGGCGGCGGTGTTTTCCCGCGTACGCTCAAGACGATTCCGCTGACGCCGCAGGTGCAGGCCGTGCTTGGCGTCAGCGCCAGCGAACTGGCGCCGACCGAGCTGATACGTGCCATCTTGCTGGCCCCGGTTGACCTGCTTTATAACGGCGGTATCGGCACCTATATCAAGGCCAGCCGTGAAACCCATGCCCAGGTCGGCGACCGCACCAACGATGCGATCCGCGTCAACGGCGCCGAGCTCAACTGCAAGGTGGTAGCGGAGGGCGGCAACCTGGGCGCCACCCAGTTCGGCCGCATCGAGTTCGCGCAAAAGGGCGGCCGCATCTGTACCGACGCGATCGATAATTCGGCCGGCGTCGACTGCTCCGACCATGAAGTGAATATCAAGATCATGCTAGGCCTGATCGTCAGCGAAGGCGAGATGACCGAGAAGCAGCGCAACAAGCTGCTGGCCGAAATGACGGAAGAAGTCGGCTTGCAGGTGCTGACCGATAACTACTACCAGACGCAGTCGCTGTCGGTGGCAGGACGCCGCGCCGCCAGCCTGCTGGAGCCGGAGGCGCGCCTGATCCGCAGCCTGGAACGGGCTGGCCGGCTCGACCGCGTGGTTGAGTTCCTGCCGTCGGAAGAAGAGTGCGCCGAACGCAAGACCGCCAAGCAAGGCCTGGCGACGCCGGAACGGGCGGTACTGATGGCCTACAACAAGATGTGGTTGTATGAAGAATTGCTGGCCTCGGAGCTGCTGGCCGATCCGTTCATCGCCGCTTCATTGCCGGTCTACTTCCCGCGGCCGCTGCGCGAGCGCTATCCGGACGCCATGCGGCGCCATCCGCTGGCGCGAGAAATCATCGCCACCTATCTGGTCAATACTCTGACCAACCGGGTCGGCGCTACCTTTGTCTATCAGCTGGCCGACGAAAGCGGCGCCAATCCGGCCGATGTCGTGCGCGCCACCGTGATTGCGCGGGAAGTCTTCGGTTTTGAAGAAATCTGGCAAGACATCGATGCGCTCGATAACCAGGTGCCGGATGCCTTGCAGGCGCAGATGTTCGTCGATGTCGGCGGCCTGATCGAGCAGGCCAGCTTCTGGTTCCTGCATCGCCACGTACAGGAGGCCTCGATCGAAGCAACGGTGGCGCGGTTCCGCCAGGCCGCCGACCAGCTCGGACCGCAGCTGGTGTCGCTGCTGGCCGCCAGCGATGCGGAGGCGCTCAAGAGCAAGCGCGATGCACTGATCCAGGCTGGCGTCTCCGAACAACTGGCGCGGCGGGTCGCCAGCGCCCAGCTGATCGGCGCGGTGCTGGATATCGCGGAAGTCGCGGCCTCCACCGGGCGCAGCCTGGAGCTGGTGGCGGCAGTGTATTTCGCGCTCGATCTGAATCTGAATTTCGGCTGGATGCGTGAGCGGACCAGCGCCTTACCGGTGGATTCACACTGGCAGACGCTGGCGCGGACTGCCTTGCAGAGCGACCTGACCGGTTTGCAGCGCACCCTGACGGCCAAGGTGATCCAGTTGTCGCCGGCGCTGGAGCAGTCACAGGAAATGATCGAGACCTGGCAGGCCGCCAGCCGGACTCCGCTGGAACGTTATCGCCGCTTGCTGACCGATTTCCAGATGGGCGGCAATGTCGACCTCGCCATGCTGTCGGTGGCGGCACGGGAAATGCGGGCGATCGACGCCGCGACGAACTGAAGCGCGCAGGAAGTGCAGAAGCCGCGCAGCTGATCTTGCTGCGCTGCTTCTTGTAGTGCTCAAAGCAGACTGGTAAATAGAAAGGCGGCGCCATGCCCTCCATTTTATTCGAGACCGACGGCAGCATCTGCACCATCACGATGAACCGGCCGCACAAGCGCAATGCCGTCGACCGGCCGATGGCCGATGAATTACGCCGGGCGTTTGAACGCTTTGAAAGCGATGCCGCGCTGCGGGTGGCGGTATTGACCGGCGCCGGCGGCAATTTCTGCGCCGGCGCGGATCTCACTGCAATCGGTGATCCGGCGCTGCGCAACGAGCTCGATGCCGAAGGCGGCGGCAGCGGTCCGATGGGGCCGACCCGCATGGCGCTGTCCAAGCCGCTGGTGGCCGCGATCAATGGCTGCGCCGTAGCTGGCGGGCTGGAACTGGCGCTGCTGGCCGATCTGCGGGTCGCGGACGAAGACGCCGTGCTGGGTGTATTTTGCCGGCGCTGGGGCGTTCCCTTGATTGACGGCGGCACTGTCAGGCTGCCGCGCTTGATTGGCATGGGGCGGGCGCTCGACCTGATCCTGACTGGCCGTCCGGTGGCTGCCGCCGAGGCGCTGGCAATGGGCTTGCTCAACCGCAGCACGCCGGCCGGCGGCGCCTTGCCGGCGGCGCAGGACCTGGCGCGCCAGATCGCCGGTTTTCCTCAGCAATGCATGCTGACCGATCGCAGCTCCGCCTACGCGCAGTGGGATTTGCCGCTGGCCGAAGCGCTCAGGCGCGAAGGTGCGCATGGCGTGCCGATTGTGTTTGGCGAAGGTGAAGACGGTGCCGCCAGGTTCACGCTTGGCGCCGGACGCCACGGGCGCTTTGATGCCTGATGCTGGCGATTGAATATGCATTTACGGCAATTGCCATAAATACGCCTCTTGCTGCGCTGCGTTCCAGTAGTTTAGGGATTTTGCTTATATCGGCTTAGGGTAAGGTTCGAGCTTGCCCTGATACTTAGTAACCCAACTTGCTTGGGTTTTTGCTATAATGCCGACTATACTTGCAATTTTCTGACTGCGCGTAGTGGTTTACCCGAATGACCATCGTCCAGCGCATGTCCATGTCATAGGTAACGGTTGTGAAGCGGTGTTCAACCTGCACTGTCCATATGGACCACCAGAATTGCGAGAGAACTTTGGGTTTTCTCATAAGGAAGTCGCAAAGATAGCAAACAGGCTGGATATAAGTCTGGCGCGTCTTTGCCACGAATGGAGGCACTGGCATGGACATTACTGATAGTCAATTTGAAGCATCCAATCAACGGGCCGCAGGCAAGAAAGCCCTGTTCCCGGGCGTGGTGTCGGTCCGCTATGACCGCCGGGTAGCGCGCGTCGTTATCGTGCTCGCCTCCGGACTGGAACTGGCATTTTCTCCCAAGCAGGTGCAAGGACTGGAGCATGCGCATCCTGCGGAGCTGGCCGATGCCGAAATCTCGCCTTCGGGCCTCGGCATCCATTTTCCTCATCTGGATGCCGACTTATATTTGCCCTCGCTGCTGGAAGGTTTCCTGGGCTCGAAGCGCTGGATGGCGTCCGAAATCGGCAAAATTGGCGGCAAGGCATCTAGTGAAGCGAAAAGCAAAGCCGCTCGCGAAAACGGCAAGCTGGGCGGCCGTCCGAGAAAGAACAAGGAGCTGAGCGCAGCCTGAACGCTGCCTCAGCTTTGCCGCTTGTAGCGAGTGAATTTTTCGATCAAGGCAGCACCGTCGCTCATCAGGAAATTCTCAAACGCGATCGCCACCGGCGGCAGCTGCTTGTTCTGGCGATGCACCACGTACCAGTTCAGCATCGCCGGAAACCCTTCCACGTCCAGCACCACCAGATTGCCGACCTGCAGCTCCAGGCTGATGGTATGGACTGACAAAAAACTGATGCCCATGCCGGCGATCACCGCCTGCTTGATGGTTTCAAAGCTCTTGATTTCCATGGCGACGTTGATCTGCGCCAGCTGCTCGCCAAAACTCTCTCGCATCGACAGCCAGGTATCGGAACCGCGTTCTCGCACGATGAAGGACTCGCGCAGCAAACGTTTTCTTGAAATGTTCTTCTTGTGCGCCAGCGGGTGCTGGGGCGAGGCGACGATGACGTAAGGGTGGGGCGCAAATGCCTGCCGGATCATGCAGGCATCCTCCGGCGGCCGCACCATGATCGCCAGATCGGTCAGGTTGTCGTGCAGGCTGCGCAGCAATTCTTCACGGTTGTGGACTGTCAGCTTGAGACTGACGTTGTCGTGGCTGCGCTGGAATTCCGCCAGCAGGCGCGGGAAAAAATAATCGCCGGCGCTGATCACCGCAACATTTAGCCTGCCGCCGGCGACACCTTGCAGCTGCGCCATGGCGTCTTCGGTTTCGCGGAACTGCTGGATGATCATGCGGCCGTGGCGCAGCATTTCGATGCCGGCCGCAGTCAGGTAGATTTTCTTGCCAAGCTGTTCGAACAGCGGCAGGCCGGCGTGCTCTTCCAGCTGCTTGACCTGCAGCGAAACCGCCGGCTGGGTCAGGTGCAGCTCTTCCGCAGCGCGCGAATAACTGAGGTGGCGCGCCACGGCTTCAAAGGTTTTCAATTGGCGCAAGGTGGCGTTTTTCATTCTGCTGCTTGATGATGCATAAGTGATCGCTAATCGTTTTCCGTAAAAACTTTAACTGTTGCTAATCATTTGCTTTCCCTACCATGGCTTCAGCTCTGCACAACGCTGCAGATGAATCCAGGCGCTGCGGCGCCTCACTTGGAGGAAATGCATCATGGCTAGCATCACGATCGATCCGGCATTCATCGACCCATCCGAAGAAACCTCGCTGTTTGCCTATAACTCAGCCTTCCACGAACTCGGCCTGAGCTGGCACTGGGACCTCGATACCTACCACTCCTTGCTGGCGCGCGGCGCCGGCAAACACCTGGTCTGCGCCTATGTCGAGCTGCACCAGCCGCATTTGCTGAATGCCTATGATGCGGATTTCCTGAGCGGCGCGATTGAAAGCGCCAGGGCGCGCTGCCTGGAAAACCTTGCGGCTTGCGGCTCGCGCCCGGGCCTCAATGTCAACTGGGCGGAAGTGCAGCGCGCCGAAATCGGTATCTGAATAGTAGCCGCTATTGGCCGGATCCTGGCAGCCGGCGGCGACTAAAAAAACGGCAATCTTGACCACCGTCAAGGCTGGCGGCAACAAGTCCTCGCACAATCGGACCAGCCCGGCAAGCCATCGCCATAGCTGATCGTCGACGCTTTCCATGGAAGAAAAAAATGATACGACATTGGCTGCGCTTCATGCATCAAGACAATCTCCGCTTCGGCACGCTTGAGGGCAAGCGCATCCAGCTGTGGGATGGAAGCATGTTCGGCAACGCTCAAGCCAGCGGGGTGTATCTGGATCCCGGCGCCGTCGAATTGCTGACGCCGACCGCACCCAGCAAGGTGCTGGCGCTGTGGAACAACTTCGGCGCGCTCGGCGCCAAGCTGAATCTTGCGCCGCCGCCCGAACCCTTGTACCTGATCAAGGCGCCCAACTCCTACCTGAACCCGCAAGGGATCATCCGTTCGCCGGCGACGGTCGGCAAAGTGGTGTTCGAAGGGGAATTGGGGATCGTGATCGGCAAGACCGCCAGCCAGGTTGCGGAGCAGGATGCCGGCAATTACATCTTCGGCTACACCTGCGCCAACGATGTCACCGCGGCGGAAATCCTCAACCGCGACCCGACCTTTGCGCAATGGGTGCGCGCCAAGGGCTTCGATACTTTCTGCCCATTCGGCCCGGTGGTGGCCAGCGGGATCGACCCGCACGGGCTAAGAGTCAAGACCTGGCTGAACGGCGAGCTGCGGCAGGATTATCCGGTCAGCGACATGCTGTTTTCGCCGGCCCGGCTGGTCAGCCTGATTTCCAAGGACATGAGCTTGTATCCCGGTGATCTCATCTTGTGCGGCACCTCGGTCGGCGTCGGCTCGATGAAGCCCGGCAGCACGGTGGAAATCGAGATCGAAGGCATCGGCAAACTTGGCAACCGCTTTGAATAGCGTTGCGGCGCTTCCCTGATTTCTTACTTTCCAATATGGAGCAATCATGAAAATCGCAATTGTGGGAGCCGGGGCCATAGGCGGCTATGTCGGCGCCAAGCTGGCGCTGGCCGGAGAAGAGGTGAGCTTCATGGTGCGCGGCGCCAATCTGGAGGCGATCCGGCGCAACGGCATGCGGCTGATCATGGAAGACGGCACGGAACATGTGGCCGATCAGGTCGCGGCGAGCGACGATTACCGGAAGACCGGACCGCAGGACCTGGTGATCCTGGCGCTCAAGGCGCATCAGCTGGATGCCGTCGGCCACGAGCTGCATCACCTGCTGGGGCCGAAAACCAGCATCGTCACCATGCAGAACGGCATTCCCTATTGGTATTTCCATAAGACCGGCGGTGCCCTGGAAGGCTGCAGCCTGAAAATGGTGGACCCGAGCGGCAAGCTCAGCGAGCAGATCCCGCCGGCGCGCGTCATCGGCTGCGTGGTCTATCCGGCATCGGAACTGGTCGCGCCTGGCGTGGTGCGGCATTTCGAGGGTGAGCGCTTTCCCTTGGGCGAGCTGGACGGCTCGCACAGTGAACGCGTGCAGCGTATTTCAGCATCTTTTACCAAAGCCGGTTTCAAGGCCCCGGTGCTGGACGATATCCGTTCCGAAATCTGGCTCAAGCTGTGGGGCAACCTGAGCTTCAATCCGATCAGCGCCTTGACCCATTCAACCCTGGTCGATATCTGCCAGTTCCCTTTGACGCGCGAACTGGCCGCTGCATTGATGACAGAAGCGCAGACGATTGCGCACAAACTGGGCATCAGTTTCCGCGTGCCGCTCGACAAGCGCATCGCCGGCGCCGAAAAAATCGGCAAACACAAGACTTCGATGCTGAAAGATGTAGAGGCGGGGCGGGCGCTGGAGATCGATGCGCTGGTGGGGTCGGTGATCGAGCTGGGCCGCCTGACCGCGACGCCGACGCCGCAGCTGGATACGGTCTATGCGCTGGTGAAGCTGCTGGCCAAGACATTCGAAGAAGAGCGTGGGCAATTGCAGCTGCGAAGGGTGGCCTGAAGCCGGTACAAAACTAAATTTGCCAGCGGTGCACAATCTTGACCGGCGTCAAGGAATGGCCAGGAAAATCGCCCCAGAATCAGGCATCGCACCTATTGTGCGCATCGCCGCAATCCGTCAGCTGTCGCAACAGATAAAAATATAAGCAGCCTAAAATATCAGGAGACAAGACGCATGGAAACCAGCAATTCCAAGGGCGCCCCTAATCGGTGGATCCAACTGATTATCGGTATCATCTGCATGGGCTTAGTCGCCAATCTGCAATATGCATGGACCTTGTTCGTGACGCCGATGGATGCCAAGCATCATTGGGGACAAGCGGCGATTCAGCTATCGTTTTCAATTTTCATTGTGACTGAAACCTGGCTGGTGCCGATTGAGGGCTGGCTGGTCGACAAGTTCGGGCCGCGTCCGGTGATTGCCATCGGCGCCATTTTTGCGGCGGCCGGGTGGGTGATCAACTCGATGGCGACCAGCCTGTTCGAACTGTATGCGGCGGCGATCATCGCCGGCGTGGGCGCCGGTTGCGTCTATGGCACCTGCGTCGGCAATGCCTTGAAATGGTTTCCCGACAAGCGCGGCCTGGCGGCCGGGATGACGGCGGCAGGCTTCGGCGCCGGTGCAGCGGTGACAGTGATCCCGATCGCCAACATGATCCAGAGCTCCGGCTACGAACGCGCCTTCCTGTTCTTCGGCATCCTGCAGGGCGTCTGCATTTTCCTGCTGGCGATGCTGATGGTGCGGCCGGCGCCGCCGAAAGGCATCGTGGTGTCGAAGAAGCTGACCATGACCAAGATCGATTACAAGGCGGGGCAGATGATCCGGACCCCGGTGTTCTGGGTGATGTACGCGATGTTCGTGGCGGTAGCCGCCGGCGGCCTGATGGCCACCGCACAGCTGGCGCCGATCGCCAAGGATTTCGGCATCGCCAAGCTGCCGATCAGCTTGCTTGGCGTGACCTTGCCGCTGCTGACCATGACGCTCTCCATCGATAACCTGTGCAACGGTTTCACCCGTCCTTTATGCGGCTTCATTTCCGACAAGATCGGCCGTGAAAACACCATGTTCATCGTCTTTGTCGGCGAGGGAGTAGCGCTGCTCGGCTTGATGCAATACGGTCACAATCCTTACGCATTCATGGTGTTTGCGGCCTTGATATTCCTGTTCTGGGGCGAAATATTCTCCATCTTCCCAGCGATCTGCGCCGATACTTTCGGCAGCAAGTTCGCTTCCGGGAACGCCGGCACCCTGTACACCGCAAAAGGAACCGCCGCCTTGCTGGTGCCGCTCACCTCGGTGCTGTCGGCCGGCGGCGCCTGGAACCGGGTCTTCATCGCGGCGGCGGCAATTACCATCGCCGCCGGTCTGGCCGCCAAGTTCGTGCTGGCGCCGATGCGCAAGCGCTGGGTGGAACAGCCGGCGCCGGCTGCGGCGGTGCCGGCTAAAGAGACACACGGCGGGGCATCAGCGATCGTTGAACATTCGGCATAGACAATAATCAGCGCAGCGGCGGTTCTCACCGCTTCGTGCACCCCCTTCATGCAACTGCCTAGCTATTTTTCCGCCTTCCTCAGCTGATATAAGAAGGTCGCATAACTAAATTATGTTGCGGCACGGAAGTTCCGGTCGGCGAAGATGGCTTCGGGGCGCTCAGGAACCTTTGGTACAAACAAAAACAGCCAATCTCTGATTGGCTGTTTTGCATTGCTTTTCATATTACTGGCGCCGCCCAGGCGACGCTACTGCATCGGCGCTGGCCGGAATTACATGCCCCAGGTGTAGGCGGCGTCGGCCTTGTCGCTGGTGCTTTCCGCATCAAGCGATTCGCGCAGGTTGATGCCGAATACGGTAGCAGCCACGGCATACGCAACGCCTGCCACTTTTGCGGAAAAACCTGTGCTGTTCGCCGGGGTGAAGCTATTGGTTGCTGTCGTCATGGTGGTGCTCCTGTCAAAGTAGAAATCTTCTTTTGCTGCTTTGCATTATAGAGATTGAATAGTCCTTCCTCTAATGACATTATCCGATAACAGGTATGCCATCTGTCAATATCTTGCGCCGCAATATAGGCGAACAGGCCTGGAATACAACAACATTTCCGCTTTTAACAGGTGTCGTCTCGAAACAACGGCCTGGCCGTCTTGGAATGATTTCATCTGGGCAATTTGATCGGCTGCGATGTAGCCTCCGCAGCCGCGGCCTGCCTCCTATCCGTCGATGCTCATGCGTTGCGTGTGGGTCCATTGGTGATCGTAGTCCGATACGGTTGAGTCGTAGCTGCCGTAAGTCATGCCTTCGCCGGGCCAGGGATTCATGATGTACAGGTAATTCACGCCGTTCACGGTTTCGTAGCCGCGTCCAACCACGATATGGCCGCCGCCGCTGGTCCAGCCGTAGCGCATCACGAACGGCCGGCTGGCGTTGATGTCGCTGACCACGTGCGCCCACGACAGATAATTGCTCAGGGCCTTGTTGGGCACCCCCCAGTAGCTCAAGATGTCTTGCACGCTGCCGTTGTTGCCATACATGCCGTTGGGCTGGTTGGCCTGGCTGTTCCAGTTGAAGCGGCTGTTGCCGCAGGCGTAGCTGATGCCGAAGGCCCAGTTGACTATGCTGCATTGGCTTGGCGTTTTTCGGTAGAAATTCAAGACCGCTTTGCTAGAGCCGGCCCAGCACCATTCGCTGTGCTCCTGCGTGACCAGCGGCACGTTCAAGGTTTTCGAAGCGGCGAATGCCATGGACGTCATCAGCACAAGGCCGGCGCCCGCAATCATGCGGCGTAAAGTTGTATTCACGTTTACTCCTGGAATAGGTTTGAAGATCAGCGGAAGTTGGCGATATTCGCCTTGACGGCGGCGCGCAAGGATTCCGCAAACTGGCTGGCGTCCAGCAAGCCGCCGGCAGCGTTATCAGCGGTGCTGCCGGCTTTTCTGGCGTGCAGTTGCAGTAACAGCGCTTCGCGTGCCGACTGCAGCGGCGCGAAGCGGGGAGCGGCGCCGCCGCTCGATGCGACTTCAAGAAAATCAGAGCGAGCCTGGAAGACGCGGATAAAGCGCAAGTTGGAACGATTGGCGTTGCCGTAAAGCTGCATCAGGGCGTCGACATCCTTGGACAAGCCGGCGCCGCCGTAGGACGTGGTTTGCCATGCGCCGTTGAGCTTTTCCAGCGTCGCCAGTCCGATCGGACGACTGTCGCGGCTGATCAGGAAGCGCCAGACGCCGGTGGGCCTGGCCATGGCGCTGAAATCGCTGCGGGTCGCCAGGATGTCTTTCGGATCGACTGTGTAGACCGGGAAGCCGTAAGCGATGCGGGCATCTTTCAGGTCCTGGACGTCAGCGACGTCGAGCGGGAAACCCTCTGGCAACGTGCCGGCGTGGGCTTGCACCTGGTTTTGCACAAATTCCGCCAAACCGCGCGTGGCGGCGGCGCTGGCGTCGCTGCCTTCGGTTTGCTGAAGTTGCTGGAGTGTTTGCGCAGCGTTTGACTGTGCGTGTAACGAAGTATTCATGGCTAGCAGAGCGGCGCTCAGCATGAAAGCTTGGACGACGGGTTTAGCGTGCATCGTTGATTCCCTTTAGATTGTGATCGACAAGGTTAGTGGAAACGCGCTGCCTGGCTCCTGCATCCGGGTAGGGTGCATGGAGAACGGCGAGACGGCAGCGGCCGTACCAATCTAGGATGACAGGGAAGTTAAGACCAGCTGTCAGAGTTGACAGCGTGACAGCGCAGGAAGCAGGACGGCGCCTAGATTTTTCCCTGATGCTTCAGTCTGCTCAAGGTTTCGGCGGAAATGTTGAGGTAGGTCGCCAGCTCTTTTTTTGGGATGCGGTCGTAGAGTTCGGCGTGTTTGCGCAAGAACCTGTGTACGCGGCCCGGCGCATCCAGCAGATGCAGGGTGATGGTGTGCGCCATGATCTCGCTCATCAGACGCATTACTTCATATTCAAAGGTTTGCTTCAGCTGCGGATGGCGGTCCATGAAGGCGGCCCATTGCTGCAATGGCAGCTTGGCAACCCGCGCCTTGGATACGCAGACGATGCTGTAAGGCGCCGGCGTCTTCAGGCGCCAGGCGGCGTAGCTGGTCTCCATGTCGCGCTCGTCGGCGAAGCGCAGGATCATTTCCTTGGCTTGCTGGTTGGTGACGACACGCTTGAGTATGCCGTCCAGGATGAAATATTGCTCCATCTCGTGTACGCCCTGATGCAGCAGGATTTCACCTTTGCCGCCATCCACCACCACCAGGTGGGATTCGAGCTCAAGCATGTCACTCTCGCTCAAGCCTTTTAAAACATTGTTTTGACGCAGTTGAACGCGAATGATGTTTTTTTCTGGATGGTTTTCTATGAGGATCATGTAAGCAATTTGGTAATAGTCGGCAGCGCCCAAAGATGATGCGGCAAAACTTGACCGAGGTCAATGAAGAGCTAGGGTCGCCCTAGCTAATATGGCATCAAGCAAGGCAACAAGAAAACCCAAGAGACAACCGACAACAGGAGGAATGATGGCAGCTGTGATATCCGAGCCAAAAGTGGCAACTAGTACGACCGCTGACGATACGCTCAAGCGCAAGAGCCGGGAAGCCGGCGTAGTGTCGGGCGGCCATCTGGTGGCGCGGGCGTTGAAGAATGAAGGCGTGGATACCATCTTTACCCTGTGCGGCGGCCATATCATCGATATCTACGATGGCTGCATCGATGAGGGCATCCGCATCATCGACGTCCGCCACGAGCAGGTCGCTGCCCACGCGGCCGACGGTTATGCGCGCCAGACCGGCAAGCTGGGCGTGGTGGTCACCACCGCCGGCCCAGGCTGCACCAACGCCGTGACCGGCATCGCCACCGCCTTCCGTTCGGAAAGCCCGGTGCTGCATATCGGCGGCCAGGGCGGCATCACCCAGCACATGATGGGCTCGCTGCAAGACTTGCCGCACACTGAAATGATGCGGCCGATCACCAAATTCTCTGAAGGCGTGCGTTCCACCGAACGCGTGGCCGACATGGTGTCGATGGCGATCCGCGCGTGCTTTGCCGGGGCTCCCGGTCCGGCGTACCTGGAAATCCCACGCGACGTGCTGGACCGCGAAATCGAGATCAGCAAGGCAGTGATTCCAGCCGCCGGCCAGTATCGCGCTTCGGTCAAGTCGCTGGGCGACGTTGCCGATATCGAAAAACTGGCCGACATTCTGGTGCAGGCAGAACGGCCGGTGGTGCTGTACGGTGGCCAGGTCTGGTCTTCGCGCGGCCACAAGGAAGCGATCGACCTGGTGCGCGGCCTGGATATCCCGGCTTACTTCAACGGTGCTTCGCGCGGCCTGCTGCCGCCGGGCGATCCGCATCATTTCGACCGCACCCGCCGCGAAGGCTTCGACAAGGCCGACGTCATCCTGATCGTCGGCACGCCGTTCGACTTCCGCATGGGCTACGGCAAGCGTCTCGGCCTTAACGCCAAGGTGATCCAGATCGACCAGGATTACCGCACCGTCGGCAAGAACCGCGACATCACGCTCGGCCTGGTCGGCGATCCCGGCACTATCCTGGGCGCCTTGCTGCAAGCCGCCAGCGGCCGCATCAACAAGGGCGCGCATGAAAAACGGCGCGCCTGGATGAAGCAGCTGCAACAGCTGGAAGCGGTCGCCACGGAAAAATTGATGCCTTTGTTCAAATCGAACAGCGCGCCTATCCATCCCTATCGCGTGGCGTATGAAATCAACGAGTTCCTGAACGATGACACCATCTATATCGGCGACGGCGGCGACGTCGTCACTATCTCGGCGCAGGCGGTGCGTCCGCGCAATCCGGGGCAATGGATGGATCCGGGCGCGCTCGGCAGCCTGGGGGTCGGTACCGGTTTTGCAATCGCCGCCGGCCTGGCCAATCCGGAAAAGGAAGTGATGTGCTACTACGGCGATGGCGCCTTCAGCATGACGTCCTTCGACATGGAAACCGCCAACCGCTTCGGCGTGCCGTACATCGCCGTAATCGGCAACAACTCGGCGATGAACCAGATCCGTTACGGCCAGCTGGCCAAGTACGGCGAAGAACGGGGCAACGTCGGCAACCTGCTGAGCGACATCCCTTACGGCAAGTTCGCCGAAATGCTGGGTGGCCATGGCGAAGAAGTGCGCGATCCGGCGCAGATCGCCGGCGCCTTGCAGCGGGCGCGCGAAGCGGTGCGCAAGACGCGGCGCTGCGCCGTGGTGAATATCTGGGTCGATCCTGCCGTGTATGCGCCGGGCACCATGGCGCAAACCATGTACAAATGAGCCGGATTGCTGCAGGCGAACACACGCATTAGACCAATTGAACAGGAGTTTGAAATGAGCAAACCACTAGACGGCATCCGCATTATCGATTTTACCCACGTCCAGGCCGGCCCGGCGTGCACGCAATTGCTGGCCTGGTTCGGCGCCGATGTGATCAAGGTCGAGCGTCCCGGTTCCGGCGATGTCACGCGCTCCCAGCTGCGCGATATTCCGGATGTCGATGCCCTGTATTTCACGATGTTGAACAGTAACAAGCGTTCTTTGACGCTGGACACCAAGAAGCCGGAAGGCAAGCTGGTGCTGGAAAAGCTGATCAAGGAATCCGATGTGCTGGTGGAGAATTTCGGCCCTGGCGCGTTGGACCGCATGGGCTTTTCCTGGGAGCGCATCAATGAGCTCAATCCGAAAATGATCGTGGCCTCGGTCAAAGGCTTCAGCGATGGCCATCATTACGACGACCTGAAGGTCTATGAAAACGTCGCTCAGTGCGCCGGCGGCGCCGCTTCCACCACTGGTTTCTGGGACGGCCCGCCAACGGTCAGCGCCGCCGCCCTGGGCGACAGCAATACCGGCATGCACCTGGCGATCGGGATCCTGACCGCGCTGATCGGCCGCGACAAGACTGGCAAGGGACAGCGGGTTGCCGTGTCGATGCAGGACAGCGTGCTCAACCTGTGCCGCGTCAAGCTGCGCGACCAGCAACGGCTCGACCGTCTCGGTTTCCTGGAAGAGTATCCGCAATATCCGCACGGTACTTTCAGCGACGTGGTGCCGCGCGGCGGCAATGCCGGCGGCGGCGGCCAGCCGGGCTGGGTGCTCAAGTGCAAGGGCTGGCAGGAAGATCCGAATGCGTATATCTACTTCACCATCCAGGGTCATGCCTGGGCGCCGATCTGCAAGGCGATCGGCAAGGACGAGTGGATCGACGATCCGGCTTACAACACACCGAAGGCGCGCCAGCCGCACATCACCGAAATCTTCGATACGATTGAAGTCTGGCTGCAGGACAAGACCAAGTTTGAAGCGGTCGATATCTTGCGCAAATTCGATATTCCTTGCGCGCCGGTGCTGACCATGAAGGAACTGGCCAACGATCCGTCGCTGCGCGCCAGCGGCACCATCACCGAAGTCGATCACAAGGAGCGCGGCAAATACCTGACGGTAGGCAGCCCGATCAAGTTCTCTGACCTGACGCCGGAAATCACGGGTTCGCCTTTGCTGGGCGAGCATACCGACGAGGTATTGGCCAGCCTCGGTTACAGCGCCGGACAGATTGCGGAATTGCATAGTGCGCAAGCAGTTTGAGGATGCGGCAATGACGGCTGGATAGTCAGCACAGCAGCGGCGCCCACCTCGGGCGCCGTATTTGTTTGGATATTACGGTTTGGAAAATCTGAAAGGAACAGCGTCATGTCTAGCGCAATCGATCTGGATCAGCTGGTGCAGGCAGTCGGCGACGCCATCGTGATTTCCGATGCCGGCGGCGCCATCACTTTATGGAATCCGGCGGCGGAGCGCATGTTCGGCTTCAGCCAGCAGGACGCGCTGGGAAAATCGCTGGACCTGATCATTCCCGAACGCCAGCGCCAGCGCCATTGGGACGGTTATCAAAAGACCATGGAGAGCGGAGTCACACGTTACGGCAACGATGTGCTGCGGGTGCCGGCGGTGCACAAGGACGGCCATACATTGTCGATCGCATTTACCGTGGCGCTGCTGCGCACGCCGGCCGGCAAGGTGGCAGCAATTGTCGCCGTGATCCGCGACGAAAGCAGCCGTTTCGCCGAAGACCGCGCCTTGCGCAAGCGCCTGGCGGAATTTGAAGCCAGGCTGGCGGCGCAAGTAGCGGAATCCGGCTAACATCACCCTTGCTGCAGCACCAGAAGCATGGTGACGACGATAAATATAAACAGGAGATTTTCATGAGCAAAGCACTGGATGGCGTGCGCATTCTCGATTTCACCCATGTCCAGTCCGGACCGACCTGCACCCAGCTGCTCGCCTGGTTCGGCGCCGACGTGATCAAGGTCGAGCGGGCCGGCGAGGGCGACGCGACGCGCGGCCAGCTGCGCGACATTCCCGGCGTCGACAGCCTGTATTTCACCATGCTCAACCATAACAAGCGTTCCATCACGCTCGACACCAAGAATCCGAAAGGCAAGGAAGTACTGGAAACCCTGATCAAGGATTGCGACGTGCTGGTGGAAAATTTTGCGCCCGGTGCGCTCGACCGCATGGGCTTCAGCTGGGAACGCATCCAGGAACTGAATCCGCGCATGGTGGTGGCCTCGGTCAAGGGCTTCGGCCCCGGCAAGTACGAAGATTGCAAGGTCTATGAAAACGTCGCCCAGTGCGCAGGCGGCGCGGCATCGACGACCGGCTTCGACGACGGCCCGCCGATGGTGACCGGCGCCCAGATCGGCGACAGCGGCACCGGTCTGCATCTGGCGCTGGGGATAGTCAGCGCGCTGTACCAGCGCCACAGCAGCGGCCGCGGCCAGAAGGTGCTGGCGCCGATGCAGGATGCCGTGCTCAACCTGTGCCGGGTCAAGCTGCGCGACCAGCAGCGGCTGGAACGGACCGGCACCATGCACGAGTATCCGCAATACCCGGACAGCAAGTTCGGCGAGGCCGTGCCGCGCGCCGGCAACGCCTCCGGCGGCGGCCAGCCGGGCTCGATCCTGAAGTGCAAGGGCTGGGAAACCGACCCTAACGCCTACATTTATTTCATCACTCAGGGCGCGGTCTGGCCGGCGGTGTGCAAGGTAATCGGCGAGGAGGGCTGGATTACCGACGAAGCATACGCCACGCCGGCGGCGCGGCTGCTGCACCTGAAGCCGATCTTTGCCCGCATCGAGCAATGGACCATGAGCAAGACCAAGTTCGAGGCGATGGATATCCTGAACCAATACGATATTCCTTGCGGTCCGATCCTGTCGATGAAGGAAATCGCGGAAGAGCCATCGTTGCGCGCGACCGGCACGATCGTCGAAGTCGATCATCCGACCCGCGGCAAATATCTGACAGTAGGCAACCCGATCAAGATGTCGGACAGCCCGACCGAGGTAACCCGCTCGCCGCTGCTGGGCGAGCATACCGAAGAAGTGCTGGCGCAGCTGGGTTATGGCAAGGATTACATTGCCATGCTGCGCGAAGAAAAGGTGATCTGATTATTTCGGCTTTCGGCTAAACAGGCCCCGGAACCGGCCATCTATCGGCGCCGGGAACTTTTGTCTGCTTTCATTTTCAGTGCCCGCCAGCTGCGGTGTCCGGCCCGCGCGCGCTTACATTTTTGCCCTATCTCAATAATATTTCTGGATATACTTCCCCCGTCGTAGTTGACACAACATTTCATAACAATCAAACCGGGGGGATTAAATGCTGTTGAAATCATATGTAAAGATTGTGTTTTTTGTCACATTGCAACTGGGGCTGGCGCTGCACGCGTCAGCCAAGGACGCTGATCAGCCGGCGGCGCAGGCGAGCGTGAGCGATAGTGCGGTCGGCCCTAGCGCGGCGGATTTTCCGGCGGCTGGCAAGGCAGTGGAAGTGGTGTTTGGCGATGCGATCATCGATTTGAACTTCAAGGATCTTACTACTTTATCAATCTACTGCCGCTCGGGCATCTTCAAGGGCATCACCGAGGTAGTGCAATACACGGCGGTCAAGATTCGTCCGCAAGTCTACATGGTGTACTGGCACGAACCGGATTCGAAGCTGAACGTGGTGCATGTGGAAGATTTCGAGCACGGCACGGTGTATACCAACGTGTCCTATCCCGACGGTAAACTTGTGAATTTCAAGGGCACTATAAAGATTGTCGGAAACGCAAAATAATTTTCTTGCAGCAATGGCAAGATCAGGCATTTGAGGTGGGATTTGGCAGAGAGCCGGCCGCTGCATTCCTGGCCGGCTCTCTGTAAGGGGCGTTTTAAGCGGTCTGCAGCTTTGAGTGCTCCAGCAGGACGATCTCCTGGGCCACGCTCCAGGCATCGTTGGCGGCATTCTTGCGGCCGGCGACGTGCGCCGCCAGTGTGGCGCCGTCGAGCAGCATGACTACTTGGCGCGCCAGCTTGGTGGCGACGGTTTTCCCTACCAGCGGTTCCAGTACATTCTTGACCTGGTCGGTCAGGCCTTTCTTCTGGCTGGCGGCGGTGCGCAGGATGGCGTTGTCCGAACCGTGGAATTCCGCCGCTGCCGCTGCAAACATGCAGCCGGTGAAATTGACTTCGCGGAACCACTTGTCGTGCCACATGAAGACGCCATGCAGCTTGTCCATCGGCGTTTCGAATTTTTCGAGAAACAAGGAGAGCGAATTCGCGCACATCGTCATGCGTTCTTCCAATACCTCCACCACCAGCTCCTTTTTCGATGGAAAGTATTTATACAGTGTCATCTTGGCGACGCCTGCTTCCGCCAGGATGCGGTCTATGCCCACCGCATGATAACCATCTTGAGAGAAGAGCCGCGTTGCCGTATCAATAAGTATCTGTCGTTTTTCTTTCATACGGGTCATTGATTAGGTGTAAGTTACGTGAATGGTTACGCAAATAAGCATGCGATAGGCCGGTAGCGCAAACATGGCAAAGCGGCTGCCGGACGTGATCTGCTGCAATTGGTACAGTGTACAGTACGGTATATTATCTCAGTATTTGTTGTCGCGGATACAAGTTGACTTTCGGCAGTGAAAACTGGCTGGCAAGCGTTGTAAAACGGTGTTGCAACACTATCATCGGCACTTATCCCAGGCTCTGATATTTCAATTATATGACAGACCTGTCTGTTTAAATTTAGGATATTATAAAAATTTTGTAGCCGGCTTTTCAGCCGCTTGCACAAAAATTAAGGGTGGCAATGGCAGTCACGGTTTAAACACTATTCTGAGGAAGTTACATGAGTTATCCGACCGTAGCGAATTCGCAAGTCACAGAAGCGTTTCATGCAGTAAATCTTCATCAAGACGTCTATCAAAGCCTTCGACAGCCTTATTCCGAGCTTCCTCTCGATACTATCGTCTCCATGCTGGTCGCCGATCCAGAGCTGGAAAGCCGTTTCGACAACGACCGCGAGCTGTTCGAACTGCTGATGCACAAGGTGCGCTCCACGCTGGCCAAGGCCCTGGCGACAGATGACGACACAGCTTTGTGCCTGGTGCACCGGACGCTGTTCATCTTGCTGGACATGCACGTGGCTTCGGCGACCAGTTTCGCCGCCGCCAATCAATCCAATCATTACCTGCAGCAGATGCGCAACGAGATCGAAAGAGCGTGGCTGGCTTCCGGCGATTCGTCGCCGCTGGCGCGCATCAGCGCCGACATGCCGCTCACCGATGCCTTGCGCTTTCTGTGGAGCGAACATACCGTCTCCAACCATCCTTTGTTTGACTATCTCGAGACCACGGCTTCGCACGGCCAGTTCGTCGAATTTTTCCGTAGCGATGCGGCGCTCAACATCCGCTTCTTCGATCTGATCGCCTTGATACTGGTCGGCTCGGACGAAATCACGCGCAAGGAACTGGTGCAGAACCTGTGGGATGAATCGGGCAACGGCAATTCCACCCGCAGCCACGTCAACCTGTTCCGCAAGCTGCTGGACATGGTCGGCGCTGAAAACGTCGAAGACAATCATGCGTCGTCGCTCGGCTGGCAAGGACTGGCAGGACATAATCTGTTCATGCTGACCTGTCTGCAGCGCAAGCATTACTTCAAGGCGATCGGCATCATGGCGATCACCGAGCTGCTGGATCCGCGCCAGTATGAAAAACTGGTGCACGGCTGCCATCGCATCGGCCTGGGCAAGGAAGGCGAAGTCGATTACTACAAGGAACATATCAGCATCGATATCGTCCATGCGCAGGGCTGGCTGGAAAACGTGATTGTGCCGCTCGATGCGAAATACCCTGAAGCGCGCGGAGAAATCCTGCAAGGCGCCATGCTGCGCCTGAATACCTGCCAGGATTATTACGACGCATTGCTCAGCATGCTGCAAGTGCATGCGCCGGTAGCCAAACAGGCCTGACCGGTACGGCAGGTTCGCAGCAGGCAAGGCCGTCAACCGGCATTCCGGTTGACGGCCTTGTGCGTTAACGGCGTCAGGCACGGATGCATTCGCCGTTGAGGATGCGCCACAAGCCCAGCGGATTTTCATCCCGCAACTCCAGCGGCATCAGTACCGCCGGCAAATCCTGATAGCAGACCGGCCGCAGGAAACGTTCGATGGCGGTCGCGCCGACTGCCGTGCTGCGGCTGTCAGAGCTGGCCGGAAACGGCCCTCCGTGCACCATGGCATGCGACACTTCGACGCCGGTCGGGTAAGCGTTGACCAAGATGCGGCCGGCCTTGCGTTCCAGGGTTGGCAACAATCTCCGCGCCAGATCATGGTCGGCGCTGTCCATATGCAAGGTCGTCGTCAGCTGGCCGGAAAGATATTCCGCGACGGCCTGCATTTCTTCTGCATTCCGGCAGGCGACAATCAAAGCGCTGGGGCCGAAGTTTTCGTCTTCCAGCTGTGGCGTTGTCAGGAAAGTGGCGGCGTCGGTAGCAAACAAGGCCGCTTGCGCCGAACAGCCGCTCTTGGCCGTCAATCCTTTACCCAGCATCCTGACGCCGGCCATCTCGTTCAGGCGGCCAACGCCATTGGCATAGGCGCTGCTGATGCCGGCCGTCAACATGGTGCCGGCGCCCTTGTTTTGCAGGGCGCCGACGGCAGCCGCCTGGAATTGCTGCAGTGCTTCACCGTCTATCGCCAGCAACAGGCCGGGACTGGTGCAGAACTGCCCGACTCCCGTCACCAGCGCTTCCACGAAGCCGGCGGCAATGTGCGGGGCACGGGCGGCGAGCGCGGCTGGCAGCAGGAACATCGGATTGATGCAGCTCATTTCCGCAAACACTGGAATCGGTTCGCGCCGCAGCGCGGCGGCACGCATCAAGGCCAGGCCGCCATGACGTGAACCGGTGAAAGCCACCGCCTTGAGCGCCGGGTGGCTGGCCAGGGCCTGGCCAAACTGGTTGCCGTCGCCGATCAGCAGCGAGAACACGCCTTCCGGCAAGTGGCAGCTGGCGACGGCCGCCTGGATCACGCGGCCCACCAGTTCCGAAGTGCCGAGATGGGCGCCATGGGTCTTGACTATCACAGGGCAGCCGGCGGCAAGCGCCGCCGCGGTATCGCCGCCGGCGACCGAAAAGGCCAGGGGAAAATTGCTGGCGCCGAATACCGCCACCGGCCCCAGCGCGATCTTGCGCAACCGCAGATCGGGCCGCGGCGGAATCCGTTCAGGCAATGCCGAGTCCAGCGTAGCGCCCAGGTATTGACCGCTGCGCGCGATGCCGGCAAACAGGCGCAGCTGGGCAACGGTGCGGCTACGCTCTATCATCAGGCGCACCGCGGGCAGGCCGGTTTCCTGAGATGCGCGTGATATCAGCTCCGCGCCCAGCGCCAGGATGCCGCTGGCGATAGTTTCCAGGAATTGCGCACGCTGTTCCGCATTGCGGGAGCGATAGTCATCGAAGGCTTGCTGCGCCAGCGTGCAGGCCAGATCGATTTCTGCCGCACCGCCGGCGCCGAAATCCGGGCCGAATTTTTCATTGCTGGCCGGATTGACCGCTTGCAGAGAAGCTGTGGTTCCGCGCACTGCACGCTGGCCGATCAGCATGTCGCCGCTGAGCGTCATCGCCGCCTCTCAATCTTCAATATGTCAGTGAATTTCATGAGCGCTTCAACCGAGTGCTTCTTCAATCGAGCGGCTCAGCTTGTCGATCGCCTCGTCAAGCTCCTGCTCCGAAATGATCAGCGGCGGCAGCAAGCGCAGCACTGCCGAATGACGGCCGCCGGTTTCGATGATCAGGCCGTTGGCCAGGCAGCGCTGCTTGATGGTGCGGGCCATGGCGCCGTCGGCCGGATAGCTGCCGATCGCGTCCGGCGCGGCGTCCGGCGCTATGACTTCGATGCCCCACATCAGGCCGCGGCCGCGGATGTCGCCGAGGATGGAGAAGCGGCATGCCAGTTCGCGCAGGCGGGTCTCCAGGTAGTTGCCCTTGGCGCGCGCTTGCGCTACCAGCTGCTCGGCCTGTATCACTTCCAGGCAGGCGGCGCCGGCCACCATGGCGATCTGGTTGCCGCGGAAGGTGCCGGCATGGGCGCCGGCTTGCCAAGTGTCGTATTTTTCGTGATACAGCAGCATCGACAGCGGAAAGCCGCCGCCGACCGCCTTGGAAATCACGCGGGCATCGTGCCGGATGCCGTAGTGATTTCCAAGGCGGTCGGCGGTGCGGCCGAAGCCGGTCTGGATTTCATCGATGATCAACGGAATATCCAGGCGCGCGGTAATCTCGCGAATGCCGCGCAGCCATTTGGCTGAGGCTGGAATCACGCCGCCTTCGCCCTGGATCGCTTCGACGATCATGGCGGCAGGCGCCGTGACGCCGCTTTCAGGGTCGGCCAGCATGCGTTCGATATACGCCAGCGAGGTGTCGTCCGACTGTTCGCCGCCCAGGCCGAACGGGCAGCGATAGGAATAGGGATAGGGCAGGAAATGCACATCCGGCATGATCGACGCCACCTGGCGCTTGGCGGTCAGGTTGCCGGTCAGCGCCAGCGCGCCGGCGGTCATGCCGTGATAGGCGCCGTGAAACGCCAGTACCGTGCGGCGGCCGGTGGCGGTCTTGAACAGTTTCAACGCGGCTTCCACAGCATCGGCGCCGCTCGGGCCGCAGCTCTGGAAGCGTACGTGCCGGGCGAATTCCGGCGGCAGGCACTCCAACAGCTTGACCAGGAAGCGATACTTGGCCGGCGTCGTCATGTCCAAAGCCTGCAAGACATGTCCCGACTGCAGGAATTCTTTGACCTTGGCCAGGATATAGGGGTGATTGTGGCCGGTCGCCAGGGTGCCGGCGCAAGACAGGCAATCGAGATAGTCCTTGCCGGCGTTGTCGGTGACGCGCGCCAGGCGGCCTTTTTCAATCACCACGCCGATCGAGTTGGCGTAGGTCCGCGCGCCCGATTCGCGGGCCTTGACAAAGGCATACATCTCGTCCTGCGACGGAGCGCTGTCGTCGATCTCGAAATCCGCATCGAAGCGGGTAGCCAATTCGGAAACTGCCATGAGTGCACCTATATAGAGTTAACGTTCATCAAATAAATTGCCGCCGCCACATCATTCCAGCATGGTGTCGATCAAGCCCCCGTTCCTGCCGAAATACCGTGGCCACAGGCTGGCCTCGGCGCGGAACCCTTCGTCTTTCATCAAAATGGCGTGCATTTTCGGTAAGTTGTACAAAGGCACGGCAGGAAACAGATGGTGGGCGACGTGATAGTTGATGTTGAGCGGCGCCAGCGCCAGCCGCTCCAGCCAGCTGCCGTCAACGTGGCGGGTGCGTTCCAGCTCGCGCTCGTTCTGCGCCAGGTCGTGTTCCGCGATGATGCGGATACGGGTGAACGCCAGCGTCAGGGTAAACATCGGCAGCAGCCACAGCAGCAGGAAACTAGGCCAGGCCTCCAGCACAGTGACCAGCGCTGCGGTACATAGCCAGAACGTGATGAACTGGAGGCGCTCCGACGTGCTCAGCATTTTTTCGCGATTGTCGAAAACGAAGGCCCAGCCGGTCCAGTACCGGATCACCGGCCACCAAGAGCGCAGATGCAATCCGCACAGGTCGCCCAGCAAGATGCGGTAGAAGGCCTGGCGCGGCTTGGGGAAACTGTAATTGTCGTCCGCCACCAGGCGTACCCAGTATGGATCGTTCGGCTTGTTGGTGAACAAATGGTGCGGCAGGTGCCCGCGCCGATAACTTGAGGTGACCATGCCGGTCGGGAAAGCGCACAGCCAGTTGCTGGCGATCTCATTCAGCATGGCGTTCTTGAACAGGCGGTGATGGGTGGCGTCATGCATGATGACGCCCAACGCATGCTGCTTGCAGGCCAGCACAAAGCCGGACAATACGAACAGGACGACCACCGCCAGCAAGCCGGCGGCAGACAGTTCGCACAATCCCGCCCACAGGCCGTCTTCGCCGCTGAGCAGTGCCACGGCATAGGCCGGCAGCGCCAGCGCAGCGGCAATCACCAGCCATTGCCGAGCGATCATCCACGCGCTCTTGAAGGGGTTCAAGTTGTTCAGCAAACGTGCCTGCGCTGCATATTTGTTACGGTAGCTGGCAGCGCTGTTTTTTTCCATGTGACCTGGCATGACGACAACTCCTGTCCTGACTGCTGAATTCAATGTTAGGAATAGCGGTAACGTCCCAATACCGCTTGCGGATCCATCAAATGCTGCAAAGCCGCGCTGATTTGCTTCACTTTCGGGGCGGTGTATTTCCGGTAATACGGCGCATTCAAGGGGCCGACCCCATGTTCGGCGCTAAAACTGCCGCCGTGTTCGCACACCAGCTGATAGATGGCGCTGCGCAGCGCGACGATTCTGGCGATGCCATAGCGCTCGATCTGATCATGCGGCAGCAGTACGATCAGATGGCAGCCGCCATCGGCAAAATGGCCGAAATCGTAGAGCTGCAGCTGCGGATGCTGGCGCTCCAGCCATTGCGCGGCCGCAGCGCGGAAGGCCGCCAGCTGCGAGCGTGGGAAAGCGACATCGAAAGACAGCGGCAGGCCTTCCCTGGCGATGGCCAGCGGCAGGTTGTCACGCAGCGGCCAAAAGCTGTCCGTTCGCCCGAACGCTGCGTTGGCGATTTGCGCGCGGCCATATAGCCGTTCCAGCAAGTGTTCGGCTTGTTGCGCCAGCAGTTGGTCGAGGCCGGGCATGCTGCTGGCAATTTCGACCAGGGCGTAACATGTGGCCGAGGCGTCGAAGGGATGGCGCAAGGCTGGAAAATTGCGCAGGGTGATGTCAAGCGCCGCTTCGGAGATGACCTCGAAGGCGCACAGCAGATCGCCGAAGGTCTGTTCGAAGGCTAGCAACACCTCAAGCGCGGCGGCATGGCCGGGCAGGGCGAGGAACAAGGTCTGGCTCGACTGGTCGATGCGTTTCAGATCCAGCGTGGCCGCGGTAATGATGCCGAAGGCGCCGCCGGTGCCGACGAACAGCTGCTTGAGATCGACGCCGGTATTGTTCTTGCGCAGCGGCGCCAGCAGCTCGATCACGGTACCGTCGGCGTCCGCCAGCACCGCCTCGATGCCGAGCAGGTTGTGGCGCACGTCGCCATGCCGCAGCAGGCGGCTGCCGCCGGCATTGGCGCCGATCAGGCCGCCGACGGCAGGATCGCTGCCGATATCGATCGGAAAATAAAGACCGTGCGGCTCCAGCTGGCGGTTCAATTCCGACAGCAGGACGCCGGCCTCGGCGATGACGCTGCGGTTAGCCGGATCTATGCTGCGGACCTGCCGCATGCGGGACAGCGAAACGATTACCTGGCTGCCGGAACCATCTGCTATCGCGGCGCCCACCAGTCCGCTACGGTTGCCTTGGGCAATCAGCCGTATGCCATGGCGCACGGCGGCGCGCATGATGGCGCTGAGCGCTGCGGTGTCGCGCGGCAGGACTACGGCGGCAGCCTTGCCGCTGCAGTTGGCGATGTCGCTTTCATAAGGAGCGCATGCCGTACCCGCTGTCAGGATATCCGCCGCCGGCAGGCCGGCCAGTTCCACCAGGAAGCCGTCCAGCGCCGAGGCCGGCATGATCGCTGCGCTTTGCATGTCTATCAAGCCGGTGTTGCCAGGCGCTTGCCAAGCTGGCCGCGCACCAGCACCAGCACCACGATTGGCAGCACGCCACCCAGCAGAGCGCTATGCCTGAAAGCCAGGGAGACAGCGACCGCGATCGCGGCAGTAATCAGCAGCAGCAGCGAGAGCTGGCGGATGCGTGCGCGGTTGCTGCTGATTTCGCCGATAAAGCCGAGCGGTGAAAACAGCGTGGCGGCGATGCCGACCACGAACACCGAAGCCAGCACCGGCGCCGCCCCCAGATCTTGTCCCCACACTTGCACCGCGCTTTCCGAGATCGCCGCCAGCAGCGCGCCGACCAGCAGATAGAGATCGACGCCGAGGGCGATCCAGTGGCCGGCACGGCTATTGATCAGCCAGATCATGTGGGGAATCGCCAGGATGCCGCCGATCACATACGCGGTTTCCCAGCGCACGCCGGCTTCGCCCGGGCCAAAACGGCCATACAGCAGGAACAGGATCACGGGAATGAAGGCGGCGGCGTTGAACAGGTAAGCGCGGCTTAGTTTGCTGACGGACATGGATGTTTCTTTCTATAAAGTGCAATGAAAAAAGAATCGGCGGATCAGTTCTTGTGCCAGCGGAACAGGAAGCTGGATGCCGTCAGGAACAGCGTGGTCCAGGCTGTCATGGCCAGCAGCGGCAGCCACAGCGCCGGCAGCGAGACGCCGTCGATCATGACCTGGCGCAGTA
>NZ_DATMRB010000124.1:0-48075 GCF_035566555.1 Collimonas sp.
TAGCCACCGACTGGAGCAAAGAGCCGGACGCCGACCAGAAAATCACGCAGTTGAACCAGACGCTGGTCGCGGTCAGTCCCTTGTATTCGCAAATCCTGCTGGCGGTCCAGAAGAAGCTCAACCTGCTGCCGCCAAGCGCGGGCATGGCTGGCATTTACACCATGATCGATAATACCCGCGGCGTCTGGAAAGCGCCAGCCAACGTCAGCCTGAATGGCGTGGTGTCGCCGGCGGTGAACATCACCCATGACGACCAGGAAGACCTGAACGTCACCACCCAGGGGAAATCCATCAACGCCATCCGTTCCTTCATCGGCGAAGGCGTGCTGGTATGGGGCGCGCGCACGCTCGACGGCAACAGCCTGGACTGGCGCTATATCAACGTGCGGCGCACCATGATCATGATCGAGGAATCGGTCAAGCAGGCCAGCAAGGCGTATGTGTTCGAGCCGAATGTCGCCAACACCTGGGTCACGGTGAAGAGCATGATCCGCAATTTCCTGACCAGCGTCTGGAAGCGCGGCGGCCTTGCCGGCGCCAGCCCTGACGACGCTTTCAGCGTGTTTGTCGGACTTGGCGAGACCATGACGGCGGACGATATCCTGGAAGGCTTGCTGAAAGTGTCGGTGCTGGTGGCGGTCAGCCGGCCGGCCGAATTCATCGAGATCACGTTCGAGCAGCAGATGCAGAAATCCTGATGCGCCGCACTGGCACGCAGCATTGCCGGCATCGATGTTTTCGTAACCTTTACAAAATAGACGAGGTTTAATATGGCAGATGATGGATCAAAACAATCAACCACGGTCTGGCCGCTTCCCAAGTTTTACTTCCAGGTGAAGTGGGATTCCCAGGTCATGTCGTTCCAGGAAGTCAGCGGCCTGGACGTGCAGTCGGAAGAAATCAAGTACCGGCATGGCGACAGCCCGGAATTTTCCGTGATCAAGATGCCCGGCATGAAAAAGGTCGGCAACGTGACCATGAAAAAGGGTACCTTCAAGTCCGATAACAAGTTCTGGGACTGGTTCAACCAGATCAAGATGAATACCATCAAACGCCTGCCGGTGACCATCAGCCTGCTGGACGAAACCGGTGCGCCGACCATGGTCTGGACCCTGACCAACGCCTGGCCGACCAAGATTACCGGCACCGATCTCAAGGCCGAAGGCAATGAAGTGGCGATTGAAACCATCGAGATCGTCCACGAAGGGCTGACGATTGCCAATTCATGACGGCTGCAGCTTCAGCGCAACCGGCAATGTGACTCAGAGCGGATAGCTAAGCATGTCGATCCCCAATCTGTTTTCGGATGGCTATCCACCGCCGGCCTTTTATTTCAAGGTGCTGTTCGGGGCCACCCTGGGGCTGACCGACACCTCTTTCCAGGAGGTGTCGGGCATCGGTGCGGAAATTCAAACCGAAACCCTGGTCGAGGGCGGCGAGAACCGCTACGTGCATACCTTGCCGAAAGGCGTCAAGCATCCCATGCTCGAACTCAAGCGCGGCATCGCGCCGATGACCTCGCCGCTGGTGATCTGGTGCCGCTCGGTATTTGAAATGGATTTCATGCTGCCGATCGTGGCGCAGCCGATCACCGTGCAGCTGATGAATGCAGAGAAACTGCCGGTGCGGGCCTGGTCTTTCGCCAATGCCTATCCGGTGAAGTGGGAAGTGGAAAGTTTCGGCTCGACCAAGAACGAGGTCGTGATCGAAAAAATTGTGCTGAGTTATACCTATTCAAACAGGCTGGTATAGAAAAAATGTCCATCGAAATCAGGCAGTTGAATATCAAATCGAATATTGTCCAGGATACGCCAGGCCAGGCGCCGCCATCGACAGCCGGTGGCGCTGGCGCGCAGTTGCTCAGCGATGCAGCGAGAAGCGAGATCCTGGCCGAATGCAAGACCATGCTGGCTGACTTGCTGAGCCGCGGCCGGGAGCGCTAGATGCCGATCAGCACCGGCCTCAAGAAGAAGCTCAGCATCTATCCATGCAACGTCAGCGCCGGCACCATCAGCGTCGACAAGAGCAAGACGCCGTTCGAGGCGATGATCAATCCGGCCAGCTACAAGCATCAGCTGAAAATCGACTACAGCACCAAGAAGAGCCTGGGACAATCCAGCGCCGAACCGAAGTTCAGCGCCATCTCGCCGGAAGTCCTGAGCCTGCCGGAACTGGTGCTGGACGGCACCGGCGTGGTCGCATTGATCGGCATGGAAAGCGTGCAGACCCTGGTCGAGCGGCTGCTGTCGGTGATCTACGTCTACGAGGGCGACAAGCACGAACCCAACCATGTGCGCCTGTTGTGGGGCAGTTTCATTTTCTTCGGGCGCGCCGAATCGATTTCCATCGATTACACCCTGTTCAAGCCCAGCGGCGAGCCCTTGCGCGCCAAGGTGCAAATGAGCTTTGTCGGCTGGATGAGCAAGGAAGAAGATACCTTGAGGGCGAACACCAGCTCGCCCGACCTCAGCCACCTGGTCGAAGTCAAGGTGGGCGATACGCTGCCCTTGCTTTGCAGCCGCATCTATAACGATTCGTCGTATTACCGGGAAGTTGCACGCATCAACAACCTGACCAATTTCCGCAACCTCGAGCCCGGCATGCAGCTGCGCTTTCCACCACTGGTATGAACCATGGCTGATTCCCCAAATCTCAACAGCAGCGCCGTCCTCAAGCTGACGATCAGCAGCAATGGCACGGCGCTTGCCGACACCATCAAGGTCATCGCCGTCACTGTCAGCAAGGCGGTCAACCGGATTTCGACGGCGCGCATCACGGTGCGTGACGGCGACATGCCGCAGGACGAATTCCCGGTCAGCGACCTCGATGTGCTGGTGCCGGGCGCGGACATCAAGATCAGCGCGGGCTATGGCAGCGCCGCCAATGTCATCTTTGAAGGCGTGGTGGTCAGGCACGGCATCCATATAGTCGGCAATAACGAGGCGCAGCTGCAGATCGAATGCAAGCACAAGGCGATGGCGCTGACGGTCGGCCGGAAAAACGCCAATTACGTCGATCTCAAGGATAGCGACATCATCAGCAAGCTGATCGCCGCCAGCGGCGTCAGCGCCGATGTCGCCAGCTCCGACACCCAGCACAAGGAGCTGGTGCAGTATTACTGCAGCGACTGGGACTTCCTGGTGACGCGCGCCGAGGCCAACGGCTTCCTGGTGATCCTGGAAGACACCAGCGTGGTAGTCAAGGCGCCGCAAACCGATGCCGCCGCCGTCTTGAAGCTGACCTACGGCGTCGACCTGATGGAATTCCATGCGGATATCGATGCGCGCACGCAATTGAGCTCGGTGCAGGGCGTGTCCTGGGATCCGGGCACCCAGGCAGTGGTTGAGCAGCAGGCCGCCCCGCAAGCCATGAACCCGCAGGGCAACCTGGATGCCGCCACCCTGGCCAAGGTAGTCGACCTGTCGTCCTATCGCATGCAGACCACGGCGCCCCTGGAGAGCGGCGAACTGAAGTCATGGATCGCCGCGCGCCAGATGAAGGCTGGCCTGGCGCGGATCCAGGGCAGCATGAAATTCCAGGGCAGCGCGCTGGCGAAGCCGGGCTGCATGCTGGAACTGGCCGGCGTCGGCAAGCGTTTCAGCGGCCAGGTGTTCGCCAGCGCCGTCAGCCACGATATCGCGCAGGGCAACTGGATCACGGAAGTCGATTTCGGCATGGCGCCGGAATGGTTCAGCCAGCAGGACGGCACGGCGGCGGCGCTGGCTGCCGGCTTGACGCCGGGCGTCAGCGGGCTGCAGATCGGTATCGTCAAGAAGCTCGACGAGGACCCCGAGGGCCAGTACAAGATCCAGGTATCGATTCCGGTGCTGCAGGCCGAAACCGACGGCGTATGGGCCAGGCTGGCCAATTTCTACGGCTCGACCGGGGTCGGCGCCTTCTTCATTCCGGAAATCGGCGACGAAGTGGTGATCGGCTATCTCAACAGCGACCCCTCGCATCCGGTGGTGCTGGGCAGCCTGTACAGCAGCCAGCGCAAGCCGCCCTATGAGCTGACGGCGGATAACTTCATCAAGGCCATCGTCACCAAGGGCTTGCTGAAAATCGAATTCGACGATGACAAGAAGGTCATCACCATCATTACGCCGCAGAAAAATAGCATCGTCCTGAGCGACGACGGCAAATCGATCTGCCTGACCGACCAGAACAGCAACAAGATAGAGATGAATCCTGACGGCATCCTGCTCGACAGTCCGAAAGATATCGTCATCAACGCCAAGGGCAAGGTCAGCATCACCGCGGTGGCCAATATCGAAAGCAGCGCCACGGGCGATATCAAGAACGAAGCGCTGAACATCAACAATAACGCCAAGGTCGGCTTCGTGGCCAAAGGCTCTGCCACTGCCGAACTGTCGGCCGCAGGCCAGACCACGGTGAAGGGAGCGATGGTGATGATCAATTGAGCGCCGCCCTTAATCTCGCATTTTCTTCGCTTCAGGAGCCATCATGCCGTTAGCCGCGCGAATGACCGACATGCATGTCTGCCCGATGCAGACGCCCGCTGTGCCGACGCCTATCCCGCACGTCGGCGGGCCGATCATCGGCCCCTGCGTGCCGACCGTCCTGATCGGCAAATTGCCGGCGGCGGTCGTCACCGACAGCTGCGTTTGCGTCGGGCCGCCGGATACCATCGTCAAGGGCTCGGCCACGGTATTCATCGGCAAGATGCCGGCGGCCAGGGTCGGCGACAGCTGTGCTCATGGCGGCAGCATCGTGATGGGATGTCCGACCGTGATGATCGGCGGCTGACGATGGGCCTGGATAAATCTTTCCTGGGGACCGGCTGGAGCTTTCCGCCGACGTTCGGCAAGAGCAATAGCGCTTATCAGGCTGGCGGCAGCGTCGCCATGGTGGAAGCCGAGCAGGATATCCACGAGAGCCTGACCATCTTGCTGTCGACCACGCCGGGTGAGCGCATCATGCAGCCGACCTACGGCTGCGGCCTCAAGGCGCATGTGTTCGACGAGCTCAATGAAAGCGTCGTCACCGAGATCAAGGATGCGATCGAACGCGCGATCCTGTTCTTCGAGCCGAGGATCACGCTCAATGCGATCCGTGTCGATGACCTCGACATGCTGGGCGGTCAGTTGAATATCCATGTTGATTACACCATCAGGGGCACCAATACCCGCAGCAACATGGTGTATCCGTTCTATTTCCTGGAAGGCAGCAATGTGCCGAACAAATAGGGGCGGCCGTACCGGTGCGCCGGACGGCGGCTTTGCCAGGACTGCCCGTCAATGAAGAATCTGATCATCAGGGATGGCACCAGCCAGCAGATGCGCGTGCTTGCGGCGTTGCAGGACGGCTATTTCAATCTCGATGAGATGCATTTTTCCGATCTGCTGGCGATGGCGACCGAATTTGCCGGCCTGGTCAAGTTTTACAACCTGGAGAATCAGGAAGAGGGCGACTGGACGCCATATTTTTGCGCCGACGAAACCATCGTGATCAGCCGCATATTGTCGACTGACCTGGCGGCCGCCGGCACCCGCTTCGAGCACTGGTGGGGCCAGACCTTCGAGCATGGCAGCGGCGTCGGCGACCGCGGATGGCGCGTGCAGGACTTGCCGGTCAGCCCGCTGGCGAACCTGATCAATGGCTGGTTTATCGCCCTGGAAAGCGTCAGCAACGACAGCGGACAGAAGTTGCGCTCGCTGATTGCGGAAGTGATCGAACAGCTGTGCTCCGACAAATCCAGCCTGACGCATTTCCTGGTGCGTGCGGCAACTGCGGGAGACGGCGTCGGCGGCATCGCCTTGCATCCGCTCTGGTCAAGCAGTGGCAGGCAGGCATCCGCAGCGCCGGAGAAGATCAGCAAGGCGACGGTGCGTTCCAATTTCTATGCCTTCGTCAAGGCGATTGAAATGATCAAGAAGGATGCCTTGCAGCGTCTGCCGGATTCGCTGACGAGCCAGCATCACGATCCTGCGATCGGCTTGCTGATTGCCTTTATCCGCCAGTTCCAGAAGCTGAAAGGCAAACTCAACCGCTTCACCCGCAACTACCTGGATTTCTATTACGACAAGGTGCTCAGGTGCGCGCCGCTGGCGCCGCTGGCGGACAAGACCTGCCTGATCGTCGAGATCAATGCCCCGGGCCGCGAGGTCAGGATTCCGCGCAACACCGAATTCCTTGCCGGCCTCGATGCCGACAAGCGCGACATCATCTATGTCTCCGACGACGAACTGATCGCCAGCGATGCCAGAGTCGCCGCTCTGCAGACTGTTTTCTTCGACCATAACCGCTACAGTTCGCCGGAAAACCGCCTGTTTGACGATTTGCCGCCACCGCCGCAGGCGACCGCGCCAGGGCAGCCGCAGGCCAGCGGCCAGGGACCTAGCTGGCCGACCAGCGCCTGGCTTAATCCGATCGCGCTGGTGGCCGGCAGTGATTACGATAATCCCGACAAGCTGCGCGCGCAGCCATTGTTCGGTGCGCAAAAACATGCCAACGAAACCTGTGTCTTCGCCGATGCCCGCCTGGGCTTCATCCTGTCGAGCAAGGTGTTGCTGCTGAAAGAAGGGCAGCGCAATATCAGCGTGACCCTGCAGTTCGAAAGCGGCGTCCTGGAGCAGCGTATCGCGGCCCTGGCTGCAGTGATGGGAGACGACAGCAGCCAAGCCAGCGCGGAGCTGCAAGAGATCTATTGCCAGGATGTGTTTCTCAAGGTGTTCCGCCACATGTTCCGGGTGGCGTACACCGGCGAGCAAGGCTGGATCGAAGTGCCGGACTATATTCCTTCACATCCCGACGCCAAGGCCAGCGCCGGCGGCTACTGGCTGAATATCGAATTCGAACTGGCGCCGGAAGCGGCGGCGGTGACGACCTATGATCCGCTGCTGCACGGCGAGCGCTACGACAGCGCGGCGCCGCTGCTGCGCTTCGTGCTCAACCCCGGCGCCTACCTCTACCCCTATGGCATGCTGCGCAAACTGCCGCTGGCCGGCGCTGTCATTGAGGTCGACGTCAAAGGCTGCCGCGACCTGGTGCTGCACAATAATATCGGCCAGCTGAGCGCGGCCGCGCCGTTCGCGCCGTTCGGTCCTTTGCCGAAGATCGGCAGCTATCTGATTGTCGGCGGCGCCGAGATAGCGGGGAAGCAGCTGAGCAGCTTTGGCGTCGATATCGAGTGGGCGGATCTGCCGACGGTCAGCGGCGGCTTCAATACTTATTATCGCGGCTATGAGCGCGCAGTCGAGAATAGCGATTTCGTGGTCAGCGCCGCCGTGCTCAGCAATGGCGCGTGGGGGCCTGCGGATGCCCGGGGGCAGCCGCTGATGCCGCTGTTTCACACCATGGTGCGGCCCGGGCAGGGCGAAAAGATCGGCAGCTACATCCGCCTGGGTTGCGACAGCATCGCTCGTTACTTCCATCCAGCCGAAGCTGCGCCGGGGGCAGCGCCGCTGGAGTACAGCAGCAGCGCCAAGAACGGCTTTTTCAAATTTACGCTGGCGGCGCCGGCGTTTGCTTTCGGCCACGAAGAGTACCCCAACGTACTGGCGTCGACCCTGATTTTCAATTCCAGGATCAAGCGCGCCGGCCGCCAGCGCGCGGTCCCCAATCCGCCCTATACGCCGCAAATCAATGCGATAGCGGTACGCTACAAGGCGCGCGCCAGCATCCGGCTGGACCGCAATCCGGTCGACGGCCCCACACGCGACGACAAATTCATCCATCTGTATCCGTCCGGCTGGGAAGTGCTCGGCCCGGCCAGTTCGCCGGCGCCGACCCTGCTGCCGCAGTTCGACTATAGCGGCAACCTGTACATCGGCATCGAGGCGGTCCGGCTGAATGGAAAGATCACGCTGTTTTTCCATCTGCGCGAGGATTCCTTGCCATTGAAAAGGCCGGCCGAGCTGCATTGGTGCTACCTGTCGGGGAATACCTGGAAGGCGCTGTACAAGAATAATATCGTGGCGGACGGCACCGAGCATTTCATGACGTCCGGCATCGTCACGTTGAACATCCCATCCGACATCGGCGGCGACAATACGGTCATGCCGCCCGGCCTTTACTGGCTCAGGCTGAGCGCCGACACCGATCTCGACAAATTCTGCAGCGTCTACTCGGTGCACGCGCAGGCGGTGCAGGTCAGCCGCCATCACGATGTCGCCGCCGCGGTGCCGGTCATCCTGCCTGCCGCCAGCATCAAGCGCAGCAAGCAAGCGATTCCCGGCGTGGTCAAGATCACGCAGGTGATCGCTTCCGTCAGTGGCCGTCCGGCGGAGCGGCGCGAACAGCTGCGCACCCGCATCAGCGAGCGGCTGCGCCACAAGAACCGGGCGGTGTCGGCGGCCGACTACGAATTGCTGATCCTGCAGCAGTTCCCGGATGTCTACAAGGTCAAATGCTTCGCCAACATGGCCACCGACCTCGGTCCTGAGCAATGCGTGCGTCCGGGGCGGGTGCTGATCGTGCCGTTGCCCTATCTGTCGGCCGTCGGCCGGGCGCACCAGGCCAGCATGCTGAACGGGAACGTGGTGCGCGAGATACAGGAGTTCGTCGAGACCCTGGCGTCGCCATGGACCACGATTTCGGTGGAAAACCCGGTCTACGAGCATATCCAGGTGCGTTGCACGGTGAAGCTCAAGGACGGCCTCAGCGGCGGCTATTACATCAACCGGCTGAACCAGGATATTTCCGATTTTCTGACGCCATGGAACGATGCCTGCGGCTACAGCGCGCACTTCGGCTGGTGCGTCCGCCAGCATGACGTCGAGGCCTTCATCGTCAAGCTCGGCTATATCGACAGCGTCACCGGTTTTTCCATGTTGCGCATCAGTTCCGCCGATGCCTACAGTTTTTCGCTGTTCGATACCGCTGCCGGCGCCGCCGGCGGCCAGGACGATACCGATATTACGCCGTTGTATCCGTGGAGCGTCGCCATCCCGGCGAGCCGGCATGTAATCGACGTCGTCGCTGATTCCGCGAGCGCCGCGCCGACCAGGACGGCGCTCAGCCAGCTTGAGATCGGTTCCACATTCATTATTTCACCGGGGGAGGATGATGACTAAAGCCATGGTCAGGCGCAACAGAGAGTCGCTGAAGCGCAAATTCTATGAGGGCGAGATGCCGTCCGCCAGCGCATTCGCCGATTTGATCGATTCCATGCTGAACATCGCCGATGAGGGCTTCGACAAGACGCCGGTTGACGGCTTGAAGGTGTCGCAGCTGAATCAGGGAAAGTTGCTGAGTTTTTACCAGAACATCGATATCAAGAGCCCGATCTGGTCAGTCCAGCTGGACGGCAGCGGCAGCGGACTGGCCTTCGGCACCACCGGCAACGCCACCGTGATGACGCTGCGCGAAGTGCTGCGTGACGACCAGGCGGGTGAGCCCGGACGCGACAATCCGCGTTCTTTCGAACTTGACATGGCCGGCCGCATCGTCGCCGACGGCAGGCGCGGGCGTGGCGGCAGCAGGCTGGTCGAGGCCGACGGCAAATGGCACGACATCAGCGATACGCTGGAAGGCTGCAATGCATTCGAGATCACCGCCGGCGTCGGCAAGAAGGGCAGCGGAAAATACGCCGTCATGCACGCCTTCGCCGTGATGGCATTTAACGACAACGGTGAAATCACCTATCACCAGTCGCATTACGGCAGCAAGTGCAACCGCCTGCAGCTGCAATGGATCGCAGCGCCGGACGGCGCGCGCAACGGCTATCGGCTGCAGATGCGGGTTGGCTGTTCTTATGACGACATCAAGCTGTCCAAGGAAAAGACCTGGGTCCGCTATTACCTGACCAACCTGTGGTTCGATCCGCTGATGCTGGAATGTGCGGACAACCCAGAACCGGTGTTCCAGCCATGATGGCGGCCGACGAGCTGCAGTTCAACATCAGCTGGCGGCCGGAAGACGGCAATCTGATGATCGAGGCGCTGGCAGAATGCCCGTTCAAGCTGGTCTATGAGCTGATCGGCAAGCTCAACCGGCAGGCCAATAGCTTGTTGCCGCCGGCAGGCGCAGGCGTTGCACCGCAGGACCTGATCTTGACCGCGGCGGAGCTGAAACTGCTGATCCATGCTCTGGGGAACCTGCCTTTCAACCGGGTGCACCTGCTGGTGCACGACCTGCATCGGCAAATGCAGAAGCAGATGCAGCAAGCCTTCCAGCATAATGCCGTGCAGCAGAAGCAGGCTTGATGAAGACACCCGACTACATCGATAAAATCGTACCGGACCGGGACGGCCTGGATTTCGACGCCCTGCGCAAGTCGGGCATCGCCATGCTGCAGGAGCTGTGCGGCGAGAACTGGACCGATTACAACCTGCACGATCCCGGTGTGACCATACTTGAGCAGCTATGCTACGGTCTGACCGATCTGGCCTACCGTTCGGAGTTCGCGGCCGAGGATTATCTGGCCGGGGCGGCGGGGCAGATCGATTTCGAGCGCCACGCATTGCACTCCGCAGACCAGGTTTTTCCAAGCCGGGCTCTGACGCAGGACGATTATCGCAAAATAATCTATGACGAAATCTCTGAGATAGAAGATGTCTGGGTGATGGCGGCCGAACCCGCGCACGGGCCGCGGCAGGGCTTGTACACGATGCTGGTCAAGCTCAGCGACAGTGCGCTGGCCGACCTCTCGGCCCCCGCGCTGACAGCGCTGGAACAGCGCGTCCGGCAGGCGGTCTGTGCAGTCTTCATTGCGCATCGCAACCTGGGAGAAGACATCCACGATGTACGGATCGTCAGGACGGAAGCTTTTTTTCTGCGCGGCGACATCCAGATCCACAGCCTGCGCGATCCCGCCGCGATCCTGGCGGACATATTCTTTCGCTGCGCCAAGCAAGTGATTTCGGGCTTCCGAGTGGACCGCTACGAAGACATGGTAGCGCAGGGGATGAGTCTGGAACGGTTGTTTTCAGGGCCGCAAACCGCGCACGGCTACCTGGCGAATTCAGTCTTTTCCGAGTCGGGGAACGACATTCCTGTGGTCAAGCTGATCGCCTTGATTCAGGCGGTCGACGGCGTCGAGCATGTGCACCGGCTTGGCTTGTGCGACCAGGATGGCAAAAGCGTCGCCGGCGTCGCCGCCAGCGGCAGCGTGCCGCGTCTGCAGTTTCCGGCCACGCCGCAGCAAAGCCTGTTCCTGCGGCTGCATTTTGCCAGCAGCGCGGGAGGGCGTCAGGCATCGGCGGATGCGCATGACGATGAGCTGCACGTGGAAAAAGCGCAGATCGTTCTCGACGACGCTCGCATGGAGCTGAAAAAAAGGCAGTTTGAATTCAATGCGGTAAGAAACAGCATGCAGTCGCTGGAACAAGTGATTCCCGCGCCAGCCGGGGTGCGCCGTCCGCTGCACGACTACTATTCGATCCAGCATCAGTTTCCGGCGATATACGGCATTAACCAGTATGGCGTGCCGGGTTCGGCGCCGCTCAAGAGCAAGGTCAGCGCGCGGCAGCTGAAGGCATATCTGTTCCTGTCGGAGCAGTTGATGGCCAATTACTTGCAAAACCTGGAGGAAATCCCGCGCATTTTTTCCATCGACAGCCTGCAGCAATCTTATTATTCGCAAGTGCTGGATAACCGCTCCTTGCCCGACATTGAAGCGTTGTACGTGCGGCCGATGGCGCAGATCGGCAGCATCCTGGCGGCCACCGTCGGCAAATACGACAAGCTGGAAGACCGCCGCAGCCGTGTCATCGATGTCTTGCTGGCGATGTTCGGCGAAGAGTTTTCGCAAAAATCGCTGCGCCGTTTCAACTATTACGAGGAGCGGCATTCCGGACAGTGGATGATAGACAACAAGCTGGCGTTCCTGCGGCATATCGTGGCGCTCAGCCGCGACCGCGCGAGCGGCTTCAACTACCGGGAAAAATCCTGGGCCAGCGAGAATGTGGCCAGCGTCCAGAAGAAGTGCCATATCCTGCTCGGATTGAAAGCGCGCCCGCTGTTACGTTCCTTGAGCCATGAACTGGTTAGGCACAATATCAAGCTGGTACCTGATGCCGCGGATGCCGTCGCCAGCTATGAGAGCGCGAGCCGGCATCTGCTGCAAGGCGCTGCCGCTGCACCGGGAAGCGCATGGGCGAACGTGCCGGCGCCCTTGTTTACCAAGGGCGTCAACCTGGAAAACTACGTACTGGAACGCGTCGGCGATGCCGTTGTCGTGAATTTCCAGCCCTACGGCCGTGCAAAAAAAGTCAGCCTGAGTCGCCATCGCGATGCCGGCGAGGCGGAGCAGCAGGTGCAGAAACTGCATCAATCGCTTTGCCGGCTGAATGTCGCCTCTGAGGGATTCCATATCGTCGAGCACATATTGCTGCGGCCTCGCGGCAGCAGCGCCGACGCCAGCCAGCCAGCAAGAACAGTCCCGGACGATTTCTGCGGCTTGCGCGTCAGCGTGGTGTTTCCGTCCTGGACGGCGCGTTTCAGCGACCCGGATTTCAGGAACCTGGCGCAGGAAACGCTATGCCGCAACCTGCCGGCCCACATCTACCCTGAATTCCACTGGCTGGATTTTCTGCCGATGCGCGATTTCGAGGAACGCCACCGGATCTGGCTGGAACGCCTGCAGCAGGGCGCCGCCAGCGGCTTTGCCGGCAACAGCCGGGAAGCGCTGGACACGGCCGCCGGCAGCCTGGTCAATTTCCTGCTTCGCCACCGCCAGGCAGATGATGCCCAGGATCATTGGGTATGACGCCATGAATGCACACCATCGCATCGACCAAATGGATTTCACCATATCGTTCGATTCGATGGCGATCCCGCACGCCCGCGAAAGCGCGTTGCGGACCTTGCTGGTGGATGAATTGCTGCCGCTGATGGACCAGGTATTCAATCAGTTTGCGGATGGCGACACGGTGTGGCAGATCGATACCCTGGACATCGACGTCGGCGACGTCCCTGCGCAAAATTTCAACGCCGAGATGGCTTCCCGTCTGAGATCGGCATTGGAGAGCGCATTAAAGGAAAAACTGGGGGCGCCGGCTGTCGGCATGGCGCCAGGCGGGGCGTCTGCGGCTGCCGTGCCGGAGGCCGGATTACGCGTAGCCTCGCGGCGCCGGATTGATGCCGAGCAGCTGCTGGCTTACCTGGCGCATGGCAATTTGCCATGGCAAGTGGACGTCAGCGGAGAGGGGCAGCATGAGCTGCTGTTGCAGCGCTTGCTGCAAGACGATGTTGACCAGTTCTTGAGTACGCTGCGACAGTCGCCGCAGCGCGGCAACATGCTGCTGCGCCTGGTGCTGCAGTTTCCAGAGCCGCAACTGCAAGAGATATTGCGCCGGCTGGCGCCGGCCCCAGCCGACCGGCTGCAGCGCTTGATGGCGGAATTGCGCCAGGTCCTTGACGTGGGTGGCCTGGATGGCACCAGCCAGTTGCAGACGATGCACCAGGCCTGGCTGACGCTTCTGGAGGCCGCTTGCGGCGCGCCGGACTGGCCCGCCGTGGCTGGCATCATCGTCAAGCAAGTGGCCGCAGCTATGCAATTGCCGGATGGCGCGCCAGGACAGGCCATACTGGCATCTCTAGCGTCTCTGCCCCCTGCAGCCGCGCACCAGCAGGCGAACTTGGAACAGTACGGTGAAATTGCCGCCGCACTGAGTTATCTGGATGCGCGTAGTTCTGCCACGGCCGCCGCGCGGATTCCGGCGCTAGCCGCTGCGTCCCGGACGGACGACGCCAGCGGCGCCGGCAGCCGGGAACAGCAACGTCTCAAGGACCGGCTGGTGCAGGCCATCTTGAGCGGCGATGCCGAGGATATCTATCTGTACTGGGAACACATGCGGCGCAACTATCCTGACATGTTGCGCGCAGCGGTGCAGCGCTATTGTGCATATGGCGATGTCACGGAACGGATGGCTTCAGGTTTTCCCCAATCGCTGCTGCGCGATATCGGCCATCTGTTGCAGCCGCAGGCGGCAGTCTGGATGGCAGCGATCTGGACTGACGCCAACCTGTTCCGCCTGGCGCACGGCAACACCGGACATGGCGACTGGGGGCACTGGAAACGTACACAATGGATAAGCAGCATCAAAGTCCTGCTGCAATCCGAAATCGGCGCTGTTCCGGTTATGGCCTTTGATTACAACGCTTTCATCAAGACCATGTTGCCAACGCTGGCCGGTAGTCAGCGCGAAGCACAGCAACGCATGGCTGCGGCCTGGATGGCTGCCGTCGATACTGGCCGAAACATGGCTGGACTGGCATCGCTGCGGCAGGATCAACAAGCCGAGTCCGAGCAGGCGCTGCCGGCGGGAAAACTGGCGGCAATGACACGGGCGACACTGCCTGCCGAGCCGACGCCCGCGGATCTGCAGCATGTTGTATCTGTACCATTCCAGGGCGAAGCTACAGCAATCGCGGCTGCCGGAGATTTGCCGCTGCTGCTTGAAAAAATACGCACGAAGCAGATAAAAATCAACAGGGAGTTGTTCAACCCCGGGCAACTGGCGGAGCTGGTCGCCGCCGCTGTCAGGCTGGCGGCCGCGGGCGACAGTCGGCCGGAAGCGGACAAGGCCTCTTCGCAAGTCGTGTTTTTGCAGGCAATTCACGCTCGCGCTGCGACGGCGGGCGATAGCCATCGCTATTTTTCACTGCTGCTCGAAGCCCTGCTGCACGATCGTCCGGTCGATATAGAGGAAATAGCGCGTGACAGCCGCATCGACAATGGCGCCGGGCCTGCCCGCGATGGTGGTCAGCCGTCGCTGCAAAGCCTGGAGCAGACGCAGGCCAAGGAACTGGAGCGGGAGCAGCGAGAGGAGCGGCAGACGCAAGCGATACAGGAATATGCGTTTGTACCAGCCGACGACACTGAGACGGATATGGCAGCTTCGACGCAATTGCCGGATTTACAGCGCTTGCGAGAACGGCTGGCGCAGGCGCTGCTGCGCGGCGATGCGGCTGCCATTTATGCGCAATGGGACATCTTGCTGCAGCAGCATGCCGACCTGCTGCGCGCAGCCTTGTCTCGCTATGGCATGCATGATGATGTTCTGGCGCGCATAGCGGCCGGTTTTCCGGATTCCTTGCTGCTGGATATGACGATGCTGCTGCAGTCCGAGGCAGGTCAGGCCATGCGTGTGCTATGGAGCCGGCCGGAACTGCGTGGCATGGCAGGCAGCATCGGCCTGCAGATGGATAGCAACGGATGGCTGCGCTTGTTGTGGCAAAACGGCCTGCGTCATTTGCTGCAGGCCGGGCGAACGGAGAACGCCGTGCGGCCGTTTGAAATCGGCCGCTATATCGATGCAGCATTGCCGCAGCAGCCGTGGCTTGATTCCACTCTCCGGCAGCAGCTGAAACTCGCCTGGCAGCAGAGCCTTGCGCCAGTCTCCATGAGCGGCGGCGCGGCGGCCGTGGGCGCAGTGCATGCTGATGCGGGCCCGCTGGCGTCGCCTGACGGCACTTTCGCAGATGCGCCGAGCGCTCTCCCGGAGCAAAGACTTCCGGTGATTGAATCTGTGCCGGAACACATCGTAGCCATTCTGCAGCGCCATGGCGGCATGCCGAGAATCCCGGCAGCAGCACGGCCTGATGCGGACGACACCGCCACGGCGCTGCCAGTCCGTGCATTGAAAGCGCAGCACCGGACGCAGCTACAGCCGTTTTTCCGGCAGTTGCGCGAGGCCGGCCGGCGCCATTGGGAATCGCAGATTACGCTGGCTCAGCTGGAGCGCATGGTGTCCGCTTTCATCTCGCTGGATACGCGCTCCAGCGCCGGCTCTCGGCGCGATCTGATATTGGCAATCGCGTCCCGGGCGCATGCGGCCAGCAATCGCCATGGCTATTTTTCCGCGCTGCTGGAGGCATTGCTGGCAGGCCGCGTCGCCGACCTCGACGCGCTCGTGGCGCAGCAGCAGGCCGCCAGTGCGCCGGGAATTGGAAATGAGAATGCAACGCCGCCATCATCTGCATCGTCCGATGGCGTTGCTATGCCGACGCAAGCCGCCATGCAGGAAGATGAACTTGGCGCGGGCGGATATGTCCCCGCAAATATTGCTGCCGTCCTGCTGCATTATGGCGACGGCCACAAGCAGCGAGGGCAAGCGCCGAGCGAATTTGAACAATCCTGGGCCGCGTTTCGGGTCGAGGGATTGGCCGCCGGCGAGCATGAACAATTGCAATTGTTTTTCCAGCAATTGCGCCATGCCGACTGGCGTCCGCTGACATCGAGCATCGCGCCGGCACAGCTGGAACGCCTGAGCGCCGTCTTGAGCGCGCTGGAGTGGCGCAAAGATGCCGGAAGCCGGGGAGATTTCATGCAGAAAATCGCCTCCGCGGCGAAGTCCGCCGGCGACCGTCACGCATATTTTGCGGCGGTGTTGAAGGTTTTGCTGGAAAATGGCGCTGCCGATTTCGATGCGGTCATCGAGAAGCTGGCAGCTGGATCCATTGCTGCCGCCACGGCGCCGCCTCGTGTGAGAGCCGCATCCAAGACGGCGCCCGGCGTTCCGAATGCCAACGCTCAGGGGCCGGATGGCGACCAGGCCAGGCTGGAATATCTGCTCGGCCCGGATTTCGCCGCCGCGCAAGTTCTGCCATCCGGTTTCGTCGACTGGCTGACGGCCGTGCTCCAGGCTGCATCAGTTGCCCCGTTTACCTTGCGCGCGGCCCTGAGCGGTCTGCTGCGGGACGAACCGGCGGCCAGGCGCCTGTTGGAACTGCTGCCGCCATCTCGCTGGCCGCAGCTGCTGCAGCTGGCGCCGCATCCGCAAGCACAGCAGGCGCAACGCTGCGCCGACGACGTCATCGATACCTTGTCGCCCCTGTATGCCAGGATTGCCGCCGAACGCATGGCGCAGCTCAAGTGGCAATTCATCCTGCGCTATTTTTTTACTCAAGGACACAGCTTCCATGCCGCGAATTTTGCACGTGAACTGCTTGACTATCTGGGGGCTCATGCCGATGGTGCGGTCACGCCCGCGCTGGCGCAGCTGTTGCGCAGGCGTACCGGACTGACGGTGCCGTCGGCACAGGCCGGCAACGCCGCAGCGCCATTGTCCACTGCACAACATGCAAAGAACGGCCCGCCAGCGGGCAAGAAAGCCAGCGGCGATTCCGCACCGGAAGCCGGCGCCGAGATCTATCTCATCAATGCCGGCATGGTGCTTGCCGCACCCTACCTGCCACGTCTGTGGAGCATGCTGGAGCTGACTGAACATGGCGCTTTCAAAAGTCCCCAGGCAGCCGAACGGGCAGTGCATTTGCTGCAATTCATGGTGAATGAAAAGACTGCATCGCCGGAATACCAGCTGGTTTTGAACAAGTTGTTGTGCGGCGTCGGCGGCGGCTTGCCTATCGTGCGTGAAATCCGGATCACGGACCATGAAGCCGACGTCATAGAGCAACTCATCAAGGCCATGATCCTGCACTGGAAAGTCATCGGCAATACTTCCGTCAAAGGCTTGCGCGAATCGTTCTTGCAGCGGCCGGGCTGGCTGCATCTGAAAGACGATGCCTGGCATCTGCGCGTGCAGGAAGGGGTATTCGACATGCTGCTGGACCAGTTGCCTTGGAGTTTTTCCATCATCAAGTATCCGTGGATGGAAAGGGCCGTGCATGTCAGCTGGCGCAAATGAACTGGAACCAGTGGACTGTAACAGCCGAATCAAGAGGGCCTGCCACGTATCCGACGCGCATGGCGGCGTTGCACATGCTCGCAATAGTCCTGCTATTGCTCCGCTGTGCGCCTTGCACTGCGCATCGGATACGCGTCCTTCACTCTCGATTCGGCTGTTACAGTCCACTAGTGAACCGATATGACGCTAACAACCTGGAGTCGATGCTGGCATGAATGACCTACAAGCGAATGCACGTAGCCTGGAGCGAGAAATCGCCTGGTTCAGCGCGGTGCTGACGACGCGTTTCAACGGCTATTTCCTGCAGCAGGACAGCCAGCACGATATCCATAGCCATGCGCCGCCGGATTTGCGCGACGATGCCTCGATATTTGCGCAAACGGTGCGCCAGCATGAAATGGGTTTCGATGAGCGCATTGTCCTGATTCTGGCTTTGCTGCCGCATGTCAGGCCGCAAGCGCTGGACATGTTCTACACCCAGAACAAGAATACCGAACGCAGCTATACCGAATTCGGCGGCTGGAAAGGCGGCAGCCATGGCGGCCTGCTGCCGACTTGCGAAACCGCGGCATTCATCCTGGCCGGCGACGACCTGCAGCGCCGCTTCGAGATCACCAGGCTGTTCGAGCCAGACCATTTCTTTGCGCGCCATGCGATTATCCGCTTTGAAAAAAAGAGCGGCGACGAACCGCTGCTGGGCGCGGCGCTGGTGATCGAAACCGATTACCTGAACCGTTGCACCACCGGCCAGCGGCACAAGCCGGATTACAGCGCCGGCTTTCCCGCCAAGCTGATCGTCTCGCCGCTGAGCTGGGACGACCTGGTGCTGGCGCCGGAAGTCATGGATGAAATCGAGAACATCAGGACCTGGCTGGCCGGCGGCAAGGCCGTCATGCAGCGCTGGGACCTGGAGAAGACGGTCAAGCCGGGCTACCGCAGCCTGTTCTACGGGCCGCCAGGGACCGGCAAGACGCTCACGGCGACGCTGCTGGGCGCGTCGGCCGGCGTCGACGTCTATCGCATCGACCTCTCCAAGATCGTTTCCAAGTATATCGGCGAGACTGAAAAGAACATGGCGAACGTGTTCGACCAGGCACAGAACAAGAACTGGATCCTGTTTTTCGATGAGGCAGATGCCTTGTTCGGCAAGCGCAGCGAGGGCAGCACCTCCAACGACCGCCATGCCAACCAGGAGATTTCCTACTTGTTGCAACGTATCGAAGATTTCCCCGGCGTCGTGATCCTGGCGACCAATTTCAAAAGCAATATCGATGAGGCATTTTCACGCCGCTTCCAGACCTCGATCTATTTCCCGATTCCGGACGCCCTGCAGCGCTTGCGCCTATGGCAGGGAATCTTTCCCGGACGCCGCAACCTCGCTGCCGATGTCGACCTGGTGGAACTGGCCGAAGACAATGTGCTGTCTGGCGGCGCGCTGACCAATGTGGTGCGCTATGCCGCCATCCGGGCGGAACGCTATGGGCGCAGCGCCATCGGCAAGGATGATCTGCTGAGAGGCATCAAGAAGGAATTCATCAAAGAAGGGCGTACGCTCTAACATGAAGAAACATTCAATCCATCCGTTCTTGCGCGTTGTCCTTGTGGCAGCCGCCGCCTGCCTGTTTTCTCCCATGGCGGCGCCAGCGGTCAAAGCGGCGCCGGCCAGCGCCACCGCCAGCGGTATTGCCCTGACGCCCGAAGCCGCACGCGTCATCGTCAGCGGCGTCAAGATCATGCCCGCCGGCGGCAGCGGACAATTGCTGTCGCAGGATGCGCTCAAGAAGTTCAATGCCGCGCTGCGTAAAAACATCCAGCAGGCGCTGCTCGAAATTTATGCCGGCGATCCTGCCTACATGCAGGCTTATCGGGAAATCGCGAAGCCGCTTTCCGATAATATCGTCGGTCCGATCACCTTGTCCTGGCTGAACCGTTTCTGGCTCGATTTCAAGCTGGAGCCGGTGGGTAACCTGACGGACGCCTCGGTGCACGCCTTGCTGGGTTTCGCGGCTATCGTGAAAGCCCATCCCGAATGGAAGACCGACCTGGTGAGCGCCGACCTGGGGCGCTGGATCGATCGCCAGGAGGCGGCAGACAAGGTCCGCTACTACCAAATCCGGCTGGCCGGCACGGATGAGCAGATCAGGGCCATGCTCAAGCTGTATCACTATGACACCGACAACAGCAGGAATAGCGTCAGCCCCGACCGCGACCAGGTGCTGCTGAAGATGTTCATGTACAGCCTGACGGCGGACGACCTGGCGCTGCTGCAGGCGAAATCGCAGATCGTCGAGAAGCTGTCGGCGCTGCAGGACACGACTTTTGCCAACAAGGTCATGTTTGATGCCGCCGTCAGCGTTGCCCTGAAAGACCTGGGCGGCCAGGTCAAGGGCTATTTGCCGATGATCGAGAAATATGCGCACGAAACCAGCTACAAGCTGAGTCCCCGCTCAGTGCAGGCGCTGCGCGCCGACAAGCAGGTGCCGGACGGCATCCTGGCTGCGATCGAGGATCTCAACGATGTCTATCCCGACAAGGATGCATTTGTCGAAGCCCTGACCACGGCGACCGCCGCCATTGCCGACAACCATATCGAAAGATATGTGCCGCTGATCATCGAGGTGTCGGAAGTCGACACCAGCTACACGCTGAGTGAAACCGCATTGGATGAAATGAAGGCCGATCCTGCCAATGCCGCGGTGCCTGCGGTCGTCATCGACATCCTCAAGGGCTTGCAGGGACTGGAGTATCCGCAGCAGTCGCTGTTCGACAGCGCCGTCGCCGCACGGCTGCGGATGGCGCTCGGCGCCTGTCCCAGCGGCTTGGTCAACAACGTCGTCGACCGCCGCAAGCTGGGTGCCGAGGCCATGCAGCAGCTGAAGGACAGCATCGGTACGCCGCTGTTCGAGCAGCTCAACAAATTCTGGCAAGGCGCAGCCTGCAGCTCGGACGACCTGATCGTCATGCATCAGCAGATCGATGCGCTATATCTGCTGTACCGCTCGTCGATCCGGGACAGCGCCCGAAAGCAGCCGCTGTACGATCCATCCATGCGCGTTCTGTGGGATGGCAATTCCTGCGGCTGCAGCGAGGACCAGTTTGTCGGCGAAGTGGTTGGCTTCTATCCATTCTGGCTGGCCGGCCAGCCGCAGCAGATCAATTTCAGTTCCCTGACGCGGGTTGGCTACTACGGCATCACTTTCGACGACAGCGGCAGCCTGCGCCAGGCCAATGACGGCCGCGACATCAACGCCGCCTTGCTGAACGGCGATCCGGCGCAGACCGCGTTTGTCGGCGTCGCCCACAAATATCGCGTCAAGATCGATTGGGTGATCCAGAGAAACGACTGGCGCAGCTGGAGCAAGCTGGGCAAGGACCGCAAAGAACAGATATTCGACCAGCTTGCGGCCAGCCTTGCGCGGATGCTGGCAACCCGCGTGAGCGACGGACTAGCGACGAAAGTATTGCCGTACCTGCCGCTCGGCGCGAACGCGATACCGACCAACGGCGATGGCGTTACCCTGTATTTCGACGATTATCCGGCGGATGAAACCTCGGTTGCGGTGTTTGCCGCGTTTCTGCAAAAACTGGAAAGCGGCTTGCGCAATGCCGGGGTCGGCCATGCGGTCAATATCCTGATGCGGCACTCCGCCATGGGCAAGGGCATCTACGATTACAAAAACCTGCTGGCCCTGATCAACGCCAGCGACAGCAATGCCGCCAAGGGCAGCCTGGCCAGCTTCGGCAGGGATCCCGACATCTGGCCGCGTTACCTGGTCTTCATCGAGGAAGAAACCACCGACTCCAAGAAGCAGTTGCGCTTGCAGGTGGAAGCGGCGCTGCACGGCGCAGATCGCGAGCGGGTGCTGCGGCAGATTATCCCGGTGCTGACCTTCGACCGGCAAAACTGGCAGCAGCTGGAAGACGATATCATCTATTCCAAGGACAATTTCGGCGGCATCGGCTTCTGGCCGCTGGCCTTCACCAGCGCAGCTGCAGCCGGCGCTGCGCCGCCAGCGCCGCCGGCCGCACCGGTGGCGACGGCGGGGGTGCAACGCTGCGAGGTCACCAAGGACATCAATCAGTGCCTGGTCGATCAGTACCAGGTAAATCCGGGCGCGGAGGCCAGCAGCGTATGCAAATTCGTTTGCGAAAACCGCTGGGCCTTCCGTCTCAGCTGGGACCTGTGCTTTTTGCTGCTGCTGGGATTCGGCGCCCTGTATTACTGGTCTTGCCGCTGGCGCGAACTGATGCACAAATATTATTACGCACCGCTGCTGGTCACCGGTGCGGCGGTATTTTTCATTGCCGTAGCGCTGCTGTTCTGCGATCCGTTCCTGCAACGGCTTACCAGCGGCTACCTGATTCCTCTGTTTCTGTTGCTGGTTATCGTGATTTTGATCGTGGTGTATCAGTATCGGCTCAAGGCGCGCGATGAGCAGCCTTGAATCTGGTCCGATCAAGCAGCCGGCCTTTTTGAAAGCGAGCTGACATGAAATTATCGGTAACGCGTCAAGCAGAACCTCAGCTGGCCGGGCGCAGAAGCGCCGTTGCGCGGCAAGCGCCTGCCTTTATCGATAATCGCCCGTCGGCGCACGACCAGAGCGAGCTGATGCAGCGGATGGCAAGCAGTCCGCGCAGCAATGCCAGCCTGGGCGCCGTGAACGGGGCTGCGCCTATCCAGCGCTACAGCATAACGGCTGCAAAAAAGCCAGGCGCTTATCTGGAACCTAAAGCGGCGGGCAGCGCGGAAGAACAGCTTGCCGCCAAGACCGCGTTCAGGCAGCGCATGCGCGACGAAATGGCAGCATTGCGGGCAGGCATGGAGGCAAAAGACAAGCTAGCGGTCGGCGCACGAGCCCCGAGCGACAATTACGGTCCGGCCTGGAAGCAGGAGTGGCCGGACTATGCGCCCAAGGCAGTTAACCCGGAAAAGCGGAAGCAGATTGACGCGGCCCTCGCCGCGCGCACCGAGCTGAAGCCAAAGGTGGCGATCAGTTATCGCGAAGGATTTGGCTATGATAAAAGAGCCTTTTCTGCCGGCGCCACACAAGCAGACGCCATTATGGCGCCATCAGGAAACAGAGAGGTCGGACGCGGCGAGGCCTCTCTGTCCAAAAAGGAACTGGAGGCGCTGCATCTCGCACGGGAACGCGTTGATGACAGTTCCGCAGACCCTGAAAAGGCTGCGGCGGCGCGTGCACAGCTGAGAGGCGATCTTGTCGGCGCCAATGGATTGTATATCCCGGGCGGTCAGGACGCCGTCGACGAAAGCACCGCGGGCGGCGCCAAGGAAAAGACGTCGCGCGAGACCTATGAACAGGCAATGATCAAGCACGCCCGCAACACCGGCTTGCCGCTGCTGGCGATATGCGGCGGATCGCGTTCGATGGCGCGCGGATTCGGCGCCAGCGAAGCGGAACTGGGCGGAGCCGACCTGGTAAAGCACAACCAGAAAGGAACTACCGTCATGTCGCATGCCTTGAGCTTTCCCGATCCCCACACGATTCTTGGCGGCGCGGCGCCGAAGACCGAATTGGCGACGCCGGGAGCGTGGCCGGAAGGATCGCGTTCGCCTGGCGTGGATGCTGTCAATTCCACCCATAAGAAAGTCATCGCGCTCGATCCCGGGACGCATGACATCACAGGGGGCAAGCGCCTGCCTGCCGATAACAAACCGGAGTTGATCGTGTCGGCCTTGAGTCCGGGCGACAATCACGCGGAAGGTTTCGAAACCCGGCATGGCGCGCCGATGGTCGGCGTCACTTCGCATCCGGAGGCGATCCACGGCGCCATCAAGGCCGCGTACGACAACGCTACGGATCAGGGTGGAGAATGGTCCGATAATGTCTTCGAGGCCTTCGAACAATCGATGCAAACCCACGGCAGACGGCAGGCGCTCAACAAGGAATTGTTGTCGAAAAAAGGGGACTTCGGGCTGGAGGGGCCGGCGGTGATACTGCCTCCCAGCATGTTGCGCGATCGGGATCCGGATTATTGGAAGCAGGCGCCGGCATTCTTTGGCTCTGCGCGGCCGGGAACGCGCCGCGGCGGGCATGATTTTTAAGTCGCCAGCCGGAGCTGTCGAGGGGACGGACCTGCTGTTCAGCTAGCCGTCATTCGCCACGGCTGTACGGATTTTTTCGATATCCACGGCAGCCATGTACTTGGGAATGTTTTTCCACAGCGAGTGATAGCCGTAGCCGCCCTCAGTCAGTTCTTCCAGCGCCTGCTGCTTGTTCCAGCCCTGGAATACGACGCGATACATGGCGCTGACCAAGCCGGTGCGGTCGGCGCCGTGCCAGCAATGCAGCAAGACCGGGCCTTGCCTGGCGCCGGCGCGTATCGCGCGCAAGGCATCGATGACATTCTTGTCGTTGATTTCCCAGGTGTTGATGCCGACATGCACGGTCTTGATGCCTGTATTTTTCAGCAAATCGTCATCTGCGTGAAATGCACGCAGATTGATCACCGTTTTGACACCGAGCGCATTGAGGGTCTTGATATCCTTGGGCTGCAGGGCGGCGCTGCGATAGAAATTCTTGTCGACCAGATAGAGATTGGCGGAACTGTCGACCGCCTGGGCCCATTCGGGTTTTCGTACGGCCGCCTGGATTGTTTCTGCCTGTGCATATGGCGTAAAGACCAGCGCCGACTGGATCAGCAGAGCGGATTGGAGCAGACGCTGCAAGAAAGGGTATTTCATTGATTGCCGTTCGCGGTTGCGGGAGTTTTGATGCGGTCGGGAATCGTAGCATGCCGTTCATCCGCCAGGCCGGCCAGCAGCGCCGTGCCATCGCTTGCCACGCGGAAGATCGCGTAGCGGGCCTGGGCGAAGCGGGCCGCTTCGCCCTCGGCAAAGAAATAGCTGTTGCTCGGCAGGTGTGCGCCATTGTCTTCCCATTTCAGGCGCACCAGGGTTTCGCTGGCTGGCAGCTGCTCGCCCGGCTTGGCCATCCGCAGAAACTGCGCGACGCCGTCACTGTCCGTGCCGAGCACGACCGCCAGCGCCTGCCCGGCGGCCGGCGGCGCGGCCATCAGGTCGTGCGTGAGCTGTTGCGTCAGCTGGTAGTCGAGCGCCATGTAATCGCCCTGCATCAGCGAGCGCGGGTCGACCGGGCGTAAAGGCAGCAGTACTGCGCGGCCCTGGGCCAGGGTCTGTTCGTGGCGCCAGACGATGCCGTTCAAGAAGAGTAGGGTGATCAGTGCGGCGATAATAAAAAGGGGCAGGCGCCAGCGCATCATGGGGTCCTCCTTGACATGAACAGCCAGACCGACAGCAGCACCGCGCCGCTTGCCATCAGCAGCAGGCCCTTGTGCAGCAAAGGCCAGCTCAAGTTGTAATAGAATGCGCTGAAACCGGCTAAGGCGGCGGCAATACCGAGCGCGGTCAGGTAGCTGCGGCCTTCAGCCAAGCCTATCCACAGCACCAGCGCCGCTGTCGCCAGAATCGGCGACAGGGCGCAGAGCGGCAACAGCACCGCCAGCGGCCAGACCCTGGCGGCCAAGCCAGTGTTACGGCGCAGTGTGATGAATACAGCCAGCAGCAAGGGCAGCAGGTCCAGCAGCCGGTAGGCCAGCCAGAGCGCAGTTGGCGCCAGCCATTGATCGGCGTCGGGCCGTAGCGAGAACAAGGCGTTCAAGTCGACCGCCTGCCATGTTTGCACCCCAAGCCAGAACCACAGCAGGGCATGGCGTACTGGCTGCCAGACTGCCGGGCCAAGGCCGAACAGCTTCAGGGGATGAGTCCACAGCCACCACAGCGCCAGCGAAAACAGCAGATTGCGCAGCGGCGCCAGCTGCCACAGCCATGTGACCTGCTCGCGCAGGCCGTAGTGGTAACGTCCCAGCCATGGCGTCATCCAGTACCACAGCACCGCCAGCATGGTGCCGGCCGCGATGAAGCGCAGCAAACGATGTCCGGACAGTGCGAACAGGATCAATGCCAGCACGAAGGCCGTCAGTTCCCACGAATCCGGCTTGAGACCTGCGCCGATCAGGATGGCGCCGGCAATCGCTACCGGCACCGCCATCTGCGGCAAAAAAAACGATTGCCGATTGAGACGCATCACGGCTGTCGCGGCGGCGATCAGCAGTACGCCGCACACGATCCAGGCGCTTTCGTTGCGAGCGAGGAAGGCCGGCACGATCACCGCCGCCACCAGCAGGGCGGCGGCAATCCAGGCGGCGATGGTTTGCAGGATCATGACCGACCAGGGCAGGGCGTTGTCGAGCTCAGGCAGCACGGCCTCGTGGCGCAGGGAGCCGCTCTCGCGCAAGCCGGCGATCACGTCGTCCCAGCCGGCAATCTGATTCGCTGTCTGGCTCATTGTGCGGCCTCCGTTAACCCTGGCAGCGGCGCCGCTTGCCATTCAAGATGGCGAGCGTGCAGCCACCAGCCGATCAGGCCGAGGCCGGCAATCGCCAGCAGGGCAACCGAATACAGCTGGCTGTCGCCGCCGGTGAAACCGACTATCCAGGCCAGCACGGCGACCCAGACAGAAAACAAAGGCAGCGCCAGCAGCAACAGATCGCGCCGCTGCAGATAAAAATAAAGCGCGGCAAGCACGCAAGCCAGCCACAAGCTCACGATCACAGCACCGCTGGCGGACGAAGACAGGTTGAAAACATGCTGATGCGCGCCGGCCAGCACCAGGCTGGCCTGGACGGTCAGCAGCAGCGCCAGTCCCAGTCCCAGCAGGCGCGGCAGGATGCGCGCGGTCCATGGCGCTGCCGCGCTTTGCAGCCGTTCGGCCAGCGCCAGCGCTGTCAGCCAGAAGCCGATCAAGGGCAGGTTGATTTCATCGAACAGGCTCCAGGCCGACAGCGCCGGACGCCACGGCGCATGCGGCAGCCACAGCTGCAGCGCCAGCGATACGACGACGATCCACAAGCCCCACAGCGGTGCGAAGTTGGCCAGCAGCGCCCATGGCAAGGCCAATGCGGCCCATAGTGCAAACAGCTGCCAGGTATCGGCGCCGGTCTGGTAGGTTTGTCCGATCACCGCCAGCCAGATGCCAGACATGGCAGCCACCGCAAATAAGGCCCAGCGCCGGCCCTCGCTGCCGGGCTTGGCCAGGAAAGCCCAGGCCAGCAGCGCCAGCCAGCCGGCTTCGGCGATGCCGACCCGCATCAGGCGCGGCCAGGTCAGCCAGTTGGAGGCGAATGCCATCAAGACGCCGGCCAGCAGGCACAGCGCGCCGCCGACCAGCAGCAGGCGGGCGGCCAGCTGGCGCCAGCGTTCCGTATCCGGCGCCAAATGCAGCGCCAGCAGCGCGCGCCGGTAGCCTGCCTGGTCGAGTTCGCCGCTGTCCTGCCAGTGATCAAGAATGCTGCGTGCATTCATCGTCAGTCTCCATTCTGGAATGGTGGGTGGCGTTGGCGCCAGAGGCGGCGGATTCCCTGAACCGGCCGCGATTGGGATTATATTAAGCTATTTGTTTTTGCTTGTTGTGCTTTATATGCGAGCGCTTCATCAAATCTTCATGTTGATGAAGCGCGGTCGCAAGATGCTTTTGACCTCAGTCCGACAGCAAGGGAATCCGGCCGGCGCTGCGGTTAATTTCCCTGCGTTTCGAGCCAGCGCGTGAGATACCGTGTCACCGCCTCGCCGTCTCCTGCATCGGCAATCAGCGCCACGTAAGCGTCCGGGCGCACCAGCACCAGTTGCCCGGCGCGCAATCCGTAGGCGTCGCGCAATCCGTAGGCGTCGCGCAAATGATTGTCCGCATCGACCAGATCGGCAACGCGCTCCGCATCGGCTGCCCGGACAGTTTTGACGGCGATGGCGGCGCCCTTGAGGTGGCCGGGAATGGCCGGCGCTTCCGACTGGTATGCCAGCAGCGTAAAATGCGGGCCCTTCAATATGTCGAACAGGCGCACCACGCCGTCCTGCGGATCACGCAAGCGGGCATCCGGCGCGCGGTCGCCGGCGTGCAAATCGCCAGGCGCGGCGCGCAATTCCTGCGTCAGCACAGAATCCCGGTAGGCCAGGTCCAGCTGCTGGGTATCGCGGCCGCGCTGCATCGGACGGTTTTCCTGCATGGCTTTCAGATAGCCCATGCTCAAGCGCAGCATGCCTGCGGCGATCGGACGGCGCTCCGCTTCGTAGGTGTCGAGCAAGACATCTGGCGCGCCATGCACCACCGCCGCCAGTTTCCAGCCAAGGTTGTAAGCATCCTGGATGCTGGTGTTCAAGCCTTGTCCGCCGGTAGGCGGATGGATATGCGCGGCGTCGCCGGCGATGAAGACGCGGCCGACGCGGTAGCGCTCCGCCAGCCTGGCGCTGACGCCGAACACCGAGCGCCAGAGCGGCGGGTGCAGGACAAGATTGGCCAGGCCGCTGCGTTGCCGGATCAGGGCGTGGATATTCTCATCCGACAGGTCCGCTTCTTCTCCCTCCGCCAGCTGTGCGGTCATCTGGAAGGTGTCGCCGCCCGGCAGCGGGCATAGCGCCAGGTGGCCGCCTTCCGCTTTCGGCCATTGATGCCATGCATCGCGGGCCAGCTTGTCTACGCGCAGATCGGCGACGATGGCGCGCTGGGTTGTGCTTTCGCCGGGAAAGTCGATATCCAGCGCACGCCTGACAAAGCTGCGGCCGCCATCGCAGCCGATCAGGAAGCGGGCGCGCACTTGTTGCACACCGTTTCGCGTGTTCAGGCTGGCTGTCACGCCATCCGTATCCTGCTCGAACCCGGTCAGCTCAACGCCGAATTCAGGGGCGTGGCCAGCGGCTTGCAAATGTGCGCGCAAGACTTCCTCGGTGCGCCATTGCGGCAGCATCAAAGGGATGACGTAGGGCTCGGCAGGCGTTGGCGAGCGCTGCGGGCTGATGGCGCTGGCGCTTACCTGAGCGCCATCGTAGGTGTGAATCGGTGGGTAGGGATTGCCACTGGCGAGCAGATCAGCGAGCACGCCCAGGTCTTCGAAGATTTCCATGGAGCGCGGCTGCAGGCCCTTGCCGCGCGAACCGGCAAACGGCGCCTCCAGCTTTTCCACCAGGCGGAATTGCACGCCGCGCCGCGCCAGGTCTAGCGCCAGCACCAGGCCTGCTGCGCCTGCGCCAACGATCAGTACCTCAGTTGTTTCGGGATTGTGACGATTGCTCATTGCATTCTCCAGTGGTATTACGTGCAAAATGCACGGATATATATGTGTATAATACACGGATATGGCGCATGCGCAAAAAAAGAGTGCATAATCCACGGAATGGAAAATCCTCTACACGAAGCGTTGCTCGACCTGGTCGGCGTATTCAACCGTCCGCAACCCGATCACATGCTGCTGCAGCGCGCCAATGTCACGCTTGACCGGGCCTTGTTTCCCTTGCTGGTCAGGATTGGCATGCGTGGCCCTATCGGCGTGGTCGAACTGGCCGAACTGGCGGGGCGCGACCATTCCACAGTCAGCCGCCAGGTCGCCAAGCTGGAAGAACTGGATCTGGTGGTGCGCAGTCCGAGCAAGCTCGATCAGCGGGTCAAGGAAGCGGTGGTGACCAAGGCTGGCGGCCGCATGGTGGAGCAGATCGGCGCGGCGCGTAACAAGATATTCGAAGAGGCGCTGGCAGACTGGAGCGTCAAGGACCGGGCCGATCTGACGCGGCTGGTGCGCAAGCTGGCGGATGCGGCAATCGGCTTCACCAGCAGATAGGCTGCATCCAAAGCCTCACGCCGTCGCTGTTTTCCTGAGACGCTCTACATCCCGTTGCGGCGGCATGCCGTACAGCCGGCCGTATTCGCGGCTGAACTGGGATGGGCTCTGATACCCCACGCGGTAACCCGCAGTTCCTACATCCAGCTGCTCGACCAGCATCAGCCGCCTGGCTTCATGCAAGCGCAGCTGTTTCTGGTATTGCACAGGCGTCATGGCGGTGACCGCCTTGAAGTGATGGTGCAGCGACGAGACGCTCATGCCCACGCGCTCCGCCAGTTCAGCCATGCGCAGCTGCTCGCTGTAGTTGGATTTGAGCCAGCCGATGGAGCGGGCAATCTTGTTGCCGGGACTGTCGGCCGTGGCGATCTGGAGCAGTTGCGCGCCGCAGGGGCCGGTCAGCAGGTGATACAGGATTTCCTGCTCGATCAGCGGCGCCAGGGCCGGGATATCGGCCGGCCGGTCCAGCAATCTGAGCAGCCTGAGGGTCGCCTCCAGCAAATCTGCCGATGCCGTGTTGACGGCCACGCCTAACCTTCCGCCGGCGGCGACGGCGCTTGCCGGGAGTGCAATCCGGCTCATCAGGTCGGCCAGCCGGGCGCCGTCGATCGCCAGACCCAGGCCCAGGTGCGGCAGCTGCGGACTGGCCTGGGTGACGCGCGACACCACTGGCAGCTCGAGCGACACCAGCAGGAACTGGCCGACGCCATAGTCGAAAGTGTCGGCCCCCAGCATGATGCTTTTGGCGCCTTGGGCAACCATGGCGAAGCAAGGCCATTGGCTGACGTGCAAGGGCTGGGTGGGCGACGAACGGCGGTTGAAGAACAGGTTGCCGACCGCGGTCGCGTATTCGCTGTCGGCCGGTGCGTGGCGGCCGATGATCTCTGCGATCTCCCGGAAACATTCAGATGGCGGATTCATTGAAGGCTGTCTTTCTCTTTGCGTGGTGGCTGACACGATCCTACCCGAGTCTTGCGGTTGCCGCCTGCGGATGTATCGGTGCTTGCAGGATCGTGCATGAGATGCACAGGATCGGGATAACCACGGACCGGCTCTTCGCCATAGGATTGAGCATATGCCGGGAAGAAGACAATGTGCACTATCGCTTTGTCATCGCTATCGCCGGCGACAACACTGATACAGCAAGGAGCATGACATGAAAGAAGCCATAGAAATCACCACCTTCAAGCTGGCAGGCCATTCCTGCGCAGACTTCATCGCCGCCAACGCCGATGTCGATGCCTGGCTCAAGCGCCAGCCGGGATTTCGCTCGCGTCACCTGGCTGAGCGGGGGGACGGCACCATCGTCGACATGCTGCTCTGGGACACGGTTGCTCACGGCACGGACGCCATGCAGCGGCTGATGGACGAGTTGGCAGACTCACCGGTGCACGCGATGATCGACCAGGATACGGTTTCCTGGAGCATGACGCCGGTGCGGCACCGGATGACACGCTAGTTGACCCGGCGCTTGCCATTGTTGTTATTCCCCGACTGAGAATTATTTGCACTGCCAAGTTTACTTTTTTATGTTATAAACTACACTGTGTAGTGTAATATATTCCAGTTTTCAGCAGAAATCGTCAAATAACCGGCATCCGGACAGGACAACCAGCATGGCAAGCGAAACTCTCAAGGCCTTCGATACGGCCCTCCCGATTCAATATTCAATGCAGCACGACGGCAAGTTCAGGAACCGCCAGCCTATGCGCAAGAACGATTTGCGCAAGACTTTGCGGCTACTGTGGCGCGTGATTTTCGAAAAACCGGCCGGCACCGTGCCGGCGCGGCCGATCCCGGTGCAGGCGATCAGCAGCGCGCAGCTGCTGGCGGCGCCGGACCGTTCGCTGTTCCGCATCGGACACTCGACCATGCTGCTCAAGCTGCGCGGCGCCTTCTGGCTGACCGACCCGGTATTTTCCGAGCGTGCCTCGCCGCTGCAGTGGATCGGCCCCAAGCGTTTCCACCAGCCGCCGATCAGCATCGCCGAGCTGCCGCCTATTGAAGGTGTGATCCTGTCGCACGACCATTACGATCATCTGGACCATGCCGCCATCCTCCAGCTGGCCGGCAAGACCAAGCATTTCCTGACGCCGCTGGGCGTGGGCGATACGCTGATCAAATGGGGCATCCCGGCCGAAAAAGTACAGCAGCTGGACTGGTGGCAAAGCACCCGGGTCGGCGGCTTGCAGCTGGCGGCGACGCCGGCGCGCCATTTCTCGGGACGCAGCCTGAGCGACGGCAACCGTACGCTGTGGGCCTCCTGGGTGATCCTGGATGACGACCTGCGGCTGTTCTTCAGCGGCGACAGCGGCTATTTCGACGGCTTCAAGGAAATCGGCCGGCGCTATGGCCCGTTCGACCTGACCATGATAGAAACCGGCGCCTACGACCATGACTGGCCGGATGTCCACATGCAGCCGGAACAGACCCTGCAAGCGCATCTGGACCTGGGCGGCAAGCATTTGCTGCCGGTGCATAACGGCACTTTCGACCTGGCCCTGCATCTGTGGCAAGACCCGTTCGAGCGCATCGTTGCGCTCGCTGAGGAGCAGGGTGTGCCGGTCAGCACGCCGCAGATGGGCGAAATGCTGAGCGTTGCCGCGCCACAGGCCGGGCGGCGCTGGTGGCGCGAACAGGGCGCCAGTTAACAAGCACAGACATCGACGCTTAACTTTGCTGGGGGAAGATATGGATAAAGCGATTATTTGCGAACAGGACTACCTGCTGATCGTGGCGGAATTCGATCGTCTGTGGGGACGTAAAACCACCACACAGGAACAGGCCAGCATGGATTACATGATCGGCCTGATCAATGCGTTTGACGCGGCCCACGCCGAGTCAAGCGCAAGCATGCTTAATCAGCGTCGAGCAAGCCCAGCCGTTCATGCCATTCAGCCAATGATTCGCGCGGAAATTCAGCGAACTGCTTGTCTTTGCGGCCGGCTTTGACTTCCACCCAGGGCGCCTTGTAGGCCAGCAGCAGGTGAGTGTGTTCGGGAGGAACCGGCAGCGGCGTGTCGATGGCGGAAGCGAACGGATGCACCAGCTCCGGCCATTCCGGACTGAACAGCCATAAGGCGCTGCCGCAGCGCCGGCAAAAATGCCGTTGCGCGGTGCTGGTATGGACCCGGCGCTCGCCCTTGCGCTTGAGCTTGGCGTGGTAGACGCTGACGTCGTCGCCGCCGCTCACTTTCAAGGTCCTGGCGTCGCCGCCGATATTGATGGTGTAGCCGCCGCCGCCCTGGGTCTTGCGGCAGATCGAGCAGTAGCAGCGCTGGTAAGGGTAGGGCGTGGCGCTGTCCAGGCTGAAGCGGACGGCGCCGCAGTGGCAGGATCCCTTGAGTTTCATCGCTATCTCCTGGCGTTGATGGTCATCGGTGTCATGCAGCAGGATCAGCGCGCCGCGCCCGGGCCTGCCAGCACCCGGGCGCTGGCCGGGTTTACTTCATGGTCCAGCTGGTCACTTTGACGACATCCGCGTCAGCATTCTTGAGGTCGGTTTCTCCCAGGCCCAGCAGGGTGCTCCATTCTTTCACGCGGTTTTTGCCGTTAGGCGGCTGGTTGTACTGATTGGTGTCGACGATCTTGCTGCGCTGCGCGTAGAAGCTGGTCATGAAGGTCTTTTCATCGGTGCTCTTGCCTGAGCGCGACAGCACGCCTTCCAGTGAACCCGAATCGCCGCTGGCGCCCTGGTTCAAGGCGGTGTCGACAAACGAGCCTATCGTCAGCGCCGACGTGAAGCCGCGCTGGCGCGCCTGCTGCAAGCTGTACTTGATGTAGACATTGTAAAAAGTATGCCACATGGCTTCGCGCCATGCAGGGTTGTTTTGCAGCGCCTCGATCTTCTTGTAGAAATCGGCCTTGCTGTCGGTGATTTTCAAGATGGCGCCTTGCATGTTGCCATGCGCGCCGGCGCGCGCCAGGCCGCCCGCGATCGAAGGATTGGCGGCGCCGCTGGCGGCGTCGAATTCCTTGAATAGCGCCGGGCCATCCGGGCCTTCGTCGTTGGGGCCGCCGGTGGTGGCGCCGAAAATGCCGATGGTATAGCCGCGGTCGTCATTGATGTTTTCGCAGTAGCCGTAGTATTTGGTCCAGTTGAGGGAATCCTGTTCCGGCTTGTTGATCAGCTTCATGATGTTGTCCCACTGCTCGCCGTCGAGGCCGGTATTGGTCTTCAGGAATTGCAGCGTGGCCGGCGAGAAGTTGGCATCGTGGTCGTTGGCAGCCGCTTTCCCCTGCTGGCAGCTGGCGCCGCTCACCCACGGCTGCGCCGCCGTGCTGGCGCCGCTGCTGCCGGCCGGGTTGTTACCTTGGGTCCAATAGGCGGCGCTGTAGTTGACGCCGCCGTAGCTGACCTTGTTGCCTGCGGTGTAGACGGCGCCCGCCACCCAGGCGGCATCGCAGGGAGCGATCCTGGCGTCCAGCCTGGCTTGGCTGCCGGCCGCCAGGCCGTGCGCTCCGGCGTTGAGGGATAAGGCCAGCAGGCCACAGGAAAGCAGCAGCGCTTTCGATAATTTTTTCATGGGTAAATTCTGCAAGTTATTCTCCAAAGTGAATGATGTCGTGGTTGATCAATTTTCAATTCAACTATCTGTCGACTAAAACAATCCCCGAGCAGGTAAACCCGCGTATTTTTATTGCGCCAGCCGGACCACGCTGGATGCCGCGTTGGCGCTGTTGCCATACTGGTTGATGACGTGCGTGATCTCGCCGACGCCGCCCCCCAGCGAAACTGTGGTCATGTTGTGGAACATGGCGCCGTTCAGGCCGGCGGCGGGCGCTTCGATGGCGCTCGAGACCTTGACGCTGCTGTTGCTGCTGAAGTAGCAGTAGATGCCCAGACCCCATGCCTGATGGCTGGTGACTGTGTCGGCCACTTTGTAGGAGGTGTAGCCGTTCTTGCTGCCATTCATCCAGCTGCTCTGGTTCGGCACATCGTAGGGCAGTTCGCTCTGGTAGAAATAGACGCGGCCGCCGTTGCCGTTCCAGAGCGTCTGGTATTGCTGGAAGTGCTCGACAAACAGGCCGTAGATAGTGACGTTGGCGCCGTTCACGATGAGGCCGTTGGCGGCGGTGTTGCTGGTCCAGCCGACGCCGTAGGTATGATCGGCGCGCCAGATCCAGAAATCGTCGCCGATGACGTCGCTGCTGTTGATCTTGAGGGCCACCGCGGCCTTGCCCACGGCTGCGCCGCCGACCCGGAAGAACAGGTCGTGCAGGGAAGTCGGATTGGCGGCATGGCTGGCGCTGCTGCCGCTGGGTCCGACTTCGAGCAAGATCGGCGAACTGACCGGACCGGCGTCGAACAGGATGCCGGCGATCTTGACGCCGTCGACGTCGGCTACCGACATCGCAGTCACGCCATTATCCGGCAGCAGCGTCGCCAGGCCGAGGCCCAGCACCACGGTGTTGGCGCGCGTGATGCGCAGGGTATCGTTGAGGTGATACACGCCCGGCGTCAGGATCAGGTTCTTGCCCTGGTTCAAGGCAGCGTTGATGCTGGCCGCCGTATCGCTGCCTTCCTTGGCGATATAGAAATTGCTGATGGCGAGCGATTGTCCAGGGGCGGCGCCATTGGTCCAACTAGCACCGTGATTGTTGCTGGCTAGCGTAGGTATGAAGACGCTATAGTTGCCGCTGGCGTCGATGGTGAGGAAAGGTTTTTCCCGCACCACGGGCGTGGCGGCCAGCACGGTATCGGGCGGATTCGGCCAGACTACGCCGCCGGGTGCGCCGTCAACCCCTGCGAACACCATGTTCCAGTTGGCGCCGCTCCAGCTGCCGATCTGTGAATTGCGGGTAAACCATTGCTGCTGGCCGCCGGACTGGACCTGGCCGTCGATCCTGGAATCGGCCAGGAAGCCGCCGCTGGACCAGCCGCCGTCATCCAGCGCCAGGTTGCCCTTGATGTGCATGCGGCGCAACGGCGAGCCTTGCGATACGGCCCAGCGGTCCAGGCCGCCGCTCGGGCTGACTGCGAGGTTCTCGGCGCCGCGCCAGAAATTCTGGGTGGCGTTGCCATTGTCCCAGTCGGCTTCGGCGTGCACGGCGCCGGTGATATTGACGTCGTCCGGCGAATTGCCCAGGCCCAGCACCTGGGTGTAGAAGCCGACATTGACGTCAACGTTATAAGCGCCGGGTTTGAACAGCAAGGCATAGCGGGCATTGCCGAACTGATTGCTTTGCTGCTGGCTGAAGACCGTGTCGAGCCGGCCCTGGATGGTGGCGGCCGGCATGCCAGGATCGAAGATCAGCACATTGGGGCCGAAGTCAGGCGCGCCGCTGCCGACCGCAAGCCAGTTGAAATTGCCGACCGCGCCGCTGCTGCCGGCGCTATCCATGTAGAGCTGGATCACGTGCTGGCCTGCTGTCAGGCTGATGCTGGAGGAAAGCGTCTGCCAATTCTGCCAGCCCTGGGTATCCGGGATCGTCAGCTGCGCTGTCGCCGCCACGCCATCCACGTTGACATGGAATTGCCCGCCCTGGCCCAGGCTGGCGACGCGCACCTGCAGCGCATAGCTGCCGGCTGCTGCGACGTTGACGCTGTAGTTGAGCCATTCGCCAGCCGTAGTCCAGCCGACGTCGTAGCCGGCGCCGCTGTCGCTGGAGGCTTCGATGCCGACGCCTTCGGCGCTGCGGTACTGGCCGCCCTGGTTGGTGTTGGCGGCGTTGTAGTAGCCGACATTTTGTCCGCCGTTATCGAAGTTCTCGGCCTCGATGGTTCCCGGCAGCGCCCATGGCGTGCCGCCGTAAGGAGCGCCCGTGGTGGCGGCTGCGGCGCTTTTTGCGCTGCTGCCGGCTGTATCTGAAGCGGCGCTGCCGCCATCGCCGCAGGCGACCAGGATGCAGGCGCTGGCAAGGACCAGCGTGAAGTTTTTGAATAAATATCCGAGGGTGTCAATGTTCAACATATTCTCCAGTCGGTTGGATCGCACACGGCAGCGGGTTGCAGAACGCAATTCCCGTGACCGGCATCATTTTGCGGGGCTGCCGCCGTGCGTCAGGGTTTCCAGGACGACGTCGTGCAAATCGTCCGGGACGGCTTGCGGCCGGACATCATTGACCAGGTGCTTCAAGGTCTGCGGCAGGGCAACGCCGAGCCGGTTGTGATAGGCGTTGTAGGCGCGTTCCATGGTGCCTTTCAGCACCGGGATATAGCTGCCGTCGCACAGTCCAGGGAAGCCGGCGGGGATGGGAACGCTATCGGTCTGGGAGGTGTTGCGTACGCCTTGCAGCATGCGCGCATGGTATTCCAGCGCCGTCGTCAGGCGCGCCTGCATGGGCGTGAACAGATCAGTGCCCTGGATGTAGGCGGTCTCGGCGCCGTTGAAGGTCGCCGCCATGCCAAGCTGTACGTGCTGGGTATCGCGGCAAGTCTCTTGCGAGACGCCGCTGGTGGCTGCGTTGAAGACGCTCTGTCCGTTCCAGTTGCTCGGGCTGCCGCTGAATTTCACCGGCGCGCCGCCATCCTGCGTGTAATTGTAGAAATAGGCCGGTACCCATTTTTTCCACAAGGCGATGGCTGACGTGAACAGCGCCTTGTCTTCGGTGAATACGGCGATGCCGAGCATGCCGTCGATCATGCTCAGCTCCCAGTTGCCGTTCTTGCCGGCGCCCTGGTTGTTGTTGATGTAGGGCAGGTACTGGGTGGTCAGCATTTTTTGAAACGCAGCGACATCGGCCGCTGCCCAGCCGCTATAGGTATAGCGGATGATTTCTGCCGCCGCCGGCCATTTTTCCGCGGTCCATGCCGATTGCAGCGGTGCGTTGGAATTTGTATGCCCGCCGCTCAAGTTGCGCGCATAGGCGTTCATGATGGCGATCGCATTCTTGGCGTAGGTGGCGTTACCCGAGATGAACCACAGCAGCGCCTGGGTGTAGGCGGCCGCGGCATCGCTGTCTTCGGTCGAGCAGCCGTGATCCGGCACTGAACCGGAGCCGCATTCGATCACGTGGCTGGCCGGTGGCCCTTGCACCCGGTAGCTGAGCGATCCTTGCGCCGTGTTTTTGGCCGCTTCATAGGCCGAGGAAAAGGGCTCGGCGCCGGCATTGACCTGGCTCTTGATGTAGTTCAGGCGTGCAAGGTCGACCAGCACGCCGGGATGCTTGAAGGTGGCCGCAGCGGCTGCTGGCGCGGTATTCAGCTGCGCCGCTTGCGAGAGGGAATCATCGGCGTTTGCTTGCGCCGCCGCATGGACGAGGGAAAAGGCGGTGGCGATGGCGAGATATTTGACGGAGGTGGTTTTCAAGACGATTCCAGTCGAAAGTAGGCTTCCAGTTTCAGAGAAGCGCCGCGGGAAGCAGCGCGCAAGCAGGGCTTGCCGTTCCCGGCTGCTTGCCGGGAACGGATACGCCGATGCGGTCGATGACTGCGTTGCCTAGAAGCCGAGCGCAGAGAGGAACTTGTTGGTGTAGCCCAGGGTTCCGGCCTTGCCGTAGTTATTGCAGGTGTCGGAGGAATTGTTGTCCGATTTCGCCGGGGCGCAATCGCGGTCGCGCGAGAACGACCAGAAATGCACGCCGCCCAGTTTCTTCGACAGGACATAGCTGGAAACGGTAGCGGCATCGGCCAGGGTAAAGGTTTCGGCTATGCTGTCGTTGCCGCCGATCATGGGCGTCACTTCAATCTGGCTGTAAGGGACTTGCCAATGGTTGTGCAGGCTCTCGGCGGCGCTGATGGTCGATTGCCCCATATCGCATTTGCCGCTGCTGTTAAGCGTGCATAGCGCGGAATTTTCTTGCCCGGAATTGGCGAAATCCATGGTCATCAGGTTCACGGTGTAGTTCTTCAAGCCGTAATTCTGGATCGCTGTCATGACCTTCACGCCCATGTCGCCCAGGCTCTGGCTTTCATTGCCGCCATCGGTCGCCAGCGTAAAGCTGTAGCGCAGGTTGGGATACGCCGCCTGCGCTGCCGCCACCCGCGCGACCAGGTTGTTGATGTCGCTCTGGGTCTGGGTGTTCTCGATGTCGAAGTCGATGCCGAGCAGGTTGGCGCTGTAGTAGGTCTTGATGAATTTGGTGAAATTGGCATCCGAGGTGCAGGTGAAATTTGCGCCGGCGCCGCCGGTGGAAACGATGTACTTCTTGCCGGCGCTGACGAAGCTGGCCACATTGGCCTTGGCAAACGCCGCGGCCGATACGCCGTTCCAGTTTTCGCTGCCGCAGCTGCCGGTGGCAAATGCCCAGGTCACTGCTGTCAGCTTGGCCGGCATGGCCTTGAGCAGGGTTTGCGAGCTGCCGGTCACGGCCGTATTAAGCTGGTCGCCGCCGGTGTCGCCAGAGTAAAAGTAGGGGCTGTAGATGAGCCCGCTCGAGGGTGGCGGCGTCGACGAACCGCTGCAGGTGGTCGGCTGCCAGTACCAGGTGCTGATGGTCGGATCGGTGCCGTCGCTGCCGTTGGTGCCCGCGTTCACTTCTTTGTAGAAGGCGCCGTTGGCCGGATACTGGACGATGGCGCCGATCGCATAGTTGACGCCGGCAGTCCAGCTGCTGTACTGGCAGCTGGCTGCCGGCGTTGCGTTCGCAACAGCTTGCGCGCTGGCCGCACTGGCCCCCGCGACACCTTGCAAGCTGGCGCCGTGCGCCGCCAGGGCTGTGTAGGAAAGACAGATTGCCAAGCCTTTTATCATCTTCAGTTTCAATTTCTTCTCCTGGGTAGAGTGAAGCGGCTGGTGCAGCACGGTGCGCTGCCTGTAGCCGCGATGTGAAATCGTGTCAAAAACTGCCGCAAACAACCGCGCCTGAGGAGGGTGGGGTGTCCGCAGATGTCCGTTTAATGGCGGAATACCAATTGCAATGAAATGGCAGAAGCTGGAAGCGAGAAGGCGAAATTTCCATATGGAAATATCTTGTTGATGGACTTTAGGGACCCGAAAAGTGGTTGTCAACCTGTATCAAAGTGGTATTAGCATATAAAAATATTGCTTCTATCCCGGTTTTTCAAATGCACTCATAAACCATTGTTTGGATTGGTTTTTGTTTAAGTCATCCGACCTGTTGTTTTTGCAAGTGGTCTTGCCGCTATTTTTGAGGGATGGAAAGGAAATGCCGAGATATATGGGGATTTCTGAATGAAATGGCTTGCTGGCTTTTTTTGGAGCCATTGGTGGAGCAATGATTAATTGTTTTTTTAATTAGTGATCACACGACATGCCGGCGGATTTTGACAAACGACGCGCCTGCCGGTGGGCGTAGAAACGTGGCCGCTTTACGGCGTTGTGGCATTTCAGCCTTGAAATGCAAGGCAGGGATTTTGTTGATTGTCCTGTCAATTTTCTGTCATGATTTGAGCCGAATCCTTCATGCGGCATGAGAAATGCTAAGCTGCGCTGAGAAATTTTCCTGCCCTGACGAGGGGTAGCGAAACATGGCGGCAGGCGATCCTTGTCGGCATGCAGTGCGCTGAATATGATGTTGCCTTGTCAACGAAATTGTGACAGCATTGGCCCGGCATTTTCGCCTCGCTTCAAACCGCATGCTTGAAGCGTGTCATTGATTTTTATTGGCAACCCTGGCATTTCTGCCTTCTCCCCGGCACGACTCTGCACTGAAATAATCCGAGGTGTAAGCGATGCAAGTGGCAATACGTTATTCTTAACTATTGCTGCATGGTAATTTTGTTGCCGAATTTAAGCAGATGCCTCACTGCGCAGGGAGGCCGCAAGTGCGGCCGTGGGTGCAGCCTGCCTTGCATCCGTCCCGGCAGTGAAGGCCGTCCTGCAAAGCGCCGTTGCCGGCGTCGATACATGTTTAAGAAACGAAAGGAAATAGATGATTAACTTGGATACCCTGGAAACATTAGTCGCAGCATCGCTGGTCTTGCTGTTGGGACGCAAGCTGGTGTCTTCTTCCTCGCTGCTAAGAACCTACAGCATTCCCGAACCGGTGGTTGGTGGCTTGCTGGTGGCGTTGCTGCTGTTCGGTTTGCGCAGTTTTTCCAGTGTCCAGGTGCAGTTCGACAATACCCTGCAAGGGCCGCTGATGCTGGCTTTCTTCGCCACCATCGGCTTGAACGCCAATCTCGCCAGCCTGAAGGCGGGTGGCCGCACCCTGGCTTTGTTCCTCGGTGTGGTGGTAGGCCTGCTGGTCCTGCAGGACGCCATCGGCATCGGCATGGCCAAGCTGATGGGACTCGATCCGCTGATCGGCTTGCTGGGCGCATCGGTGACTTTGTCGGGCGGCCACGGCACCGGCGCCGCCTGGGGTAAGGTATTTTCCGAGCGTCATGGCCTGGTGGCGGCGACCGAGATCGCGATCGCCTGCGCCACTTTCGGCCTGGTGCTGGGCGGGCTGATCGGCGGGCCGGTGGCCGGTTTCCTGGTCAAGCGCGTCAAATTGCCTGGAGTGCAGACGGCGCCGGTCGATCACACGCCGCTGAGCTTCGAGCAGCCCAAGGCGGAGCAGCTGATTACGCCGCAAGCCTTCATCGAAGCCCTGGCCCTGATTGCCGTCAGCCTCTCGGCCGGCACCTTCATCGCCAGTCAGCTGAATGGCACGGCGTTTGAGTTGCCGACCTTTGTCTGCGTCCTGTTTGTCGGCGTGGTGCTGAGCAACGGTCTGTCGCTGCTGGTCGGCTACAAGATTTTCGAGCGCGCCATCCTGGTACTGGGCAATGTCAGCCTGTCGCTGTTCCTGGCGATGGCGCTGATGAGCCTGCGCCTATGGGACCTGGCTTCGCTGGCCTTGCCGGTGCTGCTGATCCTGGCGGTGCAGGCAGTAGCGATGGCGGCCTATGCGGTTTTCGTGACCTTCCGCGTCATGGGCAAGAATTACGATGCGGCGGTGCTGGCGGCCGGCCATTGCGGCTTCGGCCTGGGCGCGACGCCGACCGCGATCGCCAACATGCAGGCGGTGACCGACCGCTTCGGCCCGTCGCCGCTGGCGTTCCTGGTGGTGCCGATGGTGAGCGCGTTCTTCATCGATATCGCCAACGCGATCGTGATCAAGCTGTTCCTGGCTTTGCCGATCTATAACTGACTCTTCTGGCGGCGGGGCGGCAGGCATTGCCTGTCGCCCGTTCACGCTGCCATCCCGGCTGTTTTCAATGCTGTCTTCAAGTATGGAAATGAATCCGCAACGGCTTCTTTCTTCAGACTCGCATTGTTTCCATCATTAACCGGTTCGCATATCCAGCTCCGCCGGATGAGGCAGCTCTGGCATCGCAATCCCTGCCAGAGCTGCCGTTCCCGGCTTGTCCGCAATGCGACAAATTCCAATCCGAAGCAGATATAAAGCCGTGCGCTTGCCTTGTTGCTATTGAAATCAATTAATATATATTCCTTCAGTATCTGGCATCGCCGGATGCAGGCTTGCTGTCGATTCTGTATTGTTGATTGAGGGATGTGCGATGGATTTAGGTGTGCTGGTATATGTTGACAACAGGGCGGAAACGATAGAGGAATTTCATTGGCTCTACAAGAGCATGATTTATTCCGGTCTGTTTGCCCGCGCGGAGATTATCGCTGTCTGCCATCCGGACGCCATCGGCGCGTTGCCGGCGGATGCGCGAATCAAGCTGCTGCCAAGCGCGCCTTATGCCGACAGCCATGGCGAATGGGCCGGTTATGGCTACATCAATTCGGTTGCAAATCTATGCCAGCCGGAAGTCCTTGATCTGTGCAAAAAATATCAATACATACTGAAAACCGACTGCGATACCTTCGTCACCTCCGCAATGGCTGATTTCCGTCCGACCGGGTTGTGTTTCGGATTTGGCGCTTACGCCTATACCGAAGAAGTCCGCAAGAAATTGGTTGAATGTAGCCTGCGCTGGGGTTTTCCGCATTCCGGCGTGCATAACGTCGGCGCCTCGCTGCTTGGGCCAAGCGAATTCGTCGGCAATTTTGTTACCGCCCAGATGGACTATTGCCAGAAACTGCTGGATGAGGAATTCCGCGACTTCGAAGGCAGCTGGCCTGGCTGGTGCAAGAACGTCCTCACCATGTACGCCGGAGAGCTGGCGCTGCGCCGCACTTATCCGCAGCGCTGTTCGCAGGGTTTCCTCGATCATTTTCCGCACGCAGGCCGCAGCGTGGGCAGCGACGTCCTGCATATCCATGCGTGGCATACCGAGGAATATTGGTCCAAGCGCGATTTCCGCGCCGGTAAATATGCTCATATGCCGCTTGATGAAATCGACAGGAATACGCTTGCCGGCTATTGCCACTGGCTGGCGGCAGCCAGTGTCGAGCAGGTGCAGGCCAGCGTTTCCTCAACCCCCGGCTGAGCTGCCGCGATACATTCTCAAGCGCATTCCGATAATTCTTTTTATTCAGTCAGGATATTGATCATGCCATTTTCCGCGAGTTCTTTTGACGAAGTCAGCGCTGCGCTGCTTGCTGCGCTTGCACCGGAGCGCATCCTGGATATCGGTTGCGGCGAGGGCAAATACGGCCGCCTGGCGAAACAGGTTTTGCCGCAAGCCGTAGTGGAGGGCGTGGAAATAGAACGCAGCTACGTAGAGCGATTCGGCTTGCAGAATATATACTCGCCGCTGCATGTGATGAGCGCGGTCGATATTCCTGCCACGATGACTGATGAAATGTTCGATTTGACCATTATCGGCGACTGTATCGAGCATTTGCCGAAATCGGCGGGGCTGGATCTGCTGAATTTCCTTACCTATCGCTCTGCTTATACGGTGGTCGTCCTGCCTGAGGCGGCGATTCAGAATTCGGTCGAGAATGTCCGCTCCGAGGCGCACATATCGGTATGGTCGGAACGTGATTTTTCCTGGCACGACAACTGGGCCTGGGCTCAGGTGTGGCAGATGCAATACTACATTTTGCGCGGTTATGCGCCGGCGAAAATCAGCCTTGCCGATCTGATCGCCAGCCTGCATGCCCGCCAGTTCACGCTGCATTACGATACCGTCCAGGTTCCGCTGGCCTTCAACCATGTGAACCACACCAAGCTGTACCCGGGCGCCGGCGGCGGCAGTGTCTATTGGCGCCAGCAATAGCCGGGCTTGCGCTATCGGGGTTGATGGCCTGCTTTATCAGGGCGATGATGGCAGAGAGTCCAGGCCGCTGTCTCGTATCGCTTCATGCGCTGCCGGCGAAGCCAGGTAGCGGATCAATTTTCTGCCGGCCTCTGGATGCAGGGCGTTACTGGGAATGCCGGCGGCAAAGGTGGTGATGCTTTGCGCCTGCTCCGGGATTCTGCCGGCAAAATCGACGCCGCTCACCGGCAGCAGCTCGCTGACCTGCTGGAATCCCAGTTCATATTCACCCTTGGCCACCAGGCTGGCGACCGGGATTTTTTGAATCATGCGGGCCTTGCTCTTGACCTGCTCTTCGATGCCGAGCAGCTTGAACAGCTTGCTCTCGATATAAACACCGCTGGCGCTGTCCGAATAGGCGATCGATTTCGCATTCAGCAAAGCCTGGCGCAAGCCGTCCATGGTGCTGATGTCCGGTTTTGCGGCTCCTGCCTTGACCACCATGCCGATGCGGGAATCGGCCAGGTTCTGGCGGCTGTCGGCGCTTACTTTTCCTTGCCGAATCAGATCGTCCAGGGCATAGCCGACCATGATCACCACGTCGGCCGGCTCGCCGCGCTGCAGCCGGTTGGGGATCGCCTCAGGTGCGGCGCCCATGGACGGCCCCCAGGCTGTGTTCAGGGTGTCGCCGCTGGCCTGTTCAAAGCCGGGCGCGAGCGCCTTGTAGGCGGCGCTGAAACCGCCGGAATTCATGACGTCGATCCGTTCCGCGGAGGCGTTCCCCGGGCTCAGGGCGATGGCGAGGATAGCTGCTGTCAGGTAGCGGGGAAAATGAAATTTGGATTGCATGGCGAGTTTCGGTGGATGACGGTCGCGACCAGGATTTTCAAAATCCGATGCGAGGATATATCATTCGGGTCTGGTACAGACACACTACCGTGTTCCGCAAAAAATTTCTAGGCAAACCAAAACCAAGGAAAATTCATGTCTACGCATATCGCTACCGTCGCATGGGAGCGGGGCGCCGCCGCCTTTGTCGATAACCGCTACAGTCGCGCCCATCAGTGGCGCTTCGATGGCGGTGCGGTGGTGCCGGCCTCCAGCTCGCCGCACGTGGTCAGGGCGCCTTTGTCGGATCCGGCCAACGTCGATCCCGAAGAGGCCTATGTCGCCGCGCTGTCCAGCTGCCACATGCTGTGGTTCCTGGATATCGCCAGGAGTGCCGGCTACCTGGTCGAGCGCTATGTCGATAACGCCCAGGGCCATATGCAGCGCGGCGCCGACGGCAAGAGCTGGGTGGCGCTGGTGGAGCTGCTGCCGGCCGTGACTTTCGGCGGCGCCAAGGTGCCGGACGATGCGGCGCTGGAACAGCTGCACCACAAGGCGCATGAAGAATGCTTCCTGGCCAGGTCGGTCAAGAGCGAGATCACGATCCAGGGCAGCTGGAGCCATCAGGCCGGGTGAAATTCAAGAATTCAAGAAAGGAGATGGCCATGCTGTTGTTGAAACCGAATTGCGAATGCTGCGACCGCGACCTGCCGCCGGACTCGGCGGACGCGCGCATCTGCACCTTTGAATGCACCTTCTGCGTGAGTTGCGCCGACCAGCTGCTCAAGGGCGTATGCCCCAATTGCGGCGGCAATTTCGCCGCCCGCCCGATCCGGCCGCCGGCCATGCTGGCGCGCCGTCCTGCCTCGACCGAGAGATATTTGCGCGAGCAGCCCTGCCAAAGTCTCTCTTGAGGTACTGACCGGCCCGGAGGCGAGTAAAATACCGGCGGCAGAGAACTTGCCGCCGGCGTTTGGTCGCGGGCGGGTTTGTTGTCAGACTGCCACAACATGATGGTTTTGACTGGAAAAATAATGGCAAAGAAGAATGAAGAGCTGGATCAGGAAACGCTGGCTCTGATCAACTGGTGTATCGAAGTAGAAGGTTTCCTGGTCGCCGGCGGTGCAACGCTGGAACAGGCGCAGGAACATATCGAAGAGCAAGTGGAATGGTTCACCGACCAGTTTTACGACGGCTTGACGCCGGAGCAGGCTGCCAAAGAAGCGTTGGCTGATTGAAAGCCGCGATCAAGCCGGCTACTCTGACTCTGGGCCGGATGCAATGAGCCAGCATGAAATAGGGCGCGGCATCAGCCTCTCGGTTGGCGCATCGATGCTGTTCGCTCTGCTATCCGGCTATACCAGGCTGCTGGCGCCGCTCGATGGCCTGGATATCTTTGCCTGGCGCGTGGTGTGGACGCTGCCCGGCGCGCTGGCGCTGCTGTTCCTGCGGCGGCGCTGGCCGCAGGCGCGCGAGCTGCTGCAGCGCCTGCGGCGCGAACCGCTGACTTGCCTGATGCTGCTGGTGGTAGCGTCCCTGCTCGGCGTGCAACTCTGGATTTTTCTGTGGGCGCCGCTGCACGGGCGCGCGCTGGAAGTGTCGCTCGGCTATTTCCTGCTGCCCTTGAGCATGGTGCTGGTCGGCCGCTTCTACTATCACGAGCGGCTCGATGTCTTCCAATGGCTGGCGGTGGCTTGCGCCCTGGTGGGCGTGTTGCATGAGCTGTGGATGACGCGCAGCTTTGCGTGGCCGACCCTGGTGGTGGCGCTCGGCTATCCCCCTTACTTTATCCTGCGGCGCAAGATCAATGCCGATCCGGTGGCCGGCTTCGTCCTCGAAATCGCCTTGCTGCTGCCGTTTGCCGCCGCCATGCTGTATGCGCGCGATTCCCTGGCGCTGGTAGCGCAGCAGTCCGGCCTGTGGCTGTTGCTGCTGCCCGGCCTGGGTTTGCTCAGTACAGTGGCGCTAGGCCTTTACCTGGGCGCCAGCCGGCTGCTGCCGATGGCCTTGTTCGGCATCCTCGGGTATGTCGAGCCGGTGCTGCTGGTCGGCGTTGCGCTGGTGTTCCTGGGCGAAGCTTTAGCGCCGGGCCAGTTGTTTACCTATATCCCGATCTGGTGCGCGGTGGCGCTCACCGCCGTGCACAGCGTGCGCCTGTTGCAGAAGGAAAGGGCGCTGCGGCGCCGCTGATTTGATGCGCTGTCAGGCAGCGCTATCCAGCGCGATTGCCGGCATGGCGCCGCGCCAGTGCATTCAAGGCGGCCAGGGCTTCGGCGGCGCGTGCGGCCGGCACGAAGATGTGATCGTGAAAACAGGCAGCCAGCACATTGGCGCTGATGCCGGCTTTGGTCAACTCGGCCGCCACCGCGGCAGTCAGCCCGACGGCCGCCAGGCTGGAATGGACGTTCAGGGTAATCATGGCGAACACGCCTTCGTAGGCCAGCCCGGCGCGCTCGGCTGCCTGTTGCGGCAGGACCAGCGTCAGGCCTTCCTGTTCCTGGAACGAGGCGACCGGCGCCAGCTCGGCATGCATGCCGTAGCGGCCTTCGGCAATGCAGCAGAAGACGAAGCGGCCGTCGCCGGCGCACGGGCTCATGGAGCCGAGCAGGGTGTCGAGATCGGTGATGGCGCTCATGGTCGGGGCTGATCGGGTTGGCGAGCCGCTATCATACCTGACAGCCGGGCGACGGAAGTCATCGTGCTGTCATAAGACTGCTATATGTTGACGTCAAGAATTGCGGCATCTCCTTGACGGATAGACAATGTACAAAAACAACAAGCGATTAATCATTCTCGATGCAGACGGCACCACCATCGACGCCTACAGCGCCATCGACAAGACTTTTTCCCGCCACGGCATGGAGATCGGCGATGAAGAAAGATTCCAGAAGCGGCGCCGCCTGTTCAAATATCTGGGCGGCCTGAAAGAGTTTCCCTCCAACCTGAAAAAGCAGATCGGCAAGCAGAACCGCAAGCAGCTGATTGCAACCCTGACCGAGGTTTACCGGGAAGAAGCCCGGCTCTACCCCGGCATCGCGGAACTGGTGCAAAGCCTGATCGCCGCGCCCGATATCGCGGTCGGCCTGGTGACGCGGAATATGACCAACGATCCGGAACAGACGCTGCGGCTATTGTTCCGGCGCCATGATATCGATCTCGACAGCTTCGATTTTTTCGCCCATGTGCCGCTGCATATGGAAAAGATGCAGGAATTCCGTTCGATCCGCGAACGCATGGACATCAATCCGGCGCGTGGCTACATCTGCGGCGACGAACACAAGGATTACCTGGCGGCGATCGGCTCCGGCATGCACCCCTTCATGGTGTCCTATGGCTTTGAGAGCCACAAGCGCCTGATCAAGAAATTCAGCGTGCCGGAAGAGATCATTTCCCGTACGCCGGAGGAGTTTTGCGGGCGGGTATCGCATGCGATGGGGCTGGAAACTCTGCAGGCTGCCGCAAGCCCGACGACCTGAGGGCGCCACTCCCTGTTAGAATTTATCTTCCAAGAGATAGAACGACGGGGACTCATGTACACACTCTATGGCTTCAAGCGCTGCGGCTCCGTGGCGGCGGAAATCGCACTGGAGTGGGCTGGGCAGCCTTACCGGCTGGTCGACGCCGCTTCCTGGGAACCTGGCTCCGCGGTTGACGAGCTGCAGCAATGCAACCCCCTCAAACAGATTCCCACCTTGCGGCTGGCGGATGGCAGCGTGCTGACCGAAAGCGCAGCGATCCTGCTGCATCTCGGACTCAGCCATCCTGCCAGCCGATTGTTACCCGATAACGAAGCGCGGCGCGCCCAGACTATCCGTGGCCTGGTGTTTATCGCGGCCAACTGCTACGCCGCCATCGGCGTGATCGATTATCCCGAGCGCTGGTGTGTCAACCTCGACGAGACAAGCAGGGAGCAGATTCGGCAAGGCGCGCACGAGCGCCTGTACAGCTATTGGGAAATCTTTGCCGATACCTATGCGGCTAGCCCGTTCCTGGACGGCGCCGAACCCGGCGCACTCGATCTGCTGGCGGCTGTGGTGTCCAAATGGTCAGGTGCGCGCACCCATCTGGCAACGGCCAGGCCGGCTTTCCTGGCGCTGATCGAAA
>NZ_DATMRB010000125.1:0-10607 GCF_035566555.1 Collimonas sp.
TTGCGGCTTTTTCCGTGTTCGAACACTTTTTGGAAACATTATGGTCGTTATTCGTTTATCCCGTGGTGGCGCAAAGAAGCGTCCTTTTTACAACATCGTAGCTACTGATTCGCGCAATCGCCGTGACGGTCGCTTCATCGAGCGCATCGGTTTTTACAATCCGGTAGCGTCTGGTGCTGAAGAGACTTTCCGTATTGCTCAGGACCGCCTGACGCATTGGCAAGGTGTTGGCGCGCAAATGTCGCCGACCGTTGCACGCCTGGTTGCTGACGCTGCCAAGAAAACTGCAGCTTAAGCTTGCAGTTGAGTCTGCAGCCTGAACCGTTGAGCGCGTTAACCGAATTGTCGACCACAACACCAACCGGGGCAGCAACACCTTCGGATCTGGTCGTGGTCGGTTATATCACCGGCGCTTACGGTATCAATGGCTGGGTGCGGATCAAACCGTATTCGGCGGATGCAGATGCGTTGTTGAACGCCAAGACATGGTGGCTGGGCCGGCAGAATTCGCCGGAATTGCGCGATGTCGACATGCTGCAGGCGAAAAACCACAGTGGTGACATTGTGGCGCGCTTGATGGGTGTGGCAGGGCGCGATGCAGCCGAAGCCATGAAGGGCACCGTGGTGCATATCCCACGCAGCCATTTCCCGGCGCTCGCTGACGATGAATTCTATTGGGTCGATCTGATCGGCTCGGTGGTTGACAATCTGCAGGGCGAACATCTGGGTGTGGTGGCCGACATGATGGACAACGGTGCGCATCCGATACTTCGGATTACCGTGCCGGCAGTCGAAGGTCAGGACAAGGCAGCGCCGGAAATATTGATCCCCTTTGTCGAGCAGTTCGTCAAGACGGTGGATCAGGCCGCAAAGAAAATCACGGTTGACTGGGGCCTGGATTATTAAAATCCAGAGTTCGCGCCAGGCAGCCGCAGTGGCAAACAAGATCGCAAGCGAAACAAGAAGGTGAGCGGTATGCAATTCGATGTCGTCACTCTGTTTCCCGAAATGTTTGCTGCATTGACGCAGTCGGGCGTGACCCGGCGCGCGTTTGAACAGAAAAAATGTGAGCTGGCTTTGTGGAATCCGCGGGATTTCACGACCGACAATCATCGTACCGTGGATGACCGGCCTTATGGCGGCGGACCCGGCATGGTGATGATGGCAAAGCCGCTGGAAGCCGCGCTGCAGGCAGCCAAGGCGCGCCAGCTAGAGCAAAGCCTGCCGGCGCCAAGGGTGATCTACCTGTCGCCGCAAGGCCAGCCGTTGACGCATCAGCGCGTCATGGAATTGCGTAGCGAGCCGGGTCTGGTGTTGCTGTGCGGCCGTTATGAGGCAGTCGACCAGCGCTTGCTGGACCGTTGCGTGGATGAAGAAGTCAGTCTTGGCGATTTCGTCTTGTCCGGCGGCGAGCTGCCGGCGATGGCCTTGATGGATGCGGTAATCCGGCAGTTGCCGGGCGTATTGAATGACGGTGCATCGGCGGTCGAAGACAGTTTTGTCAATGGCTTGCTGGATTGCCCGCATTACACCCGGCCCGAGCAGTATGAAGGCGTGGCAGTGCCGCCGGTCCTGATGGGCGGCCACCATGCGGAGATCGAAAAATGGCGGCGCCAGCAGATGCTGTCGGCCACCGCCAGGAAGCGCCCGGATCTGATTCAAAAGATACGTGCGGCCGGTTTGCTGAGCGCAGCCGATGAGAAATTTTTACGGAATATGGTTTGACGCGCAAGCGTCCGGCCACATCGAAGTAGCAACAGCAGTGCATAGCAGCAAATAGCAGTACCAAGGGGAGGCCAGCCGGCCGCCTGTGTTTAACCCCATCCTCTACTGAGCAGCCTCGGCCAGCGGCCAAGGCAAAAAACGGCGTCAGCAAGATGGTATATGGAGCTAAAAATGGACTTGATCCAACAACTTGAGCAAGAAGAAATTGCTCGCCTTGCCAAAAATATCCCTGAATTCGCACCAGGCGATACTGTCATCGTCAGCGTTAACGTAGTCGAAGGTACGCGCAAGCGTGCTCAGGCTTACGAAGGCGTCGTGATTTCGCGTCGTAACCGTGGCTTGAACTCCAACTTCATCGTCCGCAAGATTTCTTCGGGTGAAGGCGTTGAGCGTACATTCCAGCTGTACTCGCCATTGATCGCTTCGATCGAAGTCAAGCGCCGCGGCGATGTCCGTCGCGCCAAACTGTACTACCTGCGTGAGCGTTCCGGTAAATCGGCACGTATCAAGGAAAAACTGCCACAACGTCGCAACACTGCAAAGGCTGCACCAGCAGCTGAGTAAGTTGTGCCGAAGCAGGCATAGGTATTGCAGGAAAAAAAGGGGCGCCGTCAGGCGCCCCTTTTTTATTGGCCCTGTTGTCGCCAGTCACAGATCAGGCCACAGGTTTAGTTGCTTCAAAGTAAAATGTCGTAAATTGTTATTATCTGTGAATGTAGTAGGTCATTCACCGCCGTCGCGATAAAGTACAGAATAGTTGCTATAGGAATTTTCTTGGTTAAATTGACTTTCGATCCCTTGATGCTGCCGGTCGATGCTGTCGCCGGCGAGTCTGCGCTGGCGCCGGAAAGGATGAGTGCGGCGTGGCTGCGCAAGCGTTTCGCGCATCAGCCGGAATGGCATCCCGAGAACATGGATAGCCAAGCCATCCTGCGCATGTCGCCTGGCAAGCCGGTGACGCCGGCCTCGGTGCTGATTCCTATCGTCATGCATGAAGAGCAGCCGACTTTGCTGTTTACCCAGCGCTCAGCGCATCTCACCGATCATCCGGGCCAAGTGAGTTTTCCGGGCGGGCGGATGGAGCAGAGCGATGCCTCGCCGGTAGAGACCGCCTTGCGCGAAGCGGAAGAAGAAATCGGCCTGGCGCGCAGCCAGGTCGAGGTGATCGGCAGCCTGCCGGAATATTTTACCGGCACCGGCTATCGTGTCACGCCTGTGGTGTGCCTGGTCAATCCGCCGGTAAACTTGCGTGCCGATCCGAATGAAGTAGCGGAAATCTTCGAGGTGCCGCTGGCCTTCCTGATGGATGGACTGAATCACCAATTGCGCAGCATCGATCTGCCCGACGGCTATCGACGGACATTTTATGCGATGCCTTACGAGCGCTTCTTCATCTGGGGCGCGACCGCCGCCATGCTGAGGAACCTGTTTCACTTTCTGCGCGCGTAACCGGCCGGGCAAGCGATGGAAACCGGAAAAATAGCTGCGGCAACGCCGATACAAGTTTGATTCTGCGCGTGTGCTGCGTTATCGTATGGGCTATTGCAATTGTTAGAGTTATGGCAGGGCCAGCGCACCGCACATTTGTGTTCGACAGCGCTGCGGACCGATTATGCATATCTTGCAGCAGCGTGCTGCACTGTTGGTTGACTTATAAGGCTGGTTGATGACATTTCTCTCTATTCTGTTTGCATTGCTGATCGAGCAACTCAAGCCGCTGCGTGCGGATAATCCGGTATATGCCTGGGTGAAGCATTTCGCAAGCAGGATAGAAGCTTCATTCAATGCCGGCCAGGCGCGCCAGGGCCGCCTGGGCTGGTTCTGCGTGATCCTGGCGCTGACCGTGCCGACCGCGCTGATCTACTGGCTGTGCGTGCATATCGGCGCCTGGGCGGCGCTGCTGTGGAATATACTGATTGTCTATCTGACCCTGGGCTTCCGCCACTACAGCCATTACTTCAGTTCGATCCAGCTGGCGCTCAACAGCGGCGATGACGCCACCGCGCGCACCTTGCTGGCGGAATGGGCCAAGATCGATACCACCGACATGGATGTCAGCGAGATTTCCCGCATCGCCGTGGAGAAAGCACTGATCACTACCCACCGCCACGTGTTCGGCGTGTTCTTCTGGTTCCTGATGCCGGTCGGCCCGGCCTGTGCCGTCATGTACCGGCTCGCGGAATACCTGGCGCGCGGCTGGAACGAGCCCGACCATATGCGCAATGAAAACTTCGGCCGTTTCGCGGCGCAGGCCTTTTACTGGATAGACTGGATCCCGGCGCGCCTGACGGCGGCGGCGTTTGCCGTGGTCGGCAACTTTGAAGATGCGATTTATGCCTGGCGCAATTTCGCCGGACGCTGGAATAACGAAACCGACGGCATCATCCTTTCCACCGGCGGCGGCGCCATGGGAGTGCTGCTCGGCACGCCGCTGGAAACCGCCGCGGTGATACTGCCGGCGGATGCCTCCACGGTTGACTCTACCGCGCTGGACGGCGACAGCCCGCCCGGCGACGTGCCGACGCCGCGTGCGCTGCAAAGCGCGGTAGGGCTGGTGTGGCGTGCCTTGCTGCTGTGGATGTTCTTGCTGTTGCTGTTGTCGGCTGCCGTCTGGCTAGGTTAATTGCGAGGTGCTGGGGAGGCCGGGATGGTGTCTCAGTCTTCTATAAGATATAATACGTAAGAATAATCCTGGCGCAAGTCATCAAGGATGCGCCAAGGATTTTTACCACGTAACCGAGTTGCTTGAAAATTGTAGCCTGCCGGCAGCATCGGGCAGGCAAATCTCTGTAGCAAGCGTTATAGAAGAAACGAGCTGTACGCATGGCTGATACCATTCCATCTCCCGACGCGCCCGCCAAAGAATTTTTCATCCAAGGCATCACCAGCGATGGCCGGCAGTTCCGCCCCAGCGATTGGGCGGAGCGCCTGTGCGGCGCCATGTCCTGTTTTCGCCCGCAAGACGGCGGACGCAACGCGCATCTGCAATACTCGCCCTATGTGCGGCCGGTGCTGCTGAATGGCGTACGTTCAGTGGTTGTCAACGAAGAGCTGCGAGAAATCGAGCCGCTGGCTTATCATTTTGTGGTCAATTTTGCCAAGGACAACGATCTGCAGATCCTGCAGGGTTGCTTGCTGCCTGACGCGGGCGCGCCGAAATCCACCTGATTTTTCGTCGATGGGATCGACGATTATTGCCCTGCGGCTTTTAGTTGATTTTGTGCACTAAAAAGAAATCGACACGCGGCGTTATCAGGTAACAAGTCCGTGTAATATTTCGCCTATTGTTCGCAATGGAGTAGAAATGTTTCGTCGTGGCTCGTCAATTTTCATACCCATTGCCTCTTTATCCAGTTTGATATTGGGTCTGGCCATTACGCTCGGCTTGTTTGTCTCGGTGCGCCATCTTGAATACGAGAAAATGGATGCCGAATTCCGGCGCCTGGGCAGCGGCCACCTCAAGGCCGTGGTCGATGGCCTCGATGGCCTGGTGCATGAGCTGGAAACGGTGAACCGCCTGTTTGTCACGATGGACGGCGTCAGCCGCGAACAATTCCACAATTTCACGGCCCCCATGCTGCGCCGTGCCCCCTATATCAAGTCGCTCGGTTTCCAGCGCCTGGTGTCGGCGGCGCAACGGCCGGCCTATGAAGCCGAAATGCGCAAGCATATTCCCAATTTCACGATTCGCCAGCTGAGCGACGGCAAGCCTGAGCCGGCCGCCGGCCATGAGCAATACCGGGTGGTGGAATATATCGAACCGATGGAAGGCAACGAAGCGGCGTTTGCCCTGGATGTATCGTCCAGCACGATCCAGGCGGAAGCGACGGCACGTGCGCGCGACACCGGCCAGGCGGCTTCCACCGATCTGTTCGAGTTAAAAGCCAACAAGGACGGCAGCAAGCTGGCGATGCTGGTGCTGATGCCGGTGTACCAGCATGGCGCCGTGCTGGACAGCGTGGACGACCGTCGCCGCGCACTGGTCGGTTTCACCAGCGCGGCGCTGCGGGCCGATGCTTTTGTCAATAATGTGCTGGCGCGCGACGGCGTCCAGGCGCGCGAAGATTTTTATCTGCGCGTGTATGCCAGCGCCGCGCCGGAAGCGGGCACGCTAGTGTATCGCCAGGGTAGCCAGCTGACGCCGTCCAGCGCCAGCCGCTGGCTGCCGGCCTGGCTGCTGTATGACGCGCCGCAAGGCATGTCGCAAACCTTCGAACTGGCAGGCAAGTCCTGGTACATCGAAGCTTCGGCGCCGCCGCGCGTGTTCACCAAGAAAAATGCCGGCTCGATCCTGGTGCTGATTCTGGGCAGCCTGCTCAGCTGGATGGGCGCCACCTACTTGTATTTCCTGTCGACCCGCTCGAAGCGGATCGAACAGCTGGTCGATGCCCGTACCCAGCAGGTGCGGCTGGCGACGCAGATGATGAAAGAAGACATCGTCGCCCGCAAGCGCGCCGAGGATGCCTTGCAGCTGCGCGAGCGCGCCATCGAGTCGAGCGCCAATGCGATCATCATTTCCAGCGCCAAGCTGCCAGACTATCTGGTGGAATATGTCAATCCTGCCTTTGAGCGGATTACCGGCTACAGCGCCAGCGACATGATCGGCCGCAACCTGGAAGTCTTGCAAGGCCACGACCACGACCAGATAGGACTGGAGGAAATCCGTTCTGCCTTGCGCGAAAAACGCAGCGCCAATGCGGTATTCCGCAGCTACCGCAAGGACGGCACGCTGTTCTGGAACGAGCTCTATGTGGCGCCGGTGAAAGACAGCTCGGGCCGCGTCAGTCATTTTGTCACTTCCCTGTACGATATCACCGAGATGAAGAGCTACGAGGCGGAGCTGGAACACCAGGCGCGCCATGACACCCTGACCGGGCTGGCCAACCGCAACGTGCTGAGCGACCGCTTGAGCCAGGCGATCGTCTACGGCGAACTGTACGGCCACCGGGTGTGGGTGCTGTTCGTCGATCTCGACCGCTTCAAGTTCGTCAACGACACGCTAGGCCACAATGCCGGCGACCTGCTGCTGAAAGAAGTCGCCGGCCGCCTCAAGGCCTTTACGCGCGAAGCCGATACCATCGCCCGTCTTGGCAGCGACGAGTTTGTCCTGATCCTGCCGGAACGTCTCGACGAAGAACTCAGCGTCGGCCTGATCCAGGGCATGATGGACGCCATCGCGCGGCCGCTGCAGATCGAAGGCTATGATTTCTTCCTGAGCTGCAGCATCGGCGTGGCGGTCTATCCGAACGACGGCGCCGATCCGGAGAGCCTGCTCAAGCACGCCGACATCGCCATGTACCGCGCCAAGGAAATGGGCAACAACAATTACCAGTTCTATACCGCGGCGATGAATGAACGGGCGCTGGAGCGCCTGCGCATCGAGGGCGATCTGCGCAATGCGCTGGAGCGCAAGGAACTGCTGCTGTACTACCAGCCGCAAGTCGATCTGCGCACCGGCCGCATGGTCGGCATGGAAGCGCTGATCCGCTGGAAGCATCCGCAGCTCGGCATGATTTCGCCGACCCGTTTCATCAACCTGGCGGAAGAAACCGGCCTGATCGTGCAGATGGGGGCCTGGGTCATGCACACCGCCTGCGAACAGAACAAGACCTGGCAGCGCATGGGCCTGGGCTATCTGCGCATGTCGGTCAACCTGTCGACGCGCCAGTTCTTCCAGCAGAATCTGGTGCAGCAGGTGGCCAAGGTGCTGGAAGAGACAGGGCTGGCGCCGCACTACCTGGAAATCGAGCTGACTGAAAGCCTGGTGATGACCGATGTCGAACTGGCGGTCGGTATCCTCAACGATCTGAAATCGATAGGCGTGCAACTGTCGATCGACGATTTCGGCACTGGTTATTCCAGCCTGGCCTACCTCAAGAGTTTCCCTATCGATGCCCTCAAGATCGACCAGTCGTTCGTGCGCGATATCACGGTCGACCAGGACGACGCTGCGATCGTGGCATCGATCATTTCCCTGGCCCACAACTTGCGCCTGCAGGTGATCGCAGAGGGCGTGGAAACCCAGGAACAGCTGTCCTACCTGCAACGCCATCGCTGCGACGAAATGCAGGGTTTTTATTTCAGCGAACCGGTCTCGGCGGCCGATATCGAAATACTCCTGCGCGAAGGAAAAGTATTACCATAGAGTCTTGACGCTTTGCTTGCATGGCAGAACTGGGCATGACGTCGCCACTCTATGGAGCTTACATGACCACCACCAGGACCGAACGCGACACCTTTGGCAAGATCGAGGTGCCGAACGACAAGCTATGGGGCGCGCAGACCCAGCGCAGCCTGCATCATTTCCATATCTCCAGCGAACGCATGCCGGCCGAACTGATTGTCGCCCTGGCCGCGGTCAAGCAGGCTTGTGCGCAAGTCAACCTGGATCTTGGCAAGCTGCAGAAAAGCCAGGCCGGCGCCATCATCGAGGCGGCACAGGAAGTCATCGCAGGCAAGCATCCGGATGAGTTCCCCTTGTCGGTCTGGCAGACCGGCTCCGGCACCCAGAGCAACATGAACATGAACGAAGTACTGGCCAACCGCGCCTCGGAAATCCTCGGCGGCGTGCGCGGCGAAGAGCGCCTGGTGCATCCCAACGACGCCGTCAACATGAGCCAGTCGTCCAACGACATCTTCCCGACCGCGATGCACGTCGCTGCCGCACTGGCGGTTGCCAGCAAGCTGCTGCCGGCGCTGCAAAAACTGCGCGCCACCTTGCAGCGCAAAGCCACGGAATTCGACGACATCGTCAAGATCGGCCGCACCCATCTGCAAGACGCCACGCCGCTGACGCTGGGCCAGGAATTTTCCGGTTATGTCGCCCAGCTCGACCTGGCGGAAAAGATCATCAAGGCGGCGCTGGAACCGCTGTGCGACCTGGCCGCGGGCGGCACTGCGGTCGGCACCGGCTTGAACGCGCCCAAGGATTTCGGCAGCCGGGTGGCGGCTCAGCTGGCCAAGATGGAAGGCTTGCCATTCCGCAGCGCGGACAATAAGTTCGCCGCGCTGGCGGCGCACGATGGACTGGTGGCGGCGCACGGCGCTTTGAAAACCCTGGCGGCAGCCCTGATGAAGATCGCCAACGATGTACGCTGGCTGGCTTCCGGCCCACGCTCCGGTCTGGGCGAGATCAGCATTCCGGAAAACGAGCCGGGCAGCTCGATCATGCCGGGCAAGGTCAATCCGACCCAGTGCGAAGCGCTCACCATGCTGTGCTGCCAGGTATTCGGCAACGACGTAGCGATCAATTTCGGCGGCGCTTCCGGCAATTTCGAGCTGAATGTTTTCAAGCCGCTGATCGTGCATAACTTCCTGCAAAGCGTGCGCCTGCTGGCGGATGGCATGAGCAGCTTTGAGGAACATTGCGCCGACGGCATCGCAGCCAACCGCGACCGCATCGCTGAACTGATGGAGCGCTCGCTGATGCTGGTGACCGCGCTGGCGCCCCATATCGGCTACGACCGCGCGGCGCAGATCGCCAAGCACGCGCATCATGACGGCAGCACGCTGAAGCAGGCGGCTTTGGCGCTCGGCTATGTGACCGAACAAGAGTTCGCGCAATGGGTGCAACCGCAGAACATGACGCATCCCGGATAGACTGTTGGCCGGCGGCAAGCGAAAGCGCTTGTCGTTCTGCATCCGCTGACGTTAAATCATGTTACATCTGGCCGTATGCAGCCTGGATCCCCTACAATAGCGACTGGGGATAATGTCGTTTTCGCAAGATAAAAATAATATTTGTTAGAATGACCCTCCGTCTTAGTTGCCCTTGCCTATGTTTCTACAGTTTCTCTCGAAGACAAAAACCATGCCGCTGCCTGTTGCAGGCAGCCGCGCATGATGCATCGTTTTGGCGGGCGCTTGCCGCCGGCCGTCCATAATGCGGTTTGCGCTCTGTTCGTCATGGCCGGCTGCATTGCCGCGCCCGCTGCCCATGCCGCATACAAGGTGGAGATCGACGCGCCGGGCGATTTGAAAGCGTTGCTGGAGCAGCATCTGGATTTGTCGCGCTATAAAGATCGTGAAGACCTGAGCGAGGACCAGTTGAAATTCCTGATCGATACCGTCGACGAGCAAGTCACGCAGCTGAGCTCGACGGAAGGCTATTTTTCGCCGAAGACCACGGTCAGCGTGGATGCGGGCGAGGTCAAGACCATCCATCTGACAGTCGATCCGCAGCAGCGCACCATGGTGTCGGCCGCCAGCGTCGACGTCGTCGGCAAGGCCGCCAGCGAGGCGCCCGAGCGCGTCAGCCGGATCAAGCAGGACTGGGGCTTGCAGCCTGGCCAGCCGTTCCGTCAGGCCGACTGGGCCAAGGCCAAGGAAGATGGCTTGCAGGCACTGTTGAAGAAGCGTTATCCGGCCGCCAAGGTGGCGCAGTCGGAAGCGCGCATCACGCCGGAAGACAGCGATGCGCAACTGAGCGTGAAATACGACAGCGGCCCCGGCTTTACCCTTGGCGCTTTGCGCATCACGGGCACCAAGCGTTATCCGCCCAGCATCATCGAGAACGTCAATCCTTTGCAGGTAGGCGAGGAGTACAGCGTGGAACGCCTGCTGCTGCTGCAGCGGCAGATACAGAATACGCCATACTTCGGCAATGTCATCGTCAGCATCGACGACGATCCGCTGCACGCTCAGGAGACGCCGGTCAATGTGCAGGTCACCGAATTCCAGACCCAGCGCCTGCGTGCCGGTCTCGGCTATGCTTCGGACACCGGGGCCCAGGTGCAGGGCCGCTACACCAACTACAATGTATTCGGCAAAGCCTGGGTGTTCGACGCCCAGACCAAGATCGAGCAGCGGCGGCAGTATGGCTCGCTGGATCTGTCGATGCCGCCGGACAGCCGCAGTTTCATCAACGGCGTCAACGGTTCGTA
>NZ_DATMRB010000126.1:0-22213 GCF_035566555.1 Collimonas sp.
GCGTCTGGCATCGTGGCTCTCGCTGGAAAAAGCGATGGAGTCCGGCGAGATCGTTACCGGTACTGTCAATGGCAAGGTCAAGGGCGGCCTGACCGTTCTGACCAACGGCATCCGTGCCTTCCTGCCGGGTTCGCTGGTCGACACCCGTCCGGTCAAGGACACTACGCCGTTCGAAGGCAAGACCATGGAGTTCAAGGTCATCAAGCTCGATCGCAAGCGTAACAACGTTGTGTTGTCGCGTCGTGCGGTTATCGAAGCTTCGATGGGCGAAGAGCGCCAGAAGCTGATGGAAACCCTGAAAGAAGGCACCATCGTCACCGGCGTCGTCAAGAACATCACCGACTATGGCGCATTCGTGGACCTGGGCGGCATCGACGGCCTGCTGCACATCACCGATCTGGCATGGCGTCGTGTGCGTCATCCTTCGGAAGTGCTGACAGTCGGTCAAGAGATCACTGCCAAGGTTCTGAAGTACGATCAAGAAAAGAATCGCGTTTCCCTGGGCGTCAAGCAACTGGGCGACGATCCTTGGACCGGTCTGTCGCGTCGTTACCCGCAAAGCACCCGTCTGTTCGGTAAAGTCACCAACCTCACCGACTACGGCGCATTCGTCGAAGTCGAACAAGGTATCGAAGGCCTGGTCCACGTTTCCGAAATGGACTGGACCAACAAGAACGTGGCGCCAAACAAGGTTGTCCAGCTGGGCGACGAAGTTGAAGTCATGGTCCTGGAAATCGACGAAGACCGCCGCCGTATCAGCCTGGGCATGAAGCAATGCAAGGCTAATCCTTGGGACGACTTCGCTGTCACCCACAAGAAGGGCGACAAGGTCAAGGGCGCGATCAAGTCGATCACCGACTTCGGCGTATTCATCGGCCTGGCCGGCAACATCGACGGTCTGGTGCATCTGTCGGATCTGTCCTGGACTGAAACCGGCGAAGAAGCCGTTCGTCGCTTCAAGAAGGGTGACGAGCTGGAAGCCATCGTTCTGGCAATCGACGTTGAGCGCGAGCGCGTTTCCCTGGGCGTCAAGCAATTGGAAGGCGATCCATTCAACAACTTCGCTGCAATGAACGACAAGGGCGCACTGGTTTCCGGTACCGTCAAGTCGGTCGAGCCTAAGGGCGCAGTGATCCAGTTGTCGGATGAAGTCGAAGGCTACCTGCGCGCTTCCGAAATCTCCCGCGATCGCGTGGAAGATGCCGGTACGCACCTGAAGGTCGGCGACACAGTCGAAACCATGGTCATCAACATCGACCGCAAGGCTCGCAGCATCCAGCTGTCGATCAAGGCGAAAGACAATGTTGAAACCCAGGAAGCAATGCAGAAGCTGTCTTCGGCTTCGGACTCCAATGCCGCTTCCGGTACGACCAGCCTGGGCGCGTTGTTGAAGGCTAAGCTCGATAACAGCAAGAACTAAGCAATACTTAAAGTAAGCGAGTCAAGCTAATGACAAAGTCGGAGCTGATTGCCCGCTTGGCCGAACGTTATCCGCAACTGGTAGCCAAGGATGCGGATTACGCGGTGAAAACCATACTCGATGCCATGGCGGATGCTTTGGCAACCGGCCAGCGCATCGAGATCCGCGGATTCGGCAGTTTTGCGCTGAATCGGCGGCCACCGCGGATCGGGCGCAATCCCAAGTCCGGCGACAAGGTGATGGTGCCCGAAAAACGGGTGCCGCATTTCAAGCCTGGCAAGGAATTGCGCGAACGCGTCGATGCGATGGTCGGACAACCGATCCGGGAAGACTGAGTCATCAGTTTTGTACAAGCTGCTTGTATAAGCAAAATCGAAACGGCATCTTCGGATGCCGTTTTTTTTCACGTACAATTTCGCATCATTTAAAGTTATATTGTTTGTGTATTAGGTGGGAATTTGCAAAAATGACAATAGCGGCGCCAGTCGTCGGCAAATTCGGCTACACCATTACCCAATCACACGGAAAGGCATCATGAAAATCATTTCCAGACTTCTTTCGATCCTGCTGTTCGTTGTATTTTTCGGTTTCGCCCTGCAGAACAAGGGCAGCGTCGACCTCCAGTTCTTCCCCGGCACCACCATGCAAGGACCGCTGGTGCTGTTCCTGCTGGGTTTCTTCGTATTCGGCGCAATCCTGGGCGTACTGGCGATGGCGCCATCGGTATTCCGTCACCGCCGCAATGCTGCAAAAACCAAGAAGGCACTGACCTCCATGCAAAAAGAACAAGAAGCGCAACGGCTGGCAGAGTCACAAGCACCGCAACCGGACAGCATCAAGAATATATAATGCCGCTTAGTATCAAATTGAGTGAGCCGCTGCGCTGCCAGCGGCTCACTCAATTTGCCGGCATCTTCATACCTGGGTTCTCCTGGAATCCCGGTCACGCATAAAGCACACCCGTATGGAATTTGAAATTTGGTGGTTACTCGGTATCCCGGTCTTTTTTGGACTAGGCTGGATTGCCGCGCGGGTCGATATCAATCAACTGATCTCCGAATCGCGCAGTTTGCCGCGCGGTTATTTCAAGGGTTTGAATTTCCTGCTCAACGAGCAGCCTGACAAGGCCATCGACGCCTTCATCGAAATCGTCAAGCTCGATCCGGAAACCGCCGAGCTGCACTTCGCGCTCGGCAACCTGTTCCGCCGCCGCGGCGAAACCGAACGGGCGATCCGGGTCCACCAGAACCTGCTGGCGCGTCCCGATCTGGCGCAGGAGCATCGTTTGCATGCCCAGTACGAACTTGGACAGGATTACCTGAAAGCCGGCCTGCTGGACCGCGCCGAAGAAAGCTTCCATTTGCTGGCCGGCAGCCAGTACGGCGCGCAAGCCGGCCGCGCGCTGCTGGAAATCTATCAGCGTGAAAAGGAGTGGCTGCGCGCCATCGAGGCGGCCCAGACCTTGCAGCAATCCGGCGCCGGCGGCCGGCAAAAGGAAATCGCCCAGTTTTATTGCGAGCTGGCGCAGGACGAGCTGGTCGACGGCCGCCCCGAGCAAGCCAAGTCCTTGCTGGACCAGGCGCTCAGCAACGATCGCAACAGCGTGCGCGCCACCATGCTGCTGGGCGACGTGCACCTGGCGCAAAACGATGTCGAAGGCGCTTTGCATGTCTGGCGCCGGGTCGAACAGCAAAGCGTGCTGCACGTGGCGCTGGTGGCGCAGCGTCTGATGGATGGCTATCGCGCCGTCGGCCGGCCGCACGAAGGGGTCAGCCTGCTGCGCTCCTATCTGGCGGAGGCTTCTTCCATCGATTTGCTGGAAGTGGTGTTCAAGGCCGTGCTGGAGCTGGATGGCGTGGAAGCCACCAACCAGCTGGTGAGCGATGAGCTGCGCCGTACCCCGACCTTGCTTGGGCTGGATAAGCTGCTGGAAGCGCGCCTGATGAAAATCACGCCGGAAATGCATTCGGAGCTGTCGGTGGTGAAGAACCTGGTGCACGGCTATACCCAGAAGCTGGCGCGCTACCAATGCAGCCATTGCGGCTTCAAGGCGCGCCAGTTCTACTGGCAGTGCCCGGGCTGCAGCCGCTGGGAAACCTACCCGCCGCGGCGTACGGAAGAATTGAACGTAATGAATTAATCCCGCTGGTCCGCCCTGGTTGCGGCGGGCAGTGCATTCACGGAATAACATGAAAATTACTATTATCGGTACCGGTTATGTCGGCTTGGTCACAGGCGCTTGCCTGGCCGAGCTTGGCAACGATGTCTTCTGTCTCGATCTCGATCAGGCCAAGATCGCCATGCTCAACGGCGGCGGGATTCCTATCCACGAGCCCGGCCTGGCGGAAATCGTCAGCCGCAACCGCGCTGCCGGCCGTTTGCATTTCTCGACCGACATCGCTGCCAGCGTGGCGCATGGCCAGGTGCAGTTCATCGCTGTCGGCACGCCGCCGGACGAAGACGGTTCCGCCGATCTGCAATATGTGCTGGCCGCGGCCCGCAACATCGGTAAATACATGACCGGCTTCAAGGTGATCGTCGACAAATCCACCGTGCCGGTAGGCACCGCTGACCGCGTCAGCGCCGCGATCCAGGAAGAGCTGGACGCGCGCAAGCCGGGCAGCGACGGGATTGAGTTTTCGGTGGTTTCCAATCCCGAATTCCTGAAAGAAGGCGCCGCGGTGGAAGACTTCATGCGGCCTGACCGCATCGTCATCGGCTGCGACGAGAGCGCCGCCGGCCAGCAGGCGCAAGCGTTGATGAAGCAGCTGTACCTGCCGTTCAACCGCAACCACGAACGCACTTTCTGGATGGATGTGCGCTCCGCCGAATTCACCAAATACGCCGCCAACGCGATGCTGGCGACGCGCATCTCCTTCATGAACGAACTGGCCAACCTGGCCGACAAGGTGGGCGCCGATATCGAAGCCGTGCGCCACGGCATCGGCTCCGATCCGCGCATCGGCTACAGCTTCCTGTATGCCGGCTGCGGCTACGGCGGCTCCTGTTTCCCCAAGGATGTGCAGGCGCTGGAACGCACGGCGCGCAGCTACGGCCAGGAATTGCATATCCTGCGCGCGGTAGAGCAGGTCAACAACAACCAGAAGCATGTGCTGGGACAAAAGATCAGCGAACGCTTCGGCGCCGACCTGAGCGGCAAGCATTTCGCGTTGTGGGGCCTGGCGTTCAAGCCGAATACCGACGACATGCGCGAAGCGTCTTCGCGCGTGCTGCTGGGCGAGCTGATCGCGCGCGGCGCCACGGTAGCGGTGCACGATCCGGTGGCGATGACCGAGGCCAAGCGCGTATTGGCGCTGGATCTGGCGGCGACGGCAGGCGCCTTTGAGCGCATCCGTTTCTGCGACAACCAGACCGATGCCTTGCAGGATGCCGACGCGCTGGTCATCGTGACGGAATGGAAGACCTTCCGCAGCCCCGATTTTGAACAGATGAAAACGCTGCTGAAGACGCCGATCGTGTTCGACGGCCGCAATTTGTACGAGCCTGAGGTGATGGGCGATCAGGGTTTCGAATATTACGGCATCGGCCGTTCGGTACTGGCGCGCGGATAAGATCATGACTAAGCAAAGTTACAAGCTGCCGGCTTCATTCGAACATGTGCAGATCCTGGTGGTCGGCGATGTCATGCTGGACCGTTACTGGTTCGGCGACGTCAGCCGCATCTCGCCCGAGGCGCCGGTGCCCATCGTGCGCGTTGAAAAGCGCGAAGAACGCCTGGGCGGCGCCGCCAACGTGGCGCGCAATATCGCCACGCTGGGCGGCAGCTCCGGCCTGCTGGGCGTGGTCGGGCAGGACGAAGCCGGCGACACCGTCGACGGCATGCTGCAGGAAATGGGCGTCAGCAGTTTCCTGACCCGCGATCCTACCATTTCCACCATCATCAAGCTGCGCGTGATCGGCCGCCAGCAGCAGCTGTTGCGCATCGACTTCGAAGAAGCCCCGACCGACGCCGTCCTGCGCGACAAGCTGACCCGCTTCAATACCTTGCTGCCGCAATATCCGGTGGTGGTGCTGTCCGACTACGCCAAAGGCAGCCTGGTCAACGTCGCGGAAATGATCGCCGCTGCCAGGCAGGCCGGCAAGTGCATCCTGGTCGATCCCAAGGGCGACGATTTTTCCCGTTATGCCGGAGCCACCGTACTGACGCCGAACAAGTCGGAAATGAAGCACATCGTCGGCAGCTGGAAGAACGAGGAAGAGTTGACGCTCAAGGCGCAAAAGCTGCGCGAATCGCTGCAGCTCGAAGCCTTGCTGCTGACCCGCTCGGAAGAAGGCATGAGCTTGTACACGGCCCAGGAAATCCGCCATTTCCCGGCCATGGCGCGCGAGGTGTTCGACGTCTCCGGCGCCGGCGACACCGTGATTGCGACGCTGGCGCTGATGCTCGGCGCCGGACTGCCGATCGCCGATGCCGTGGCGCTGGCAAACCGTGCCGGCGGCATCGTGGTCGGCAAGCTTGGCACTGCCACGGTGAGCCGTGAAGAATTGCTGGAACCTGCTGATCAAGGATAAGCCAATTCTCGTTTATGATGTAAATGTCAATTTTCCGTTTGTGCGTGACTATAATTAATTGGACGTTTTCGCGTCTGATTGATTTTTCAGTCACCAACACACACGGGAGATAGACGAAATGCTGAAGAAATTATTGCTGATAGCCGGCATGCTGATGGCGTCCGCCAGCTTTGCCCAGGTCGATGTCAACAAAGGCGATGCCGCCGCGCTGGATGGCATCAAGGGCATAGGCGCAAGCACGGCCAAGCGGATTGTCGACGAACGCAGCAAGGGCGGCAATTTCAAGGACTGGGACGACTTTGAAAGCCGCGTGCAGGGTATCGGCGAGAAGAAGGCCGTCAAGCTGTCGCAGGCCGGCCTGCAGGTGAACGGCAAGGCCAAGGGCGAGGCTGCGGCAGCACCCCCGGCCAAGGCTGCGGCCAAGCCAAAATAGGCTGGCCGGTGAAGATCGAGAGCCGGCTTGGGCTTCCCAACCGGCCTTGATCTTCCGCCCGGTTTTCATGCCGCGCCCGGATGGCGGTTTATCAGGCTTTCATACGCGTAATAAAGTCTCATATTAAAATGGACTCTTTGCACACCACGCCTGATCGCACACTATGCCTTATCTGACTATCGAAGACACCATCGGCAACACCCCCCTGGTCCAACTCAAACGCATTCCCGGCAGTGATGCCGCGCAGCGCAACAACGTGATCCTGGGCAAGATGGAAGGCAATAATCCCGCCGGTTCCGTAAAAGACCGGCCGGCGCTGTCGATGATCAAGCACGCCGAAGCGCGCGGCCAGATCAAGCCAGGCGACACCCTGATCGAGGCTACCAGCGGCAATACCGGCATTGCACTGGCAATGGTGGCCGCCATGCGCGGCTACAAGATGGTGTTGCTGATGCCGGAGAACCTGAGCGAAGAACGGCGCCAGAGCATGGCGGCTTACGGCGCCAAGATCATCCTGACGCCGAAGACCGGCGGCATGGAATATGCGCGCGACCTGGCCGAAAAGATGCAGAAGGATGGCGAGGGACTGATCCTGGACCAGTTTGCCAATCCCGACAATCCGCTGGCGCACTACGAAACCACCGGTCCGGAGATCTGGCGCGACACGCAAGGACGGATCACCCATTTTGTCAGCGCAATGGGCACCACCGGCACCATCATGGGCGTCTCTACCTATCTGAAAGAACAGAACCCGGCCATCCGCATCATCGGTGCGCAACCGGAAGAAGGTTCGCAGATTCCAGGCATCCGGAAATGGCCGGAAGCGTATTTACCGAAAATATTCGACCATTCCCGGGTTGACCAGACGGAATCGGTCAGTCAGGCGGCATCCGAGCACATGGCGCGCAGGCTGGCGAGCGAAGAGGGGATTTTCTGCGGCATATCCGCAGCGGGGGCTTGCGAGGTGGCGTTACGGATTTCACAGCAAGTAGAAAACGCGACGATTGTATTCGTCGTCTGCGATCGCGGCGACCGCTATCTCTCTACAGGCGTTTTCCCCGCCTAAAGCGGCTGCAAGCAGCGCTCTAGACAGGGAAGGGAGCCGGCATGCTGATTACTTCAGCTTTTCGGCTTCGATCTTGCTCTTTGGCTTGAATTGCTTGTCGCTGATACGGAATTTTTCGCGACGGTCACCCATCAAGGCGCGCAGTTCACGGATCGTCAGGTCGCTGACTTCATGCATGCGAATCAGCAGCGAAGCGCCAACCGGCAAGCGGCGATGGCGGATCTTACTGATGACCGGCGGCGCCACTTCAAGTGAGCGCGAGAGAGCCGCATCGTTCTTCAAGTGCAACTTGTCGATGAGCGAATCGAGCAAGTGATTTGGATCATACGTCACTTGTTCATCAAGCTTGTTGCTGGTTGGTGCGTCTGGGGTAGTGTTAATAGTCATAATCAATTGATTCCGTTATCCTAGTTGATATTTGGGAAGTGGTTGCGCAATAAGTACAAAACTATTACCAAGTGCACCTCCCAGTTTTATTGGCAAACTTATAAGTCGCCGTATTTTATACTGATTTTGAGCACATTTTTTTCATAAAGAAACTCCCTATTTATTTCTTCATGGAACTACAGTTACAGCTAAGTACATTGCACAGCGTCTTGTACGTTCGATTGGTAACAAACAAGGTACATCTGTTTAGTGACCAAATATACAAATAAGTTGCACAAGCTCAATTTAAAATTTTCTTGTTACGATGTCTATTACTATTTGGTAACTTTCCGTAAAAAATTACGAAAAATACCATTTTTGCAACAATAATCTATCTGCAAGGCATTCTCAGGCTTGTTTTTGCTCCTCCCTCAAAATCTTCTGCCAGCCGTCCAATCCAAGTTGCTGCAGGGTTTGTACGTTCTTGTCGAATATTTCCGAAGCCTCCGGGAAGGCCTCGACCGCACGCTCCACGCTGGCTTCACGTAACAGATGCAAAGTCGGGTAGGGCGAGCGATTGGTGTAGTTGCTGATATCGTCGATGTCGGTATCGGCAAACTGATATTCCGGATGAAAACTGGCCACCTGGATCTCGCCGCTGAGGTCGAGCTCATCGACCGCGGCATCGGCTACATCGAGAAAATCGTTGTAGTCCAGGAAATTACGCAAGACATCCGGGTGAATCAGCAAAGTAGTGTCGATCTTGGCAGGATCGGCTTCCTGCAGGAATTCCAGTTCCCTGACCAGGTCGGCCATCAGTTCTTCAGGCGTTTGCGCGCTGCTGACCACATAGCGGATCTGATCCTTGATATGCACGGCCTTGGCAAACGGACAGAGGTTGAGCCCGATCACGGCACGCTCCAGCCACGCTTTGGTGTGAGCGATTACTTCGCTGGAGAATGCTGTTGTTTCTGTAGGGGAAGCGTTTTTCATTAAATATGAGATAACATTTGCAAACAATTTATACAATATAGGGCCGGATGCCGCGGCATCAAGCCCCGCCAGTGCCGCCGTGGCGGCGGTCATTTATATTCTCCGTGGCGCCAAATCGGGTTATTCTTCCGATCCCGTGAGTGCGACACACCGGGTTTGATTCATCTTTATATAACAATAGGCGTTATGGCCCTTAAAGCAACTATTTTTAAAGCCGATCTGCAAATTGCCGATATGGATAGGCATTATTATCAGGAACACGCCCTGACCTTGGCCCGCCATCCCTCGGAAACCGACGAACGCATGATGGTGCGCCTGCTGGCGTTCGCTCGTCACGCCTCGGCCGCGCTGGTATTCGGCAAGGGCCTGTCAGACGCGGAAGAACCGGATTTGTGGGCCAAGGATTTGACCGGCGCCATCGATCTCTGGATCGAAGTCGGGCAGCCGGACGAAAAGCGTATCCTCAAAGCTTGCGGCCGCGCTGCGCAAGTGGTGGTGTACAGCTATAGCAGCACCAGCCATATCTGGTGGAATCAGATTGCCAGCAAGGTGGCGCGCGCGCGCAACCTGACCGTCATCAATATCGCCGCCGCCAGCAGCGAAGCCCTGACCGGTTTCGCCCAGCGCAACATGCAGCTCCAATGCACCATCCAGGATGCGCAGATCTGGCTGAGCGCCAACGACCAGACCGTTGAAGTGGAGCTGAGCGTCAGCAATCCTTGAGCGCCAGGGGGATTACTGCGTGCGCGCCACTCTGACGGCGCGTCCGAGATCCACCACCGACATCGCGTAAAAGAAGCTGCGGTTATATTGCGTGATGGCGTAGAAATTATCGGTGCCGATCCAGTACTCGGCCGGATTCTGGCCATTCTGCAGGTCGATCAGGCCGAAACGCATGTCGCCAGGCAGCACCACGCCCGGCACCACGCCGGCTGCGATCAGCTCATCCAGCGAATACTTGGCTTCCAGGCCCTGGCCGATAAACGCCTGCCAGCGGTTTTCCGCACTGGTGTCGGTCGACAAGGTGACCGGGAAGACGATCGGCATGCCGCTTTTCCAGCCGTGCTCGGCCAGGTAATGGGCGACGCTGCCAATCGCATCGATCGGCGAGTTGCGCAGATCGATCTTGCCCTTGCCGTCAAAATCCACCCCGTACTGGCGAATGCTGCTCGGCATGAACTGCGGCCAGCCGATCGCCCCGGCATACGAACCCAGCAAGGTGAAGGGATCGATGCCGGATTCCCGGGCATACAGCAAAGTGCTTTCCAGTTCGCGGCGGAAGAAATCCATGCGCGCATCGCGTGTCGGCGTGTTGGGGTAGTCAAAGGCCAGCGTGGTGATGGCGTCCATCACCCGGAAGCTGCCGACATTGCGGCCGTACACGGTTTCAACGCCGATGATGCCGACGATGATTTCGGCCGGCACGCCATATTGCGTCTCGGCCCGGCTCAGGGCGTCGGCATAGTTGTTCCAGAAATCGACGCCGGCCTGGATCCGCACCGGCTCGACAAAGCGTGCGCGGTAGGCCGCCCAGTTTTTCGGCTTGCTGGCAGGCGCCGGCTTCATCAGCTGGATGGCGCTGTCGACATAGCGCACCTTGTTGAACATGGTCACCAGTTCAGCACGATCGAAACCATGCTTCTCGACCATCTGGTCGATGAATGCGGAAACCTCTTTCCAGTCGGCGAAATTGGCCATTTCGCCGTCGTCGGCATTATTCGCGGCTTTGCGCACGCTGACTTTGGCGGCGCTGGCTTTGCCGCCGCTGCTTTGCTGCGCCAGCAGGTTCGGGCTGACGCTGAGCGCCAGGGCGAGCGAACACAGCTGAGCGATGGTGTGGAGACGGACAGTTGATTTCATCGACATTGGGAGAGCAGTAATTTGAGTTGTGCCATTGAATGCGCGGGCGGTTTGTTGTGCGGCCCGTTGTCGGATCCGGCGCCATACTGCAGCGCTTCGTACAGGGCGATAAAGCGCTGTACGGCGATCTTGACCGGCGGCGCCAGCGGCGACTCGCTGGCGCACAGGCGGCGGCCATAAGTGGCCGGACCTTCATGCTTGTTCCGGGCCAGGCCGCGTCGTCCCATCTGCGCGCACAGCGAGGAGTATACCGCATCGAGCGGCCTGCTCTTGTTTCGCGCCAGCAGCAAAGGCAGCGTGACGCTGGCGGCCGCGACGGCGCCGATCGCCAGCATCAGGATGCTCAAGGTGCGCCAGTCCAGCTGGTCGAAGCCGAGCCAGCGCATGAGGCCCATCTGCCGCGCCGGCGTGTAGTTCAGCACCCATTGATTCCAGCCGTTGCCGAGCGCTTCCCAGTTGGCGCGCAGCAGCGCCGCGCTGCTGCTCAGGACCGACCACCAGTTTTCCTGGCCGGGCGCGGCGCCCAGCAGATCGCCGAAGAACGAGCGCGGCATCAGATTGCTGAGCTGGGTTTCGATCCGCTCCGGCGCCACCGCGGCGGTCGGGTCGACCCTGACCCAGCCGCGCGGCGGCAGCCAGACTTCGGCCCAAGCATGGGCGTCGGACTGGCGTACGGTCATCATGCCGTCGACCGGATTGACCTCGCCGCCCTGGTAACCGGTGACCACGTGGGCCGGAATGCCGGCGGCGCGCATCAGCACCACGAAAGAGCTGGCGTAGTGTTCGCAAAAGCCGGCGTGGCTGGCAAACAGGAAATCGTCGACGCTGTCCTTGCCCAGCAGCGGCGGCTCCAGCGTATAGCTGAAATTCTCGCGGCGGAAGAAAGCCAGCACGGCATTCACCAGCGCCGTGTCGTCGGCCGATTGCCGGCGCAGGATGGCGGCGAATTCCTGGGTGCGCGGATTGAAGCCGGGCGGCAGCGTGCGTTCCAGCTGCAAGGCCCTGGCATCTACCTGGTATGGCGGCAGCGGACTGAGATTCGAGACCACGTCGTAGCGCACGCGCTCGCCGATGGCGCGCGCGGCGCGCAGCTGGTGATCCGCCGTCAGCAAGACCCCGATGCCTTCCAGCGACGGCGCCTGCTGTGGCGTTTCCAGTGCAAACAGCCAGCGCTGGCCGTTCGGCTCCATGGTGATCTGCTGGCGCACCTCGATGCCCGGATTGCTTGGCGCGTTGAGTGAAATCTGCCGCCATTGTCCCGACGTTTCGATACTGGTGCGGCCGATTTCCCCTCGGGTCCAGGTGCGGCCGTCGAAGTCGTGCAAGACGGCGCCGCGCCAGTAGCGTTTGGCCGGGGCGGGCGGAGCGTCCGTGAATTTGACGCGGAAGGCGATGTCGTCGGACATGGCCAGCTGAGAGATATTTCCCGGCGCCATGCTGTCGGACAAGCCGGTACGGCCGCCATGGGCGTCGCCGGGGAGACCCCACAAGGGTCCCTGGATTCGCGGAAACAGCAGGAACAGGATCAAGGTCAGCGGCAGCGCCATGGCAAGGATCACGCCGCTCAGGCGCAATCGTTGCCTTAGCGGCGGCACTGTGCCGGTGTACTGGAACGACAGCTGGGCGGTCAGCAGCAGCGCCAGCGTGGCCAGCATCCACAGCAAGGAGAATATCGACTGCGAATAGAAAAAGGTGGTGAGTAACAAGAAGAAGCTCAGCAGCAGCACCACGAACAGATCGCGCCGGGCGCGCATTTCCAGCAGCTTGAAGGTCAGCAGCAGGGTCAGCATGGCGACCCCGGCATCGCGCCCGAGCCAGGTGCGGTAATCGAGATAGACCGCGCCCATGGTCAGCGCCGCCAGCGGCATCAGCAGCCACAGCGGTGGCAGGCGCTGGCCGCGCAGGGTGATCCAGGCACGCCACAGCAAGAGACCGCCGCAGATCAGCGAGGTCCACCAAGCCAGATGCAGGAAGTGCGGCAGCAGCACCATGGCGCAAGCGCCCAGCAGCAACACGGTATCGCTCTTGTCGCGCGACAGGGTCTTGACGTAGGTGCTGGAAATGCGGAACAAGGGCTTGTTTTCCAGTTCGCTGCGGAGCTGCTGCAAGGTGGCGGTTTTGGGTGCAAACGTCATACCGGCCCCTCATACAAGGCCAAGGCTCGCAGGCAGGCGCGTTGATGCGCCGGCCCCAGCGCCGCGGCGTATACATTGTCGCCCAGGCGGAAGGCATACGGCAGCTGACGCGCTTCCGCTTCCAGTATCCAGCGGGTCATGCGCGAGAGTTTACTTTCGACCGGCATGCCGTATGGCAGCGCTTCATAATCGATCGACAGGTCGCTGACGGCGCCGCCTTCGAATTGCTTGGTGATGAGTTTGACGTCGAGGTCGGTGTCGAGCCGGGCGATCTGGCGCCATGCCAGGTGCTTGGGCGAATCGCCGCTCTGGTAGCTGCGGATGCCGGCAAAATCCTGGTGGCCGGCGGCGCCGTTGCCGTCGCTTTTTTCGACGGGCGCAAGCGGCAGCGGTGGCGTCGAGAGCGATTCCTCCGGCTGCGGGTAGACCAGCGCCTTGCTGTCCGGCTGCCAGTAGCTCCAGGCCCGCAACAGACCGAGCGGAAAGCGTGTCTGCAAACGTATCCTGGGCGCCGGCTGCCAGCCGCGCCGGCTGGTGGTCACGGCCAGCGTCAAATGGCTGGCGCTGTGCGCCGGCACGTCGGCGGCCCGTTCGAGGGCCGGCATGCCGCGGCCGATGAAGCCGAGCCAGATTGCATAGCGCGCATGCTTGCGGCGGTTAGCCAGGTGCAGTTCAAACAGTGCATCTTCGCCGGCAAATACCGGCGCCGCCTTGCCTGCGCTCAGATGCAGGTAGGCCAGGTTGCGGAAGGTCAGGTGCATGTCGATGACTGCGCATGCGGCCAGCAGGAAGGTCAGGCCGAAGCCGAGGCTCAGGTTGTAATTGATGGAGCACAGGAACAGCAATACCAGCATGAAGGCGAACGCCAGCCCGGGCCGGCTCGGTACGATGAATACGCGGCGCTGGGTCAGCAGCACTTCGCCCGGTTCGGCGTCGCGCAGCTGGAACAAAGACTGGTCCAGCCAGTGGCGGATGTGCTTGCGCAGGGACGTCAGCATGGCGCGAGGAAAGCCTAGACTGCGACCGACTTCATCAGCTGCAATACCAGGTCGCGCGCGCCCATGGTGCTGCCGGTGTGGGCTTTGAGCGGACGCAGGCGATGGGCGGCTACCGGCACCAGGACTGCCTGCACATCTTCCGGGACCACGTGGTTGCGCCCCTCCAGCGCCGCCCAGGCGCGCGCCGCCTGCAGCAGCGCGATGGCGGCGCGCGGACTCATGCCTTCGGCAAACAAGCCATTCTGGCGCGAGGCGTGCGCCAGCGCCTGGACATAATCGACCAGTGCGCTGGAAGTATGGATCTGCTTCAAGGCCTGGCGGGCTTCGATCAGTTCCGCCGCCTGCATCACCGGCGCCAGCGATTTCAGCAGGGTGCGGCGGTCTTCGCCCATCAGCAGCGCGCGCTCTGCCGTGGCGTCCGGATAACCCAGCGACAGGCACATCAGGAAACGGTCCAGCTGCGATTCGGGCAGGGCGAAGGTGCCGACCTGGTGCGCCGGATTCTGGGTGGCGATGACGAAGAACGGTTCCGGCAGGTCGCGCGTCACGCCTTCCGCCGTGACCTGGCGCTCCTCCATTGCCTCCAGCAGCGCCGACTGCGTCTTGGGCGTGGCGCGGTTGATCTCGTCGGCCAGCAGCACCTGGGTGAACACCGGCCCGGGATGGAACACGAAGCCGCTCTTCTCGCGATCGAACACGGAAATTCCGACCACGTCCGCTGGCAGCAGGTCGCTGGTGAACTGCAGGCGGTTGAAACGCAAGCCCAGCGAAATCGCCAGCGCGTGCGCCAGAGTGGTCTTGCCGACGCCGGGCACATCCTCGATCAGTAAATGGCCTCCTGCCAGCAGGCATACCAGGGCCTGGCGGATCTGGTGGTCCTTGCCGACCACTATCTGGCTGACTTGCTGTGCTACTGCGTGAATTTTTGCGAACATGGCGTCGTGTTTGTGAGGGGAATTACCGAGAGAGAATCATACAAACTTCCTCAGCGTTAACCTAGTTTCTTTGAGAAAATATTTATCGGATTTGATCCGCCTGCGGCGGCAGGCGCGGTGCGGCCTATCCGAATCCCGGCGAGAATGGCGCCACGTGTACACTATCAGCATTTCCAGCAAGACTTTTGGCGAGATCAATTGACTACTGCTTTCTATACCCATCCCGATTGCAAGCTGCACGACATGGGCGCCGGCCATCCGGAGTCGCCGGCGCGGCTGCAGGCCATCGAAGACCAGCTGATCGCAAGCCGTATCGACCAGTTGCTGGATTACCGCAGTGCGCCGCTGGCGCAGGAGGGTGACCTGGCGCGGGTGCACAGCGCCGCCATGATCGCCCTGGTGCGCCGGCACAGTCAGGCTTTGGCCGGCACCACCGGCACCTATCCGCTGGACCCCGACACGGCAGTCAATGCCTATAGCTGGCAAGCGGCATTGCGTGCGGCCGGCGCTGCGCTGGCGGCGACCGATGCCGTCATCGGCGGCGAAGTCGACAATGCCTTTTGCTCGGTGCGTCCGCCCGGCCATCACGCCACCTCCACCACGCCGATGGGATTTTGCCTTTTCAATAACGTCGCGCTGGCCGCACGCCACGCGCTGGAAGTACACGGACTGGAGCGGGTGGCGATCGTCGATTTCGATGTCCATCACGGCAATGGCACGGAAGAGATCTTTGCGCAGGATCCGCGGGTGCTGATGGTGAGCTTTTTCCAGCATCCGTTTTATCCCTTCAGCGGCGCCGAGGAGGGTGGCGGCAAGGCGGTCAATATCCCGCTGCCGGCCTATAGCGACGGCAAGGCGGTGCGTCAGCTGGCGACGGAGCAATGGCTGCCGGCCTTGCAGGCGCACCGGCCGCAAATGATTTTTGTCTCTGCCGGCTTCGATGCGCACAGAGAAGACGATATGGCGCAGATGGGGCTGGTCGAGGCCGACTACACCTGGCTTACCCGGCTGGTGATGCAAGTCGCGGCCGAGCACGCCCAGGGCCGGATTGTCAGTTGCCTGGAAGGCGGCTATGACCTCTCGGCGCTGGGGCGCAGCGTGGTTGCGCACATGAAGGTGCTGGCGGAACTGGAATGATTTGCTTGTTTTGTGGCAATTAATTGAGGCGCCAACCCGGCGCCGAGGGCGATCTGGCGCACTTCGCCTTGCACGGCTTGCGCCCGCGATTGCGGTAGAAGCGGAATAAGTCCGTACAATAGCGGTTTATTTTAGTCAGACAAGACAACGCATGTCCATACAATGGTTCCCAGGTCATATGAACGCCGCCCGCAAGAAGGCGGCGGAAGCTATGGAGAAGGTCGATCTCGTGATCGAAGTGCTCGACGGCCGTTTGCCGCAAGCAAGCTGCAATCCCATGATTGAACAGCTGCGCGTGCATCGCCAGCGTCCCTGCCTGAAAATCCTCAACAAGAGCGACCTGGCCGATCCGGCCGCCACCCAGGCGTGGCTCAATTTTTACAATGCGCAGAAAAATGTGCATGCAGTGGCCCTGAGCTGCAAGAAACCATCCGATGTCGCCAAGATCCCGGGTTTGTGCCTGACGCTGGCGCCGCACCGCGGTACGCCGCTAAAGCCATTGCGCATGATGATCATGGGGATTCCCAACGTCGGCAAGTCGACCTTGATGAATGCCTTGCTCAAACGCCGCGTGGCGGCTGTCGGCGACGAGCCGGCGGTCACCAAGGTGCAGCAGCGCCTGTACCTCGGCAACAACATGGTGCTGATCGACACGCCAGGCATGCTGTGGCCAAAGATCGCCCATCCGAGCGACGGCCTGATGCTGGCCGCCAGCCATGCTATCGGCAGCAATGCGCTGATCGAGGAAGAGGTGGCGACCTTCCTGGCCGACGCCTTGCTGCTGCGTTACGCGCCGCTGCTGACTGCCCGTTACGGCATCAAGACCGATGGCATCGACGGTGTCAGCGTCATCGAAGGCGTGGCGCTGCGCCGCGGCTTCCGCCTCAAGGGCGGCGATCTCGACCTGGAGAAGGCGGCGCATACGCTGCTGCAGGATTACCGTACCGGCGCGCTGGGCCGGATCAGCCTGGAGACGCCGCAAACACGGGCGGTCTTGCTGGCGTTGCATGCGGAAGAAATAGCAAAGCGCCAGGCCGAAGCGGAAGCTGAAAAAGCAGAACAGGATGAGCAGGACAATCAACGCTAACGCTGCTTGACCTAGCCAGAGCCCGCAATGATGTTTTGATTGCGGGTTTTTTGTTGTCCGGACCGATTGCGCCGCCATGGCATGGACGGTGCGGGAGCTGATTTTACATTTTCTCCCAGTTGCCGGCAGGTGGTCAGCGTACGCCGCAGGATTTTTCCCCAATCATGTTTCTCATTGTTCGGACATACAGGTCTGTCCGTTAAGCAGCTTCTTGGGCTGCGTCGATGCTCAATTCTTGGTGTAATTTATTGTCATTAATACTAGATAAAATAGCATTTTCACGCGCGCAGCCTTATCTTCCATGTCTTCAACGAAGCCTATCGTATGGACATTGTCTTTCATTCCAAATAATCAATTTTGAAAAACACATTTATCATTTCCAGTGAGAAATAAAAGCGTATTTTTATTGCAGTACGGTATGTTTTATTTTTGAGGCATCCAACTATTTTTCTTTAAGTTAGTTGTTTTTCAGCAACTCTAGGAATTAGATATTCGATATTTGTATATCTTGAAAACATCAATATTTATAAGGGTTTGCAGATTTTTTCTGATTTCAAGAGCACCGTGAAAGCGTAGAAATGGCAGATTCTTGAGATGCTTTCAATCGTCATATATGAATAAATTCGTTGTTTATTGGCGACTTTAGGGAACTTATTTAGATGACATAAATATCAATTGAAATTAACATTTGGCACTTTCTGTAAATTACGAATCTGGACATTTGTTGGTGTCAAAATGGAAACGACGGCAAAGTGCCGAATGCGTTGCGTTCAGCGCATGCCGGACGGCTGGCGGGATCTTGATTTTCAATAAACACCCTAGGTAAATTCCAAGCGGATCTGCTGGTGATCCGGTAGTTTTCATGCAACAAATTGGCTGGCAAGAATAATTCAAAGCATCAATAAATGTTACTTAAAGTCCAATATTGTTACTTTGAGTAAGACGCAAAAGCGGCAGCATTTCCCGGCAGTCTTGCCGGTTTCCGAGCTCTAAATTTTTCGATCGAGATACGAGGCAAGCAAGAGGAACGCTTGCATCTCGGCTCCCCGGTGTGATGAAGCTGAGTTCTTTGTGGTCTAGAGACATCAAATTTTCAGGGTGAAAAATGAAAAAAACAAATCAAATGACGTGCCTCAAGGACGGGTTCAGCCGCGCCGTTCATTGGGGCAAGCTGCTGTTGCTGATTGGCGTCGGCATGCTGACCTCATCGGCCGCGATGGCACAACAGGCCACCGCCGCCGACTCGGCAATTGACGTTGCCCGCCAGTGGCTGAGCCTGGCCGATGCCAATCAGGCAGCGCGCATGTGGGAACAAAGCAATGCGTTAATGAAAGCGCAATCGGATCAGAAGAGCTGGATCACCTACATCGACAGCATGCACAGCCAGTTCGGCCCGGCGCCGGACTCGCGCTTCTGGCAGGCGCTGGAACATCAGGTCGACCATCCAAGCTTGCCGCGCGGCGAATTCGCCAGCGTCACCTTTGTGTCCGGTTATGCCAAGGCGCGCGCCTGGGAGAAGGTTGCGCTGGTCTGGCAGGGCGAACGCTGGGTGCCTGTCGGCTACCAGTATGGTCCGCTAGAGACCCTAGGTAAATGATGCCCAGCCGGCAGCTACCGCTTCTCCTCGATTAAGTCCCCGATTTTTCGGCATTTTCCCATGTGATCTCGCTTGCGCGGATGGTCTGATCCCATGCTGCAAGCCGTACCACCCTTTGCATAGAGCCCGTCATGAATAAAATTTATCGCACCGTCTACAATGAAACGCTTGGCAGCTGGGTAGCCGTTTCTGAAAACACGGCGGCGCGCGGCAAGCGCAGCAAGTCGACCGTGGCAGCCGCGGTGGCTATTGCGGTCGCGGCGGCGGTGGCGGGTTATGCGCCGGCGGCGGTGGCAAGTTATACCGGTACTAGTTCGACCGTCGGCACGGCCAGCACCACCGGAATTGCAATTGGTGCCGGGACCACGACCGCATCAGGCAAGGCGACCGCAAGCGGAACCAATGCGACTGCGATCGGCTTTAATGCGAGCGCCACCAATACTAATGCGACTGCGATTGGCAATGCTGCAGTCGCCAGCGGCACTAGCTCTGCTGCATTTGGTGATGGCGCGAATGCCAGTGGCAGCAGTGCGACGGCGATAGGTGATGGAGCAAACGCCAGCAATGGTAATGCGACTGCGGTTGGCAATGCTGCCAGCGCTAGTGGTTCTAGTGCTGCCGCATTTGGCGACGGCGCTAGTGCCAGCGGTAGCAGTGCGACGGCGTTAGGTGTCGGTGCAAGCGCTTCCAATACCTCCGATGTTGCTTTGGGAAGTGGAGCAAAGGCGGGCGCCAGCGGCGGCACGGGCTATAACGTAGCGATAGGCAACAACGCCGTTGCTAATGCGTCTGGCGGCAGCTCGACTGCGATCGGTTCCGGCGCTAAGGCCTTCGGCACTGGCGCTTACGCGTTGGGAAATGATGCTGTATCAACTGGAGCGTCATCGGTCGCCATTGGTGGCGGCAATGGCGGTAGCGTGGCGGGTGCAACGGCCAATGGTGCTCAGTCGATTGCGATTGGACAAACTGCCAATACACAGGCTGCAGCAACCAACTCCGTGGCCTTAGGTAATGGCGCGAACACCTCGGCTGTAAATGGCATCGCGATCGGCACTGGAGCAATTGTAAGCAACGCGAACAGCGTTGCTCTTGGCAATAATTCAGCAACCATAGTCGGTGCGCAATCCGGTTATTCGGCATATGGCCTGACTGCAACGCAAACGTCGAGCGGCGAGGTCAACGTTGGCAATCGGACTATCACCGGCGTGGCGGCAGGCACCGCGCAAACCGATGCGGTCAACGTTTCACAATTATCTACTGTCGCGGGTTCGATCTCTACCGGCGTCACCTCGCTGTCGAGCGGCCTTAGCACCACAAACAGCAGCGTTTCGTCGCTGTCGACTTCAACGTCGGCCGGCTTGTCTAGTCATACCAGTAGTATCAATTCTCTGTCTACCGGCCTGAGCACAACTAACAGCAGTGTTTCCTCGTTGTCGACATCGACATCGACTGGTCTCAATACGGTCACCAGCAACGTTACTTCACTGTCGAGCGGCCTCAGCACGACGAACAGCAATGTCTCGTCCTTGTCGACTTCAACGTCTGCTGGTCTGTCTAGTCACACCAGCAGTATTAATTCGCTGTCGACCGGCCTTAGCACTACCAGCAGTAATGTCACTTCGCTGTCGAGTGGCCTGAGCACGACCAACAGCAGCGTTTCGTCGTTGTCGACCTCGACATCGAGTGGCATCACATCGCTGTCGACATCTGCATCTACCGGCCTGAGTACTACGAACAGTAGTGTTTCGTCCTTGTCGACGTCGACTTCAACTGGTTTGAGTACAGTCACTAGCAACGTCACTTCGCTGTCTAGCGGTCTCAGCACTACGAACAGCAACGTTTCTTCGTTGTCTGCCTCGACATCGACCGGCATTACATCGCTATCGACTTCAGCGTCGACTGGCTTGAGCACAGTCACCAGCAACGTCACTTCACTGTCAAGCGGTCTAAGTACCACCAATAGCAATGTTTCTTCGTTGTCGGCGTCAGCATCGACTGGGCTAAGTACAACTAATAGCAGTGTCTCGTCCTTGTCGACTTCAACGTCTACTGGCCTATCCAGTCACACCAGCAGCATTAACTCTCTGTCGACCGGCCTTAGCACTGCCAACAGTAATGTCACTTCGCTGTCGACGTCTGCATCGACCGGTCTGAGCACAACTAATAGTAGTGTTTCGTCTTTGTCGACTTCGACTTCGACTGGCATCACATCGCTGTCGACGTCGACTTCAACTGGTTTGAGTACGGTCACGAGTAACGTCACTTCGCTATCCAGCGGTCTCAGTACCACGAATAGCAATGTGTCTTCATTGTCGACGTCTGCATCGACCGGGCTGAGCACGACTAACAGCAGTGTTTCGTCCTTGTCGACTTCGACTTCGACCGGCATTACATCGCTGTCGACTTCAGCGTCGACTGGCTTGAGCACAGTCACTAGTAACGTCACTTCGCTGTCAAGCGGTCTCAGCTCCACGAACAGCAATGTCTCCTCGTTGTCGACGTCTGCATCGACCGGTATCACATCGCTGTCGACATCAACATCGTCAGGCTTGAGTACTGTCAATAGCAGAGTAGACTCGCTGTCTACATCAACTTCGACCGGCTTGGGTGCCGTCACGAGTAACGTCGCTTCGTTGTCCAGTGGCCTTAGCACTACGAACAGTAATGTCTCCTCGTTGTCGACATCGGCGTCGACCGGGTTGAGTACAACTAACAGCAGCGTTTCGTCCTTGTCGACTTCGACTTCGACCGGCATTACATCACTGTCAACGTCCACTTCGTCAGGCTTGAGCACGGTCACTAGTAACGTGACCTCGCTGTCTAGCGGTCTCAGTACCACGAACAGCAACGTCTCCTCGTTGTCGACTTCAGCTTCAACTGGCTTGAGCACAGTCACCAGCAACGTCACTTCACTGTCGAGCGGTCTCAGCACGACGAACAGTAATGTTTCTTCGTTGTCGGCGTCAGCATCGACTGGGCTGAGCACAACTAATAGCAGCGTCTCGTCCTTGTCGACTTCAACGTCTGCTGGTTTGTCCAGCCACACCAGCAGCATTAATTCTCTGTCGACCGGTCTTAGCACCACCAATAGTAATGTCACTTCGCTGTCGAGTGGCCTGAGCACGACCAGTAGTAGCGTTTCGTCGTTGTCGACTTCAGCATCTACAGGTTTGAGTACGGTCGCTAGTAATGTCACGTCACTGTCCAGCGGCCTTAGCACAACTAACAGCAGCGTTTCGTCCTTGTCGACCTCGACTTCGACCGGTATTACATCACTGTCGACTTCGGCTTCAACCGGTTTGAGCACCGTCGCCAGTAACGTCACGTCGCTGTCCAGCGGTCTCAGTACCACGAACAGCAATGTTTCTTCGCTGTCGACATCTGCATCGACCGGTCTGAGTACTGTTGCCAGCAACGTCACTTCACTGTCCAGCGGCCTCAGCACCACGAACAGCAACGTCTCCTCGTTGTCGACGTCTGCGTCTACCGGCCTGAGCACGACTAACAGCAGTGTTTCGTCCTTGTCGACTTCGACTTCGACCGGCATTACATCACTGTCAACGTCCACGTCGTCAGGCTTGAGCACGGTCACTAGTAACGTGACCTCGCTGTCTAGCGGTCTCAGTACCACGAACAGCAACGTCTCCTCGTTG
>NZ_DATMRB010000127.1:0-17052 GCF_035566555.1 Collimonas sp.
CGTGGTCACATCGGCGCCCGTCGCATCGAACATTTTGTTCGGTAAGCGATACGCGCCCATGAATTCAGCCTTCAGCGACGCCTTGTAGCGTAGCTTCTGCTCATTGACACTGCTGACAAAAGCTTTGCTGGTGATAAAGCAAGCCAGGCCGCGCGGGCGCAGCTTTTCCAGGGAGCGCAGGATAAAATATGCTTCCAGCGATTCGCTTTGGTAACGCGGATCCTTGAGCTTTTCTTTGCCGCGCGCGGCATTGTCACCAAACGGCACATTGGTGACGACTGCATCATAGATCTCGTCCGGCGTATTGGCCGCCACGGCTTCGAAGGCGCTGACCGTCACGTGATTGCGCGCGCTGCCATTAACCAGCTGATTGACGCGACCGGAGGTGGTGTCCAGTTCTACCGCATCGATTACCGCATGTTGCGGCGAGGTTGCCCCGAAAATGCCGGTGCCGGCAGCAGGATCGAGCACCTTGCCGCCCGTAAAACCCATATCGGCCATCAAGGACCAGACACCCTCGGCCAGCGGCTTCGGGGTGTAATACTCGTATTGGCTCCCGGTCTTGCCATCAGCGCCCGTCATGCCACCGCCATTGCCGGAATACCCGGCCAAAACGGCTTTTTGTTCCGCGCTCAGCGTTTCGGCATCGATCTGACCGGCGTCAATCTGCTTGAGCAACGCCATCGCTGCCTTGTTCTTCTTCTGGCGCGCGGACGGTTTGATGTGTTCATCGAACTCAAAATAGGAGGATGTATCGATATTCGCCGCGGCGTCGGACAACTGCGCCCGGCCCAGCAGCGCCATAATCTCGCCCACGCGCGCGGCCAGCTTCAGCATCGCGAGTTGATCCGCTACCTGATCACTGCCCTTGAGCTTGCTATATTGCACCACCAGGCTGCCGAGCTCGGCGGTCAGGCGTAACGTGGTCAGCGAGCCGGCGTCATCCAGCAACGCCCCGTCAACTACGCTCGGGTCGGTCAAGCCCTGGAGGTATGCCGGCACGTCGACCGCACGCACCTCGATAGTCGACAACTCGCCGCCCGATGCATCTTGAATCGTGACAAATCCACTGCCATCGCGAAACGCATAGCTTGCGTATTCGTAAGGAGCGTCTGCCGCCGGCGCATTGCGATATTGCATCTGCCGGCCAGAGATAAACTGGGTGATCAATTCGGCGTCCACGGGAACAATGCTACGTTGCCCTTCCCAGGCTTGCTGAAACGCCGTGTCGAGAACCACTGGTGCTGGGGAGGTTTCGCTTGTTTCTACTGCACATACAGTTAATACTTGGTTCATGGTGTTCAATTGCTCAACGTTTGGGAGGCTGCTGCCATCATGGCGGCGGTATAGGTGGAAACGGCGCGCTGCCATTTCGCGAGGATCTCGGCATTGTCGGAATTGCGCGCCAGGATGGCTTCGATATTGGCCGACAGCGCCGGATCAAAGATGTCGACCCGGCCGTCGATCACAGACTGCAGGAATGCTTCGTCTGTTGTCATTTCGGCCGGCGGCTCAGAAATAGCGGGAGCGGATTGTTCAACCAGCGTCGGCTCACTCGCCCCAGCAGGTACGGCAGCTACCTCCTGGGTAATGTCCGCCGGCGCGAGAATAGCCTCGGCAACTTTTGGCGATTCGACTTCCGGTTGCGATTCTGGAACTGGCGTTGGCTCGCCTACGAGGTCGACGACAGGATTAACCACTTCCATCGGTTCCACCATTGCCGGGTCGGCTTCGACAACTGGATCAACTGCCACTACAGTAGGAGCGGTAGGAACAAGGACCACGGCCGCCGGTGGCAATTCTTCTTCGGAAATTGAATTGCTCCCCTCCGGCGTTTCAATGGCCAGTGGCGACACGATCTCTTCCGGTGCAACGTCGCCCATCTCGACGGAAACAGGATCCGCGACAGGTTCGGGCGGCGCTGTAACCACGACAATTGGTTCAGCGGCGGGTTCCGGAGCTGGCTCAGTGACCGGCGCGGCGACAGGATCTGAGATAGGTGCCGCCGGCGCAGTGCCGATACTACCCGGAACAATGGGCGTAAACTCCTTCTCGACGCGCCTGACTTCCAGCTCACGCTGCAACCGTGCCAGGGTTGCCTCCTTTTCCGTGATCGCCGTCTTCAATGCATCAATCGCCTGCATGCGCGCAGAGCGTTTCGCATTGGCACGCTGGAACGTGGCCGAATTCCGTTCGGCTAAGCGCATCAGGCGATTCGCCACCTCCCGCACATTGAGATCGACGCCACGCTCAGGCGCAGCAACAATCGTCACGTCCTTCTTATTGAGCATCCATTTCCACGAAATCAGATCGTCCGTCGGCGCGATCTTCTGCGGCGTCACATCCGGATTGTGAAAGAAGATACTGAGCGTCTGCCCATCCGATAGTTCGTAGACTACCGCTACATTAGCTGTACCGCGCTGCTTGAAAGGCTCTGTGATCTGCATCGCGACGGGCTTGACGCCGCCGCCGGTGCGCTCCATGACGTTCTGCAGGATCTGCATTTTGCGTTCAAGCTTCGCAAATGGCGTCACCAGTGCATCGAAGGTATAGACGCCCTCGGCATCATCTAGAATGTCTGTCACACTCAATGGGTCGTACATCAAGCCATCGCCGTCATGCCGCCGAATGTCGTACAGCAGCCCGTCAAAGGTCTTACCGACTGGGGACTCTCCGTCCCAGATCACTTTATTCATCGTTTCATAGCCTAAAATTGGAAGCGTCGCCGTGTTGATCGGCTTTGTATGGTTGCCATGCTTGGCCCACCATGTGAGTTGAGGAATTGAAATTGAAACGATGTCGCCCAGCCCCTGCCAGCCTCGGTGATAGCTTTCTAGATAGGAGCAGGATGCCGCTTGCGCATCCGGAAAGCCCAGCATGATTTTGTGCTCGTCAAATGCACCGGTCTGCTGATCGACCTGGTTAATCACAAAGGCGGCTCGCGACTCTGGAAAATAGCCGATGAAGACATCCAGCGCGTCGCCATCATTGCCTGTCGTGCCGACGAGATAGCCGTAATGCGCTGACATTCTGTTCTGCCATGGGCTGCCGGCAGCATCGACGCCAGAACGGAACGAACCACGCGGCTGCTCGATGGCGATTGCCACGCCGTGAAGGACTGTTCTGCCTACTTTGTAATTACCTGCCAGTTTCTGTGCCTGAGTAGGCTCCGCCAGGTTGTTATGCCCCATTGCGCCACGACGGGCGTCGGCTTCGATGCGCGTGAATTCGTCCATGTATCCCCTTCATTGAAGCAAATGATAGGGGCAACGGGAACGCAGTTTGAGGGGTGTTTTCCAATGACTAATCGCTGCCAGTTCAGCCAATGGGATTTCTGCAGTCGACACTGCCGGGACGCCAAACAGGAGAAACAGGAGGCGCTCAAACAAGCTGTGCGCTGACGGTATGCCTGCAATCTGCTACTTTGTTACAGCAGCGCCTCCTCGTCTCAAGCCACTTCGTGAACCCCTGCGACTGGAATAGGTAGGGGGCAGAATCAAAAAACGAGGCTTAGTCTTCTATAGTTATTTCTTTAATTATGATGTCTGATACCGGTTGATCGCCGGATTTGGTATCGCACCTTCCAATTTGATTTACTACTTGTTGCGACTCTGAATCTGTCACTTCTCCAAAAATGGTGTGCTTATCGTTAAGAAAGGGGGTTGATGCCAAGGTAATGAAGAATTGGCTACCGTTGGTTCCAGGGCCAGCATTCGCCATGGCCACAAGATAAGGACGGTTAAACCGCAAACTAGGATCGAACTCATCCTGAAATTTATACCCTGGTCCGCCTCTACCCGTACCCGTAGGATCTCCTCCCTGAATCATGAAGTCACGAATAACACGATGGAATTTTGTGCCGTTATATAGCGGCCCTGATCCCATATAGGCTCCTGCATAAGCTCCCATCTTCCCGTCCGTTGCTAGTGCAACAAAATTTTGAACTGTGATCGGTGCTTGACTGGAGAAAAGATCAATTTCAATGTTGCCAACGCTAGTATTAAGGACGGCTCTCATGGTTTTTCCTAAAAAATGATCAATAGACACTTGATGAAATTAAAAGCTACATCGTTTGAAGCCTAGATAAATTTTATGAGGAAAATGCAAAATGGAAGCCTAACTTCCTTAATTCCCGTTTTGTGCCAGAAACACGGTAACTCAAGATGAGATTTCTTTCGAAAAGAATAGGCGTTTTCACACCCTGGCGCACCTGTCAAATTTGATAGGTGGGTATGTCAGTGAAACCATCGCTGGCAATCCTATAAGGCCAGTCGCGTAGCGGCTGAATGCTTACAAAAAATATTTATATCAAAAAATCTTTTTCATTAGGAATTTCCTGTGGGAATGTGCGCCTACATGTCATCCAGCTAATTCGAGGCGGAATACACACTACGGGCGACTTGGTTTTTACTTTTCCTGGCACTGCCGCAGGAGGATAACAAAATATTGCAGATGGGAAAATTATGTCCTAATCTGATTTCACTTCATTCCGTACAACTTTTCCAATGCCCTTGATCCTTATCTCTAGTTTTCCTAGTTTGCTCTACCCTATATTCGTTCATCAAATGACGTAATGAGAGATCAGCAACGTAATAGATTTCTCGTTGTATCTTTCTTTCGAGAGGCCACATTGTGAGAAATAACTTAACGAATCTTCTACATACTGTAACGCTGGGTTGCGTGTTATTTATGTCGCTGCTGATTGGGCCCCAGGCATCAGCGCAACTGCCCAGCGGAAGTATTCTCAGTATAGATGCGACTGCAGGTACCGCAGCTCACGGACAACTATTTGTCATTACCCAAACCGGGCAGCGCACCATACTTTCAGATTTCGGTGCGGTGAGCCAAGGGACATCAGGGATTGAGCCTAATGCCGTCGCATGGTTGCCAGCCACGCTGCTCGGCCCTGGCGCCGGGATCTTGGTGACGGATGGCAGCGGCGGTACAGGCGGAAATGGTGCGGTGTTCAAAGTAGATCCGCAAACCGGAGCAAGAACTGTATTGAGCGATTTTGGTAATGCCACTAGCGGCACGCTTGGCTCCTATCCAATCGGCGTGCTGACATTGGGCGGCCTGCTCGACAGCTTTCCGACCATTTATGTGATTGACGCATATGCAGGAACTAACGGCCTAGGCATTTTGTTTCAGGTCGACGGACGAACCGGTTATCGCACCGTGATTTCTGATTTTAACGACAGCAGTAAGGGAGCGCTGGGGGCTTATCCAAATAGCATTGCTTGGAATCCCGGTCTCCTGGGGCTGCTAGGGCTATCTGGAAATACCATAATCATTGCAGATGGTGCGGCGGGAACTATGCAATATGGCGCTGTATTTAGTGTCACTACTGATGGCAATCGGACCTTGTTAAGCGACTTCGGCAATTCCGCGCAAGGTCCTGTGGACAGCAACCCATTAAGCTACCCGGTTAGTGTCGCTGTAGCGCCAATTTGGTCTTCGCAAGCAGGAAGCATTTTTGTACTCGACGCGCAAGCCGGTCCCGCCAAAAAGGGAGTGCTTGTGAAAATATCGGCCAATGGTCGGCGTACCGTTGTCAGCGATTTTGGAGACGCTTCAAAAGGACCACTGGCGGCTGGACTGGAGTACGGTGCCCTGGTTTGGCAAACTGGTCAGGACGCCATACTGGTACAAGATGGTAATGCTGGCACCAACAGTCAGGGCGCGCTGTTTTCGGTCAATCCAACTACAGGTGTACGCACCTTGCTGAGTGACTTTGGCAATGCAAGTTCCGGCAGTACCGGCAGCTTGCCGGCCGGCTTGGGCCTTGTGCCGTAGGTCCTCAAATCAATCGGATCGGCCCTTCAACGATTACATACTTTCTGAGGCTAGAACATGAAAGCTCTACAGCAAACACGTCAATTTCTGCGCTCATTTCCCACCGTCATCCTCGTCGTCACCGCATTGTTATTCAGTCAAAATGTCGCGGCGATGCAGATTTTCGTAAAAGCGCTGACAGGTAAAACCATCACACTAGACGTTGAGTCTTCGGACACAATCGATAATGTCAAAGCGAAAATCCAAGATAAAGAAGGTATCCCGCCTGACCAGCAACGCCTGATTTTTGCGGGAAAGCAGCTGGAAGACGGTCGCACTTTATCGGATTACAACATTCAAAAAGAGTCGACTTTGCATTTGGTGCTCAGACTGCGGGGAGGTTGATGCAACTAAATCGGCCAATATTTGAGCTCTGCTAAAGGCCACCGATTCGGTGGCCTTGCTTTTTTGTGCTCCCAACATGGCCGCACTCTTGTGGAAAGGAAGCCGGAGCGAGAAGTAAGCAAGGGCCATAGTAGTCAGAGGCATGTTCGATGAGGCTGAAGCTGCTGGCGAAGAACCAAACGAGAAGGGGTGTTCAGCGGCATGTCGATACAGCAGGCAAAGTATCAGATGCTCGCGTCAGCGGAGCGGGTGGCCGTAAGGCACGTCTGGTCACGGGATCGTGGTAGACGTTAATCTGGAAAAATTCTTCGGCCGGGTCAATCATGACATCCTTAATTGACCGCCTACAGGAACGTATTGATGACGCCGAGGTGATCCGGCTGATTCGGTCCTATCTGACATGGATCGTGGGATAGTCCATTCGCGGCACGAGGGCACGCTGCAAGGCGGGCCGCTTTCCCCTATTTGTGCAAAACCCTAACGGACGCCCAACATATTGTAAAATATCGTTACTTTCCACACAGAAATCTTGTGGCACTCAGCCAGATCATTGAAAATAGCGCAAACAATCGCAGAGATGGATTCTTGTTATTTCATTCATAGTCATATTTCGTGGATTACGCCATGCAAAATGATCTCGAAGAAGCCTTGATCCAACATTACATTGCAATAATTCAAATGCTAGCTATAGCAATGCCATGCGGTGATGCTGCTGAATATGTTATTCAAAAAATCGTCAACGAAGCTTGTGATCTTTTTTCTAAAGTTAATAGCAACAATTACACGACGAATCTTCTGGCGCTCAGAGGTGAATTGCAACTACTAGCCCATGTCGTACACGCAAGTTGTGCTAATAGCAAAAAAACTATCGAATATGCCGCAGCACAGGTTATCGTAAGCTGACCCGTATTGGACAATTTTCATATGTATATATCAAGGGAATGACAGTTCTAAGAGTGATTGAAAATTTTGGCGAAAACGAAGACGTTTCGAGCCATCCCCAGACCTAGCCGCTTTTGCGCATCCAAATGTTTACGCGGTCTGCGGTGATCTGGAGTGGTTTAATAGTGAGGGCTGCGGGATTCGAACCCGCAGCCGCTGTCTTCTCTCAGCCACGCAGGACGTTATTGGCCCAGCCCAGTATACATGCTGCTTACTTACTCTTTTCTGAATCCATCAATATAGCTAAGTGCATCGCGCTTATTTAACACATATTTTCTGCTGTAGGGCGCAATATTGATGTCGCCATCGATCGCCACAACTTCATAGGCGATCTTCACATCGGCATGCAGCAGCATGTACAGCACGTCCTTGGTCTTCACAGTAAAGTGCGCGGGATCCTCTACCGGCTTCAACGCTTCGATCAACGCGACGATTTGGGGTTCAGCGTTGTCCAGCGTATCCCCACGATCAACCACCGTCGATGGCTGGAAATTCTCTACGATCAACAGCTTGGCATCGCCCAGCAACTCCCATTCGACATCCGGCTCATCCGACGAATCCAACACGCCAAGGCCGCCCAGTGTCGGCATGCCTCCCATGCTGCCGTCGGCTTGGCGCAATACCCGCTGGCGAAAAGCGTGGCACGGTATGCCATTAGGGTGCCGCAGTGTGACGGTGCGCGCCGCCTTGTTGATTTGCATTGGTACGCTGTGCAGCATGTACTATCCCTTCAATTTCATCGTGATCATGTTAAAGTCTGCCTGGGAGAGCTGGCCGGCATCCTTGAGTTTTTGCAGTGCCTTTTGCGCCTCAATGACCGCCATACCCGCCGCCTTATCCGCCTTCATTGCTGCGGCTATCACGGCGCTCTTCAAACTTGCGGTAGATTTGCTCGGCTGCTTGACGTCGATAGCGCGATTTTTACGCGCTTGTGCTGCAGCAATCCCACGCGCCTTGGTTTGCGCAATCACCGCTGACTGTTTGATGGCACCCTTTTGCCCGCGCTCCACCATGCCAGCCACGATCCCGCGCACTGCCAAGCTGCTGGAAAATTCCTTCATCACGCGCAACGCATGCTTGCACGCTACCCCGCTCAACCTTGGATTGCGTAACTTGGGATAGGCCGCTTCCTGCCTGCCTTTGACGAAGCCGCCCACGGTAGCGATATAGCGATACCAGTAGGTAAAACGCCCACAGTCGCATTCAAATTTCAACGGGCTGTCCTTGACCAGCCATTTGGCGAGTGCCTTGGGATCCGTAGGCGATGCCACGGCCGCATCAAAATTCATGATCTCCACCGACACATAATGCCGGGTCACATCCGAGTCAGCCGACGCATCCGTCACAAACCGGATGTCCCCTCGGTTTGTCCCCGCCGGCACGGCCATTCTAATTTGCTCGTTGGCCCGCTCCCGATCCTCCGGTAGGGACAGGTTGATAATTTGCTGCGCGGTCAGCCCAGGCTTGAGCTTGCTGCCCAGCGTCTTGGCGTTCTTCCGGAACACCACCAGGTCATCGTTGGTAATCAGTCTGACCTGACCGCCCAAGGAGGTCAGCAACAGGCGTTCAGCGCTGTATTCTCCCTTGACCTCATGCGGACGTAACAGATTGACAGCCTTGGCACGGCGCTCTGCGTCGGCCTTTCTGAGCTGATCGGCGGCTTTCACCGCACCGCGTATGCCTAGCGCTGCAGCTAGTTTCGCACTATTAACTGTTGCCATAATCAACCAAGATTGCCAAATCGCGAGGACGTTTTGATCGCCAATAGCTGCGCTTCTGTCGGCAGCACCAGTAGCTGCTCAGATAGCTCCTGCTCAACACAATCCAGGCCAGCGGCCGCCATCACCGCCAGGAACTCATCCGGGCGCCCGTAGACACGCCGCGAGATCAATGTCATATCAAAGCGCTCATCCGGCTTGGTTTGATAGCGAATGGCCATTCCCCATACCGGCGTCTTTTCCACAAAATCGCGCACCTGGCGATAAAATATCGCAGTCGATGGCGTGTTCTTGTTGGTACTCATGCCGCAACCAATGCTGTGCTGACGTCATCAGGTGCAACCGGCCAGACGACAGGATGCGGGAAATGCGTTTGCTCGGGAAGGCGATTCAAATTCACCCGATATTTCTTCCAGGCTTTCACCTGTGCGACATCCGTATCATTGGCCTCATCCACGTCGACGCGATCCTGATATTTCGTCACCTCGCTATTGGCACGGCGCAGTTCACGCGCAATGCGCGCTTGCGCCGCATCCAGCATCTCGGCATCGGTCGGGAAGTAATTCGGGATATTGGCTGTCTTCATAGAGGCGCATACGGCATAGATCGCCCGACCGTGTGCTTCCACATCGTCAGCGCGTGCCAAGAACGTCGCGTAATCTGCCCAGGCGTCAAATTTGACGGCACACTGGAAGCCATTCGGCAGGCGGACGACATCCTTGATGTCGCTAAAGGCAAACGGATGAACCGGCTCTGGCTCCTTGGCCGGCACGAAGGTCGGCACCGGCAGTGGCGCGGTCAATACCGGCGCAGGGAGGTCCGGCAGATCGAATACCGACGTCACTGCTGCCTTTTTCAGGGTCTCAACATCTACGCCCGTTGCTTGTATTTTTTTCTTCGTTTCCATTACGCTATCCTTTGCCATAACACACCACTTGATTCATTGCCTTCCACCGCACCGGAGCCGTAGTCATACGCTTGACCACGTTGTTCCCAGATACCCGTCAGACCCGTGCCGCTTTTGCTCTTGTTGAAGATGTAACCGCCGACACCACCATGCTGTAAGCCTTGGCCGGTCAGCTGATGGGCATACACGGCGGTTACGGCAGAGCCAACGGCAAGCGCCGTGCGATTAATGAGCGTCGCCTCTGCTGGCCCGCCTGCAAATACACCGAGGAGGTAATAGGGCTGCCTATCCGCCGGATTCTCCGCGAAACGCACTGACATGCCCCCTACCGTATTGGCGTTACCGGCAGTTTGGGCGTGGCCTGCTGCGTCGGCATAACGAACGTGCCAATTGCGAGGGTTATACACGCCGCAGTTATCGGCAGCATCGCCACCGTGTACCCATGTTGGTTGGCCTTCTCTGCCAGCCCAATTTAAGCTGATTCCTCTGCCGTTGACCTTATCTGCGGGGTTAAAATTTCCACTCGTCCATCCCTGCAGCCAAGCGCTCCATTTGTCCTGCCCAGCACCGATATTGACCCGCGTGAGCACCTGGTTGTCGGTGCTCAGAGCACGCTGCATCAGCCAGTTTCCATTCGCGGGCGTCGCGCTGCCGGTGAGTGATGAGGTAAACACATGGCCATAGGCACTCGGACGATTGGCCGTTGCCTCTTGCGTATATAAAGCCCAGCCGAGAGGAGGAACATTTAAGTCCGTCGCAGTTGGCATGTATCCATCAGGCAGCGTGCCGTTCTGACCTGCTTTCAGCAGGCGCTGATATTTTTCCCAGGCGTTGCTTTTTCCGGTACGGTGAAATACGTTTCCATTCGCTGTAAAGCCGAGCTGATGCGCTGGTCCGCCAGAAAAATCGCCGCCGACACCCCATTGCCGGAAAGTGACGATGCCGTGCTGGGTGCCACCGTCTCCCAGACCGTCGGCATCATTATTTCTAAAATCGAAATAGACGCCCATGTCGCGGTCTTCCGGTGCATAGTTCTTTGTGCGGGAGTCGTCCACGATCACACTGTTCAACCAGTTACCCACCGCCTGGGAAGGTCGGTAGCCAAGCGCATCCTGCTTAGATGCAGGATTGAGATTACCGGCATGCCACAGCTTGTAGGCATTCGCCCCCATCGAATAGCCGCCAACGGCAAGATCATTATTGGCGTCTAGCCCGAGGTGTGTTGCGTATGTACCTGGCTTGTGAAAGGTCATGTAAGCATCATCGGATTTGCCGCTTGAAGCCACCTCAATACACGGCTGGCCGGGGCCGAGACTGCCGATGGCGCCCGTTGATCCAGAGACCCGCAGGAGGCCGGTGACACTGCCGCCGGCCAATGACAGGTAATTTTTCAGCGCAAGCTCAAGATTCGCCTGAAAAATCACGGCGCCCATATCAATATCGTCGACTGTGACTTTCAGGTTCTCGCCGTTCCAGCCTATCTTGACGACATTGGATTTCTGACCGATACCGGTGCCTTGCTGGACCGGCGTAAAGGGAAGCTTGTCTTGCTTGGAAGCAGGATCGAAGTTACCTTGATGCCAGACAGACTTGCCTCCGAGCGTCATGGAAGCAGTGGCATTGATGCTCCCCACCTGAAGCGCACCATAGGATGCGCCGTCGCCGCCGACCACCTCAAGGACGTTGTCAGCTGTCAGGCGCATTTGCGTGACGCAAACACCGCCCCAGTGAAAGATCATTTTGGGCGCATAGCTGATGTCTCGCCCCCTGGAATCGGTAGCCCGCGTTGCCTCGCGGATTTCCATCGCGTATGCTGAATACGTCGGATCAGCCTTGCCGCTCGCGACCGAAAGCGCCCCCATGGCATCACCCGATTTTTTGACGTAGATCGCATCCCCGCGCAGCTTGGTCAAATACTGCGGATGGGGATCGTCGGCGGTTTCATGCGCGCCAATGAGTTGAATGGCTGTATTGACATTCGGATCCACCAGCACGGTCACCGAATCTGCCGGCAGCGCAGCTAAGCCCAGCGTGTAAGACACGGTGGTCACGCTGTCGTCCGCAAAATATAGGATCGGTTGATCGGGCTTGCTGTAGACCGCGAACAAGGTGTCGCCGGCGTAAAAACCGATTTCACCGCACCAAAACGACGATCCGGCAGGCGCGATCGCCTCAGCATGGACTTGAAGCTGTGTCGGAGACACCTTGCCGCCGCCGGCAATCGCCACCCGCATCATTTCATGCTGCAAGCCAGTTTCGGTACCATTCGGCCTGTACTTACCCGTACCGAAAGCGATATGCGTGACGGACACTTCAATCCCGGTTTTAGCGACATTGATTGCAGCCATCACGCCTGCCCCGGTGATCGTCGGGATGTTCGTTCTTGGCGGTGCAGTGACCAGAGCACTATTTGTATTGAGGGCGGACATTCCAGCAGCCTTGGTTAAAAATATGGATGCTATTTTCAGCCAAGCCAGCCCAGGTAATTACGGGCGTTTTCCACTCAGATCGTAACGAACCCACCCTGGTCGACGTTGAGAAACCAGTCCTGCATCACCATCACATTGCCAATCCCCAGCGCCTTCTTGACATACCAGGCCGTCGCCAGCACCGCCACCTGCCCGCACGTGATGTCGGGCGACACCCGATATAGCCGCTTGCCGGTATCGCTCATGCCATCTGGTTCCAGCTTCTGGCGTGGATCGCAGCGCGCCGCCTTATCGTCAATCATCAGCGTTTTACCGTTAGCCCGGATGAAAAATTCTTCGATGGCGTCCATGAAGTCGACATCGGTAAACAAGCAGTCCCGTTCTGCCAGGCCGACGCCACCGATCAAAATGGCATCGCTGAAGCGATCGGTGCGAAAGGCCGTCTCTTTGCTGACCAGCAAAATATCGGATTCCGCCTCATAGAAGGAATATACGGTCGCGGGCGCCATGCCGTAACCGGAAATGGATGCCTGGATTTTCATAGCGCTGACACGCCCTGATGCCAGGGTATATCTGGAACCCCGTCAACGACATGACTATGGACGTTCTGTAGCAGATCGTGCGAAACAACTTGCCCCACTGCCAGATAACCATGGGGATTATCGACGCTGCCGTCGCCCTTCCCGTCGTTCTGCTCCCCCGCCTTCGGCCCAGAAAACAACGGAATCGTCTCTTTCAGCGTCAGATCGATCGCCAAGATTGTGAGATTCTTTTGCCCTGAATCGATATTCATAGCCGGCACATCGGTCGCCTCTAGCATCACCGGCCATTGGTGATCGATGCCAGCAAAGCGGTACGTCGCATCGAACCGCCGATTGACGACCGCTGCGACAAACAAGGTGAACTGGGCGGCCATGCTGCGCGCCGTCTCGTCTTCGGCTGCACATATGACGATCTGCGCGCGGCGCTCTCCCTGCATCTGCCGCAGCTTAAAAATCCGATTGTGCGGATCGCCTGGCAGCGTCACCCATTCCGGTTCCGGTACCTGGCGAGAAAAGTCCCCCAGCACCGGCGAGTACTCCTTCCCCGTCGCCACAATCATGACCGGCAGATGCGCGCGGCTGCCCGGACCATCATCGTTGTCATTCTTGCGCCACGCTGCCAGCATGTCCTGCACCTGATCAATCATCCGATCCGGTGCCCAAACAATGCTTTTACTTATCCCACGCTCAGCAAACGACTTCATCGCCTTGGTAGTGGGCGTCAGGGAGGCGTAATAGCGCCCCATGTAACGCCCGAAGGCTTCCTTGAGTTCCAGCATGACGTTCCTAACGGCGTAACAGGCGATTGACAAGGCCGGCGACGGCGCGTTCATCCGATTGCTCCGGCATGACGATACCGGGCAAAACGGCATGCTTAAACTCAGCGGCATCGGCGCGTATCGAATCCAAGAGGTGTTTGCTGACACTGACAGGCAAGGATGCGGCAGAGTCCAGCGCGACGCGGCCACTCGCCAGCATGCTCAGGTATTGTTCGTTCTCTGTTTCAAGCCGAGTGATCACGTCCAATGCGCGTGCGTAATCGGCCTGGGCACCTCCTAAGCTAGCTTGTGCGCTATCGAGCATGGCCAGCATGCCATGCAAATTCTGGTTGTAGTCCGCAATCACCGCATCGTCCAGAATAGTGCCGGCGTCATCCTCCGTAACAGCATCCAGCACATAGCCGCGGTTATCATCAAAGTTGGGTTCATTGACATAATCGAAACCGAAGAAGCGCCCCTCGACCTCGCTTAACGCTGAGGAGAATCCGCCCTTTTTGCTCTCGAACATCTTTTGCGCCGTACGGCCGGCGTCCGTTTCCAGAAACTCTTCCTCGTGTTCGATGGTGCCATCTGGTAAAGCTTTGAGATGCACCGTCGCAATGGCAGGCTCCAATTTGACCAGCTTCCCCTGATAGATCCCCCCTTCCGGCGGCATCATGCCGAATTTTAGGCGCGGCCAGTGCCCGTAATAGCCGAACATGTCGCGCTTTTGAATACGCTCCTGGGTACGCGCACCATTGATGAACGCAGCAACCTTCGCCACATTGAACTGGCGCGGCTTTCCTGTCAGCGCGCGACCGCGCTCATTGAGGTTATATTGAATCAATCCGGTTCGCATCCTATCCTCCATTCTGTTGAGGCAAGATCGCCTCGCCTTCAGCCCTATAAAATTGTTGGGTCATACCCGCGTTAAAGAAGCCTGTGGCGTTGCCGAAGCGCTTCAGCAATGAGATCTGCAACACGTACTTCGCAGCGATCACCGCGCGCAGTGCCGGCGCTACTGTCGGGATATTCAATCCCAGCTCGCCTTCGTCATCGATCGATACCCGAATCCGACTGGTGAGGTAGTGCGTTTGGCTGGGGTCGGCAATGCCCAGGCTATTGGCGCTACTCAATGCGGTCGGATACGGCTTGCCCTTATCTTGCCAAAGCTGCTCCACAATCCAGCCGTTCGGCCAGAGCAGCTGCAAGTACATGCGCAAGAAGTGCAGCCCTCGCTTGGGATTGCGCGCCCGCCATGCCTTGTACAGGTAGCGCATGGCCGGCTCTTCAGTGCGGATCAGCGCTAGCCCTTCCCGTTTTACGTGCCGCTCGATCAAGGGTAAGGAACCCAGGTGCGGCACGCCATACACGTTCAATTCGCGCTCGTCGGCGCGCAGATAGGTCTGAAACAGAAACAACACCAGCTGCTTGAGCTCCGCTTCGATGGCATTGGCCTGGTGGCTGTGCTGTAATGGCGCCAGCGACGGGATTTTGCTGTTGTTACCCATTATTGCCCCCACGAGCCCAGGTTGTAATTGGCTAGCGTCACAGCGATGGAAAGACTCGGTAAGGTCACGTATCGGAAGTGTTCGGGCAGCTGCTTATCCTTGATTGGCGTGATCACCACGGAAAAGTCACTGCCGGAATCTTGCAGGGCCGCGACGCTCTTCTTCAACAGCTCATAGATGGCTTTATATTTCACCACCAGCATGCCGGCGCGCACCGGCACGGCCTCTGCTCCATATTCCTTGATCAACACATCCTGAATTTGTTTCTTCACCGCCTCCGCATCGTGAATACGGGCGACTTCAGCGACGATCGTCATACCGATGGCAAAGATGACCGGGGTCACGAACACAATCCGATAAGAGTCGTCAGCCGCCTTGATAATGCGCACAATTTCCTGTTCGATCGATTCGCGCGTGGCATCGTGCGGGACAGCAAAGGCAACAAAGAGCCGATTGATGTTGTCAATGCTTGGACCGCGCACCATCTCTTCAATCGTTTCGTTCCATATCGATAGAAATTTGAGCCCAGGAATATTGCGACGAACCAAAAAATCAAACTCGCCCAGGTACACCGCCGTTTGATCATAGGCTGATGGGTATTTGCAGAGCTCTCGCAGCGTCGCTATATCCATTGGCGCAGCGCCTGGCAGCAACAGCGAATCCATGGTGACTTTGATCTGGCCGTCCTGCGGCGCTATGGCATAGTCCAGCGCGAACGGGCTGCCGGCGTCTGGCCGAACGTCGCCAGTCGTTTCATACACCGTCAGGGTCAGCACCTCGCCAACATTGGGCTGGTAGCCGACATAATCGGCATAGCCAAATACGACGAACAAACGCCGGTATTCATCGCACTCGACGTGAAACACCTTGTCGCCGTTGGCAACGTTTGTAAATTCAAGCGTGTAAATATAGGGCACGCCAAAAGCATCCTGCACCGCAATGCCGCTGATATAGCGGCCATCCGTAGGTTGTGGCACTTCAATTTTATAGAACGGCTGGGAGACAGCCACCGTATGCTCAATGGTGCGGACCTGTTTCTGCACCAGCTCGGCACGCCCGGCACCACCCGCCGGCACGGTCACCGGCATATCAGCGACATACATTCTGCCGCTGGAATCGAGCAATCCACGTCCAGCAGCAAGCGAAAATGCCGCGTTGGTCGGATTCTCGACCAGCACCCGGACCCGGGCCGGCGTCGCCATGGGCGTCAGGCCCTTGAGCGACGCATCGGCCAGCACCGTCGAATCCCGCACCTTGTCAAACGGCTCCATCGCGCCGATTTCAATTTGCTGCGACATCATCGCCATCATCTGCGCGATGGCAGATTGCGCTTGCAACAGGCGCGGATCACCCACCTGGTATAAGGCCGCCAGCTCTGGGAACTGCGATACCGAGTTCGCAATGACACGATCAAAGTCAGCTTTTGAATAAGCCATATCAGCTGACCCGCTCCTGCCAACCAGCCACGTCGACAATCAGCTCGCGGCGATCCGGCAGTGCATCCACATAGAAAACATTCGCGGCGCCAGACGGCATCGCCTCCAGCGCCGGCACGTCCTCGCGCATCTTGCCGATGAATGCATCGCCGATGCCGGCGGCCATGGGATTTTGCAGCAGCGACTGGGGATCCGCGCCGTAGTCCGAGCCGAGATAGCCGTTGGGCGGCGTACTCAGCCAGTGGCTGACCATGGCTTGAATGTCTTGGGCGGTAATAGTCGGTTTCATGGCGATGATGATAGCGCCATCGCCGGACGTGAGATGAGGAGGTTTTCCTATTCCTGATCGCTTGGCAAGCATGGAGGAATCATTCAAGCCAGTAATCATGGCCCTGATGCCAAAGCTACGTCGACAAGCCCCGGCCCAGCCCCATGTTTGAGTCATTCTCTTTAAGGAAATAATCAATGAACAAAAGATCATCGCGGAAGAAAGGTAAGCGTGACGCTAGTAGCGTTGTTGACTTTGCTGGAGTTCGTTCTTAGAGATCGATGATTTTTCGCAGCAGTCCAGGCGACACTCGCCATTGCTCGCCATCACAAAGTAGTGAATAAGTTTTTGTGTTTATTTTGGT
>NZ_DATMRB010000128.1:0-6018 GCF_035566555.1 Collimonas sp.
CAGCTCGCGCAGCGCCAGTTTCTCGGTGGCGTTCATGCCGGCGGCGGGCTCGTCCAGCGCCAGCAGTTGCGGCTCGGTCGCCAGCGCCCGGGCGATTTCCAGGCGGCGTTGATCGCCGTAGGACAAGTGGCGCGCGGTACGCTCGCCGAAACGGCCGATGCCGACGAAATCCAGCAGTTCCTGCGAACGCTTGCGGATCGCCAGCTCTTCCGTGCGTGCCGCCTTGTGGCGGAACACGGCGCCGAACACGCCCTGGTGGGTACGCACGTGGCAACCCACCATGACATTTTCCAGCACGGTCATCTCGCCGAACAGGCGGATGTTCTGGAAGGTACGGGCGATGCCGGCCTTGGCCACTTCATGCGGCGCCGACGGCGAATAAGGCTTGCCGGCCAGCTCGAAAGAGCCGGTGTCGGCCTGGTACAGGCCGGTGATGACATTGAAAAAAGTCGTCTTGCCGGCGCCGTTAGGGCCGATCAGGCCGTAGATCTGGCCCTTGAGGATCTTGACGTTGACTTCCGACAAAGCCTGCAAACCGCCAAACCGCTTGTTGACGCCGGAGATATTTAAAATTGTTGGTGCGCTCATGTGATCTCCTTAAGCCTCTACCACGCCGGTCGCCAGCGCCGGTTTGTCGACATCGGCATCGGGCCGGTCCTCGTGCTTGGGCGCGGGCCACAAGCCGGCTGGGCGGGTCAGCATGATGACCACCATCGCCAGGCCGTACAGCAACTGGCGCAAGACTTCGGCGTCGATCAGCACTTTGCCGAACATCGCCATCTGCATCGGTTCTACCGTATGGCGCAAGACTTCCGGCAAGGCCGCCAGCAGGATACCGCCCAGCACCACTCCCGGGATATGGCCCATGCCGCCCAGCACCACCATCGCCAGCACCGCGATCGATTCCGTCAGCGAGAACGATTCCGGCGAGACAAAGCCCTGGAACGATGCAAACATGGCGCCGGCCACGCCGCCGAACGAGGCGCCCATGGAGAACGCCAGCAATTTCATGTTGCGGGTATTGATGCCCATCGCCTTGGCGGCGATTTCATCTTCGCGTATCGCCACCCAGGCACGGCCCAGGCGCGAATTCTGCAAGCGGATCGAGATGAAGATGATGGCGATGCACAGCACCAGGAACAGGAAGTAGTAGGCATTCACCGAAGGCATGCCGAAGCCGCCGAAGTACACGGTCGCGTTGGAACCGCGCTCGCCGGCCAGCGAAACGCCGAAGATGCGGATCGGATCGATCAGGTTGATCCCTTGCGGGCCGTTGGTGATGTTCACCGGCGCGTTCAGGTTGTTCATGAAAATCCGGATGATTTCACCGAAACCCAGGGTCACGATGGCCAGGTAGTCGCCGCGCAGCTTCAGGGTCGGGGCGCCGAGGATGGCGCCGAACAGGCCTGCCAGCGCCGCGCCCAGCGGCACGATCACCCACAGCGACAGGTGGATGCCGTTCTGGACAATCTCGGGACCGCAGATCATCACCAGGAAATTGCCGATGGCGGGATAGGTATTGACGAAAGATTCCAGCACCGAAGCAAACTGCGGCGATGCCAGCAAGCCGGTCATGTAGGCGCCGATGGCATAGAAGGCGATGTAGCCCAGATCCAGCAGGCCGGCGAAGCCGACCACGATGTTCAGACCCAGCGCCAGCATGATGTAGAGCAGCGCGAAGTCCATGATGCGGACCCAGGAATTGCCGAAGTTGGCGGCAATGAACGGGAAGATCATGAACATGATCGCCAGGGCGACCAGGCTGGTGTAAGCCTTGGTCGGGTTCTTTTTGGTGTCGAAGAAATTGGCCATATGTCCTCCCCGATCAGGCGCGGTCAGCCACACGTTCGCCCATGATGCCGGACGGACGCAAGGTCAAGACGATGATCAGGACGATGAAAGCAAAGATGTCCTGATAGTTACTGCCGAAGAAGTTGCCGGTCAGGTCGCCGATGTAGCCGGCGCCCAGGCTTTCGATCAGGCCCAGCAGGATGCCGCCCAGCATGGCGCCGTAGATGTTGCCGATACCGCCCAGCACCGCCGCCGAGAACGCTTTCAAGCCAGGCACGAAGCCCATCGCGAACTGCGCGGAAGAGTAGTTGGCGCCCCACATCACGCCAGCTACGGCGGCCAGTGCAGCGCCGATGGCGAAGGTCATGACAATGACGCGGTTGGAATCGACCCCCATCAGGCCGGCGACCCGCGGATTTTCCGCAGTGGCGCGCATGGCGCGGCCCATCTTGGTTTTTTCAACCAGCATCACCAGGCCGAACATCGAGGCCGCGGCCAGCACCAGCAGCATGATCTGCGTCGGCGAGATCAGCGCGCCGAAGATATGCACTGGGTCGGACGGCATGACTTGCGGCACCGGCAGCGGGCTGCGGCCCCAGATCATCATGGCGAAAGTCTGCAGCAGGATGGAAACGCCGATCGCCGTGATCAGCGGCGCCAGCCGCGGCGCATTGCGCAGCGGCCGGTAGGCGACCCGTTCGATGATCAGGCTGACAATCACGCAGACCGGAATGGCGCCGATGATGGCGATCGCCAGCTGGACGATGCCAGGCAGGCCAGGAGCCACATGCTGCAGCAACTTGAGGATGGATAAGCCGACCATCGCGCCTATCATCAGGATATCGCCGTGGGCGAAGTTAATCAGGTTCAGCACGCCGTATACCATCGTGTAACCGAGGGCAATCAACGCATACATGCTTCCCAGCACCAAGCCGTTGATAACTTGTTGGATAAAGATATCCATAATTTCCTTTGTGTGTTTCGGTTCAAATCGGTCAGAACACTATTGCGACCATCTCAGAGGCTGCACAGCAAAAATCATTCCCGATACAAAAACGGCACCCTGGATAAATCCTGGTGCCGTGGGGATGCGCCCTTCCGCTTAGCTGGAAAGGTAATCTGGCATTGCATGAATAGCCGGAATAAGAAGGATGAACGGGGTACACATATTGTTTGTCTCCTATTACGTCTTTATGTAAGAACGTTTTTATCTTAAAGCGCCTTGTCTCGGCGGACAAATGCACCATGACCGTGCAGATTATAACTAACGTTGAGCGATAAGCAACGCTGACGGCACCACAATATTACCTCGCTGAAGGCGGTTCAGCACAGGCTTTTACAATCAAACTGCAGCGCCGCAATGATAGCGAGGAAAACAAAAAACTATCGATGGAAAAGCAGGATTTATTCGGAATATAATTTCGCGCCAGAATGAGGCAGCGGGGTCTTTGCGCAAGGATTTCCTGGCAAATTTAAGGCTGGCTAAAAGGCTGGCTCGCGGCTGGCCAATAGCGGCAACACTGCAGCCACCCATGACAATCAACAGATTCTCATGGACAACTGCAGTCCGCCCGCTCTCACTCAGGTACGTGCGAGACCTTTGGGCATGGGGAAAATGACGTTTTCTTCGGCGCCGTCGAGCGTACGTACGCTCTTGGCGCCGTAGGCGGTCAGGCGGTCGATCACGGCTTGCACCAGGACCTCCGGGGCCGAGGCGCCGGCGGTCACGCCGATGCGGTTCTTGCCCTGCAGCCAGCCTGGATCGATCTGCTCGGCGTTATCCACCATGTAGGCGGCGGTGCCGCGCTTCTCGGCCACTTCGCGCAGGCGGTTGGAGTTGGAACTGTTGGGGCTGCCGACCACGATCACCACGTCGACTTGCGGCGCCATGAATTTCACGGCTTGCTGGCGGTTGGTGGTGGCGTAGCAGATATCGCCCTTCTTCGGCTCCGTAATCAAGGGGAAGCGTTGCTTGAGCGCCGCAATCACGTCTGCCGTATCGTCCACCGACAAGGTGGTCTGCGAGACATAAGCCAGCAGCTCGGGATTCGCCACCTGCAGCTTGGCGACATCGGCCACGGTCTCGACCAGGTGCATGCCGCCCTCGGTCTGGCCCATGGTGCCCTCGACTTCCGGATGGCCCTCATGGCCGATCATGACGATCTCGCGGCCTTCGCGGCGCATCTTGGCGACCTCCATATGCACCTTGGTCACCAGCGGACAGGTCGCATCGAACACTTTCAGGCCGCGCACTTCGGCTTCTTCCTGCACGGCCTTGGAAACGCCGTGGGCGGAAAAGATCACCGTATTCCCGGCCGGCACGTCGGCCAGCTCCTCGATGAAAATCGCGCCCTTGTTGCGCAGGTCCGCCACCACATAGGCATTGTGGACGATTTCGTGGCGCACGTAGATCGGCGCGCCGAATTCTTCCAGCGCGCGCTCGACGATTTCTATCGCACGGTCAACCCCGGCGCAGAAGCCGCGCGGCTGCGCCAGCAATATTTCTTTATCCATAGTCATATCCATTCCAGCGGCGATCACAAGATGCCGATGATCTTTACTTCAAATTTGAGCGACTGGCCGGCCAGCGGATGATTGAAATCGAACAAGGCGCCCTGCTCGTCGATCTCGCGCAGCACGCCGGCGAACTGGCCGCCACCCGGCGCCGCAAACTCGACCAGATCGCCGATGCGGTATTCCTCGCCCAGCTGGGAGTTCTGGCGCAGCGTGGCGCGCGACACGCGCTGGATCAGCTCAGGATTGCGCGGACCGAATGCCTGCTCCGGCGGCAGGTCGAAAGTCTGGTGCGTACCTTCAGGCAAACCGAGCAGGCAGGTTTCCAGGAAAGGCGCCAGCTGCCCCATGCCGAACTGCAAAGTAGCGGGCGACTCCTTGAAGGTGCTGACAATATCCTCGCCCTCTTGCGAAGCAAGACGGTAGTGCAAGGTGAGATAGGAGGCTTCGGTGACAACCGGCAAGGACAAGTTAGACATAATTAGGCAAAAACACCATTAACAAAAAGGCAATCGTTCATCTGAAGATGATATTGTAAGCCACCTTGGACTAGCTGACGCGCTTAGGGGGACCAACAATGTCAATTACCGACTGGCCAGCCGATCAAAGACCGCGTGAGCGCCTGATCAAATTCGGGCCGCAGGCGCTTTCCGATGCCGAACTGCTGGCCGTGTTCCTGCGCGTCGGCGCCGCCGGCAAGAGCGCGGTCGACCTTGGGCGCGAGATGAGCAGCCATTTCGGCTCGCTGAACCGGCTGTTTTCCGCCTCGCTGGACGATTTCTGCGCCATCAACGGCCTCGGGCCAGCCAAATTCGCCCAGCTGCAGGCAGTACTGGAACTGGGGCGGCGCTCGTTGACGGAAGAACTGCAGGCCGGCAGCAGTTTCGACGCCCCGGCGGCAGTAAAGCAATATCTGCAGTTGCTGCTGACCAACAAGCCCTATGAATCCTTCCTGGTGTTGTTCCTGGACGTCAGGAACCGCCTGATCTGCGCCGACGAACTGTTCCGCGGCACCCTCACCCACGCCAGCGTCTATCCGCGCGAAGTGGTCAAGGCGGCGCTGGCACGCAATGCCGCCAGCGTCATGCTGGCGCATAACCATCCCTCGGGCACACTCGAACCCAGTGCCGCCGACCACAAGCTGACGCAAACCCTGAAGCAGGCGCTGGACCTGATCGGCGTCAGGGTGCTGGATCATTTCATTGTTGCCGGCACCCATGTCCACTCGTTTGCGGAACATGGCCAACTGTAAGACCGGCCAAAGATCGGCCAAAACAAATTGTTAAATTCACGAACGAGCAAAAGACACAATTGTTTTCTGCAAGTCGTTGAAAAATCTCGATTTTTTATATATACTCTCCTTTTTTCCAGTTTCGGAAATCTTTTAGGAGTAAAAACATGGCACGTGTCTGCCAAGTCACCGGGAAGGGGCCGATGGTCGGCAACAACGTTTCCCATGCAAACAACAAGACGAAGCGTCGCTTTTTGCCTAACTTGCAAAATCGCCGCATTTTCGTTGAGTCTGAAAATCGCTGGGTCTCCCTGCGCTTGTCCAACGCCGGTCTGCGCGTAATCGACAAAATCGGCATCGATGCCGTGTTGACCGATTTGCGCGCTCGTGGCGAAAAAGTCTAACTAGCAGAATAAAGGAAGAATCATGGCGAAATCAGGCCGCGACAAAATCAAGCTGGAATCGACCGCAGGTACAGGTCA
>NZ_DATMRB010000129.1:0-19437 GCF_035566555.1 Collimonas sp.
AATGCCTAGTCCAATGGCTCGATGGCAATCCCGACCGTCCCATCGTCACCGGCAGCGTCTACAACCAGCGCAACATGCCACCGTGGAAGCTGGCGACCCAGCAGTCACTGATGGGCTTCAGAAGCCGGGAACTGACGCCCATCGACATGCAGGCGCTGAAGGACAGCATCAACATGCTGGCGAAGCTGAATATCACCCACACCGCCAACCGCATCAGCATCATCGCCAAGGAAGAAGTCGTGATCAACGGCGGCGGCAGCTACGTCAAATACAATGCAGCGGGAATCGAGCATGGGACGAACGGCAATTTCGTCGCGCATGCCGCCACGCATAGCTTGCCGGGACCGGCCAATCTGCCGACGCCAAAACTGCCGGTGCCTGTGAAGCTGCCAGAGCAGATGGTTTTCAATCTGCATACTCTAGCGGGACAAACCCACGTCACGCCAGAGCCGTATCAGCTGTACCGCGATGGCGCCTTGATCGAACACGGCGTTACAGACGAATGGGGACGTATTGTCGTGAAAAACCATGTTCCGACCAGTGCCTATGAAGTAAAGCTGAGCGAAGGCAGCAGCCTTACCTTGCCGGTGAATCCAGAAAACAAGGAAGAACAACAACGCATCTCAAATCTAGGATTCCGCGATTTGGGCGACGCGTCGGATGGACTGACATCGCAGGTGTAGAAGCTCATATTCCTGAAACTGATCAGGGTTTCAGGAAATTATTTTATCCAGAACAAACTAGAGACAACAATGAATTATCGCCGTCAGATTTTCAAGGGGGTCCTTGCATTGAGCGTCTTGGCATTTTCGCAGGCCGCGTTTTCTGCCACGCCGAAAGAATGCAAGGACATGACAGGGACCTATCAGGTCGCTCCCATCACCGAACCGCGCGGGTTGGCCGAAATAAGCCGATATGTATTAAATGTTCCGACATATGTTCCCGGCACGCCCATTTTCACCGTGACCATTGAAAATGGCCAAGCCTGGCATACAGGACTGATCAGCGGAACGCGTGTTCCAATCGAACTGGACACTACACAGGCAGGCGACTCAACTGCCTTTGCGGAAAAAGTCGATACGCCTTGCGTCTATAAAATTAGCGACGAACTGACCATTTATCAGGTCGACTTTAGTAAGAGCGATGCGCAAACGCTCAAAGAAGTTACCGACGGAATTACCCTTTTCTGGAGCGCCTTTCTAGAAGACGCGCAGAACAGAGGCAAGAATCGCGTATTTGACGTGAGCGCACTAAAGCCACGAACACTTAACGCCGATACGGTAAAAAAAATCCGCTATTTTGCAATCTTTTATGATTGGAGAACCGGTATGCCGGTCCCGGAAATTCTACCGCTAGAGAAAACATAAATTGATGCGATGCAGAGTACGCTCTCACCGTACGAAAAAATCGAAAGTTTTTGAGATCTACACGTTCTCAATGATTTGAAGGAAACTAAATACCATGCCGCCAGATATCAACAAACTACTTCGAACCGGGAAATTTCACATTGATGAATTGTCCCGCGAAGCCAATATCAGTAAGCAATGGTTGCTGGAAAATCGAAATCATCCCGAAGACCATCCTATTTCGACACACAATCACCTGCGGTTTTATATTTGCGCCTCCGAGGCCTTCCCGAAGATCGTCAAGGATATTCTTGCGGCAAAGAAAAGCGTCGATCTGATTTTCTGGGGCTTCGACCCCGGCATGGAAGTTTCGGATCGTGAGGCAAGGGATTGGCCGCGCGGCCAACTGTTTGGAGATTTGCTGACCCAGGTTGCCAGCAAGGGCATCACCGTCAGGATGCTGGTATGGTGCAGCGGAGGACTGTTAGGCTCTTCGGGACGAAAGGGTGCAAACAATTTGTTTGGCTATACCGATCGCAACGCAAACAAAAAAGATGGGCCGAACAGACATCGCCAGATTTACTGTGAAGACTGGTGGGATAAAGCCATGAAAGGGCGGTTCCCCAATCTGCACGTACGCCATCGCGATCCACCCGCGAGCGATGTTACTGCGAATATGCAGGGAGATAGCCCAAGCACCAGCCGTATCAACTTCAGAAGTAGCCGACGCATGAACCCATCATCAATCAACACAGTAAACAAATTTACCTATGCATCGCGTCGTTCTCTGGCGATGTTCCTTCTTTGCATCTCTTTTTCTCAAGCGGCTTGCTCTATGGACGATAAACTGCCACGTAATCAAATACCAGAAATCTTTCATCCGCATCGTACCGAATTTACTTGCAAACATGAGCTGACGGTCGCGCCACCATTGGACCCACAGGCGGAGCGCTGGTATCAAGAAGCATTGGCGCTAGACACCCCCGATGTATGGAAAGATGATCGTAACTGGCCCCGTATCATTGAACTCTATACAAAGGCGGCAGAGCGTAAGCATTGGAAAGCCATGAATAATTTGGCGACGTTATATCAAACCGGTGTATGGGGCCTAAAAGACTCCAATAAGGTACTCGTGGCTCGAAACTCCAAAGCTGCAATGGCGCTGACTGAAGACGCTATGCGAATGGGGGTGCCATTGGCTTATGCAGTGATGGGAAATTATTACTCCGATGGCTTCGTAGTCAAACAAGATGCAACTGCGGCTTGGGCATTCTGGCAGCAAGCTGCTGATATGGGGAGCGATTATGCCCAATTCACTATCGGGCGCAGCCTTTTGACTAGCCAAGACGCCCCAGAGCGCAGTCGTTGGGCTAATACCCCAATTGGTGTGAAAATGCTGGAATGCGCATTTGCGCAGGGAAATGGAAACGCAGCAGAGGAATTAGGCGTGCAGTACAAGATCGTCAATAACGACAAGCCACGTGCGCTCCATTATCTTCACGAAGGTGTTAAATTTGGCAATGCTCAAGCCGCCAACTACTTAGCTGATGAATTTGAAAATGTAGGGGGCCTAGCTCCTCATGGCATAGATCAAGCTCGAGCAGATCGCTACTGGGCTTTGGGGAAAGCCCTCGCTCACAATCCCGACTTGCGACTCCCGAATCTAGATAAAATCTTGCCTTTGCCACCCGCAAAATTACCACAATGGAATGGGAAACCCGCAGATCTGATTAACGCAGCTAAACCCGTCATCTCCGCACCATCTTCGTCAATCAAAACTTCTGATGCCAATCTTTCTGGCCACATTGATATTGAATTGGAACAGCTTGCGTCCCAGGACTTTCCTGCCGAAGTGAGAAGTGGTCATTGGCGTATTGCAGCAATCACTCCCGTTCCGCTTTCTTGTAATGGCAGCGATATTTGCCCACATAGTGGTATTTGGCAGCCATCTCTTCCCGCGGAGCATCTGCTAGGACAACTGGTTAACTTGTCTTGGAGAGAAGCTGCGGTCATGGAAGGCCAGAGATTTCCAGACCCACAAAAAAGCTGGCTAGTGGAGGCACAAAGCCATGAAGTTACGTGGCATCTGATAGAGACGATCTGACGATCATTGACAACCCAGATAAACTGCACGTGATCTGCATTTCCACGCCATCAAAAGCTCAGCACAACGAATGGCGTCGTTGGATGATATTGTTCGTTTTTTTTGTATTTACTCAAACGGTCAATTCTAAGGATAGGAATTTTCCCGGCAATAAAATTCCTGAACCGTTTCAGCCACATCGGACAGCGTTTGCTTGTAAACACGAATCGACGGTTGCGCCGCCGTTGGATCCACGTGCAGAGATCTGGTATCAAGAGGCCATTGCGCTTGACACACCAGATATATGGAAAGACGATCGCAACTGGCCACGCATTGTTGAGCTTTATACAAAAGCGGTAGAGCTCAAGCATTGGAAAGCGATGAACAATCTCGCAACGCTATATCAAACTGGTGTGCGGGGATTGAAGGATTCCCATAAGGTACTTGTGCCTCGCAACTCCAACGCGGCAATGACGTTGACAGAAGACGCCATGCGAATGAGTGTTCCGTTAGCATACGCAGTAATGGGAAACTATTACGCAGATGGCTTTGTAGTCAAACACGACGCCACTACCTCCTGGGCGTTCTGGCAACAAGCGGCGGATATGGGAAATAGCTATGCCCAATTCACGATAGGGCGTAGTTTGCTGACCAGCCAAGACGCGCCGGATCGCAGCCGGTGGGCCAATATCCCGATAGGTCTGAAGATGCTTGAATGCGCGTTCGCCCAAGGTAACGGCGACGCCGCAGCGGAACTTGGATATTTTTACAGAAATGATAATTACAAAGACAATGCCCGTGCTCTGCACTATCTGCATGAAGGCGTAAAATTTGGCAGTGCAGATTCTGCAAACGCGTTGCGCAGCCAATTTCAAAAAGTCGGTGGCCTTAACGTTCAGGCTATTGATAACGCCCGCGCAGATCGTTATGAAGTATTTACCGACGCCTTGCAGCGCAACCCCGATCTGCGCTTCCCCAATCTGGACAAAGTCTTGCCGCTCCCACCTGCTAAACTGCCTCACTGGAACGGCAACAAGATTGATTTACTCAACGCCGCTAAGCCGGCCTTATAACTATGTCTCTCACCATCATTACAGTCGGCGACGACACTGACCACGGCGGTAAAGTCATCAGCGGCTCACCCACCCACGACATCGGCGGCAAACCCATTGCGCGCCTTGGCGATGAGGTTAACTGTCCGCAGCATTATCCCGATGGGCGGCCGCACGGCATCAATAAAATCGTCACCGCACATCCTACCTTTACGGTTGGCGGCGTTCCTGTCGCCGTGCAGGATTGTCTGACGGAGTGTGGCTGCAAGCTGATCGGCAGCGCGCGTGCGTCTGTCGGCTAGCAAATAACAGCCCGGTAAATCTGCAAACCCACATCATGACGCAAGACCACTCTCCTATCCTGCAAGCCACCAACCTGACTTTCCACTATCCCGGCCAAGAGCTCTTCAGCAACTGGTCCGCCGCCATCCCCGCCGGCGTCACACTGGTGCGCGGCGGCGATGGACGGGGCAAGAGCAGTTTGCTGCGCTTGCTGGCCGGTGATCTGGAGGCGCAGACCGGCCATCTGGAAATCAAAGGTGCACGTCTGGATGAGCAACCGGATGTCTATCGACGTCAGGTATTCTGGGTGGATCCGCGCTCGGAAGCGTTCGACCAGATGACGGCGCGCGAATATTTTGCGTCCTTGCATGTTGCGTATCCGGGCTTTGACGACGCGCTGCTGCCGGCGCTGACCGAAGGATTGTCGCTGACGCCGCATCTGGACAAGAAGCTATACATGCTGTCTACCGGCAGCAAGCGCAAGGTGTGGATTGCGGCTGCGTTCGCGGCCGGCGCTGCCGTCAAGTTGCTGGACGATGCGTTTGCCGGGCTGGACAAGGCTTCTATCAACTTTGTGGCGAAGATGCTGAACCAGGTTGCCGGCGATCTTGGGCGAGCCTGGGTAATTGCGCTTTATGAGGCGCCGGAAGGAGTAGGGTTGGCGGCTGTGGTGGACTTAGGGGATTGAGCAGCCAGCGCGCCTACGAGCGGCGGCTACCTCAGATTGCCACCGCGGCAACCAAGACTTGACTTCAAGTTATCTTTAACTTGTATCCTGGCTTGCAATGCAACTTCGCACATGACTTCAGTGTTCATGGTGACGGGATACCATTCATACAGGATTTAAGGAGACGCAATGGAGGCAAGTTTTTGGCATCGGAAATGGGAGCGGGGTGAAATCAATTTTCATGAAAGCGAAGCAAACCCTTTACTGACAACGCATTTTGAAAAATTGGACCTGGCAAAGGGCAGCCGCGTGTTCCTGCCCCTGTGCGGCAAGACGCGCGACATTGCATGGCTGCTGGCCCGCGGTTATCGCATTGCCGGCGCGGAATTGAGCGGACAAGCCATTGACGCCTTGTTTCAAGAACTCGGCGTGAAGCCGGAAATAGCCAGGATTGGCGAATTGACCCACTACAGCGCTGACGATATCGACATCTGGGTGGGCGATATTTTTGATGTCTCCGCTGAATATCTCGGCCCCGTCAGTGCGATATACGATCGCGCTGCCCTGGTTGCACTGCCAGCTGACACACGACAGAAATATGCATTGCACCTGATGCAAATAAGCGGCGTGGCGCCGCAGCTGCTGATCACTTACGAATACGATCAATCCGTGATCGATGGCCCGCCGTTTTCGGTGAACGAGGACGAAGTAGAGTGGCATTACGGCGCGGCTTTTCAATTGCAGTCCCTGGAAACCAAGCAAATCGCGGGCGGACTGAAGGGGAAAGTTGCATCAACGGAGACTGCCTGGCTCCTTCAGAAAGCCAAAAGATAAAGCGTTAAAGCGCAGCCGGCGGCGTAATACCGTTCAGTTAAGACCGACCGGATTTTAATTTGCGGGAATTGGCAGGGTGAGTAGTTGTACCCACGCGTAACATCGGTCAATCGAGGAGTGCGCTCAGCGTGGGCAGAGAATCTGCCCACCCTACGAACCGCTAACGCAGCAATAACGTACACCTTCACTGAACGGCACTACAGCCGGCGGCGGCCATCTCATCAGTCCGCCGCGACATCGGCACGGCGGTGTATTCTATCGCCATGGATTCCCTGATAGCTGCTTCCGCGCGGGCCCTCGCTGCCGGCGATGTGCTTGGCGCCCTCAAACGGGTTGCCCTGCGCGACGACCCGCCGGCGCTGGCCTTGCGCGGCATCGCCATGGCGCAGCTGGGCGAGCATGCGCGCGCGCGTGAGCTGCTGCGGCTTGCTGCCCGTGGTTTCGGCGCCCATGAGGATCTGGCGCGTGCGCGCTGTATTGTCGCCGAGGCTGAGGTGGCGCTGGCGGTGCGCGATCTCGGCAGTTCGCCGCGTGCATTGGCGACGGCCCTGGCTACGCTGGAGGCGCACGGCGATCACGCCAATGCGCTGCAGGCGCGGCTCATCGCGCTACGTAAACTCTTGCTGCTTGGCCGCCTGGACGAGGCCGAGGTGGCGCTGGCGCTGCTCGACGCGCGTGGCCTGCCGCCGTCGCTGGCGGCGGTGGCCGAGCTGGCCGCGGCGGAACTGGCGCTGCGCTCCTTGCGCATCGGCCCGGCGAGAGCGGCGCTTGTCCGTGCACATGAGGCTGCCGGGCGCGCGGGGATACCTGCACTGCTGGCAGAGGTGGCGGAGGCGCGCGCCGCGCTTGACCGTCCTGCCGCCCGGCGTCTCGCCGGCGGTGGCGAGCAGACGCTGCGCCTCGACGAGGTGGCAGCGCTGCTGGCCTCCGACGCGCTGGTGGTCGACGCCTGCCGACGCGGGCTTGGTGTTGGCGCTAGCAGTACCTGGCAGTCGCTGGCGCGGCGGCCGGTGCTGTTTGCGCTGGCGCGGGCGCTGGCCGAAGCCTGGCCTGGCGACGTCGGACGGGATGCCTTGATCGCCTGCGCCTTCCATACCCATCACCCTAACGAAACACACCGGGCGCGGCTGCGGGTCGAAATCGGCCGCCTGCGTGCGCTTGTCACGGAACTGGCTCAGATCGAAGCCACCGCACGCGGCTTCACCCTCAGGCCGCTGGCCGAACGCAGCGTGGCCGTGCTGGCGCCACCCATCGCGGGCGAGCAGGCCGCGCTGGCGGCGCTGCTGGCCGATGGCGCGGCCTGGTCGACCTCGGCCCTGGCGCTGGCCCTGGGGGATAGCCAGCGCACCGTCCAGCGCGCGCTGGCCGAGCTGGAAGCCACCGGCCGGGTACGCGCCATCGGGCAGGCGCGGGCGCGCCGCTGGCTGGCGCCGCCGCTGGCAGGATTCACGACAATCTTGTTACTCCCCGCTGCGCTGCCGCTGGGATAGAGTGTTCTTACGGCGCCGATCCAAGGCGCGCTGCAAAACAACCGCAAGGAGCCGACGATGAGCCGCAACACCAATACAACAAGCAAAGACAAACCCCAGGCCAAGGCGCGCGCGGCCGAGATCGTGCGCGAATACGGCCCTTTCGCCGGCGTCGACCAGATAGCCGGCGTGACCCATGACGGCCAGCGCGTCTGGGCCGCCACCGGCGCCAGGCTGATCGCCTTCGATCCCGCCAGCGGCGAGCAGACCCGCACGCTGGACTGCCCGTGCGACGCCGGCACCGCCTTCGACGGCACCCATCTGTACCAGATCGCCGAACAGCGCATCGACAAGATCGACCCCGCCAGCGGCAAGGTGCTGGCCTCGATCCCGGCGCCCGGCCACGGCAACGACTCCGGGATGGCCTGGGCCGAGGGCAGCCTGTGGGTGGGCCAGCACCGCGACCGCAAGATCCACCAGATCGATCCGGCCAGCGGCGCCATCCTCCGCACCATCGAATCCAACCGCTTCGTCACCGGCGTGACCTGGGTCGACGGCGAGCTGTGGCACGGTACCTGGGAAGGCGACGAGAGCGAAATCCGCCGCGTCGATCCGGACAGCGGCGCCGTACTCGAACGGCTGGAAATGCCGCCCGGCGTCAACGTCAGCGGACTCGAATCCGACGGCGCCGGCCTGTTTTACTGCGGCGGAGGCGGTAGCGGCAAGGTGCGCGCCGTGCGCCGTCCGAAAGCAACCGGCTAACAATCACCACAGCAGCACGTCGGGCAGGACTGCCTCTTCGGCATAGCCGAGGGACCTCGTACGCCCATCACATTCAGGCACTGTCCTGAGCAACCCCACTCCAAGGAGCATGACCATGAAGCTGTACTACATTCCGTCCGCCTGTTCGCTGTCGCCGCACATTGTCGCCAACGAGCTTGGCCTGACTATCGAACTGGTGAAGGTCGACAGCAAGACCAAACGCACCGAACACGGCGACGATTATCTTGCCATCAATCCCAAAGGCTATGTACCGGCACTGCAGCTGGACGACGGCCGTGTGCTGACGGAAGGCCCGGCCGTGGTGCAATACCTGGCCGACCTGAAACCCGAAGCACAGCTGGCGCCCGCCAGCGGCAGCATGGCGCGCTACCGCCTGCAGGAGACGCTGGGCTATATCAATTCGGAGCTGCACCAGGGCTACCTGCCCTTGTTCTATCCAGAGACCAGCGACGACATGCGCGCCAATCGCATGGCCCATCTGCGCAAGCACTATGCGCTGATCGACGCCACGCTTGGCTTCACGCCCTTCCTGCAGGGCGAACGGTTCAGCATCGCCGATGCCTATCTGTTTGTGGTGACGCGCTGGGCGGCGTTCGTCAATCTCGACCTGGCGCCGTTCCCGCACTTGCAGGCGTTCCAGGAACGCATCGGGACCCGCCCAGCCGTGCAAGCGGCGCTGCGGCGCGAACAGCCGGTAGCCGCCTGAGCCGTTTGCCATCACTCGTAGGGTGGGCACCTGTGCCCACGCTGTAACGCCCCGGCTACCCATCCTGAACCGCGCATCTCGGACTACGCGTCCCGCCCATCCGCGTGGGCACAGGTGCCCACCCTACGAGTGATGGATACGCAAGAGTTGTCATCATTTAAGGAAGTATCAACAGGAGCAGATCATGAACACCGCTATTGCCGAAACAAAGAACCATCCCGTCGTCTCCAGCGAACGCTGGCTGAGCGCGCGCAAGGCACTGCTGGCGCGTGAAAAGGAATTGATGCGCCTGCATGACCAGGTCGCCCGCGAGCGCCGCGCGCTGCCATGGGAGCGTGTCGACAAGGATTACGTGTTCGATAGCGCCGAAGGCCGGCGCACGCTGTCCGAACTGTTCGACGGCCGCCGCCAGCTGCTGGTGCAGCACTTCATGCTCGGCCCGGGATGGGAGCAAGGCTGCCCAAGCTGCTCGTTCATGGCTGATCACAGCGACGGCATGAACGTCCACCTGGCGCAGCGCGACATCACGCTGGTGGCCATCTCACGCGCGCCGCTGGCCGAGATCGCACGCTTCCGCCAGCGCATGGGCTGGCAGCTCCGCTGGGTATCTTCGCACGGTAGCGATTTCAACTACGACTTCATGGTCAGCTTCACGCCTGAAGAACGGGCCAAGGGCGAGGTCAGCTACAACTACGTCACCCAGTCCTTCCCGCACGAAGAGGCGCCCGGTGTCAGCGTGTTCTACAAAGACGACGCGGGCGACATCTTCCACACCTACTCGACCTACGGCCGTGGCGTGGAAGTGATGATGGGCGCGTACAACATGATGGATCTCACGCCCCAGGGCCGCGGCGAGCGCGACGTGCCGCACAAGATGGAGTGGGTGCGTCACCACGACCGCTACGAAGCAGGGCCCGCAGCCGCTTCTTCCTGCTGCGCGCATACCTGAAGCGTGAGCTTTCCGAGCGCATCATGTCAAACCTTTGGCCATGGCTGGCGGTGGCTGGGCTCGGCGCCCTGCACGGGCTGAACCCTGCCACCGGCTGGATGTTTGCCGCTGCCTGGGGTGTGCGGTCGAGTGATCGGGCGCAGGCGTTGCGGGCGCTGGCGCCGATTGCAGTCGGGCATGCTGCATCGGTCACACTGGTGGCTGCCGCGGTGGCGCTTGGGCTTGGCATGGATCGCATGGTGCTGCAAGTCCTGGCGGGTGTGCTGCTGGCGGCCGTCGCCGCATGCCATCTGGTAGGCCGCAAAACCGAGCGAAAGAGGACGCCGGCAAGTCATGCCGGGCTGGCGCTCTGGTCTTTCATGATGTCCACCGCGCACGGCGCCGGCTTGATGCTAGTGCCGGCGCTCATTCCGCTATGCATGGCAAACACGCCAGCGCGTGAAATCACTGCATCTGGTTCGCTCACGCTGGCGCTGGCGGCAGTGGGTGTTCACACGGCGGCGATGCTTGTTGTCACGAGCTTGATCGCTTGCGGCGTTTGCCGCGGCTTTGATGCCGGCGGGCGCTTTTTTCAAAGCCTCAGGCGGAAGGCAGGTTCGACGCGCTGAAGATCACGATTACAGCCACCTTTCGTCAATCTCTGCCTCAAGCCGAAATCAGGACGGCACCAGCTCTATCTTGATTTTCTTTCCCAAGGCCGCCGCGACGCCAGCCAGCGTGGTCAGAGTCAGGCTCATGTCGCTTTCATCCAGCAGGCGGTTCAGTGCGGCGCGGCTGGTATGCATCTTACTGGCCAGTGCAGTCTTGGTTATTTTCTGCCCCTTCATTTCATGGGCAATTTGCCAAGCAATCACACGCTTGACGGCCACTGCAGTTACCTCTTGCAGAGTCGCATCTTCGGCAAGAAAGTCATCGAAACTGCTGCCAATATGCTTTTCGTTCATCACTTACTCCTCAATTTCTTCTTGCGGCTCATCGCTGTTTTCAGATCTTCTTTTGGCGTTGCTTGGGATTTTTTAATAAAGCCATGCAACAGCACCATGGCATGTTCATCCAGCGTGAACAGCACGCGTGCAATCCGTCCCTCAAGGCTGATACGAACTGCCCACAAGTCACTATCCATTTTCCGAACAAGCGACATCCCCAACGGCCAACCGATCTGGACGGTTTTGATATCCTCGCCGATAGTCTTGCGATCAGCAGCGGATTACTCTCTCAACCAGTCACGCACAGGCTCCGCTCCTGCTTCGGTTCTATAGAATCTGACGTCGAGAGTGAAGGTACTCATACACAAATCGTACCAAACTTGGTACGATTTGTGCAAATTGTCATTCCCGCAGCGGCAGAATGCTAATCGCTGATATCACCAGTTAAGGCTCGAACGCCAGATCAGCACAACTCAGCCAACGCCACGGCATCAGCCCCAGCAGCAATACGCACCGGGCACGACGGATCATTCGCCGCCCGCCACACCGCTTCCGCCACATCCTGCGCCCGCGTCACCGCGGACGACTGCCCCCATCCCGCGAACACGCTCTTTGCCAAATCGGCGTAGGCCTCGGGAATACCGCTCTCTATCCGCGGCTTGGCGTTTTCGCCGAAGCGTGTCTCTGGCGCCCGTCCCGGCAGCACCAAGCTCACCCGCACATTGAATTGCTTCAGTTCCAGCGCCAGCGACTCGGTGAAGGCGTTGATGGCCGCCTTGCTCGCGGTGTACACGGACAGCAGGGGCAGCGGCCTCAGTGTCACGCTCGAGGTGACGTTGACGATGACACCAGCCTGGCGTTGGCGGAACTGCGGCAGCACCGCCTGGATCATCGCCATCGTGCCGAGGGTGTTGGTCTCGAAAACGTCGCGAGCGGTTTCCATCGAGGTGCCTTCGAGGGCGCCCAGCATGCCGATGCCGGCGTTGTTGACCAGGACATCGATATTTCCGGCGTCCGCCACGGCCCGGCGGATGCTGTCGGCATCGGTGACGTCAAGGGCGATTACGCGCAAACGCTCGGAGCGCGGCAGCAGGTCTTCGCGCGGGGTGCGCATGGTGGCGATGACTTGCCAGTCGCGGTCGAGGAAGTATTGGGCGGTTTCGAGGCCGAAACCGGATGAGCATCCGGTGATGAGGACGGTTTTCATGGGGACTCCTGCAAGTGGTGGGTGTATTGAGACTGTAGCCCATCGTAACCGGACGTACTACAATCAGAAGTCCAGGTTTCATTAGCAGGAGTCCATTCATGGTCGATCCCCTCGCAGAAGTTGTCACACTGCTGCAACCGCAAGCCCGCTTCTCGAAAGTCGTCAGCTGCGCCGGCCCCTGGCGCGTACGCCGCTCGGAAGCCGGGCAACCGTTCTATGGCGTCATCCTCGACGGCGCCTGCCGCCTCGCAGCCGACGGCCAGGAACCGATCAGCCTGCAGCAGGGCGACTTTGTCCTGATCCCCGCCGCGTATGGCTTCACCATGTCCAGCCTGGCGCCGGTAGCGGAGGACTGCGATAGCGCACCCATCATGCTGCCCCACGGCGAGTTCAGGCTCGGCGCGCAAAGCGGGCCGCCAGATGCGCAGATGCTGATCGGCTATCTATGCTGGTATGACGTTTCCATCGGCGAGAAGACCAAACACCCGGATTTTGTGATCGTCCATCCCAGCCGCGGCTTGCTCGTACTCGAAGTCAAAGACTGGAGACTCGAAACCATTCAAAGCATCGACAAACAAACCACCTGCATCCTCACCGACCAGGGCACCAAGCATGTATTGAATCCGTTAAGGCAGGCGCGCGATTACATGTTCGCCGTCACCAATCGGCTTGAGCGCGATCCGCAACTGATCTTTCCGAGCGGATCGCAAAAGGGCAAGCCAGCCTTCCCCTACGGCCATGGCGTAGTGCTGACCAATATCAGCCGCAAACAATTCGACGGCACCGACATCGGCGAAGTGATTCCGCCGCATCTAGTCATCTGCCAGGACGAGATGCTGGAAAATGTCGACGCCGAATCGTTTCAAAAACGCCTGTGGGATATGTTCCCGCTCAAATTCACCCGGATTTTGTCTGTGCCGCAGCTTGACCGCATTCGCTGGCACATGTTTCCAGAAATCCGCATCCCGGCGCAGCAAGACATGTTTGAGGATGCCGGACAAAAGATGACTGAAATTCCGGACTTGTTGCAGGTTATGGATCTACAGCAGGAGCAGTTGGCCCGCAGCCTTGGCGAAGGTCATCGCGTCATTCATGGCGTCGCCGGATCAGGGAAGACGCTGATATTGGGTTATCGCGCGGAACACCTTGCCAAGCTGTGCCAGCGTCCGATTCTGGTGCTTTGCTATAACAAGACTCTGGCGACAAAACTTGGCAGCATGATCGAAGCCAAAGGGTTGCAAGACAAAGTTAACGTCGTCAATTTCCACGCTTGGTGCACGCGCCAATTAAAAGCCTACAACGTCGGAATGCCGCCTCAAGATTTCAACAAGAACAATTTCTTCGAGGCTTGCGTTGAGAAGGTCATTCATTCCGTCGACAACAAGCTCATTCCGTCCGCGCAATATGACGCCGTACTGATCGATGAAGGGCACGATTTCAAGCCTGAGTGGTTCAAGCTGGTGGTGCAGATGATTCATCCAGACTCCAACTCGCTGTTGGTGCTGTACGACGATGCGCAGTCGATTTATGGCGGCAAGAAGAAGCTGCGATTCTCGTTCTCTAGTGTTGGCGTGCAAGCTCAAGGGCGCACCACTATTCTTAAACTGAACTATAGAAATACAGCAGAGATTTTGTCGGTGGCACGCGCATTTGCCGATGATCTGCTATCGCAAAACGATGCTGAAGACGATCAGGCACCAACTCTTCTTCCCATGAGCACCGGTCGCAGGGGGCCTAAGCCGCTGTTGATCAAATTCCCGACTTTGAAAGACGAAGCAGACTATCTTGCCGAACGATTGCTTGAAGCAAACAAAACAGGCACTCCCTGGAATGACATTGCGCTTATCTGCAGACACTATGCAACCGGTAACACGCTTGCAGATAGTCTGAAGCGAAGAGGCATCCCATTTGAATCGCAAATGGACAAAAAGCATTCTTACAATCCTGCGGACAACAGCGTCAAGATCGTCACTATGCACAGCAGTAAGGGACTCGAATTTCCGATGGTCTGCATTCCCGCTCTAGGCGCAGAGGCCATTGCGGATGAAGATCTTCATGACGAGGCGCGATTAGTCTATGTTGCGATGACTCGAGCGACACATGAATTAATCATGACTCATGGTGAACAGACTTTGTTTGTTGAAAAAATGCAGAAGGCCATGCAAACACTGCAGTCCTTGTGATCTCAAAAAATCAACCGCAATGTGCTTCAAACACCCTGCAAAGATACATCCTCCATCTGCTTTAATGTCTGACCGCTAGTCGTTTTCCAGCTCTGTAGGCCATTCCGCGAGGTACCCGCTACCATTGATGCTGCATAACTTGGTGAACTTAATAATAGATCACCACCAACAACAAAGTATTCTGCTTTCTCTTGCAACATACCCTCAGCCAGCAGCTGAGCTTTCAGATTCACAAGCTTGCGGGGCATGCTATCACTATGCAACTTGGCGAGCTGTGACCCTTTCTTCAACACAAAACCTTCGTCAGTCACTGCCCCCTTGGCCAGCAAACCAGTAATCGTAAAACTTAGGTCACGCAACGGATTGTTTGTCTCAATCTGAGCATGTTTATGTTCTGCGCCTATTTCGGTATCGGCTGAAGGTAGCAAAGGTTCAAGAATCGTATAGCCGAGAACGCCAAGGACCATGCGGATGTTGTCGATAAACTCTTCCATTGCATCCCGGTCTGCACGCGGTAGACTGGATTGAGGTGGCGTATTACTGTTCTCCAATTGATATCTAGCTGCATCCTTTGACAACGATACAAGCGCTGATTCCAGATATTTGATGTGCGCTTTGGTTAGATTTTCATCTTTGCTCGTGAAGACCACGACTTCATTCCAAAACTCTTTTTTACGGTCATGACTCGTTAGCCGTTCCAGGACGTTTTCTGACTCACCGATGTAGGCAAGCGATTTGGCGTCGCTTAGTCGGCTTTCAAACAGAAAATAAACACCCGGCTTCGACGCTTCGGGCCATTTTGCCAGTTCATTCAGTCGAATTCTTGGACAGCCAATGCCTTGACCTGTCCAGTTCACTAATTCCGCGTATCTGATCCCTGTAACGGTGGCATCAGCAAGATAAATTCGAATGGATTTACCGACGGGCACGAGACTTTCTCCTTTAACAATTGAATTCCCACATAGCAATTTAACACGTTGGGAGTTTCAGTAGACTAAGCAGCGGCACATAGGGCTGTGCCTACGCGATAGCAGCCTGTTTAGGACAGGCTGTCCAGGTAATTACATAGGCCGTGTCAGCTGATCTCGCGGTCACAGGCGATGTGTGCTTTCGGTTCGCAGTGCCGGACTCGCGCCGTCAGTTGTTGCTTTGGCCCGTGTAGACATCTTTGGCCTTGGCCAGTGCAATAGCACTCCATTTTGTCAGCACCGCCGATTAAAGTGCGAAATTTTTCCCGATCGCAACAGAGATGATATATTTCCGTCAAGAACATGTTTTTGAGGAATAAATGACAGATCTAAATCTCCTGCGCGTTTCACTTACTAAACATGGAGCGCATAAGCTCGCGACTCTATTTGAGCATTACGATTCGAGTAATGTGCTTAACCACCTCTGGGGTTCGCATCATGACGTCAAGATTGAACTAGCCCAAGCAAAAAAGAACTTGTCCGCGCGCGGCAACATAGTGCCACAAGTGTGGGATGAAGCTCGCGCTCGAGGTAGCGAGACGGTCCAAGCATTAGTGCTAATTGGGATCATATTTAGCCATCGGGAACTCATTTCGGCAATGGCCGAAAGCACCGACGAGATGGTGCCGTTTTCGGGAATTATTAGCAGGGGTAATCAGCTCGACGGAAAAGCTTTCACCAATTTCGCGCACACGTTGGAGCAGCTCGGATATACAACCGAGCATTCGGTGAATCATGTTCGCTACGACCTCGGGAGGCTGTTTAAAATCGAAGGATTAAATGAACTTGCCATCAAGCTATTAGTACTGAAACTCAAGGCCGCAGCCTGGGACGAAAAAAAATCACCGATCGAAGAACTCGTATCGCATGATTTTCACAAAGTGTTTTCGATTAGTGCCGTGCAGTTTGAGCAGTGGCTGTTGTCCGGGACGGTAAACGGCACCGATGTATCAAATGCCGATCTGTCATTTTTTGAGCAGGCAAGTGATGCGCCGGAGAATGTTGGATTCAACTTCAAGAGCGGACATAATGTAAGGAAGACCGGGAAGATTCCTGTTGCAGGCACGAAGCCGGGTTCAACTGCCGATCTAATCCATAACAAAATGCAAAATAAGCTGTTCGAAGTGTTGGTCAAAAAATACGGTCCAGATTACGTCGGTACCGAGGTGCCTACAGGTGCGGATACGGCAATTGATGTTGTAGTAAAGACTCCAGAATTTTGCTGGTTTTACGAAATCAAGACTGCTGACACCGTTAAGGCGTGTATCCGGCAAGCACTGCCTCAGCTATTGGAGTACGCATACTGGCATGGGAAAACCGACTTGGTGTCTCGGCTAATAATAATTGGGCCGGCACAAATGACAAAAGAGGCGGGAAAATATTTGACCTTGCTACGGGATACCTTTGGCCTACCCGTCAGTTATGAATTTATGGCTCTATAGTCCCTCTGCTGCTGTGTGTGGACTTAAACGCAGTCGGGATCACCAACAGGCATTTCACCCAACCGTCCTGCGGAAGTAACGGCGAGGACGTTTGCGCATCGACATACGGTAAAATAGCGCGCATTGAACTCGCAATGTGAAGGTGGAAATGTCTGTTCTTGTTGATAATCCCGTATTCCAGAAATGCGAAGCAGAACCGCCCGCTAATACTGATACGCTGATTTACACGCCTCGTCAGTATCCCCAGGTGGTCAAGTACATGGGATCGAAGGCGGCCATCCTGCCGTTCATCGCGGCTGAACTCGCAAAAGTTCATGCAGAAGGTAGGCCGTTTGTAGACTTGTTCGCCGGTGCATGCGCAATTTCCGGGGGATTTGGTCACATCAGTAAGATCATATCAAACGACATTCAAGAGTATTCTGCTGTCATCGCTAGCACCTACCTGAAACGTGCCGAGAAGATTGGTAAGTTCGATATTGTGGCATTGGCAAACAATATAGTCAGTGTGAACGTGGCGGCGCTTCCCGACGATCTAGACTACCCGGCCGAGTGTACCCTCAGCGAATTCAATAAGACGGAAAAGCGTAATCGAGCGCTCTTGGATAAGGACTTTAATTACACCCATCACCTCTTTACCCGCGTGTATTCCGGCACATGGTGGAGTGCTTTACAGTGCGTTTGGATTGACGCAATTCGCGAAGTATTAGATAGCTTGCTTGCTTCCGGCGAGATCGAAAAATCCGACTTCGATTTTGGTCTAACTTGCCTCATGCACGCTATGGCTTACACCAGCCAAGGTACGGGGCACTACGCACAATATCGTGATGCAAAGACCGACCTCGGGATGTCGGATATCAACAAGTACCGACGCGTATTCGTGCCGACAATTTTCAAGAAAAAATTCGATACTCTATTGAAGTGGAATTTGCAAAATGTGGTGGATAGGGATCATCAACTCGTTGCGATGGATTACCGCGAGTGCTTGGCAAGCTTGCCCCCTTCGGTCGTATATGCTGATCCGCCATACGCATTCGTTCACTACAGTCGCTTCTATCACGCAATGGAAACGATCGTAAAGTACGACTATCCCAAGATCCAGCACATCGGTAGCAAAATTGTGAAGGGCCGATATCGGGTCGATCGCCATCAATCACCTTTCTGCATCAAGACTCAGGTTAAAGGAGCCTTCGTTGATCTTTTTTCCGGCGTCAAGGATTCCGGTAGCGACTTATTGTTGTCGTACTCAAACACCGGAATGATTGATATCGACGAATTGATGGCGCTTGCTTCGACTGCGTTTGGAAACACCTATGATGTTTGGTTCGACCATATGACCCATACCCACATGACGATGGGGCGGCGCGAAGACAGGTCCAGGCAGGTCCGGGAATCGTTAATCATTGCGAAGAAAAAATAGATAGTTAAAACAGCGAATCGACAAGGCTGAATGTTTCCTGATCAGATAATTATCTCGATCGAGGCGGCTAGGTCCGTTCGGTGCGGCGGTTGAATTCGAGCAATCATTGACCCATGAGCGCCGGCGCGGGGCCATTATCAAAGCGAGGCAACGAATCGGGTACAAGGGTGACCGTGACAAGCCGAGCAACGCGCCAGCCTACAGCCACGCATCGCGCATGAATTACTCATTGCCGCGATTTTACGCTAGCTAGGCATCCATCTCACCTCAACCTTCAACCTGATGCATGGCCGGCGCCTTGCGCGTCGTGGTGTGATCCTGGCCCACTTCCGTGGGCCTTTCGTTGAATGATGACCTAGATGTGCGCGCTACGGTCACGCCTACGGAACCGGCCAGCCCGTATCTGCCACGACCAGTCCAACGAGCGCATGGCCATGCTAGTAGGTAGTGCACAGTTATAGGGACTTGCGAATTAACCAATTGAATAAGTCCTTGTTTTTAATCAATATTGGTTAGCCCTCGCTTGTCACGTCTTGCCGGTATTCAGCATGAATGTCACGGCTTAAATGCTATCGCTCACGTTCAGTTTTGGTTATTGCTGTAGAGAAGTTAAATAGCCATTTAGGCTTTCTTCTAGTCAAATAGCTATGTATGATGTATTTCAGCAATATCAACTAATTGTATTAGTCAGACAAAAATGCGACAGCTCCTGTTTTTACGGTGGAAGACTGTCTCTTCAGCGCTTTTTTACGTAGGTTAGACTGCGTATCGCGGACTTTCCTAGTTTAAGGAGTCTAACTTGCCCTCGTTTTCGGAGTACTTCAACCTCAAAAAAACTCAAGCTGAGTTAGATTTTGTCGACATTGACCTCGAAGGAGACATACCGCTTTACGTAGATCCTTATGCGCTCAGTTCCCGAGACGATGAGTGGTCAATCATGTGCCATCAACTCGTTGTTTCCTTTTTTCAAGCAGTAATAAACTCCATAAACCGGAACGACCGAACACATGGTATTCAGTTGTTATCACACCTGGGTGAGCCGGAAGAGACTCACTTAGGCGTTTCCCAAGACGGAAACAAAGGGAGAGGTGTCGGACCCGGGCAGGCAACCGAGCTTTTTACC
>NZ_DATMRB010000130.1:0-33859 GCF_035566555.1 Collimonas sp.
TCCCTTGGTGCGTGCCTCATGCTGGATATCGCGGATCCGCGCAACAGCAGCATCCAATGCAGCCGCCATCAGCTGATGCATTTCGGCCGGGTCCTCACCCTCGACAAAACAAGGGGCATAGCCGTAGCCGCGAAACAGCGACTCAAGTTCGTCGTGCGGAATGCGCGCCAGCACGGTGGGACCGGCAATCTTGTAGCCGTTCAAATGCAGGATCGGCAGCACAGCACCGTCGCATGCCGGATTAAGAAATTTGTTCGAATGCCAGCTGGTGGCCAGCGGACCGGTTTCCGCTTCGCCGTCTCCCACCACGCAAGCAACCAGCAAATCGGGATTGTCAAATGCCGCGCCGAAAGCGTGCGACAGCGAATAGCCCAGCTCGCCGCCCTCATGGATCGAACCCGGCGTTTCCGGCGCCACATGGCTGGGTATGCCGCCGGGGAAGGAAAACTGCTTGAACAGCTGCTTCATGCCCTCTTCGTCCTGCGGAATATCGGGATATACCTCGCTGTAACTGCCCTCCAGATAGGTATTCGCGACCAGCCCGGGACCGCCGTGACCCGGACCGGCGATATAGATCACGTTCAGGTCTTGCTGCTTGATGATACGGTTCAGGTGCACATAGACAAAATTCAATCCCGGCGTGGTGCCCCAATGGCCCAGCAGGCGCGGCTTGATATGCGCCAGCTGCAGCGGCTGTTTCAGCAGCGGATTGTCGTACAAGTAAATCTGCCCGACCGACAGGTAGTTGGCCGCCTGCCAGTAGGCGTGCATCTTGCGCAGCAGGTCCGGCGTCAGCGGCTTATCCGAAAGCTGGGGTTGGTCCATTTTCACAAGAACATCCTTTTCAGTTATGCTGGCCCAAGACACGATATGCGTCCTGGGCAATCATCGATTCTTCATCGGTAGCGATCACTCTTACTGAAACAGCGCTGGCAGCCGATGAAATCGACGCCGCGCCGGCCTGGTTGCTGGCTTCATCGAGGTCGATGCCGATGAAGTTCAGGCCGCTGCAAATCCGGGAGCGCACCTCGGCGGCGTTTTCGCCGATGCCGCCGGCAAAGACCAGCGTATCCAGCCCTTCCAGGACCCCCGCCATCGCGCAAATCCATTTCCTGGCCTGATAGCAGAACAGCGCTATCGCTTCGGCCGCGCGCACATCTTCCGCCTGTCGCCGCAGCAGCTCCCGCATGTCAGAGCTGGTTTCCGAAATACCCGCCAGTCCGGCTTCGTGGTTGACCATGTGATGAAATTGCCGGGCGCTCATCTGTTCGGTGCGCGCCAGGTACCATGCCAAACCGGGATCAAGGTCGCCGGACCGGCTGCTCATCGGCAGTCCGCTGGCGGGCGTCAGGCCCATGCTGGTGTCCATGCTGCTGCCGGCGCGTACCGCCGTGATGCTGGCGCCGTTGCCAAGATGCGCCAGGATGACACGGCCTTGCGCGGCTGCGGCGCCGGCCTCCCGTTCCAGGGCATGCATCAGATAGGCGCAGGACAGGCCATGAAAGCCGTAGCGGCGGGCGCCCTTGGCCTGGTAGCGGCGCGGAATCGGCAACAGCTGCGCCAGGCGCGGCATGTCATGATGAAAAGCAGTATCAAAGCAAGCAATCTGCGGTAAATCCGGGAACCTGCGATGAAAAGCCTCCGCCAGCAAAATCTCTTCCGGCAAATGCTCGGGATCAAACGGACTAAGCTGATGCAACTCTTCGATCATCTGCGGCGTAATGCGCTGCGGCTGCCAGTATTTGGCGCCGCCGTGCACGATCCGGTGCGCCACCGCCGCCAGGCTGCCGCCGGCTATGCGCTCGGCGAGCCAGTCCATCAACAGTTTCACAGCCGCAGCATGGTCGGGTACAGCGACAGGGTGAGAAAAATTGTCGCCAGGACCTGGACTTGCGCTTTTGACGATAAAAGCCCCCTGCGACAGCCCTACTCCTTCAATCCGGCCTGCAAACAACCGTTTTGACGACTGATCGGGGCCAAACAGGGCGAACTTGATGCTGGAGGAGCCGCCATTGATTGTCAGGACGTTTGCATTCGCAGGGTTCATGCATGGTCCGTTGCCAGCGGCGGCACGGACGCAGGCTTAGCTGCGGCGGTACGACGGCGGGCGGGTACCGCCGGCTGCTCGCCTGAACGGACCAGCAGCACCGGGCCATCAGAAATCCGCATGAACTGTTCGGCAACGCTCCCCAGCAGCAAACGCCGCATTCCGCGCCGGCCATGCGTACCAAGAATGGTCAGGTTGGCGCCCCAAGCATCGCTTTCGGCCTTGATTGCTTCTGGAATGCCGCCGCCCAGTTCGCGCAGGTCGACCAGGCGCGTCTCCACATCGAAACCCTTCGCGCTCAAGCGCGACCCGGCTTGCGCCAGCAATTTGTGGCCTTCTGCCAGCAGCGCTTCGCGCACCAGCTCGACATCGTAGTATTCGCCGTAGAGGGAAGGCAGGCGGGTGACCGGATCCTCCACCACGTGCATCACTCTTATGACAGCGCCAGGCGCCGCCACGTTGGCGACCTCCGTCAGCACTTTGTCGGAAGTCGGACTGCCGTCGATGGCAAGTAGGATTTTCTTGTACATGGCATTTCTCGCAAAAAGAAAAGACCGCGTGACTGTTTGACAGCGCTCCGGCATGCAAGCGATCAACTGCGGCGGAACAGATGCCTTCATGCTGCCTCTGGCAATCTGTAAATCGAGTATATGGACTGGCCGGCGGCCGGCAAGCGCCAATCCAGGCAAGGTTGATATAGATCAAATCCTGGACATATATAAATCCACGGCAGCCCGGCGCTGACAGTGCAGGTACATTGTGAGCGCAAAACATCGCTCTGTTAGTTCGCTGGCGAACAGACCGCATACGTGGCGATAGATGATTGTTCATCAAGTAAACAGCTGGAAATGCTTGATCCTGGCGTGCCGCAAAGCATCAGTGGGATAGCGCACAGACGGTTGCCGGAAATATTCATATCGTATTGCTGTTTGCATCCTTCCTTCGACAAGGAGAAATCCATGACACCTGACCTCGCCTCGCGACGCCGCTCAAACCCGGTTACGGCAGTTACTGCAATCCACACAGGAGCGCGCAGCATGCAGTCGCACCTGGCTCGGCATTTCCTGAGAAAGCGTCTATTGGCTGCGATGCTGACCGTCGCCGTCGTAGTTCCACTGGCGGCTGCCCCCTTGCACTTGCCGCCGGTGACCAATCCGGTCAGCCAGGAACATCACGTCGGCAAGCCGATATTCTTCGAATTGGTGACGCCTGACCTGGCCGCCGCGAAACGCTTTTATGCCGGCTTGTTCGGCTGGACCTTCCGTGATATCCAAAGCGATGGCGTACAGTACGCCGAGGCGTCCCTCAACGGCCATGCGGTGGCCGGAATGGTGCACAAGGATCTGCCAGCGGGTCAGCAGCGGCAGCCGGCCTGGCTCAGCTTCATCTCGGTGCGCGATGTCGACGGCGTTAAAAAGATAGCTGTGCAGCGCGGCGCGAAAGTGCTGTTCGAGCCGCACAGTATTCCCGACCGCGGCCGCGAAGCCGTGCTGTCTGATCCGCAGGGAGCAGTGTTTGCCGTTCTGGCCTCCAGCAGCGGCGATCCGCCAGATGTCCTGGCGGCGCCAGGCGAATGGATCTGGAGTTCGCTGCATACCACTGACGCCGATGCCGATGCGGCCTTCTATCAGGCGCTTTTCGATTATGAAGTGTTTGACGCCTCCGGCGAAGCCGGTGCGCAGCACTTGATGCTGGCGTCGGATGACTATGCGCGCGCCAGCGCCAACACCTTGCCGCCGAACCGGCCGAATGCCCATCCTCACTGGCTGAACTATGTCCGCGTCGACGATGTCGTCAAATCGACACAGACGCTGGTGGCGCTTGGCGGCCGCGTGCTGGTGGCGGCGCGGACCGATCGCCATGGCGGCAAGGTCGCGGTGGTCGCCGATCCTTCCGGGGCGCCGTTCGGGATGCTGGAATGGACCGATGCTGACAGCAAAGAGGTGAGCAAATGAAAACCATCAACTTGCGCTGGTCAGTGGCGGCCCTGCTTATCGCGATATCCAGCGGTTGCGCCGTCAGCGATGGCGGCTATGGCTATGACAGCGGCTACGGCAGCAGCGTCGGCATCGGCGTTGGCTACTATGAACCTTTCGGCGGCGATTACGGCGGTTGGGGACCAGGCTACAACGTCGCTCCGTTCCGCGGCGGCGAACATCGCGACGGCGGTTTCGACCGGCGCGGCGGCCAGTCGCCCCAGCATGCGTTCAGATCAGCGCCTGCCTCGCATTCAATGCCGTCGCTGCCTTCGCGCGGCGGCGGTGGTCGAGGCGGCGGGCACTCACGCTAAGTCTAGCGGCAGCCGGCGGCTGCCGCTAGAATGCGGCCCTCCGCGGCACCGTGTTGTACCAGTCGCGGCTTACTTGAGCAGCATCACAATCACCATCCCCCAGATCGTCAGCAAGGTATTGCCTACCGCATAGGTGACAGTGTAGCCGAGCGCCGGAACCTGGCTTTTGCCGACATCGCACACCATCCCCAGCGCCGCCGTGGTGGTGCGTGCCCCGGCGCAAGCGCCGAGCACGATCGCCGGATGGAAGCGGAATACGTATTTGCCGATATAGATCCCGAGTATCAAAGGCACGGTAGTAGCGAAAATACCCCACAGGAACAGGCTCACGCCCAGTTGCTGCAACCCGGCCACGAAGCCGGGGCCGGCAGATATGCCGATCACCGCAATAAATACGTTCAGGCCAAGCGAATTCATGAACCAGACCGTGGCAGGCGGGATCCGGCCGAAGGTCGGATGCACCGAACGCAGCCAGCCGCAGACCAGCCCGGCTATCAGGGCGCCGCCTGCGGTAGACAAAGTCAGCGGCACCGAACCGATAGTGAAGGTCAGCGCGCCGAACAAGGCTCCCACTGTGATTCCTGCGGCAATGAAGGCGACATCGGCGACGCTGCTGGGACGATCGGCATAGCCCATGGCTTTGGCGGCGGCAGTGGTGTCCTGGACCCGTCCGGTGATGGTCAGTATGTCGCCGCGGTGCACCTGAGTCTGCGCCAGCACAGGAATATCGGTCGCCGTGGCGCCGCGCGTAATCTTGCGCAGGAATACGCCATGCGCTGCGGGTTCATGCGCCAGCACTGCCAGGGTCTTGCCATCCAGCTCACGGCTGGTGACGTATACATCAACCCCTTCCACCGGCATCGACAACAGCTCCGCATCGTCGATCTCCTCTGCCGCATGTTCGATGACGTTGACGAGCACATCGCGGCGCCCCGCTACCGCCAGAATGTCGTCCGCCTGGATGACAGTAGCGGCACGGGCTTCTTCGATCTTGCCGGCGCGCCGCAAGCGTTCGATGAATACCTGCGCCGGCCCTAGTAAAGCCTCCGCCTCGGCTGCGGTCTTGCCAATCAGCCTGCTGCCGGCAGCCACTCTGAACGCCCGCGTTTCGTATTGATGCCAGGCGCTGCCTTCGCCACCGGTCGCCGCCGTGCCGCCCATGGCCAGCTCATAGGCCTTGCATTCGGCCGCCAGGTCCACCCGCAACAAGCGCGGTCCCAGTATCGACAGAATCAGGCCTGAGCCGACCGTCCCGAAGATATAAGTGACGGCATATGCCACCGGGATCGCATTGAGCAAGGCCTGTGTCTTGTCTGGCGCCAGGCCTATCTGGTTGATGGCGTCGGTGGCCAGGCCGATAGAAGCGGAAAGCGTTTGCGAACCGGCGAACAGCCCGGCCGCATAGCCCACATCGTAGCCAGCCAGGCGCGCCGCCAGATAGGCTGCCCCCAGAGAGAGCAGGCACATCACGACCGCGAACAAGGCTTGCGGAATGCCGTCCTTGGCAATGCCGCGCACGAACTGCGGCCCCACCCCATACCCTACGGCGAACAGGAAGATCAGGAAAAAGATGGATTTGACATCGGCGGATATGTGTATTCCCAACTGCCCAATCACCACTGCGGCGATCAGCGTCGCCGTCACCGCCCCCAGGCTAAAGCCTTTAAAGCTCTTGCCGCCGACGTAATAGCCGACCGCAAGCGCCAGCAATACGGCAATCTCGGGATGCGCCTGCAGGGTCGTCATGATCCAGTGCATCATGTGCCCGCTTTCTTCATCGGCTCGCCGCTATGGGTGAAGGTGGTGCCTTCTTCCGCGCTCTGCGGCCTGGTAGGCGGGTGCTTCTGCAAGTAGTCGATCGAGCGCCGGGTATCTTCCATCAGCATGTCGGCCATGTCGCGGCTAAAGCCATGCCGGATCAATACCCGCATCACCACTACCTCGGTAATGTTGGGTGGCATGGTGTAGGCCGCGACCTGCCAGCCGCGTACGCGCAGGCGGTCCGACAGATCGAACAGCGAATAGCCCGGTTGCGCGCCGTCCTTGATCACCCAGGAGATGGCAGGAATGCCTTTGCGGCTGTCGCCGTCAAAAAACAGTTCGAAGGGTCCCAGCCTGGAAATTTCCCGGCCGATGTACTGGGCCGTATCGTAGCCACTTTGCACGATGCGTTGATAACCGGTGCGGCCGAGCCGCAGGAACAGGTAATACTGCGAAATGATCTGGCCCGCAGGGCGAGAAAAATTCAGGGCAAAGGTCGGCATGTCGCCGCCGAGGTAGTTGACGTTGAAGATCAGTTCTTCCGGCAGGTCGCTGCGGTCGCGCCATACCACCCAGCCCACTCCCAGCGGCGCCAGTCCGTACTTGTGGCCGGAAGCATTGATGGAGCGCACCCGCGGAATGCGGAAATCCCACATCAGGTCCGGTTCGGAAAACGGCGCCGTGAAACCGCCCGAAGCAGCATCCACATGCATCGGTATGTCAAGCAGCTTGTCGCCCGCTAGCCGGTCCAGCGCAGCGGCAATCTCGGCCACCGGTTCGTAATGACAGGTAAAGGTCACTCCGAATGTCGGCATGACGCCGATGGTGTTCTCGTCAACCCGCTTCATGACTTCTTCGGGAGTCATGCCAAGCCGTCCTCGTTCCAGTGGAATCTCGCGCAGTTCGACATCGAAATAACGGGCAAATTTATGCCAGCAGACTTGCACCGGGCCGGTCACGATGTTAGGCCTGTCGGTCGGCTTGCCGGCAGCACGCATGCGTTCGCGCCACTTCCACTTCAACGCCAGGCCGCCCAGCATGCAGGCTTCGCTAGAGCCGGTGGTCGAACAGCCAATGGTGTCTGCTGCTTTTGGCGAATGCCAGAGATCGGCCAGTATATGGACACAACGGCTCTCCAGTTCGGCGGTGGCCGGATATTCATCCTTGTCGATCATGTTCTTGTCGAGCGACAAGTCCATCAGCTGATGGACTTCGGGATCCAGCCATGTCTGGCAAAATGTCGCCAGGTTCTGCCTTGCGTTACCGTCGAGGAAAAGCTCGTCGCGCACCAGCGCGTAAGCGACGTCCGGACGCAACTCCCCTTCGGCCATGCGATATTTCGGTACTGAGATATTGGCGGCCTGCGTGCCGTAGATATCCGCGTCCAGCGAAGGACGTGCGTCCTCTTGACTATGAAGTGCCATGCGCTTCTCCTTGTGTTGCCATGAGTGGCTGCCGTCGCCATGCGTTGACTGGCATTGACCCGGCAAAGAATGTGCGTATTCAAATCGTGCGTCTGTGGGTTGTCCCACTTAACCAATTTTTATCGCTATCGAATGCGTGCATGCCGGGATTCGATCTGGGCGGCGTCGCTGAAATCATGTCGAACATGCATGACCGCCCGGTGTTGCAATTCACCTCGCCTTTCGATACTTCGCCTAAGCGGGTTGACGCACAGACCGGTCCCGCACATCCGTGCAGGCTTGGGCTTCACTTATCGATGTAAAAGGCAGCCATGAAAACCGATGCGATATTGCAAAAGGACGTCATTGCAGAACTTGACTGGGACCCCTCGGTGAATGCGGTGCAAATTGGCGTCGAAGTCACAGACGGCATCGTCACACTGGCGGGGCATGTCGGAAGCTATACGGAAAAATGGCATGCCGAACGGGCTGCCAAGCGCGTCGTGGGAGTAAAAGGCCTTGCTATCGAAATCGATGTTGCGCTGCCAGGATCAAGCAAGCGGAACGACATCGATATCGCGCGCTCGGCAGAAAACATCTTGCAATGGATGACCTATCTGCCAAAGGACTATGTCAAGGTCATGGTGGAAAGCGGCTGGCTTACCCTCACCGGCGACGTCGCCTGGGACTATCAGCGCGAAGCGGCGGAGGTCGCGGTGCATCACCTGATGGGCGTGACCGGGGTCAGCAATCAGATCACCCTCAGGCCACGGGTCAGCATCAATGCGCTCGAAACCGATATAGAGACAGCCCTCAAGCGGCGCGCCAAGGCCAACGCGCCAAGCATCTGCGTCGAAATCCGCGGCACCGACGTGATCTTGAGCGGTACTGTCCACAGTCTGTCGGAGCGCGACCTTGCCAAGCATTCCGCCTGGAACACACCCGGTGTGCGCAATGTAACGAATAACATCATCGTGGTCTGAGACTGGCGGCCGTTCACAATTCCGCCAGTCCGAAACCGCGCAAGCCCGGCAAATCGACCACCCGGATTGACTGGTAGGAAAGACTGATCAGCTTCAGTTCGGCCAAGTGCTGCAAAGCCTGATTCACGCGCTGCCGCGAAAGGCCAGTGAGCATGCCGATTTCTTCCTGGGACAACTCCAGCACCGCGGACGTGCGTGGATACAGCATGGGATGAAACAATTGGGCGATCGCCTGCGCTACCCGGGCATCGACGCCCAACAGCCTGTCGTTCTGGATCATGGCGATAAACTGGCCCATGCGCTCGTTCAGCTGGCGGATCACGAAGGCAGTAAAAGGCAGGCTTTGCGCCAGCAAGGTATGAAAGATCTCGGCCGGCACCAGCATGATCTCCGAATCGCGCAGCGCGATCACGTCATATCTGCGCAGTTCGCGCTTGATGACGCTGCCCTCGCCGCACCAGCCGCCTTCCGGCACGCCGGAAAACGTCGCGCCGCGGCCCTCCACGCTGTAAACCGCCAGCTTGATCAAACCGCTGTGCACGCCGATCCAGTACTGCGACGGCTGGCCGCGATGAGCAATGAACGCCCCGGCGGCAAAGCGCTGCACCACTACCGTTGACTGCACCAGCGACTGATGCGAGGGGGAAAGCGCCACAAACCAGTCGTGCTTGCCAAGCTGCTCAGTATTGTTCATGCGATTACTGTCCTTAAGCTGTCATTGAGACGACAAACCGGCGCTGCCGTAAGTGGTAGGCTAGGATAAATACATCCCGCGCAGAACGGGAGAATGTTCATTTTCCTCAGGAGACACCTATCATGACGGTCGACTACGATTCCGGGCTTGCCAAGAATTCCGCCAATTTCGCCGCACTCAGCCCGATTGACTATATTGCCCGTGCCGCCGAAGTATACGGCAAGCGCCTGGCGATCGTGCACGGTCCGCTGCGCCAGAACTGGCGCGATACCTATCTGCGCGCCTGCAGGCTGGCCAGCGGCCTGCGCCGGCTCGGCGTCGAAAAAGGCGATACGGTGGCCGTGATGCTGCCGAATACGCCCGCCATGGTGGAAGCCCATTTCGGCGTGCCGATGGCTGGCGCCGTGCTGAACGCGCTCAATATCCGGCTCGACTTGCCGTCGCTGGCATTCATGCTGCGCCATGGCGAAGCCAAGGTGCTGCTGGCAGACAGCGAATTCGCCGACGCCGCACGCCAGCTGGCGCAGCAGATTCCCGGCCTGTACGTAGTCGCAGTCAACGATATCCTAGGCCCCGACGACCCGGCGTTCGGCAACACCGACTACGAAAGCCTGCTGGACAGCGGCGATCCTGATTTCCAGTGGCAGCTTCCGGCCGACGAATGGGATGCCATCGCGCTTAACTATACATCCGGCACCACCGGCGATCCCAAAGGCGTGGTGTATCACCATCGCGGCGCCGCCCTGAACGCCATCTCGAATATCCTCGAATGGGACTTGCCCAAGCACCCCGTCTATTTATGGACGCTGCCGATGTTTCATTGCAACGGCTGGTGCTTTCCATGGACGATTGCAGCACGGGCGGGCATCAACGTCTGCCTGCGAAAATTCGAGCCGAAACTGGTGTTCGACCTGATCCGCGAACATCGCGTCACGCACTATTGCGCGGCGCCGATTGTGCATGCCGCCCTGGCCAACGCCCCCGAAAACTGGCGCCAGGGCATACAGCACACCGTGCGCGGCATGGTTGCCGGCGCCCCGCCGCCGCCGGCAGTACTGGCCAGCATGGAAGCCATGGGCTTCGACCTGGTGCACGTGTATGGTTTGACCGAAGTGTATGGACCGGCCTCGGTCTGCGCCGAACAGGAAGAGTGGGGCAGCCTGCCTGCCGACCTGCGCGCCGCCAGGAAATCCCATCAGGGCGTACGCTATCATTTGCAAAGCGCGATTGCGGTACTCAATCCAGACACCATGCAGGCGGTTGCTGCCAATGGCGAGGAAATCGGCGAGATCATGTTTCGCGGGAACATCTGCATGAAAGGCTATCTGAAAAACCAGAAAGCGACGCAAGACGCCTTCGCCGGCGGCTGGTTCCATACCGGCGACCTCGGCGTGATCGGCAGCGACGGCTACATCAAGCTCAAGGATCGCAGCAAGGACATCATCATTTCCGGCGGCGAAAACATCTCTAGCGTCGAAGTCGAAGATGCGCTGTACCGCCATCCCGACGTGCTGGCCGCGGCCGTGGTTGCCCAGCCCGACCGGAAATGGGGTGAAACCCCATGCGCCTTTGTTGAACTGAAAGAAGGCAGCACGCTCACGGAAGAAGCGCTGATTGCGTTCTGCAAGAACATCCTGGCCGGTTTCAAGGTGCCCAAGGCGGTCTACTTCGGCCCGCTGCCGAAAACCTCCACCGGCAAGATACAAAAATTTGAATTGCGTAAGCGGATGCGTTCGAATTCGGCAATAGACGAACAGAATTGAGCAGACCTCCAAACGGGGTCGAGGTCACGGATACCGGAGCGAATTTCAATGCCGATCTGACGCGAGGTCAGCTCCCCGTGCTGCCAACAAAAAAATGCCCGCCAACTTGATGGTTGCGGGCAAAGGGTACATCAGGGAGGTGGTGTTGTCATGGTGAGTGACGAGACAAGTATAAAGAGAAATCCATGCAATAACATGAAGATAACCTTAAGACAGACTAGGGAAACGACAAGAAATATTTCCCGCTACCAATGACCACTCTCGCCGGCAACCCTGCGTCCGCCCCGCAACGGGCATGAAAGCGGCCAGGTCGGGCGGTGACGATTGAAAGATTTATTGGGGAGCCGAGCGCTTGGCCGCTTTCTTCTTGGAGGGAGCCGGCGTCCCGTTATCATCCGCGCCCTGAACAGCAAGCTGGCCGCCGGTACCCAGTCCGCCGGCCACGCTTTGCGCATGATAATTTTTCACGGCATGCACGATGTTGTTATACGAATCGGTAAAGGCCGCCACGATCACCTTGCCTTCCGCCGTGTTCGAATAACCACCCGCACTACCCGCCGCACTGTTGCCGAACAGCTTGCCGATGGCGCCGAAATCCATGCTCTTGGCGCTGCCTTCGGCTGCCGCCACCTGCACCCCGGAACGGTTGTCGACCAGGTTCAGCAGCGTGCTGGCTTCCTTGCTGTTGATGTTGCCTGCGAGTCCCGCAACCACGCCGCCGAGTCCGCCAAACAGACCGGCGACGCTGGCGCCGGCACCGCCGGCGTTATTGTTGCTGAAGGTGATCGAAGGATTGAGGCCGTAGTCGGCCGACACTATCTTGCCCTTGCCGAAATTCGAATTGCTGCGCAGCTCACCGGATTGCTGCAGGGCGCGTTCGCCCAGAACGGCCGTCAAGCCGCGGCCGCGCTCGACCACCACGAAACAGTTGGACTGCTGCACCAGCAGCTTGAGCACCGGCACGGTGGAGCCAAGCTTGTACTGACCGGTCAGCACGCCATACCACGGCGCGCTGGTGTCCTCGATGATGGCGATGGTGCCAAGCGAACGGTCGCAGTGTTCGAGCGCGACGTTGGCGTTGCTGGAATTGGATCCCCCCGCGGATCCGGTGGCCTCGGTTTTTGCGCCGGCGTTGCCCATGTCCATGCTGGAACATGCGCTCAACAGGATAGCGCCGGTCAGGCACACCGGCATGATGCGAAGTAGGCGATGATTAGACATTTCTTGTTTCTCCCCTTAAAAATACGCCGTGCAGGCCTCTCCCATTTTCTTAGATTGCATGGAGCAGATTGCGTCCTCGCATCCGTTGAGGGAATAATTCGCCCTTAGCCTAGAAACTCTCTGGCGCTGCGGCTACTTGATACGGCGCCAGACTGAAATCGGAATCAGGCCGTCCGGCCGCGCCGGAACCTGGTAGCTGAGTTCGTCGCCATGCAGTTCATAGACGCGTTTCTGCTGCGTCCCCTCCCAGTTTTTATAAGCCGAACTCTCGATGTTGTAGATCAGCGTGTGCGTCATCGTGTCGATCATGAGGGTGCCGAAATGGGCGCTGGTTCCCATGACGGCGGCTTCGAACTCGGCGGCGGTACCGCTCTTCTTGTCGCCGGAAGCGAACAGCGGACGCTCGGACTTGTAGATCTGCGCGCTGTAACGGCCGTGGCTGTCAATCAGCAGCAAGCCTTTCGGCGCCTCGCCATAGTCGTGTGTCCGGCTACCGTCCGGATGCAGCAGATCGGCGGCTACCAGGGTCCAGCTGCCGGTCAGCGGAAACGGCATTTCGGCGGCCGCCTGAGCGGCAGGTACCCACAGGATCGCGCCCAGGCAGAACAGTTTAGACAGCAGCTTCATCATTCGAATCTCCAGTAGTCGGGTAGCTGACGGCTACATTAACGCCAGAGGAGACTGGATGGAATTAGTGAAATACGCACCTGATGCTTGCATATTTGCACAGTGGCCGGAGCTAGCTTGCAAGCCCAGCTTGGCAGTTAGCCAGACTAAAGAACTGGACGTGGAAAATTCAGACGTCCGCAGGTAAAAACAGGGTAACGATTTCGTCGGCGACCGCACGCACCGGCGCAGAGCGCCGCACGTCTTCATGCATGATGAGCCAGAGCTTGCGCTTCACTGGACACACTTCAGTATCGACAGCGATCAGGTTGTTGCGTTGGAAATCGAAAAAAGAATGCGGCAAGACGGCAAGGCCGCAGCCGGCGACAGCGGCCTGGAACAGCGCGCCGAGATCGTTCGAGCGCAAGCAATAGCGACGTTCGCCTCTGATTTTATCCAGCCACAGCTGCTGTGGGGCGTCGCGTAACAGCTCGTCGTAACCGAGAAACTCCCATTGCTGCGGGCTGCGCTCGGCCAGATATTCGGCATTTGCGTACAAGCCGTATTCGACACTGGTCAATTGGCGTACCGCCAGACCCGGCGCAGTGGGACGATGAAAACGCAGAGCGATGTCAGATTCGCGCCGCGTCAGGTCTGTCGTGCGCGTTTCACCGCGCAAATCCACCTCGATGCCAGGCAAACGCCGCAGCATGTCCTTCAAGCGCGGCGCCAGCAAATACGCCGCCAAGGCTGGCGGCGCCGACACGCGCACCACGCCGCTAAGGGATGCCGAGCCGCTGGCGACGCGCATCAGTCCGTGCATGTCATCCGCCATCTTGCGGGCATGCGGCACTAAAGCGCTACCCATGGTGGTCAGCGACCAGCCCTTCGGGAAACGATCAAACAAGAGCATTCCCAATGCAGCTTCAAGGGCATCGATGCGCCTTGCCACTGTCGTGTGTTCGACGCCGGTCGCACGCGCTGCGCCAGACAGCGTTCCGGCGTCAATCAGCGCCAAAAAATATCGCAGGTCATCCCAGTCAGGTGTAAGCATTGTGCAATTATGCACCTGTTCTTCGCAGTTTTTGCTAATTTCGTTCAGCCTCGCAAGCCGCTACCCTTGACTGTGTACCACTTTAGCTGGGAGCGGCAATGCGCAATTCACTTGAAAACAGGATATTCGCAAGAGTAGAGAATAGCGTCGGCAATGACCGCCCGGACGCCGAAGCCGTTCGTGATGCCAGTGCACGCCTACTTGCGCAGGACGGCACACCTGCAGAAGCCGAGGAAGCGGCCTGCGGCGACACCGCCGTGATGGCGACATCAGTCGATGCCGAGAGCACAAGCCATCCGATGCCTACTGGCGCCGGGGCGGGTTCATCGCAGTTCCCGATGGCCGGGGCTGGACTGGCAAACATACGAAACGAATTATGAAAGCCCCGGCTTGCACATGATTTTGTGCCGTATGTTTCTTTACTTGTGGGATTGACCCTCTCTAGCCAAGTTGCCCGCCACCTCCATCATTACAGACCACACCAGACTACTGCGAGCCCCGTGCATACCAGGATTGCAAAAACGGCAAGGCCTGGCGATAGCTGGAAAGATCTCCCCTCTGCCCAAATTTCACCCAGGTTTTACATGGGCCATGTCAAAGCCCCGCCTCGCTGCGCACGCCCTGAGCGGTGATAGCAAAGCTTCCAAGCTTACAAACACTTACAAGTTTTCTCAAGGAAACATGCCCCCTTTTTTCTTCTCGAGGGGCATGACTAGTAAGAGCGCGTCAACAGAAGCCAGCTTCATTGGCGTTCTCCCCGCATGAATTTCAGAAAATGGGTGCAAGACGCTTTGCATTCGTGGGGGAAGTCGCTTCCAGTGAAACGACTTCGGTTTACGCAAAAACACCAGGTGTTGGATTTGCTGCACTGCCATGGCAGTCGTCACGGTAGCGGCACCAGAAAGGATAGGTAAGCACTGACGGGCCCATTTGAATCGGATTTCACTGACGCTTATCGCGATGGTTGTTGGCTTGCTGCACCGCCTTCGACATACGCCTATAGAACTGTTTGATCAACATTTCAATTTGATAGAGAAAAAAATGCACTCATTTACAAAAAAGAGCACATATTTTTTTGCGACGGCTCTCGCTGTCGCTATTGCGACCGGCCCAGTCACCGCTGTGGCAGCTGAACCCGTTCTTTCAACCGCCGCAACCGTCAATGCCAATTCTGATGTGGCTGTGGAAACACCGGCACTGCAGGCCTGGCACGAAAAGATGAAGAAAGCGGGTCCGCCTGCAGAGGGTTGTTTTCATGCGTCCTATCCTAGTGCCAACTGGGAAAAGGTAACTTGCGGACCACGGCCGACCTATCGTTCCAGCCGGCCGGTTCTGCCCTCCTCTGCCATCCGCTCCTTAAGTAGGGAGGAGGTAAAGCCACAGACCGTCGGCAATGGCACCGACTATGCCGCGCAGGCAGCGGGAACCATTCAATCTGCAACGGGCAGTTTTCCGGTGGTAAGCGGCGTGAAATCTGAAAAGGGTATCAATGTCATGTTCGGTGGCTCGATGTCCAATGGAACCATCGGCGCGAATCAATACACCTTGCAACTCAATACGGATATAAACGCATCAACGACTGCATGCGCAAAACTTGGCTACGGCTCTTGCAACGTGTGGGAACAGTATCTCTACTCGACGGATGCTTATACAGATGGAACGCATCCCATGGCCTTCATTCAAAGCTGGGTGTTCCCCTCGCAGGCCGACTACGACAGCGCTGGCTGTCCAGCCTCCGCTGGCTGGGATGACGCCACGGACAGCAATGGCCCCGCCTGCGTTCACAACAGCAACGGCGTCAGCACACCTCAATTCGCCATCGCTCAGCTGGCCAATATGAAACTGGCCGGCTCCGCGTCGTCGACTGGCAACGATATAGTGACGCTGACTGTTGGCAAGGATGTCTATGCAGACAAGGTTTCTGACAGCACGGTGTTTGCCGCACTCTGGTGGAAGCAAGCGGAATTCACTCTGGTGGGCAACGGCGGCGGATCCCAGGCATCCTTCAACAAAGGTTCCTCCATCAGCGTGAAACTCGCCATCAACGATGGCGGCACTCACGCACCAACCTGTCTTGGCCCAGCCGGACATGGGTCCACGGGAGAGACCAACAACCTGACCTTAGGCAAATGTGCCGCCAGCGCTGGAACGGCTGCCACTGGCAGCGTAGCAGCAACGAGTCCCTACATTCAATTTACTGCTAGTAACTGAGGCAGGCTGAACAAAGTGGAGACCAACGCCCGTCAATGGGCGTTGGGCGATCGCTGCTTACAAAGAAACTGAAGCAAACACTTAGCCCAACTTTCATGAGTTGGGCTTTTTGTTTTGTGCCCCGCCGTATTGGTTAATGCTGTTTCTCTAGACACAGCGCGTGGCATGCAAGTGGTGATTTGTATGGGGCTGCACTGAAATGTTTCCACGTGCAAATAAATATTGAACATGGGCAAATTTTGTTCTACCGTGATTACGTCATATGCGATCAATGAAGTGCTTGGGATCACGCGTAGGCTAGCCTTGCGTTGGCTCCCTCTGGTGAATGCCGGCTAATCATGAAGGAGTCGTGTCATGGCTGATATACGGATGCTGATCGTAGCCGACGGGCCCTATCTTCAAAACACACCTGTGGGTGGCGGGATCAGCTTTGCACCCAACCAGAATCCGAATGACAATTTCTTCACGATTGCGGAATTCATCTACTTGCTGAAACTCAGCCAGGCACCGACGATTGCCATCGATACCGCCCATCGCCACCAGGACCGCGACACCAGTACGACGCCGCCGACGATCTACCCCACTTTCGAGAATTTCAATTTCGCCACCACCACGAGCCTCGATAATTACGACGTCATTTGGCTGTTCGCCTATGAAGGATGGAACGGCGGCCTCAACCCCCTTCATAGCGCCATCGGCGCGCCGGAAATCACAGCGATCAATACTTTCATGGACCATGGCGGCGGCGTGTTCGCGACCGGCGATCACTACGGCATGGGTTCGTTCATGTGCGGCCAGATTCCACGCGTGCAGAGCATGCGCAAGTGGTGGGGCCGCAGCGTCGACCAGCCCGCCGGCTATCCGGCGCAAGCGCTCGATTGGAGCGGCGCGACAGTGACATCCGTCAACCGCCCGGCGTTTTCAACCCAAAGCACGACCAATCCGCCCTATCCATCCAATCCGAACGATCCGAGCATGAATCGGGCGGACACGACGCAGATGAACCCCGGGACGAGCGGACCGGCGCCAGATACGGCCAACACCTTCCAGTTCGATGATCAGTCGGACAACATCCCTCAGATCCTGTCCTTCCCGGGCAGCGCCGTGCATCCGATCCTGGAAGGAGCGACCGGACCTCTCACGCAATTTCCCGATCATATGCATGAGGGCGAGGTGGTGGCGCCATTGGCGCCCGCTGCCACGGAATATCCCTCGGCAGGCGGATACCAGCCTTTGCCCAGCGTCATCGCCACCGGCGCGATCGTGCCCGATCACGCCACGCTCGTCGACGGCGCGACTTGCGAACAGAATAATTTTGATCCGGACTCGACCTATACTGCCGGCGGCAGCAGCGGTATCCTGTGCGCCTATGATGGCCGCGGCGCCGGCAAGGGCCGGATCGTGACGGACTCGTCGTGGCATCACTACCTCGACATCAACCTCGTCGGCGATCCCTGCGGCTCGACGCCAGACCGCATGCAAGGATTCGGTCCCGCCAAAACACCGCCGGCGAGCGGCAGCGTGCTGGTGGATCTGCAGGCCATCTATGTCAACACCGTCGCCTGGCTGGCCCGGCAGAATCCGAATTTCTATTTCGTGTCCGACAAGAGCACTTATGGCTATGACGAAAGCGAGACGGGCGCGACATTCGCGGCGTTCTGGCTGGTGATCGAGGGTTATACGTTGTCGCAGGTGCAAGCTGCCGTGAGCGCCGCAGCGCCGCAATTCGCTGGCCCCTTCGCGGCCCTCAACGCCATTTCGCCGCCCGGCGCCCTGATAGCTGAAGGCGGTCCCAATTCACAGCGCATTCTCATTCCCTACACCATCAAATTCCCGGCTTCCGCGCTGGGCGCTTTCCCGATGCCAGGCCATGCCGCCGTGCAGATGCTGCTAGTCGCCCGCTTCTCGGTGACGGCCGCCAGCTACGCGGCCGAGACGGACATCGAACTGACTGCTGGCGCAGATCCCTATTTCCAGAACCTCAATCCAAGCGGGAGCAATCCGTTCTACCTGAGCCAGGATCTCTGCGTCTTCACGGTCAATCCGCAGCAGTCCAGCACGATCCCGGGCGTGCCGAACGCCGTTTTCCCTCCTACCAATACGACCGTGCGGGACAGCAGCGCCGCAAACACCTTCATTACGCAAGTCCTGAGCGCAATGAACAGCGATGGGCAGTTCACCAATCCGGGCACCGCAAATCCGTTCGCCAATTTTCCCAGCGTGGTCGACGGCACCGGCGACTCCTCCGTAAGCGGCGAAGACACCATCAGCTCGGTCCAGTACGTCAATTACAATTTCGCCATCGCGCGCGTGCGGCTGCAAGGTGCGCCGGGAGTAACGACAAACCCCAAGACGGTCCGCGTGTTTTTCAGACTGTTCCTGACCCAGACCAACGACACCGACTTTCAACCGAACACAACCTATCTCAGCCAGCCCGACACGACAACCGGCCTGCCGCGCGCGCCGCTGCCCGACCCCGATGGAAGCTCCCAACCGTTCTTCGCCACCGGCGGCATCATGGGCGACTATTTGGCCACCATCGGCCCGGTCAATAATTTCGCGCTCACCGTCGGCCCCAGCGGCGACACATCAGCCTATTTCGGTTGCCACCTCGACGTTTTCGATCCGGCGAATAATTCCAGATACCCCGGCACCCATCATTGCATCGTCGCCCAGATCGCCTATGACGACGCGCCGATTGTCAACGCCAACGGCATAACGCTCGGCCCGGAGAACTGCGACAAACTCGCGCAACGGAATCTGCAGATCACCAAATCCGGCAATCCGGGAGGAGCGGACGCGCACCGCATTCCGCAAACCTTCGACACGCGCCCAAGCACGCCGACCGGCATGCCGTTGAGCGTGCTGCAAGGTTATCCCGATGAACTCATGATTCAATGGGGTACGGTGCCGCTCGGCAGCAAGGCGACGATCTATTGGCCTGCGGTCGACGCGCTCGAAGTCGTCCGGCTCGCCATGCGGCTGCATTCGACGGACCAGCTCACCATCGTCGATCCGCACACGATCCAGTGCAGCGTCAACAGCGCCGTGTCCTACCTGCCGATTCCCTTCGGTACCGGCGCAAAATTTGCTGGCTTGTTTACGATTGACCTGCCGGTCGGCGTGCGCGCCGGCCAGGAGTTCGACGTACTCGTGCGCCGTATCAGCACCAGAAAGTCGGACGATCGTAATGCAGCGGCGCCGGCGCAGGACTCTGCGTCCGCTGCGGCCAAGGGTAAGCATGCATCACTCGACTGGCGCTATGTCGTTGGCACGTTTCAAGTCAAGATTCCAGTCGCCCAGGACGACGTTCTTCTTTTGCCCGAGGAAAACACCCTCGCCATCATGAAATGGCGCTTGTTGCAAACGCCTCCCGGCAGCCGATGGTACCTAGTGCTGATCCGTTACATCGAGTATCTCTCCGCTCGGGTCAACGCCTTCGGCGGCAATGCAGGTCTGGTTCTGCCTTCGCCCAATGGCGTTCCCGTTCCCGTCAACGCGGGTGGCCACGGCAAAGGTCCGCACGGCACGCACGGTACGCATGACGAGGAATTCACCGGCAAAGTGGAAAGCATTGTTTATGATCGTTTCGGCGATTTTGAGGGCTTCCATCTTCTCACCGAGGCAGGCCAACATCGCCAATTCCACTCGCACGAACCGGAGATCGAGCATTTGGTCCGCTTTGCCTGGGCAGATCGGGTTGTCATCTCGGTATTCGTCAACCACCATCATCCGGAACGCCCGGTCTCAATCATTCTGCGCCGTCGTTGAATAGATACCGGGTATTCGTTAGCGTGCCCGCCAATGCCGAATCCAAAAGCAAAAAGCCCGCATTTACGCGGGCTTTCAGGCATTTTTACTGTTGAGTACTAGCGAGTGCCAAACCTCGGATCATTCCCACTCAATTATCAATACCACTCAGAAATGCAGTACTTATCTTGCTTTCCAGGTAATCACCTTACTCAATACCATGAAAAATACCATTTCCAATATCCGTGTACGACTTTGCTTGCAATCTCCCTTGTTCACGGTGCGGAGTTATGCCGCTAAGCCGTAGTACAGACCACTACATCTCGTAAATTGCTGTAGCAAATTCGTAGCACTCGTGTAAAAAAACGGGGCCACAGGCGTTGATTCGTGATTCGTTGTTGAGGCATCTTGTTGAACAATTGCGTTAACCGGCATGCAATTGGAGCGCGGCAAGGCAGGACAAGCAACGCTGATACTCGACGGCGTAGCCGACGAACGATGCGTGCAATTGATCGTGCCAGCCCGTCAGAGAGATTGCACTAAATTTCGCTTACAGCCTGTCAGATTTGACGGGTAGCGGTTTAATTTTTTTCAATTAAAATAATATTTCCTTACGGAAACACCATCCTTTGGCTGTGTAGTGGCAATTGGATGCTGGGTACTTTTAGCATGTCGCACATTTCAACATATCTCACGGAGGGATGAAAAAATGGCATGGCTTAAGCTGAAGTTCATTGATGCGGTAGCAATCAATCCAAACGTAACTTTTACCTTTCAATATGGTCGCTTTTCAATCCAGAACTTTGTAGTTATTAATATGGAAGGTGATTTTCATGTGTCGAACGTACAGATAAATCCTACGACATTTCTATTTACGACCGATATCAACTCATCCCACAAAGGATTGACAACCCTACCATTAGCACGAAAATCTTCGACCAATCGTGATCCAGTCCTGACAATGACCGGATTCCAGACCGGAACAGTACACGCGATATGGGGTACGAGCAATAATGAGGACAGGGAGGCACCACTAGTCCCAAACACACCGTTGATACTCGACGACTACGTCAACTGAATCGAATCGGCAATATGTCGTGTCGGAAATGCTAACTACCACTCAATGGAGTATAAGATGCCATGCACACTAGCCCTTAAAAGTTCGTCCTTGACACGGTCGGATCCACACGTCAAATTTCAGGCTGGAATTGATTGGCTTGAAGACGAAAATATCATCATTGATCTTAATGTTGTTACACATATAAGTAAACTTTATCTGAGATTGGGATCGCTGGACTTGCGCTTTCCGGATGCAAATGGAGCCATAAACGGCTCCATCAAAGTCGGGCTGCAAACTACCGGGGGCCAAGATCCGAGGATTTCACAGGCCGGCTTTAGTACGATGGAAGCTGGTTGGATGACCTCAGAAAATGACATGCGACACGCAGCAGTGCCAGATGGCGGCACCATCAGCTTAACCCACTATCAGACCCCTTAGCTTATAACCAGTCCCGATGAGGAAACTTATTGAGACTGGATATCGGCGGCTACGCCGTCCCTGCGGCGTAGCCAAACTGACGGAGCGATCCACCATTTTGTAAGCTCCTGTGGATTGCCCCCCCGGAGCCCGAGGCTCAATTCGGCCATGGTCACTGGCTCACGAGCAGCTATGTAAGCAAATTACAGATCGGTCAGCATTATCAGGCTGGGCAATAACACTGCGGAGCATTTAGGTGAAAGTCCAGGAGTCTTTCTCATATGGCTGCGGCAAGTTACCGGACGCGGGTTCGATTCCCGCCGCCTCCACCATTACAAACCACACCAGACCGCCGCAGACCTCATAAATACTAGAGGTTACAAAAACTGCAAGGTCTGGCGATGGCTGGAATGGTCTCCATTTTCGCCCATATTTCGCCCACGTTATTGATGGGCATCAGGCGCAACTCGTTGCCATTTACCAACTACTGACGACGATCTTCTAGGCCAAGATGGCCATTTTCTCGTGACGATATGCTCCTTTGTAGTATTTAGGAGACATAACCACAAACTGTATATACATACAGTAAAATACCGTCTTGAATTTTGCCCCTATCTCAATCTATTATATAAATAATACGATACGTGGATTTCTGCGAGCGTTTCAGAACTATTTTTCTTGAAACACCCCAAAAGACGGGCACGCATTATTTCTTCACCTCACTGGAAACCAACTTAGTAGCGTCATCAATTTGCGCCTACTTTACTAATTGATAGATTTTCGATGTATGCTTTTAAAGCACTCTTAAAATCATAGTCTTACTGGAACTGGTCATAGATTTTGCAATGATGCAAATGTTTGTCATAGTACGTAAGGGATTTCTTGATCTGAGTGATAGAAGAAGGCGTATGAAAACGCCTCCTACCAGGAAGGGGTAAAAATATGTTTAAAGAACGTAAGGCCGCACAAATGGCCGCTGTGCTGCTGGGCAAGGCTGGCGGCAGCTTGAATGTTTTGAAGCTGACGAAGCTGTTGTACTTGGCAGAACGTGAATCTATGAGCCGGAGTGGTTTCCCAATTGCCGGCGACTATATGGTTTCAATGCCTAAGGGACCGGTGCTTTCTCAAACTCTCAATCTGACAAACGGAGAGGTTGTTTCGGAAGATTGGGAACATTGGGTTGAGGATCGCGAAAATCATCAGGTAAAGTTGAAACGCCCCTTTACCCGGGAAGACGTTGATAGCCTCAGTGATGCCGCAATGGATGTTCTAAATGATGTTTGGAAGCAGTTCGGAGAAATGACTCAGTGGGACCTCGTAGAGTACACCCACAACGAGTGTGCCGAATGGGAGGACCCGGGCAAATCATCTCATCCGATTCCGGCAAAGCGGGTATTCATCGCGTTGGGCAAGTCGAAAGAGGAAGCCGAGATACTGACTCGTGAGTTGCAAGCGCAAAAATATTTTGACTGCTTGCTGGAAGGCGCATGAGTAGTGCTCACAACGGGGCGACATTTCCGGTTTCTCAGCGAGACGCCTTCTTAATGCCATCTGGCCCAAATCCACAGGTGGATGATGATTACCACCTGTTTGTCGTTTTAACTGACCCGGGGAAGCATAGTGATGTTTTGATGGCGAACGCTTCCACTGTTCACGCTGGCGTATCGCACGATACAACTTGCTTACTGCAAGTCGGGGACCATCCATTTATTAAGCAGACAAGCTATATAGTTTACGCACGGACTCGTATTTTTCCTGTAGCACGCTTGCGAACGCTTGTTGCCGCGCAAACGATTATCTATCGGCCACCGCCGGTAACGCCACATGTTCTATCCAAAATTTGCGCAGGCATCGGCTGTGTAAATATAGACCCAGCGCATACAACTTTCTACAATAACTATAAATAGATAGTTCGCCTGAGGGGTAGTTTCGGTAGTCCAATCTAAAGCTTCCCAAGCTCATCTAGTTTTCTATATATGGCGTGGCTTTGCAGCCGATTCCTGCTCCGCAAAAAGCCGAATTCTATCGGCTTGTATTCCAATAATTACGCGGGCTAAATTATTTTTGCGGAGCGATTTTCTATCCAACGCAGAAAGCCACATAGCGTCGCCGTTCGTCCAATTAATTCACGGCACGGAATGAGCATTTCATGCCTGTCAGAAGTGCTCAGGAAATTGGTAGCGACTGTCACATTGTTCACTCAGCGTTTTTTTTAAAATCTTTATCGCTGTCAGGGTGAGTATCGATATGAGGGTGGTAACTTCGCTGATCTGGCCCCCAATCAAAATATATTCCAGCACCAGGTCTAGCTAACTGAGTTGCTTGCGATTCGCTAATGGATAAGTTAATGGACATTAACTCGCTAGAAGTATGCTCACCGACAAGCTGTGCGAAGACAACCAGTTTGTAGGCTCCCGCCAAAAATACAAAGTTAGCACCGTCAGCAGGCAATAAAAAATGATGATTAAAAGCTATGCCGTCTTGTGGAATGAACAGTCCACTTCCCCTTTTCAAGTCCCCCTTCTCTCCATAAACCCAAATATTGAAATTCTGCTTAGATTCATTCCGTTGTAGTGCCACATAAAGGCTTTCAAGAACACGCCCTCTCTTTGCGGTACTGTAGAGTAAGGTACGCAAATAAACCTTGCTCTTCTCTCTATCGTCTGGCCCAAAGAATACAATTGTGGGCTGTGTCATCAAAAGCTGTCCTTTACGGAAAAAAGTCAGCCATAGGGTAATGCCCGATAAGATAAGTGCCAGACACGATATTGCGAGGCTAAACCATGGAGGCATGCTATTTCCTTACAATATTGCTTCTAAAATATTATGATGACAGGATTTTTGTGGTCTATCGCCATATTTTGATCTCCAACCTTCCGTATCATTCTAAACACTCAATCACCGTGAGGCACTGGGCACGTCGTGCCTGTTGGAATTGGTCTCCATTGCCGCCCGAATTTCGCCCACGTTCAGCGTGCTGGCGATAGCACTTTGCCCTAGCACTGCGTGCCTTATTTGCTGCAAGTAAAATTACTTGCAATATAGTTAATTTTCTGTAAAGATAACTTCAAAGCAATTTTAGGGACTAGCTATGGCAATGCGGAAGATTGTCGTTGTAGGCGACAAGACAACTACAAACGGTGTGATCCTGCCGAATGCAAATTCAACTTTCTCTCTTGGTGACGCCGGACATAAGGCGGCGCTTATCGGTGGGCCGGTGCAATGTCTTGCCTGCAAGAGCGAGGGAGTCATTACTAAGGCTGGAGGACCACGCCGGATGCAATTCATGGGCGAGGTGGCACTGGAGAATGACATTGTTATATGTGGCTGCCCTGTTCATCCGAAGCTCATAGCTAGTCTCCATCAAACAATGACTTACGATGACGGCATAGAGTCATCAGGTCCCGTATCGCCTCCTTCTGGCGCTGGTGCAGCGTCTGCTACCGTTGCAGCGGCTACAGCAACTACCTCTCCTGGCAGTACTCAGGATACCCAAGAAAAACAAGGCAAGCGTTTCCTATTCCAAGATAGCGAAACTGGGAAGCCATTGGCTAACCGCGCATATCTTGCCAAAGTTGGCGGCGCTCAGCAGAACGGTGTTACTGATGGTGATGGATACGCCAATGTTGATGCAGCTCCTGGACAGACAATTCAGCTGCATTTGATTTTCAATGCCCCTACGGGCGCTTTGAAGCACGGAGAAGCTTGAGATGGGAACAGACGCACATTACACGCCGACACAGTGGGCAACTGCCTTTACTGAATCCGACTATATATGCAAGCCGTTCAAGCTGGTTACTGTTAATGACAGAGCAGCGACCCGGGAAGCAATCATTACTCGTGTTCGACAGCAAGGCATGGAGTTCGTAGAGCGATCCAGCTGGGCCGCGCATAAGAACCGCTCAGAAAAAATGAAGGACGACTGGAATTACACCAAGATTGCCATCCATCATGCCGGACGTAGTTTCTCCTGTGGACCTGCCGCACTACAATTGCAGGAAATCCAAGGCGAACAAATGCAACGTATTTCAGCGGACGATATTGGTTATCACTATGCCCTCGATTGTTTCGGAAACGTCTTTGAGGGCCGAGATATCCGGTTCAAGGGAGAGCATGTGCATAACTACAATACCGGCGTTATCGGTATCGTCTTGCTGGAAAATTTGGCGGAACCGGAAGAAGGCGGCGATACCGTATCTGCCGTGAGAAAATTTTTTAGTGCTATGGGTGCCAATGAGCAGCCTGTCGTGCCAGCCGCGCAAAGCGAATCAGCTACAAAATTCATCGCCATATTGCGCGAGTTCTTCGCGATTACTACGCTAGGCGGTCATAGGGAGTTCCCTGGCCAGACACGTGAAGGGAAGATTTGCCCCGGTAACGTAGGTCTATCTTTTGTGAAAAAGGCTCGTGCCGTTAGTGGGCTTGCGGCGCCATGACAGAACATTCGAATTCAATGCAAAAACCATTCAATAAAAAAATCATCTACATCGCGGCTCTGATCTTGGTACTGCTGATTGCTTGGTTGTTTACAGGATACGTGCGCTCGTATCTGGATGACGAACAGCAAACCACATTTTTCATCAAGAAATTTCCCTCTTTTCAAATGGAGTTTACCGATCCTTTTGCTAATGAGGGCGACAGTCCTGCCATCGCAGACCTTTCCACAGTGGATAGAAAATCGCTTGTTGATTACTGCAAATACCGCTTTGGCGTAACGTCAGGCAGTGATGAGGCGTTGGACGAGTGCGCTAAGAATATTCCCGGTTACTTGAAACGGTGAGAGTGCCAAGTCTCTATACAATCAAATTTATGGAGTGATATGGCTGCTGATATTGTCGCTGCATGCATTGGAGCTTCTGCCGCTGTTGGAGTGGCGGTGGCCGGCTACTGGTTCACTAAGAAAAGAGAAAGGGACGCTGAGCTACGAAAAGAGAAACTGGAACACTACAAAGATTTCGTTGCCAGCCTCAGCGGCATTATTTCGGGAGAGTCAAGCCCAGACGATCAACGCGCCTTCTCCCGCTCATGCAACAAGTTAAATTTGATTGCGCCGCAAAGGGTAATCAGCGCCTTACAAGCATTCCAAGAGGAAACCAAAGTCAGCAACAAGCAGCGAAGCTTGCAGATGCATGACAAGCTCATGTCCCGGCTGCTTTATGAAATGCGTAAGGACCTTCAGATAACGCCCAAGGACAAGGACCCTGATTTCATATTCGGCCTATGGGCCTCAGGTGTGCCAAGTCAGAAACCAGAATAAAAATTCGTGGGTGGACTCAAGCAAGGATGAGAAATTTTCCGGCCTGAGGAAATATCCTGCAAACGCGAGTCCTTAGTGCATCTTTTCAGTAACGCAGACCTTCCTCTCACGCCAACTAGATAACAGACATTTGCCACCGAACAGCACCGACCGCGGTCAGTGCTGTTCGGTGGCACATTAACCTCGCGAACCGTGGGGCATTTGTTCTTTCCACCTCCCCTCAAAGGAATTGCTCGCCATTACTCAATTTATCGCCAATTTTGTGAAAAAATCACAAAATTGGGTAGACATATGTCATATGACGCTGTATTTTTCATTAATAACGTGAAAAAAACACAGAGGAAATCATGATTGTTTCATTTTCGGTAGCAAATTTTCGTTCCTTTTCAACAGAGGAAACCTTCTCTCTTGCCGCGAGCAGCCGAATATCGGGAGCGCACGAAACGCATGCTGTACCGATTCCGAACTCCAAAGAAAAGGTACTCCAGGCAGCTGTTGTCTATGGGGCAAATGGCGCGGGAAAGTCCAATCTTTTCAAAGCACTTCGATTCGTAAAATCTAGCGCGTTACGCCCTAGGCCGAAAGGTGCTAGCACTGGTCGGGAACCATTCGCGTTCAGCGAAAACAATCAAGAACTTTCTAGCTTCGACCTTCAGTTTATTGCAGCCGGAAAGTTATATCGTTTCGGTTTTAAATTGAATGACATAAGAATTACTGAAGAGTGGCTTGTCCAAGTAACCGGAACACGCGAAAAAATAATCTATGAACGCACCACTGATTCGGAGGGGAGCGTAAAAATCGAAGCACCGGGGCTCAAAGGGAAAAGACTGAGCGCTCTTGCGACTGTTGGAGGTCCACAAAATCAAACATTTCTTGCAACAATCAACGCGACTCTCGATGAGGAGTCTTTTGGCACCGAACTAAGCGCCGTTCTTCGCTGGATAAAAGTGGACCTTGTATTGATTGCTCCGACAGAGTCATTTCGAGCCTTAGGGCACCATTTTTCGGAAGACGTAGGATTTCTGGAGTTCGCTGGAAGCTACTTGCGAGCTTCATCTACGGGCGTGGATCGCTTAGATGTCGAGAAGAAAGAGATCACCGAAGACGAACTTAATAGACTGCTACCGAAGGAAAGAGTTACCAAATTACTGGACGACCTGAACACAAGCGAGAATCAAACCGCATTGCTCAAGCTAGGGGAAGGCAATGAATTGGTCTTTGAGAAGACACCTGAAAATCATTATTATCAGATAACAATAAAAGCAATACATGAACACCAAAAAGGACAGAGCACTCCGCTGGCCCTAACGCAGGAATCAGATGGTACTCGCCGCTTGTTAAATCTGCTTCCTGCACTTCATCATCTACGGAACAGTAACGCCGTATATTTTATCGATGAAATAGATAGGAGTATGCATCCAATTTTAGTTTGGAAATTCTTGGAATTTTTCTTAAAATCTTGCACAGGTGGTCAACGCCAGATTATTGTGACAACGCACGAATCGAATTTGCTGGACTTGGCTTTGTTGCGACGCGACGAGATTTGGTTCGCCGAGAAAGATGTCAGCGGCTCCACTCACTTGCATTCACTAACCGACTTCAACGTGCGGAAGGATTTGGAAGTCCGTAAACATTATCTTCAAGGTCGATTTGGAGCGATTCCATATCTCGGAAACATTGATGGATTGCTGGAATCGGAAGGCTCATGCCAATGAGCCTTCTTCAAAGACAACCTCGACCGGTGAAACGCGACTCTGGCCGACTCAGGGATGATCGACTATTTATTGTTGCGTGTGACGATACGTATGCCCCAAAACAATATTTTGATTTTTTCCAAATAACGCGGGTACACGTTCATGTCATTCCAACCGTAGACGGCACGTCAAGTGCCTCACACGTACTCGAACGCCTCCTAGGCATAGACCATGAGCAAGACGACGAGCTTTGGATGTTATTAGATACAGACCATTGCACCACAAAAGGTCATCTGAAAAATTTCATTGCTGCCATACAGGATGCCAAGCAACGAGGAGTACAAGTTGCATTGAGCAAATCCTGCTTTGAGATATGGTTATTGCTGCATCATGTGGCTGTTTCTGACATCAAAACACTAAAGACCGCCAGGCAGGCCGAGACAGCATTGCGGCATGCGCTGTCTGGTTATAACAAAACACGACTTGATCCGAAACACTTTCCAATTGCATCCGTAGCTGAAGCGTGCGAGCGTGCTGAGAGTCTGGATATTGTCGTCTCGGGTGGGGACATCCCCGATGAAAATACGAGTCGAGTTTATTTGCTCTGGAAGGCTATTGTTGCAAAGGCACTCCGTTCACAACTACCGCCTGAGCTTCACGGCCTGCTAGACGCGAACACGGCATCGACTATTCCTATGACCTCGCCTTCCCAAGTTGACGAAACAAAAAATATTCGCTCGAAGCGACGACCAAAGGAAAAATTGAAATGATCAAAATATGAACCCAATTAGAAGAGATGGCTTCAACCGTCAATCACAATCCTCGTCGCCGGGCCATATGGCGTTTGCAAGCGCACATTAGTTGGGTCTTACAATGGAGTGAACCCTACCTGGTCCAGTTGCAGGGGTTCACTCCAAAAGTGCGTCATATTGCGTCAATCCGTTGCAGCTAAATTCCCCGCGAGCCCGGCGTAGTTTGGAGACTTGGCGTTTTTTCGAACTGCGTTAAAACCAGTGCATTTAACGGGATGGGCAGGCGTGGGGGGACTGGTCGGCGCAGGTCCTAGCCGACATCTTTTTTCGCGGCAAGACAACAATGTCGGGACGTAAAAAAGCCGCATGGTGCGGCCTTAATCGATGCAGGCGCTGCCGTAACAACACGGTAGCGGGGCAGGTAGCCCATCAGCGCCAGGCGTAAAAAAACCCGCACTGGGCGGGTGTATAGGCATTTCTGCTATTGTTTGCATTCTTGCAAACAATATAATGAGATCACATGGCAACGAATAACCCGTTACAACCGCGTCCGCAACCGCAACCTGTCTATCGCACCCCATCACGGGAAAAATACAACGAAAAACCTCCTACCTCCCCCCCAACACCCACCAGGCCACCGCAAAAATAATAAATATGGCTGGACTGGCAATTGCCAGTCTGCGCGCTAAATTAAGGCGGCCAGCTAACAATGCGTTACGCTTAGCCGCCGCATCAATCCGAATTTGCAGACCCAGCAATTCTGCAGCACGCAGATCATCAAACTCTAATTCTGGCGCATGAAGGTTTTTCGGATCGTTATAAACCTGCGGAATTGGCATCATCATCAGACACTTGGCAACAACATACCAGCTGGCGCCAAGCAGCCATAACGTAAATATTGTCGCGCCAAACGACAACCAGTTCCAACTATGGGCATCTATCGCTTTGGCTGCATAGGCCAACCCGCCAGCCATACCTGCCAATGACAACGTCAATGTCGTTGCCGCTTCTTTTGCCAGCGTATCGGCGCAGGAATGATGCATTTTCATATTTTCGATACCAGCTTTTTCTATCCAGTCCAAGCGATCAGTCATCCTGTGTTCCTTTAAATTGATGTTTCTGGCGGCGGTACATACAGCGTACCATTGAATTTATTCACAATCTCCCCACTGGGTAGTCCCTCAGCGTCCGGCGCGCCTCTTCGCCTCCTGTTCCTTCTGATAGTCATCCCGGCAATCGGTATTGCAGAACCGCGCCCCATGGGCGACATCGTCATCGCAGTAATGGCAGCGCCCGTCCGCCTCCAGCTGGGGGATGCGGCGCGCATGCGCCATGGCTACTTCGATGTCCTTGGCAATGCGCCACTCGGCGCGGTCGGCTACATCTCTCATGGTTTCTTTCCTTCTCCGGTCATTAATTCGTATGGTTCAAATTTCACTACCTCCTGTTGTAACCAGTCATTCAGTGCCAGGAACTGCGTTTGCAGCGGCACCAGCTCGTTACGCACAAACACCCGCGCCGCCGGCTCAATCGCCCCGAAGCCGCCCGTGTTGTTCGGCATGATCCCCATCAGTTGCGGCGGCACGCGGTGCGCGGCCAGCACGTCGTCGCGGGTGACGCCCTTGATATTGAAGAACTCATCTTTCGCCGCCACGTCCGACACCGGCAGGATCTGGATGCCGTCCTTGTTGCCGTTCGGTGCGTACATGAACAGGTTGCGGAAATTGCCCGGCCCCTTGCTGTCGCGCATGGCCTGGCGTAAATTGTCGACATCCTTGATATTGGCGGCGGGGTCGGTCATGTACAGCACGAAGCCGGCGTGGGAACCGTTTTTGTAGTATTTCCTACGGAACAGCGTGGCTGCTTCGTTGAGCCAGGCCGACTGCAAAGCGGACAAGTACTGCGGCACGCCGTACACCTCCTGGTTTAGATCCGGGTCCATCAGGTGGAAGATGGCGCCCTTGTCGAATGCATGTTCCTGCTGCCAGCCATTCACAAAGAAATAGTTATCAAGTTCCCGCCCTCGCCGCATGTACTTCGCCAGTGCATGGGTCAGTTGAAGGATCTGACCGGTGCGGCTTGCTCTCTTTTCCAGATAGCCATTGCCGAACGTCAGGAAATCCAGCGCGAAGCGTTTAAACGCATCCCGCGACAGGATCTTGTTCGGCACATAGGTCGAGGTCAGAATGTTGGTCTTAAAATAGATGGCGCTGCTGTGGTGGACGCTGGCATGAAACGATTTCGTCAGCCCCTGGAAACTGACTGGCGGCTCGTACCACTTGCCGTTAAGCCAGCATTCCAGGTTTTCCATGATGTCGGCGTGGTCCAGCACTGGCGTCGGGTCACCAAAGGTAAAGGCTTCCATGGCTGGCGCCAGCGCGGCCTGGGGCGTTGCCGGCGCCGCCGCCGCTTGCAGCCGTGCGTTTTTAAAACGTTGTTTCTTCACGATGTGTAAATCTCCATAAAGGATTGGGTGTTTTCAGAGACGCCCTCAATCGGTTCGTGATCGAGCGCATGCATGCAGGCCCAGGCCAAGTCCGCGTGACCAGTCTCGGCGGTACGGCCTGCGTCATATGTGACTTGCCGGCCACTGGCCGTTAGGGTTTTTCGGATCGCCATGAAAGCCGCCGACAGGTCGGTGGCGCCGGCGTCGAATTCAAGACGGCCCTTGCTAATGACGTCCTTGGCCTTTAGCACCATGCGGGTCTTGACTTCGGGCGAATAGTTGATGGCCGTGGCGCCAGGGAAGAACTGTTTGACTATCGGAAATACGCCGATCCCCATACCGGTCGTATCGATGCCGATGTATTCGACCTGGTAGCGCAATGTCATTTCCCGGATGGATTCGGCTTGCGCGGCAAAATCCATGCCGCGCCACTGGTGACGCTCCAGCACACGGAACTTGCCGCCGGCAATCAGTGGCGGCGCCAGGACCACGCAGCCGGCGCTGTCGCCGGACAATGACGGGTCGTAACCGATCCAGACAGGACGATAGCCAAATGGGCGCGCCGCAAACTGTTTCACATCGTCCCAGACTTCCCAGGAATCGACCATGCAGGCTTCCAGCTCGGCCAGCGGAAATATCGACTTGGTGTCGTCGATAAAATTACACATCAGCAGGTTGTCGAACTGGTCCGGGCTGTATTCGTAGTCGCGCAGATGATCCAGGTCGAACAGATTGCAGCCGCCGGCCTCGGCGTCCAGGATGGTCACGATCTGGCGCCAGATCTTGTCCTCACCCGTAAAGCCGCTGGACAGCTTCAGGTGTGAGATATCGATCTTGGCCTTTTTTGCCTTCTGGAGCCGGTCGCTAAATTCCTTACCTGTCCAGAACGGGTACGCCTGGTGATTCATCGAAGACGGCGTCGAAAAATAGGTTTTACGCCACTTCTTCTGAATCGCCATTCCTGACGCCACCTTGTTCAGCTCCGTAAAGTTGTGGGTCCAGAAAAATTCGTCAAAATAGAAATTGCCGTGATAGCCCTGGGCGGTTCTGGCGCTGGTCCCCAGGAAATACAGGTGCGCGCCGTTCGGCAGCACAATCGGGTCGCCGGACAGCTCCACGCCGGCGGCTTCCTTGGCGAACTGGACGATGTACTGCTTAAACACGTGCGCCTGCGCTTTCGACGCCGACAGAAAAATCTGATTGCGGCCGGTCGCCAGGGCGTCGGCCAGCGCCTCGCGGGCGAAGTACCAGGTCGCGCCGATCTGGCGCGACTTCAGAATGATGCGCGTTCTTTCATGGCCGTTGCGATACCAGACTTTCTGATAGTCGAACAGCGAATCGCGGAAGGCATCCAGTAGCTGGCTTTGCTGTTCTTCGCTGAAGTCGTTGCGGGTCGGCTTCTTCTTCGGGCCGGCGTTGCGCTTGTCCAGGTTCGGATTGAGATCCGCCTCGTTGCCACCACCGTCATAGCGGCGCTTGCGCGACATCTGCACCAGGGAGCGGGTCAACAGGTCGATTTCCTTGAAGTCGCTACCGGTCTTGACCTCCTTGCCGACCAGCTGGACCATACGCGCTTCGATCTGCCCTTCCACGCGATCGATCGCCGTGGACAAGTGCCACTTGTCGCGCTCTTTCCAACTGGCGACGGTGCTGCGTTTGATCTTTAGATGTTTGGCAATCGAGGAGATACGCCAGCCCTGCCAGTACAGGCTGCGGGCGGCGTCGCGTATGGCGGCGGGATCGTTGGTAACGGCGGCCAGCTTTGCAAGCGTGCCTGGCGCGCGCGTGGCGCTGCGTTTGGCTGGCTTAATTTGGACAGGTTTGATTAACATGCCGCAAGCGTAGAGGGCAACGCCTGTAAAAGCCTCTGTCGGAAAGTCGGTAAGACTGTTATCAACCCGCTGCCGATTGTTTCCACGCGCAGCAACGCCGACCATGGCGGTATTCGAACTTCCCAAAATACCGACACCATGGCAAAGACGACCTCCACCGCTCCAAAATCCAAATTCTTCCGCGTCGCCGTCGAAGGCGCCACCACTGACGGCCGTGTCATCGACCGCGCTTTCATTGAACAGATGGCCGCCAATTTTGACCCGCAGGTGTATGGCGCCCGTATCTGGGTCGAGCATCTGCGCAGCACCTGGGCAGATGGCGCCTTCAAAGCCTATGGCGATGTGACGGCAGTCAAAGCCGAGGAAGTCGAGCTGGGCGGCGTCAAGAAGCTGGCGTTGTACGCGCAGATCTCGCCCACGCCGGAACTGGTCGCCATGAACAAGGCGCGCCAGAAAATCTACACCAGCATCGAAATCAATCCGAAATTCTCCGACACCGGCGAAGCCTACCTGGTCGGCCTGGCCGTGACCGACAGTCCCGCCAGCCTCGGCACTGAGGTTTTATCGTTCGCCACCAAGAACACCGGCAACCTGTTTTCGGTGGCGGAAGAAACAACG
>NZ_DATMRB010000131.1:0-34187 GCF_035566555.1 Collimonas sp.
CGCCAAGACCTATTTCGTCCAGGCCAGCCTGGTGCTGGATCCGGCCCGCACGGAAATCCGCTACAACTCGGAATGGTCGGACAAGCTCGGCGCGCGCGGCATGATTCAGCTGTCGGCCAAATACACGGTGGCGCGCATCCTGGAGCGCGAGGATTTCACCAAGCGCTTCAAGGCCGGCACGCCGATCTCGGTGCACGAACTGCTGTACCCGTTGATGCAGGGCTACGATTCGGTGGCGCTGGAATCGGACCTGGAGCTGGGCGGCACCGACCAGAAATTCAATCTGCTGGTGGGGCGCGAGCTGCAAAAAGATTACGGCCAGGAGCCGCAATGCATCTTGACCATGCCGTTGCTGGAGGGCCTGGACGGCATCGAGAAGATGTCCAAGTCCAAGGGCAACTACATCGGCATCACCGAACCGGCGAATACCATGTTCGCCAAGGTCATGAGCATTTCCGACGTCATGATGTGGCGTTACTACGAGCTGCTGTCGTTCAAGTCGCTGGCGCAGATCGCCGCTTACAAGACGCAGGTCGAGGGCGGCCAGAATCCGCGCGACATCAAGGTTGCGCTGGCGCAGGAAATCGTGGCGCGCTTCCATAACCTGCAGGCGGCGGAAGACGCCTTAAGCGATTTCAACAACCGCGCCAAGGGCGGGATTCCGGACGACATTCCTGAACTGACCTTGAGCGGTGCGCCGCTCGGCATCGGCCAGTTGCTGAAGCAAGCCAACCTCTGCCCATCGACCTCGGAAGCCTTGCGCATGGTGGAGCAGGGCGGGGTGCGGATTGACGGCGCGGTGATCAGCGACAAGGGTTTGAAAGTCGATGCGGCAACCTTCGTGATACAGGTCGGCAAGCGCAAGTTCGCGCGCGTTACCCTGACTGCATGATCGCCCTGCTGCAACGGGTCAGCCACGCCAGCGTGGTGGCGGACGGCGTCACTGTCGGCGCCATCGATGCCGGCCTGATGGTGCTGCTGTGCGCCGAGCGCGGCGACAGCGAAAAGCAGGCCGATGCCTTGCTGGCCAAGCTGCTTGCTTATCGCGTGTTCAGCGACGACGCCGGCAAGATGAACCGCAGCGTCAGCGACATCGGCGGCGGCTTGCTGCTGGTGCCGCAGTTCACGCTGGCGGCCGATACGCAATCCGGCACGCGGCCTTCGTTCACGCCGGCAGCGGCGCCGGAAGACGGCCGCCGTCTGTTCGATTATTTTGTGCGCCAGGCTGGCAACAGCCATACGCAGGTGCAGACCGGCCGCTTCGGCGCCGACATGCAAGTGTCGCTGACCAATGACGGCCCGGTGACCTTCTGGCTGCAGGTAAAACCGCCGCTCGCCAAGGCGTAAGGCGTTTTTGCTGTAGTCTGACAGATCTGAATTTATCGACGGGAGCTTGTCATGAAACTCTGGAGCAATTCTTTTAAAGACGGCGCTTATATCCCTGGCGAATTCGCTTTCGCCGTCAGCCATCCGGAAACCCATGTCAGTTTGTCGACCAACCGCAATCCCCACTTCGCCTGGGAGCAGCTGCCGGCCGCCACGCAATCGCTGGTGTTGATCTGCCACGATCCCGACGTACCGTCGCGCGGTGACGACGTCAACCAGGAAGGCAAGACAGTGGCAGCGGATTTGCCGCGCGTCAATTTTTTCCATTGGCTGCTGCTGGACCTGCCGCCAAGCACTGCCGCGATTGCCGCCGCCGCTTTCAGCGATGGCGTCACGCCGCGCGGCAAGCCCGGTCCGGAAATCCAGGGCTGCCCGGGTTTGCGTCACGGCCTGAATGACTACACCGGCTGGTTCGCCGGCGATGCCGCGATGCGTGGCGACTACTTCGGCTACGACGGTCCTTGTCCACCGTGGAACGATGAAATCGTCCATCGCTATATCTTTACTTTATACGCCCTCAGCATCCCGCGCCTGGCGGTGACCGGCAAATTCACCGGTGCGCAGGTGCAGGCGGCCATGCACGGCCATATCCTGGCGCAGGAGTCCATGATCGGTCTTTATACCTTGAACCCGGCGTTGTAGAAGCGCCGGGCCTTGCAGAAAATTTATGGCAACGACTGAAATCTTATTGATACGCCACGGCGAAACGGACTGGAATCTGGAGCGCCGTCTGCAAGGTCATCTCGACATCCCGCTCAATCAGGCCGGCCAGCGCCAGGCGCTGGCGTTGGCGCGCAGCCTGGATGGCGTCGCCATCGATGCGATCTTCAGCAGCGATCTGCAGCGCGCCCGGCAAACCGCGGAGCCGCTGGCAGCGGCCCGCAAGCTGAACTTGCAACTTGATGCCGGCTTGCGCGAGCGCTGCTACGGCGCGCTGGAAGGTTTGCGCTATCCGGAAGCGGCGCAGCGCTTTCCCGAAGCCTATGCAGCGCTGATGGAGCGCGCCGTCGACTATCGCTATCCGGCCGGCGTGCATGCGGCGGAAACCATGCGTGAGTTCTACGCGCGGGCAGTACGCAGCCTGATGCAGATACTGAGCGGCGGCGAGTTGGCGCGCATTGCGGTAGTCACCCATGGCGGCGTGCTCGACTGTATCTATCGCTGCGCCAACCAGCTGCCGCTGGAGCAGCCGCGCAGCTGCGATATTTTCAACGCCAGCATCAATCGCCTGAGCTGGAATCCGGATTGGGCGCAGCCCTTGCGCGTGGACGGCTGGGCCGACGTCGCCCACCTTGACGAGCTGACCTTGGACGAAGTCGATCGCTGACCCGGCGCGCAAGCGGAGGGGAGGGGGCTGAAAGCCTTTGCCGGCGGCATATTATTGCCGTAGATCAACATCGCAAAACTGCTATAAATCTGTATAAGCTGCATTCAAAACAGTTGCGATAAAAGCAGCGTGCCTGTGCTAATCTTGCTGACAAGAACTAAAACAACAGTGGGACTGCCAGCATGAAACTTAATCTCTTTCCCTCTTGGGCGCAGCGTGCTGCTGACCCCGAGTCAACGGCGGAATCGACCGTGGGGAAAAGGGCAGCCGCGACGCCTTCCGTCGCGGCTCTGAATGAACAACAGCTGGCGCTGGTCAGTGTCTTGCACCAGCTGCTGCAGACCTTGCCGCAGGCCTACAGCGGCCGCGAAAGCGTCAAGCGCCTGTGCCAGATGATCTTGCCGGCCAGTCCGCATATCCGGCTGGTGTGGGTCGGGTTTTGCCAGGACGACTCGGAAGCGGCGATCAAGCCGGCCGCGATCGTCGGCAAGGCTTTGAGCGAATCGGATCACTGGCAGCTGTCCAAGGACTGTTTTGACTACGTCGCGCCGTTTGCCCAGGAAGCAGATTGGGAGGCCGGGCACGACAGCGATTTCCAGGCCCTGTTTGCGCCGTGGCAAGCCCATCCGGAAAATTGTTCGGTCAAGGCGGCGCTGGCGATACCGCTGCGCTCGGAGAAAGCCCGCATGCACGGCATGATGGTGTTTTACGCCGATAGCCAGGACTATTTCTCCGATACCGGGCATGCTTCGTTCCAGGCTTTCGGCCATGTCTGCGAGGTGATCTGGAAGCAGTCCAACCTGTCGCACCTGCTGACGCGCCAGGCCCAGATTGATTCGCTGACCGGCTTGCTGACCCGGCGCCGTATCGTCCATGTCTATGAGGAAGCCGTAGCTGCCACGGCGACCGATGAGTCGCCGCTGTCTATCCTGTATTGCCAGCTGGACGAATTCAATAAGATTAACGATCTCTACGGCTGGGCCGTGGCCGACAATATCCTGGCGGCCTTCGCCAAGGATACCGGTGGCCAGCTGCGCAAGAGCGACAGCGGCGGCCGCTGGAATGCGACGGAATTCCTGTATGTGTTGCCGGCGACCGACACGGTGGATGCAGAAAACCTGGCCGCGGTGTTCCTCGGCCATTTCAAGAATCATCCGGTGAATATCGAAAACTGGTCGATCCGGCTGGCGCTCTCGGTAGGAGTGGCGACCTATGGCGCCGATGGCCGCGGGCTGGACGAACTGATCCATTACGCTACCCAGCATCTGCATGGCTCCAGTACGGTAGCTGAAGACGAGCTCTAAAGTACACACCGAGAATAACCCGCTTGCGGCGGCAATCGCGATAAAATGACGCCTTTCCCGCTGCAACTCACCCGAGCTTTTGATATCGCCATGAATATTGGCCCTTATTTCCTGCGCAACAATGTCTTTGTGGCACCGATGGCTGGTGTCACGGACCGGCCGTTCCGGCAGCTCTGCAAAGAGCTGGGGGCCGGCTATGCGGTGTCGGAAATGGCGGCCTCCAATCCGCGCCTGTGGCAGACCGAAAAGACTTCGCGCCGCATCAACCACGATGGCGAGATGGAGCCGCGGGCCGTGCAGATCGCCGGCGCCGATCCGCAGATGCTGGCGGAATGTGCAAAGTACAATGTCGATCATGGCGCGCAAATCATCGATATCAACATGGGTTGCCCGGTCAAGAAAGTCTGCAACAGCTGGTGCGGCTCGGCATTGTTGCAGGATGAGCAACTGGTGGCGCGGATCCTGGAAGCGGTAGTCAGTGCGGTCGACGTGCCGGTGACGCTGAAATTCCGGACCGGCTGGGACCGTCTCAACAAGAATGCCTTGAATATCGCGCGCCTGGCGCAAGCCAGCGGCATCGCCATGCTGACTCTGCATGGACGTACGCGCGCCGACGGCTACAGCGGCGACGCCGAATACCAGACGATTGCGGCAGTCAAGGCTGCGGTGGCGATCCCGGTGGTCGCCAACGGCGACATCACAACGCCGGAAAAGGCGCGCCAGGTGCTGGAATACACCAAGGCCGACGCCATCATGGTCGGCCGCGCGGCACAGGGGCGGCCGTGGATTTTCCGCGAGATCGAACATTACCTGCGCACCGGCGAATACTTGCCGGCGCCGTTGGTGACCGAAGTGCAGCACTTGATGGATGAGCATCTGCGCGCGCATTACGGTTTCTACGGGGATTACCTGGGTGTGCGCACCGCGCGCAAGCATATCGGCTGGTATGTGCGCGATTTGCCCGGCGGCGAGGCATTCCGGCAACGCATGAACCTGCTGGAAGATTGCGACCAGCAGCTGGCGGCAGTAAATAGCTTCTTCGAATCGCAGTTTGCGTTTGGGGAGCGGTTACAATACGGGGTGGCCGAGCAGATGGCGGCCTGAATCAGATTAACAAGAAACAGGACTGGGCAGGATTTCCAGCAAGCTGGCAGCGCCAAAAGCGCGGCCCTGTGGCGATTCAGTCCGGCTCTTAAAAAAAGAATAGTAAAAAAGAATGAGTAAAGAAAGTATCCAAGACGTGGTAAAGCAAAGCCTTGAAAAATATTTCAAGGATTTGGGCGAACAGCCGCCGTCGAATGTCTACGACATGGTGATTTCCACGGTTGAAAAGCCGGTATTGGAAGCCGTGATCGCGCGCGCCGAAGGCAATCAGTCGCATGCCGCCGAAATGTTGGGCATCAACCGTAACACCCTGCGCAAGAAATTGCAGCAGCACGGTCTTTTGTAATTTCTGTAATTTTTATAACTTGCGGTTTTGCATTGCGGGGCCGCCAGGAACGCCAGATCAAGCAGAGCTTAGCAACGCCAGGCTGCCATTCCCGCCATCGGCGGCAGCCCAAAAGCGGTTTGCCAGCTGAACTTATCCGTAGTCCGCCTTTTCGTCATTCATCACCTTCCTGAGTTTTCACTATGATCAAACAAGCCCTCATTTCCGTATCCGACAAGACCGGGATACTCGATTTCGCAAAAGAGTTGTCGGCGCTGGGCGTGAATATTCTGTCGACCGGCGGCACCGCCAAGCTGCTGGCCGATGCCGGCATCAAGGTGACCGAAGTGGCGGACTATACCGGTTTCCCGGAAATGCTCGACGGCCGGGTCAAGACCCTGCACCCGAAGGTGCACGGCGGCATCCTGGCGCGGCGCGATTTCCCCGAGCACATGGCGGCGCTGGCGCAGCACCAGATTCCGATGATCGACATGGTGGTGGTCAACCTCTACCCGTTCCAGCAGACCATCGCCAAGGAACAATGCTCGCTGGAAGATGCGATCGAGAATATCGACATCGGCGGCCCTGCCATGCTGCGCTCGTCGGCCAAGAACCATAAGGACGTGATCGTCCTGTGCGATCCTAGCGACTATGCTGCGGTATTGAGCGAGCTGAAAGCCAATGACGGCGAAATCGGCTACGGCGCCAAGTTTGCGCTGGCCAAGAAAGTCTTTGCCCACACCGCGCAATACGACGGCGCGATCACCAATTACTTCACTTCGCTGGGCGAAGACAAGCAGCACACCACGCGCAGCGCCTATCCGGCCACCTTGAACCTGCATTTCGAAAAAGTGCAGGAAATGCGCTACGGCGAAAACCCGCACCAGTCGGCCGCGTTCTACCGCGACACCCGGCACGTCGAAGGCGCGCTGGCCAACTACAAGCAGTTGCAGGGCAAGGAACTGTCCTACAACAACATCGCCGATGCCGATGCTGCCTGGGAATGCGTCAAGACCTTCAGCGACACTGCCTGCGTCATCATCAAGCATGCCAATCCTTGCGGCGTGGCGATCGGCAGCAATCCGCTGGAAGCCTACAGCAAGGCGCTGCAAACCGATCCTACCTCGGCCTTCGGCGGCATCATCGCCTTCAACCAGGAGCTCGACGGCAATGCCGCCGAAGCGGTCGCCAAGCAATTCGTCGAAGTGATCATTGCGCCATCCTTCACCGAGCAAGCCAAACAGATCTTTGCCGCCAAGCAGAATGTGCGCTTGCTGGAAATCCCCTTGGTGGATATGACCCATGCGGCGATCAACCTGCATGACTTCAAACGCGTCGGCGGCGGTCTGCTGGTGCAGTCGCCGGATGCCCGCAACGTCGCCCTGAGCGAACTGAAAGTGGTCAGCAAGAAGCAGCCCACCCAGCAGCAGCTGCAGGACCTGATGTTTGCCTGGCGCGTCGCCAAGTTCGTCAAGTCGAATGCCATCGTATTCTGCGGCAACGGCATGACCCTGGGCGTCGGCGCCGGCCAGATGAGCCGCGTCGATTCCGCCCGCATCGCATCGATCAAGGCGCAGAACGCCGGCCTGTCGCTGGTCGGTTCGGCGGTGGCTTCGGATGCTTTCTTCCCGTTCCGCGACGGCCTCGACGTCGTGGTCGATGCCGGCGCTACCTGCGTGGTGCAGCCGGGTGGTTCGATGCGCGACCAGGAAGTCATCGATGCCGCCGACGAACACGGCGTCGTCATGCTGCTGACCGGCACCCGGCATTTCCGCCATTAATGTGGGGTGGGCACATCGTGCCCACGAGTGACCTTGCTTCATTTACCTGCTACATGGCGTCACCGGGGCATATACTCCGTTTATCACGTCAACGCGTGGGCACGATGTGCCCACCCTACGGGGTTTTGCGTCAGCCTTATATGAAAATCCTCGGTATCGACCCAGGTCTGCGGACCACCGGTTTTGGCATCATCGACAAGCAGGGCAACAAGCTCAGCTATATCGGCTCGGGCACCATCAAGACGCCGGACGCCGACCTGCCGCAACGGCTGAAAGTGATCCTGGCGAGCGTGTCGGAAGTGATACGGACCTATGCGCCGGACTGCTCGGCCATCGAAAAAGTCTTCGTCAACGTCAATCCGCAATCCACTCTGCTGCTAGGACAGGCGCGTGGTGCCGCCATTTGTGCATTGGTGAGTGCGGACTTGCCGGTGGCGGAATATACCGCTTTGCAGATCAAGCAAGCGGTCGCCGGCCATGGCAAGGCGCAAAAGCAGCAGGTGCAGGACATGGTGCAGCGCTTGCTGCAGCTGCCCGGCTTGCCTGGCACCGACGCCGCCGATGCGCTGGCGGTGGCGATTTGCCACGCCCACAGCGGCGATGCCCTGGCGCATCTAAGTGCACTGGCGCCTGGCCTCGCTAAAAAAGGTTTACGTGTACGCGGCGGCCGGCTGGTCGGTTGAGCCGGCAAGAAACACAGGATTGTTGTTAATTGTTATGTCAAAGTCTCGTTATCTTCAGTTGTCCGGCTGTTCATCCCGCACTATCAAGCTGCCTACTCCCTTCTTTATCTGCGATTTGTACCATTTTGGATCGCCAGCAGGGTTGCCAATTGTGAACCTTTGTTTCGGCATGTTTGCCGCAAACACATGTGTATAGCTGAGAGCTGACATTTACAATTCTCGCTAAGTCCTTCATTTATTTAGTAATTCAATGTAAACACATTCATTGCACATTGTCAGATAGTGGCGCTAAGTCATTGACTTTACTCGAATATTTTCCAATTGGTCCCTGCTAAATGGCTTGACCTAGAATAGTGCATCCTCTAAAGTGGGTGGAAGTGTGGAAAAGTGTTTTTTTGTGGGGCATTTTTACTGACTTGCAAAGAACTATTTTCAGTATTCAGCAGCAACTTTCAGCAGCAACTAACAGGAGCGTGTGCGGTGTTTCAGGGTGCGTCAGCATTAAATCTCGATGCGAAAGGACGGATGGCGGTGCCATCCAAGCATCGTGACGCGCTGACCGTTCAGTGCGAAGGCCGGCTGACGCTGACCAAGCACCCGCACGGCTGCCTGTTGCTGTTTCCGCGCCCGGTATGGGAGAGCCACCGCGAGCAGATCGCCGCGTGGCCGATGTCGGCGCGCGCCTGGCAACGGATTTTCCTGGGCAATGCCTCGGATGTCGAGCTGGATTCCGCCGGCCGCATCCTGGTGGCGCCGGAATTGCGCGCGGCCGCCGGCCTGACGCGCGAGGTGATGTTGCTGGGTATGGGAAGCCATTTCGAGATTTGGGATGCAGCCAAGCTGGCTGAGAGCGAGTCGCAAGCAGTTGCGGCTGGCATGCCCGAAGTGTTAAGCAATTTTTCGTTCTGACAGGCCCGCCATGAGTGAACCAGTGGTGCCCGAGTTCCAGCACCGCACCGTGTTATTGGACGAGGCTGTCAGTGCGCTGGCGATCGAGGGCACGCGCGCCGACGGTATCTACGTCGACGGCACTTTCGGACGCGGCGGCCACAGCCGCAAGATTTTACAAAGCCTGGGCGAACGCGGCCGTCTGATCGCGTTCGACAAGGACCCGCAGGCTATCGCCACCGCGAGCACTATCGCCGATCCGCGTTTCGAGATCGTGCATGACAGTTTTGCGACCATGGCGCAGGCCTTGCAGCAAAGAGGAATCAGGCAAGTCGATGGCGTGCTGCTGGACCTGGGCATTTCATCGCCGCAGGTGGACGACGCCAGCCGCGGCTTCAGCTTCCGCGCTGACGGCCCGCTCGACATGCGGATGGATACGACGCGCGGCATCTCGGCAGCAGAATGGCTGGCCAGCGCGGATGAACAAACAATCGGAAAGGTGGTACGTGATTATGGGGAAGAACGGTTTGCTGTTCAGATTGCAAAGGCGATTGTTGCTGGCAGGACAATCAAGCCCATTACTGGCACACGACAGCTTGCCCAGATCGTGGCAAACGCCGTCAAGACCCGCGAGAAAGGCAAAGACCCGGCCACTCGTACCTTTCAGGCTATACGGATTTTCATCAATCAAGAGCTTGAAGAACTCGAGATAGTACTGGACCAGGCATTTCGGCAGATGGGCCAGCAAGGGAGATTAGTCGTGATCAGCTTTCATTCGCTGGAAGACCGGATCGTCAAGCAGTTCCTGGCCTCGAAAGCCCGGCTGCCGCAGCCTGACCGTCGCCTGCCGATTCGCGCGGTGGACCTGCCGCAGCCGGAGCTGAAGCTGATCTCGCGCGTCAAGCCGTCGGATGCGGAAGTGGCTGAAAATCCGCGCGCCCGCTCCGCCATCATGCGGGTCGGCGAACGGCTCGCTGTCAAAGAGGCGCAGGCATGAGCGGCCGCCTCAATTTTGTCCTGGCGCTGGCGCTGGTGCTGTGCGCGCTGGCGCTGGTCAATGCCCAGTACCAGGCGCGCCAGCTGTTCATCGAACTGGAACGGGCTGCCAGCCAGTCGCGCCAGCTGGATATCGAGTGGGCGCAATTGCAGCTGGACCAGTCGACGCTGGGCAAGAACGCCAGGATTGAAGCTGCTGCCACGCGCGACCTCAACATGGTGCCGCTGACCGCCGCGCGCACCCAGTACCTGACGCTGGGGGAAAAATGACGCGCAATCCCCCGCGCAGCTCGCACACCGGCCGTATCGCGGCCGGCAAGGGTGTGCCGTTTTCGGCCAGTCCGGTGCTGAAAGTCAAGCTGCCGGTATGGCGCTCGCGGGTGGTGCTGTTCGCCATGTTCGCGGCTTTCCTGGCGCTGATCGTGCGGGCGCTGTGGCTGCAAGGCATTTCCACCGATTTCCTCCAAAAGCAGGGCGCTTCGCGCTATGCGCGCACGCTTGAGCTGCCGGCTACGCGCGGCAAGATCACCGACCGCAACGGCCAGGTGCTGGCGTCGTCGGTGCCGGTCAAGGCGATCTGGGCGATTCCTGACGACGTCAAGGATGCGCCCAAGGAAAAACTGCAAGCCCTGGCCAAGCTGCTCGACATGAGCAGCGCCGAGCTGAACAAGAAGCTCGATTCCGACCGTAATTTCGTCTACCTCAAGCGCCAGGTAGAGCAAGACGTTTCAGATCAGATCGTCAAGCTGGGCATCGACGGCATCGAAACCCGCAAGGAATACAAGCGCTTCTATCCTGAAGGCGAGGTGGCGGCGCACGTGGTCGGCTTCACCAACGTTGAAGATGCCGGCCAGGACGGCATGGAGCTGTCGCAGCAGAAAACCCTGGCGGGCGCTACCGGCAGCCGCCGCGTGATCAAGGACCGGCTCGGCCGCATCGTTGAGGATATCGAGGCGGTCAAGGAGCCGCATGACGGCAAGGACCTGGTGCTGTCGATCGACAGCAAGATCCAGTACATCGCCTTCACCCAGCTCAAAGAGGCGGTCGAGAAGTCCAAGGCTAAGGCTGGCGGCATCGTCGTGGTCGACGCCAAGAGCGGCGAAGTGCTGGCGCTGGCCAACCTGCCGAGCTATAACCCGAACGACCGCTCGGTGCTGACCGGTGCGCAGCTGCGCAACCGTGTGATGACGGATACCTTCGAGCCAGGCTCGACCCTGAAGCCGTTTACCATTGCCCTCGCGCTCGACACCAACCGGGTGCAGGCCACCACGACTTTCCAGGTGCCGGACAAGATGACCATCGGCACCGCGACCGTGGGCGACTCCCATCCGCACCCGGTGCAGACCATGAGCGTGGCCCAGATCATCCAGAAATCTTCGAATATCGGCACCGCCAAGATTGCCTTGCAAATGCCGGCCGAAGAGATGTGGGAAATGTTTACCACGGTCGGCCTGGGGCAGCAGCCCAAGTTCGGTTTCCCTGGCGCCGTCGCCGGCCGCGTGCGGCCGTTCAAATCGTGGCGGCCGATCGAGCAGGCCACCATGAGCTATGGCCACGGCATTTCGGTGTCGCTGATCCAGATGGCGCACGCCTATACGATTTTCGCCCGCAATGGCGACTTGATCCCGCTGTCGTTCCAGAAGGTCACGGAACCGCCGGTCGGCCAGCGCGTGGTGTCTGAAAAGACCGCGCTCACCATGCGCGCCATGCTGGAGCGGGTGACCGCACCGGGTGGCACCGCGCCGAAAGCGCAGGTCCCGGGTTACCGCGTCGGCGGCAAGACCGGCACCGCCTACAAGATCGAAGGCGGCAAGTACGTTAAAAAATACATTGCCGACTTCGTCGGTTTTGCGCCGGCTTCCGATCCGCGCCTGATCATTGCCGTGATGGTGGACGAGCCGGCGGTCGGCTCGCACTTCGGCGGCGATGTCGCGGCGCCAGTGTTTGCGACGGTGGCGGCGAACGCCCTGCGCGCGTTGAATGTGCCGCCGGATTCCAGCGTCACCGATATCATCATCCCGACCGATGGTCCGCAGGAGGGCTTGTAATGGCCTCCATTGAGAAACAATTGCAAGGCATCCAGCAGTGGCTGGACAGCGCCGCGCCGGCTGGCGCCGAGCTGGTGTCGGATTCGCGCAAGGTCAAGGCTGGCGATGTGTTCTTTGCCTATCCTGGCGATGCCGCGGATGGCCGTGCCTATATTGCACAGGCGCTGAAAAACGGCGCCTCGGCAATACTGTACGAGAGCGACAAGTTCAGCTGGGACGCCGCCTGGACGGCAGCGCACCTGGCGGTCGGCGGCTTGAAGCAGCTGTCCGGCCAGATCGCGGCGGCCTATTACCAGCAAGCCGACCAGGACATGCTGGTGGTGGCCGTCACCGGCACCAACGGCAAGACTTCCTGCAGCCAGTGGCTGGGACATGCGCTGTCGCAGCTGGGCCAGCCTGCCGGCGTGATAGGCACGCTCGGCACCGGCATCTATGTGCAGGGACAGCGCGGCGAATTCGAGGAAACCGGCAACACCACGCCGGATGCGCTGCTGCTGCAGCAGACCTTGGGCGCGATGCGCCGCCAAGGGGTTGTGGCGCTGGCGCTCGAAGCGTCCTCGATCGGCCTGGAGCAGGGCCGTTTGAACGGCATGCATATCGATATCGCCCTGTTCACCAATTTCACGCGCGACCATCTGGATTACCACGGCGACGAACAGCACTACGAAGCTGCCAAGCGCATGCTGTTCGACTGGCCGGGTTTGCAGAAGGCCGTGATCAATCTGGATGACGACATGGGATTGCGCCTGGTCGGCCATCTACAGAAAAAGAAGCATGCGATTCCGCTGATCGGCTACACCTGCGGCGCGCAGGAGGCGCCGGCGGATGTCGCAGTGTTGCGCGCCTCGGCAATCCGTTTTAACGCCAGCGGCACCGTGTTTCATGTCGAATCGCCATTTGGCTCGGGGCAGCTTAGAACGCAATTGGTGGGCCAGTTCAATGTCAGCAATGCACTGGGAATCCTGGGCGTGCTGCTGGCCCATGGCATTGAATGGAAGGCAGCGCTCGATACGATTGAACTGTTGGTTGCCGTGCCGGGTCGAATGCAGCAGTTCGGCGGCCAGGATGCGCCGCTGATCGTGATCGATTATGCCCATACGCCGGATGCGTTGGAAAAGACTTTAAGCACGCTGCGTCAGGTGGCGCAGCAGCGCAACGGCGAATTGTGGTGCGTGTTCGGCTGCGGCGGCGACCGCGATCCCGGCAAGCGGCCGCAGATGGGCGCCGTGGCGGAGCAGGCGGATCACGTCATCGTCACCAGCGACAATCCGCGCAGCGAAGAACCGGCCGTCATCATCGGCCAGATCCTGGCCGGGATGAAGGCGCCGCATGCCGCACAGGCATTGGAAGACCGCGCTGCCGCGATCTTGTGGGCAGTACGTCACGCGGCCAAGGCCGATGTCGTGCTGCTGGCAGGAAAAGGACATGAAACATATCAGGAAATCAAAGGAAAGAAATTGCCGTTTTTAGACGCCGACCATACTGCCCTGGCGCTCGCTGCGCGGGCGACGATGAAGGGCGGCAGCCTATGAATGCCACATTGGGACAACTGCAGTCGTGGCTGGGATTGCCTGTCAGCGCAGGGACTGCTGGCGAAACCGCAATCGGCGGCCTGTTCACGGACAGTCGTGCGGTGACGCCTGGCTCCGTATTCGTCGCGTTGCGCGGCGAGCGTTTTGACGCCCACGACTTCCTCGACCAGGTAATCGCCCAGGGCGCAGCCGCGGTGGTGGTCGAGCAAGCGCCGGCAGGGCTGGCGGTGCCGGCGCTGGTGGTGCCGGACACCCGTCTGGCCCTGGGGACGATCGGACAATGCTGGCGCCAGCAGTTCAGGCTGCCGCTGATCGCCGTCACCGGCAGCAACGGCAAGACCACCGTCAAGGAAATGATTGCCGCGATCCTGGTTGCGGCTTTCGGCGTCGACAAGTCGCTCGCCACGCGCGGCAATTTCAACAACGAGATTGGCGTGCCGCTGACCTTGTTGCGGTTGCAAGCGGAGCATCGGGCGGCCGTGATCGAGCTGGGCATGAACCATCCCGGCGAAATCGCCGTGCTGACGGCGCTTGCCGAACCGACCGTCGGCCTGGTCAACAATGCCCAGCGCGAACATCAGGAATTCATGGCCAGCGTTGCTGCGGTCGCCGAGGAAAACGGCAGCGTGATCCGCGGCCTGGCGGCCACCGGCATTGCGGTGTTTCCGGCGGACGATCCGTATTCAGAGTTGTGGCGCGGCTACAGTGCCGGTAAGGGCGGCAGCCTGACTTTCGGTTTGACGCCGGCGGCCGACGTGCATTGCAGTTACAGCAACAGCGTCGATGGTTTCGGCAGCGAGCTGGCGGTGAGCGTGCCCGGCCAGCCTGGATTTGTGGTGCATCTGTCTGCGGCGGGCGAACACAACGTACGCAATGCCCTGGCCGCGATCGCCTGTACCCTGGCTATCGGCGTCGACCTCGCTGCCATCAAGCGCGGCCTGGAATCGTTCGCGCCGGTTAGCGGACGCCTGCAGCGCAAGCTGGCCACGCTGGAGAATTGCAGCGGCGCGTTGGTGATCGACGATACCTATAACGCCAATCCTGATTCGGTGCGGGCCGCGATCGACGTGCTGGCGCAGGTTGCCGAGCCACGTTTGCTGGTGCTGGGCGAGATGGGCGAGGTCGGCAACGACGGCCTCCAGTTCCACCATGAAATCGGCGCGTATGCGCAGCAGCGCGGTATTACACAGATGTTCACGCTGGGCGCGATGGCGGCCGAGGCGAGTATCGCTTTCGGCCCGCAAGCCCGGCACTTTACCGACATCGCAGCGTTGCTAGCCGCGCTCGATGCCGCCATGACACCGAATACGACCGTGCTGATCAAGGGCTCGCGCTTCATGAAAATGGAGCGCGCCGTCCAGCATCTGGTTGGCACAACATCCGAGGGGACTCACTAACATGCTGCTATGGCTGGCACAAAATTTTCAGCAGGATTTCAGTTTCCTGCGCGTCTTCAACTTCATCACGTTCCGCGCGGTGTTCGCGACCCTGACGGCATTGATGATCGGCCTGATCGCGGGACCGGGCGTGATCCGCATGCTGGCGCGCCTCAAGGTCGGCCAGGCGGTGCGCACCGACGGTCCGCAGACGCATCTGATCAAATCCGGCACGCCGACCATGGGCGGCGTGCTGATCCTGATCGCGATCGGCATCTCGACCTTGCTGTGGAGCGATCTCGGCAACCGCTTCGTCTGGATCGTGCTGATCGTGACGCTTGGCTTCGGCACCATCGGCTGGGTCGACGACTATCGCAAGGTGGTCTACAAGGATCCGAACGGCATGCGTTCACGCGAAAAATATTTCTGGCAATCGGTGATCGGCGTGGTTGCCGCGATCTACCTGGCGTTCTCGGTATCGGCGCCGAACAACACCCAGGTCTGGGATTTGTTCGTGGCCTGGGTCGAATCGGGCTTCAGCCTCGACCTGCCGCCCAAGGCTGACTTGATCGTGCCTTTCTTCAAGACGGTCAGCTATCCGCTGGGCGTGTGGGGTTTCATGGCCTTGACCTATTTCGTCATCGTCGGCACCAGCAACGCCGTCAACCTGACCGACGGCCTGGACGGCCTGGCGATCATGCCGACCGTGATGGTCGGCGCGGCGCTGGGACTGTTCGCCTATCTGACTGGTAACGTCACTTTCGCCAAATACCTGCTGATCCCGCATATTCCGGGCGCCGGTGAATTGCTGATTTTCTGCGGCGCCATGGCGGGCGCCGGACTGGCCTTCCTCTGGTACAACGCCTATCCGGCGCAGGTATTCATGGGCGATGTCGGCGCGCTGGCCCTGGGCGGCGCCCTCGGTACGGTGGCGGTCATCGTGCGCCAGGAAATCGTGCTGTTCATTATGGGTGGTATTTTCGTGGTCGAAACTTTGTCGGTGATGTTGCAGGTAATCTATTTCAAATACACCAAGAAGCGTTTCGGCGTCGGCCGCCGGGTGTTGCTGATGGCGCCTTTGCACCATCACTATGAACAAAAAGGCTGGAAGGAAACGCAGGTCGTGGTGCGTTTCTGGATCATCTCGATGATGCTGGTGTTGTTTGGACTTTCAACTCTGAAGTTAAGGTAGTGGATAGCGGTAATGGACTATACGGGTAAACATGTTCTGGTATTAGGGCTCGGAGAATCGGGCCTGGCATCCGCTTTGTGGCTGGCACATTGCGGTGCGACCGTGCGCGTGGCGGATACCCGCAGCGCGCCGGAAAGGCTGCCGCTGTTGCAGCAAGCCATTCCGGACGTGGAATTTTGCGGCCCCGGCGACACCGCGGCCGGTGGTTTCCCGGTCAGCCTGCTGGAAGGGATCGACTTCGCCGTCACCAGCCCGGGCCTGGCGCCGACCGGCGAACTGAAAGACATCCTGTCGGCAGCGACCGACCGCGACATCCCGGTCTGGGGCGAGATCGAAGTATTCGCGCAAGCCCTGGCGGCATTGCGCGAAAACCAGGGCTATGCGCCGAAAGTGATTGCCATCACCGGCACCAACGGCAAGACCACCGTCACCAGCCTCACTGGACTGCTGTGCGAGCGCGCCGGCCTGACGGTACAGGTTGCCGGCAACATCAGCCCGGCGGCGCTGGATGTGCTGCGCAGCGCACTGCAGCGCGATGCCCTGCCGCAGGTCTGGGTGCTGGAATTGTCCAGCTTCCAGCTGCATGCAACCTGCGGCCTGCATGCCGACGCCGCGACCATTCTGAACATCACCCAGGATCACCTGGACTGGCATGGCGACATGGCCTCGTATGTGGCCGACAAGGCGCGCATCTTCAGCGCCAACACCATACGTGTGTTGAACCGTGACGATCCTCTGACCATGCAGTTCGCCAACGGCAACAGCATCAGCTTCGGTTTCGACGAGCCGCATGAAGGCGATTGCTTTGGTCTGGTCAGCGACAATGGCATGCAATGGCTGACCGTTGCGGTGCCTGGCGATGAAGAAGAGCGCACCGAAGGAAGCAATAAGCGACGCAACAAGAAAGAACAGCTGGCCTTGCTGCCGGTGACGGTCAAGCGCCTGATGCCGGCCGACGCCCTGCGCATCCGCGGCCGTCACAATGCCGCCAACGCGCTGGCTGCGCTGGCTCTGTGCCGCGCGATCGACTTGCCGTTCGCGCCTTTGCTGCACGGCTTGCGTGAATACCATGGCGAACCGCATCGGGTCGAGCTGGTGACCACCATAGTCGGCGTCGAGTACTACGACGATAGCAAGGGCACCAATGTTGGCGCCACGGTTGCCGCCCTGAATGGCCTCGGCCGCGGTTGTGACGGCGATGGCAGCGCCAGCCGTTTGCTGCTGATCGCCGGTGGCGACGGCAAAGGACAGGATTTTGCCCCGCTGGCGGCCCCGCTGGCAGCCTATGGCAGGGCATTGCTGCTGATCGGCCGCGATGCGCCGGCGATTCGCGCCGCAGTGGAAAGCACGGCCGGCGCACTGGAAATCATCGGCTGCGCGACGCTGGAAGAAGCCGTGACCCGCGCGGCAGAACTGGCCCACCCAGGCGACGCCGTGTTGCTGTCGCCGGCTTGCGCCAGCTTCGACATGTTCCGCAATTATGCCCACCGGGCGCAGGTGTTCGTCGATGCGGTGCGTGAACTGGCCTTGTCGCGCGGCGAGGTCGGGCTATGAAATTCGCCTTTCCATCATTTTCAGGCAAGCCGGCGGACAGCTCAGTGAGCAATGTCGCGGCGCGGCCGCGTGCGCTCGACAGCCAGAAACCAGGCGTCCAGCGTTCGAAAATGATGGAATACGACCAGCCGCTGGTGTGGGTGGTGATATTGCTGATGCTGTTCGGCCTGGTGATGGTGTATTCGGCCTCGATCGCCTTGCCGGATTCGCCCAAGTATTCGAACTACACCAATGCGCATTTCCTGGTGCGGCAAGCGATCTTCATCTGCGTCTCGCTGGTGGCCGGCCTGGTGACCTTCCGCATTCCGATTGCGACCTGGCAGCGCTGGGCGCCGTATCTGTTTGTCATCACCCTGATCCTGCTGGCGATGGTGCTGGTGCCGGGCCTGGGACGCGGCGTCAACGGCGCCAAGCGCTGGCTGTCGTTCCGCGTGTTCAATCTGCAGCCTTCGGAATTGATGAAGCTGTTCATCGTGCTGTATGCCGCCAACTACACGGTGCGTAAACAGGAAGTGATGCACAAGCTGACCAAGGGATTCCTGCCGATGACGGCGGCGGTCGGCCTGGTCGGGCTGCTGCTGATGCTGGAGCCAGACCTGGGCGCGCTCGGCGTGATCGTCTGCATCGCCATGGGCATTCTGTTCCTGGGGGGGATCAACGGCATCTGGTTTGGCGGTATCGGCGCCATGCTGGCGGGCATGTTTACTCTGGTGATCTGGCTGTCGCCTTGGCGCCGCGAACGGATTTTTGCTTACCTGAATCCGTGGGCCGAAGAGAACGCCCTGGGCAAGGCTTACCAGCTGTCGCATTCGCTGATTGCTTTCGGCCGCGGTGAACTGTTTGGCGTCGGCCTCGGCGCCAGCGTCGAAAAACTGCACTACCTGCCGGAAGCGCACACCGACTTCCTGCTGGCGGTGATCGGCGAAGAACTGGGGTTTGCCGGCGTGCTGGTGGTGGTCATGCTGTTTTACTGGATTATCAAGCGCTCTTTTGAAATCGGCCGCCAGGCAATCGCGATGGAACAGACCTTCGCCGGCTTGACCGCCAAGGGCATCGGTATCTGGATCGGGGTGCAGACCTTCATCAACATGGGCGTCAACCTGGGTCTGTTGCCGACCAAGGGCTTGACCTTGCCGCTGATGAGTTACGGCGGGTCCGGCGTGCTGATCAATTGCATCGGGCTGGCGATCCTGCTGCGCATCGATTATGAAAACCGGGTTCTGATGCGCGGAGGCCGGGCATGAAGCGTCTAGTCATCATGGCCGCAGGCACCGGCGGCCATATATTTCCCGGTCTGGCGATTGCCGACACCATGCGCGCGCGCGGCTGGCAAGTCAGCTGGCTGGGCACCACGCACGGCATGGAATCCGACCTGGTGCCGCAGCACGGCATCGAGATGGACAAGATTGTATTTGCCGGCTTGCGTGGCAAGGGACTGGCGCATACGCTGCGCGGCGTCTGGCGCATGCTGTTGAGCTTCCCGGCCTGTTTCCGCATTCTCGGCCGGCGCCGGGCCGATGTGGTGCTTGGCATGGGCGGTTATGTGACGGTGCCGGGCGGCGCCATGGCGCGCTTGCGTGGTGTGCCGCTGGTGCTGGTGAATGCCGATGCGGCCTTGCTGCTGTCGAACAAAACCCTGACGCCGCTGGCGCAACGGGTGCTGTTCGGTTTCCCTGCCGATTTCGGCAAGGCGGCCAGCAAGGCGCTGGTCACCGGTAATCCAGTGCGTAAGGAAATCCTGGCACTGCCGTTGCCGGAGCAGCGCTACAGTGGGCGTATCGGCCCCTTGCGTTTGCTGGTGGTGGGCGGCAGCCTTGGCGCAAAGGCGCTGAATGACTGCTTGCCGGCGGCATTGGCGTTGATTCCGGCCGAGTCGCGGCCCAGCGTCACGCATCAGTCCGGCAAACAGCATATCGAGGCTTTGCGCAGCGCTTATGCGGCGGCCGGCGTGACGGCAGAGGTAGTCGCTTTTATCGACGACATGCCGCGCCGCTATGCCGACGCCGACCTGGTGATTTGCCGGGCCGGAGCGATTACGGTGTCGGAACTGACCGCCGCCGGCGTCGCCAGCGTGCTGGTGCCGCTGGTGGCTTCCACCACCTCGCATCAGCGTGACAATGCGCGCTGGATGGCGACACAGAAGGCGGCGATCCATCTGCCGCAAACGGATTTGAGCAAGGAGCGCCTGGCCGCGTTGCTGACGCGGATCTCGCGTCAGGACTGCCAGACGATGGCGCAGGCAGCATATGAAAACGGCCGGCGCGATGCGAATGAAGCAATCGCGCAGGTTCTTGAAGAATTGGCAGGTCAAGTATGAAACATAAAGTTAAAAATATTCATTTCGTAGGAATCGGCGGTAGTGGCATGAGCGGCATCGCCGAGGTGCTGCTGAATCTCGGCTATACCATTTCCGGCTCCGATCTCGGCGACAATGCCGCCACGCGCCGCCTGGCAGCGCTGGGCGCCAAGGTCAGCCGCGGCCATGCGGCCAAGCATATCGACCAGGCCCATGCCATCGTCACATCGACTGCGGTACAGGCCGATAATCCCGAAGTCGTCGCTGCCCGCGAAAAGCATATTCCTATCGTGCCGCGGGCCGTGATGCTGGCGGAACTGATGCGTCTCAAGCGCGGCATCGCCATCGCCGGCACCCACGGCAAGACCACCACCACCAGCCTGGTGGCAAGCGTGCTGGCGCAAGGCGGGCTGGATCCGACTTTCGTCATCGGCGGCCGTCTCACCAGCGCCGGCGCCAACGCCAAGCTTGGCTCGGGCGACTTTATCGTGGCCGAAGCCGATGAGTCGGATGCTTCGTTCCTGAACCTGTCGCCGGTGATCGAGGTGATCACCAATATCGATGCCGATCATATGGATACCTATGATCACGACTTCGGCAAGCTGAAACAGGCCTTTGTCGAATTTACGCAGCGGCTGCCGTTCTATGGCGTCGCCGTGCTGTGCATGGATGACGCCAATGTGCGCGAAATCATGCCGCAGATTTCCAAGCTGATCACCACCTACGGTTTCCACGAAGAAGCCGATGTGCGCGCGATCGACGCCAAGGCGGCCGGCGGCCACATGCAATTCACCGTGGTCCAGAAAGGCTATGCGGCGATGCCGATCAGCCTCAACCAGCCTGGCATGCACAATGTGCAGAATGCTTGCGCGGCGATTGCGATTGCGCGCGAGCTGGGTGTCGCCGACAGCGCGATCCAGCAAGCGCTGCTGGAGTTCAATGGCGTTGGCCGGCGCTTTACCCGCTACGGCGAAATCAAGCTGCAGGACGCGGCCGGCAAGTCCAAAGGTGAATTTGCGCTGGTCGACGACTACGGCCACCACCCGGTGGAAACCGCGGCCACCATCCAGGCAGCGCGCGGCGCCTATCCGGGCCGGCGGCTGGTGCTGGTGTTCCAGCCGCATCGCTATACCCGCACGCGCGATCTGTTTGAAGATTTTGTCAAAGTACTGTCAACCGTCGATGTGCTGGTGCTGGCCGAAGTATATGCCGCCGGCGAAGCGCCGATCGTTGCCGCCGATGGCCGTGCCCTGGCGCACGCCTTGCGGGTGGCCGGCATGGGCGAGCTGGTGTTCGTGGAAGACATCAACGACATGCCGGCATCGATCTTGAATATCGCCCGCGACGGCGACGTCGTGATGACCATGGGCGCCGGCTCGATCAGCGGCGTACCCGGCAAGCTGGCGCAACTGGTAGAGCAATAATCATGAGCAAAGCGATAAGCAAAAAAACGGCAGGACATCAATTCGGCAAAGTGGGCGTGCTGTTCGGCGGCCGTTCGGCCGAGCGCGAAGTGTCCATCATGTCCGGCAACGGCGTGCTGAAGGCATTGAAGAGCCATGGCGTCGACGCCCATCTTTTCGATCCGGCAGAGCGCAGCCTGGCCGAGCTGGCGGCGGAGAAGTTCGACCGCGTGTTCATCGCCTTGCATGGCCGCTACGGCGAAGACGGCACGCTGCAAGGTGCGCTGGAACAGCTGGGCATTCCGTATACCGGACCTGGGGTGATGGCATCGGCGATTGCGATGGACAAGGTCATGACCAAGCGCATCTGGCAAAGCATGAATTTGCCGACGCCGCGTTTCCTGGTGCTGGATGCGCATAGCGCGACCCGTGAAGAGTTGCGCCAGGTGCCGGACGTGCTGGGTTTGCCGCTGATGCTGAAAGCGCCGCATGAAGGTTCGACTATCGGTATTGCCAAGGTGGCCGGTTATTCCGACATGAACGATGGCTTTGCCTTGTGCGCCAAATACGATGAGGTGGTGTTGGCGGAAGAATTCATCCGCGGCCGTGAACTGACGGTGCCGGTGCTTGGCGCCGGCCGCACGGCGCGCGCCTTGCCCATCGTCGAAATTCGCGCGCCCGAAGGCAACTACGATTATCAGCATAAATACTTTACCGACGATACCAAGTATTTGGTTCCGGCGCCGCTGGATGCGGCGCTGACCGAGCGTATCCAGACGCTGGCAGTGCAGGCGTACAAGGCGATCGGCTGCGAAGGCTGGGCCCGCGTCGACTTCATGCTGCGCGATAAGGATAACGAGCCCTTCCTGCTGGAGATCAACACTTCGCCAGGGATGACCGGGCATTCGCTGGTGCCGATGGGCGCCAAGGCGGTCGGCATCAGCTACGAAGACCTGTGCCTTGAAATCCTGGCTTCTGCGGCGCTCGACCTGGTGCCTGGGACGGACTGGAAGCCGGAGTGAAGCGCTGGCAGAGAAGGAAGATGTAAAGAAATTATTTAAAGATTTACCTAACGATCCAAGCGATAAAGTCGATAACCATGTGGCAAGACGTCAAAATGTTGAACGCGATCTCCGGCACCTTGCTAGGACTGGCTGCGCTCGCATTGCTGGCGTCCGGCATCTGGTGGCTGGCGCAGCGTCCGATGTTTACGCTGAAGACCATCCGTATCGAAGGCATTAGCCAGGGTGAGCTGCGGCGCATCAATCCTCTGATTGTGCGTTCGACGGCGCTGCCGCGCATCAAGGGTAATTTTTTTACCGCAAACCTGGATACGGTGCGCACGGCATTCGAGTCGGTGCCGTGGGTACGCAAGGCGACAGTGCAGCGAGAATGGCCGAACACGCTGGTCGTGACGGTTGAGGAGCATCAGCCGCTGGCGACCTGGGATGATGATGGCCGGCTGTTGTCGGTGCATGGCGACTTGTTTACCGCCAACCTGGATGAGGCCGAAGAAGATGGCGAGTTGCTGCGCTTGTCGGGCCCTGACGGCAGTGAAAAGGATGTGGTGGCGCGCCTGGCCGATTTCCGCCAGTGGTTTGCGCCGCTCAAGCTGAACCCGGTGGACGTGGCTTTATCGAGCCGCTACGCATGGACAGTCAAGCTGGACAACGGCATGACGGTAGAGCTGGGACGGGAGCAAAACAAGACCACGCTGAAAGACCGGGTGGCGCGGCTGGTGCAGATCTATCCGCAACTGCTGTCGCGTTTGCAGAACCGGATCGAAAGTGTAGATATGCGGTATCCGAATGGTTTGGCGCTGAAGGCTAGCGGCATGACGGGCGGATTGGGAAGCAAGAAAAAATAAGCGAAACATTATGACAAAAGACGCAAAAAACTTGATCGTCGGACTCGACATCGGCACCTCGAAAGTGGTGGCGGTGGTAGCCGAGGTATTGTCGGATGGACGCCATGAGGTGATTGGCCTGGGCCAGGCTGAATCCAAGGGGTTGAAAAAAGGCGTGGTGGTGAACATCGAAGCCACCGTGGAATCGATCCAGCGCGCGCTGGAAGAAGCCGAGCTGATGGCCGACTGCAAGATCCGCAACGTCTACACCGGGATCGCCGGCAGTCATATCCGCAGCTTCAATTCCAGCGGCATGGTGGCGATCAAGGACAAGGAAGTCAGCGCAGCGGACGTCTCGCGCGTTATTGAAACGGCCAAGGCGGTCAATATACCGACCGACCAGCAATTGCTGCATACCGTGCCGCAGGAATTTATTGTCGACAGCCAGGAAGATGTGCGTGAACCAATCGGCATGAGCGGCATCCGACTCGAGGTCAAGGTGCACATCGTGACCGGCGCCGTGTCCGCGGTGCAGAACATCGTCAAGTGCATCCGCCGTTGCGGACTGGAAGTGTCGGATCTGATTTTGCAACCGATGGCCTCGGCCGATGCGGTGCTGACGCCGGACGAAAAGGAGCTGGGCGTGGTGTTGGTGGATATTGGCGGCGGCACCACCGACGTCGCCGTGTTCACCGAAGGAGCGATCCGCCATACCGCGGTGATTCCGATCGCCGGCGACCAGATCACCAACGATATTGCGATGGCACTGCGCACGCCGACCAATGAAGCGGAAGAGATCAAGCTGCGCTACGGCGTCGCCAAGCAGATCCTGGCCGATCCGGGGGAAACGCTGGAAGTGCCGGGTCTGGGCGACCGCAATCCGCGCACCTTGTCGCGCCAGGCATTGGCGGCGGTCATCGAGCCGCGCGTAGAGGAATTGTTCGCACTGGTGCATCAGGTGGTGCGCGAGTCGGGTTACGAAGAAGTGCTGTCGAGCGGCGTGGTGCTGACCGGCGGTTCGGCCATGATGCCGGGCATGATCGAGCTGGCGGAAGACATCTTTCTCAAGCCAGCGCGCTTGGGCACGCCGGAATACCGCGGCCAGCTGGCGGACGTGGTGCGCAGTCCGCGTTATTCGACGGTGCTGGGTTTGCTGCTGGAAGCGAAAAAACAGTATTTGCGCGGCTACATCGTGACGCGCCAGGAAGGATCGGCGAAAGCGATCTGGCAGAGGATGAAGGAATGGTTCTTGGGTAATTTTTAATTTTCTTTCTGCAGGACAGAGTTAAAGAGGCGCCGGGCATTTTGATTGCGCAGCACTTTGCTCTTGCAGATGACAGGCGAAGTTTAATTTTAATGTTGTTTGTGCAACACGCAGTTGTCAGTTGCTAGGTCTCACACCGCGTGATGCCTATTGACTGGATGCTGCATCTTTATGAGGAAATATCATGGAAATCGATATGCTTGACAATGCAACTTTGGGCACCGTGATTAAAGTCGTCGGTGTCGGCGGCGCCGGCGGCAATGCGGTCCAACATATGATCAACAAGGGTGTGTCGGGAGTGGAGTTCATCGCTGCCAATACGGATGCACAGGCGCTCAAGCAATCGAAGGCGCATAACGTGATCCAGATCGGCGAGACCGGCCTGGGCGCGGGGATGAAGCCGTCGGTGGGCCGTCAACTGGCGGAAGAGTCGCGCAGCCGGATTGAGGATGCACTGCGCGGCGCGCACATGGTGTTCATCGCCGCTGGCATGGGCGGCGGCACCGGCACCGGCGCTGCGCCGGTGGTGGCGCAGATCGCCAAGGAGCTGGGCGCGCTGACCGTGGCGGTGGTTTCCAAGCCATTTTCTTACGAAGGCCAGAAGTGCATGGACATCGCCGACGAAGGCCTGGAAGCGTTGTCGCAGCACGTCGATTCGCTGATCATCATTCTCAACGAAAAGCTGGAAGAGATTTATGAAGACGACAGCATGATGGAATGGCTGCAGCAAGCCGACGATGTACTCAACAATGCCGTTGCCGGTATTGCGGAAATCATCAATGTGCCTGGCCATATCAACGTCGACTTCAACGACGTCAAGACCATCATGGGTGAACAAGGCAAGGCGATGATGGGTACCGCCACCGCCTCCGGCGTCGACCGCGCCCGCCTGGCAGCTGAGCAGGCAGTCGCCTCGCCGCTGCTGGACGGCATCGATCTGTCCGGCGCGCGCGGCGTGCTGGTCAACGTCACTGCCAGCCGTAGCCTGAAGGGTAAGGAAATCAAGGAAGTCATGGCCACTGTGCGCGCGTTTGCGGCGCCGGATGCTTCGATTGCCCAGGGTATTGCCTACGACGAAACCATGGGCGACGATATCCGCGTCACCGTGGTCGCTACCGGACTGGGCCGTTCGCGCAAGGCCGTGCAGCTGGTGCAGGCGCCGATGATGCGTACCGGTACCCACAACGAGCCGCTGATGCACGGCCAGCCGTCGGTTGGCCATGGCAGCTCGTCGTTCGAAGGCATGAAGGCGCCGGCCGTATGGCGCCGCGAGTCGGCTTCCGATACCGTGCGCGCATTGGAAAAGAACGGCATGGAAACCTACGACATCCCGGCTTTCCTGCGCAAGCAGGCTGACTAAGCCGGTCCGCGTTTTCCTGTACGAGGCTGGCGGCTGATAGCGGGGTGATATACCCGCTATCAGCCGCCGACCCTGCATGATTTTGCGGAACAAGGCATACTGCGGTTTCCACGCCGCGTCGTAAGGCGCGGCGTTTTCTTTTTAGCATGCGCTATCATGCGATAACATGCGCTGTCTCGGCAGATCGGTACACGGCTCAGGCCGCGGCGCCGGTTTGGAGGCTTCATTCACTAGACAAGGACTTATCATGACCATCAAGATCGGCGATCGCCTGCCGGAAGGCAAACTAGCAGAATTCATCGAAGTCGAAACCGCCGGTTGCGCGCTCGGCCCGAATACCTTTAACGTCAGCGATCTGGTCAAGGGCAAGAAGATCGCCCTGTTCGCGGTTCCTGGCGCCTTCACGCCGACCTGCTCGGCCAAGCACCTGCCAGGCTACGTCCAGCACGCTGCCGATTTCAAGGCCAAGGGCGTTGATGAAATCTGGGCGATTTCGGTGAACGACGCGTTCGTCATGGGCGCCTGGGGCCGCGATCAAAAGGCGACCGGCATCGTCCGTCTGCTGGCTGACGGCAATGCGGATTTCGTCAAGGCGCTGGGCCTGGATGCCGATTTCGGCAAGTTCGGCATGGGCACGCGCTCGCAGCGTTTCTCGGCGCTGATCGACGACGGCGTGGTCAAGCAATTGAACGTGGAAGAAGGCGGTAAATTTGAAGTGTCGAATGCGGAAACGCTGCTCGGCCAGCTGGCATAAGATTTCTTCTTGTCGGTAAGCAAGGCGGCGCCGCGTGCGCCGCTTTTTGCATCTGCAGCCGGGGAATCGAGGGCAAGCCGATAGTCTGTCGATATGCCTGTGATAGAAAAAAATGGCTTGGAAACCCAAGCGTGTTTTTTATCCCACAGCAGGTACACATCGTTACAGAATAATTATCAGTCAGACTTATAATGTCATCATGTTGAAACAACGCACCATCAAAAAAATTGTCAAGACGACAGGCATTGGCGTCCATTCCGGCACCAAGGTCGAGCTGACTTTGCGCCCGGCCGCGGTCGATACCGGGATTGTCTTCCGTCGTGTCGACCTGGATCCTGTGATCGATTTCCCGGCCAAAGCGACCGAAGTCGGTGATACCCGCATGGCCTCCGTGCTGGTCAAGGATGGCGCGCGGGTGTCAACCATCGAACACCTGATGTCGGCTTGCTCCGGACTGGGTATCGACAACCTGTATGTCGACGTCACCGCGGAAGAAATCCCGATCATGGACGGCTCGGCATCCTCCTTCGTGTTCCTGCTGCAGCAAGCGGGACTGGAAGAACAGAACGCTGCCAAGAAATTCGTCCGCATCAAGAAAAGCGTGGAAGTACGCGAAGGCCAGGGCGACCGTGAGAAATGGGCGCGGCTAGATCCTTGCAACGGCTTCAAGCTCAAATTTTTCATCGAATTCAATCATCCTGCAGTGGACGGCACCGGCCAGACCGCGGAAGTCGATTTCAGCATCGAGTCGTATGTGAAAGAAGTGGCGCGTGCGCGCACCTTCGGTTTCATGCAAGACGTGGAAACCATGCGCGGCCTGGGGCTTGCGCGCGGCGGTTCGCTGGAAAACGCGATTGTGATGGACGAGTACCGGATCTTGAACAGCGATGGCCTGCGTTATGAAAACGAATTCGTGCGCCACAAGATCCTGGACGCCATCGGCGACCTGTACCTGATCGGCCATCCGCTGCTGGCCAGCTACACTGCCCACAAATCCGGGCATGGCTTGAACAACCAGTTGTTGCGCGCTCTGCTGGCGCAGCCGGATGCTTATGAAGTGGTCAGTTTCGACGAGCTGACCGAAGCGCCGGGCGCGTATCAGCGGCAAGTCGGGCAAGAATGGGCTTTGAATTAGGCCTGTTTCTTTTCTTCGTCTTCGTTATACGCCCCGCATTAAATCAAGCGCTTGTTCCCTGAGTCTCTTGCCCCTCATGCACCTCCAGGTGCACGCTGCCGCTGCGCTGGTCGTAATCCAGGATCTCGGCGTAACGTCCCCAGGAAATCAGCGTGGCGAACAGGCTTTCCGGCTGGTCATAAGGCAGCAGGCTGGCCAGTTCTTCGAGAATCTCATCCTCTTTCACGCGCGCCCCTGGATTTTCATTGAGGCGCGCCGTCAGCATCTGGAACAGGCGCAGGCGCAGGATCTGTTTCCTGAACAGTGTCTTGCGCGCCGCCAGCGGCGCGGCCAGGAAGTACCAGCCGAGCGTGGTCATGGTCACTTCGTGTTTCGGCGTATCCACCAGGTCCAGCATCTCGGCGGCTTTGACGATCGCAATCGTTTCGCCGAAATCGGTGCCGATGCGCGTGCTCAGTTCGTAGATATTGATGGTCTCCTGATTGTTCTGCAGGATCTCCAGCAAACCGACTATCCGTCCCACCGGCACATTAGGAATCGGCTCGACACGGCTAGCGCCTGCGTCCTGAGACGCGACTGCCTGAACTTCTTGCTCTTGCGGCTTGTCGGCGCCGGCTTCTGCTGCCTCGCTTTCCTCGCCCGGCTCGTCCGGCAACGCCAGCGCCGTGATGGCATCGTGGATCTGGTTGACCAGGGCCGCGAATTCCTTCGACTTGACGTCGCGCGGGTAGGGCAGCGGATTGGCAATGACGTTCTTGATGCGCCCCGGATGCGATGAAATGATCACGATGCGCGAAGCCATGTAGGCGGCTTCGACAATGTTGTGGGTGACGAAGAAAATGCTCTTGATGCCGGTTTCGCCGGCGTTGTTCCACAGGTCGACCACTTCAGCCCGCAGGTTCTCTGCGGTGAGTACATCGAGCGCGCTGAACGCCTCGTCCATGCACAGCACTTCGGGTTTGGCGACGATGGCGCGCGCCAGGCCGACACGTTGCCGCATGCCGCCCGACAGTTCCTTGGGGAAGGCGTTCTCGAAGCCGGACAAGCCGATCAGCGTCAGCACCTTGTCGATTTCTTCCTGTTCCTGTTCAACGCTCAGGCGGCGCTGGGTCAGGCCGACCTGGACGTTTTGCTGCACCGTCAGCCACGGATACAGGGCAAAACTCTGGAACACGATGGAGAGCTTGCGGTTGATGCCCTCCAGCGCCTTGCCATGGCTGAGCACGGCGCCGCTGGTGGGATCCGTGAGGCCGGCGATCAGGCGCAGGATGGTCGATTTGCCGCTGCCGGACTGTCCCAGCAGCGCCAGCATTTCGCCTTCGCGCACCGCCAGGTTGATGTCGTCGAGAATGGTGACGGGTTCGCCGCCGCCGGTGGTATAGGCTTTCGACACATGCTGCAGCTCGATCAGCGGCGCCGCAGGATTGCGGCCGGCGCTGGCAGGCGACGTAGCGGTGGAAGCAGTGGAAACGGGGTCTGACATCGGTCACATCCTTGGAGCGCATACAGAGCACTCATTGAACAATTAATCGAGCTTGAATTTCTGCTCTGCCAGCGCATACAGCCGGCGCCACAGGAAGCGGTTGATCAGCACCACGAACAGCGACATCACCACGATGCTGAAATAAATCGCGGGCTTGTCGCCCTTCTCGGTGACCTGCGCGATATAGGCGCCCAGGCCGTCGGCCACCAGCTTGTTGTTGCCCCATGACGCCACTTCGGCGACGATGCTGGCGTTCCATGCGCCGCCGGTGGCGGTGACGGCGCCGGTCACCCAGAACGGGAAGATTGCCGGGATGATCACGGTCTTCCACAGACGCCATTTGCGCAGGCCGAAGATCTGCGCCGCTTCGCGCAGGTCGGTGGGAATCGCCATGGCGCCGGCGATCACATTAAACAGGATATACCACTGGGTGCCCAACGCCATCAGCAAGATGCTGCCGATATTGATGGGGATGTTCGCCGTGATGAAAAACACCACGATGAAGGGGAAAGTCATGTTGACCGGAAACGAGGCGGCGATCTGCGCCAGCGGCTGGGCGATGCGCGCCACCCGTGGCCGCAAGCCGATCCAGACGCCGATCGGGGTCCAGATCAGGGTGGCGACGATCATCATCGCCAGCACCCGCAGGAAGGTCAGGACGCCCAGCCAGACCACGTGCAGCATGGCGGCGCCGGTCATTTCGGTCTTGATTTCGCGGGCGACGCCGATGGCGTCGATCACCAGCCAGACCATGCCGGCGGCGATGGCCAGCCAGAGCGCCACGCGCAATCCCTGCTTGAAGAGCGTAGGCGCATTGCGCGTCACGCTTTCCGTGACATCGGTGGCGACCGAGGACAGGCGCTGGCTGGCGCGCCCGACCGCACGGCCGATGCGCAGGAACAGCCAGCCGATCACGTTGGAACGCCGCAGCAAGTCCAGCATCCAGGATTGCGGGCTGTCTTTCGCTTCGGTATTTTCCAGCTTGAATTTCTCGGCCCAGGCCACCAGCGGCCGCCATACCAGCTGGTCGATCAGGAGGATGGTGAAGATCATGGCGCCAATCGCATATAGCGCGGCGCGGGTGTTGCCTGCTTCCACCGCCGCCGCCATATAGGAACCCAGGCCAGGCAGCTTGATGTTCTTGTTCAGTACCGTAATGGCTTCGCTCTGCGCCACGAAAAACCAGCCGCCGCCGAAGCTCATCATCGAATTCCACATCAGGCCGATGGCCGATGCCGGCAGCTCCAGCGTGGTGAAGCGCCGCCAGCGGTTGAGGCGGAAAATCGAAGAGGCTTCCGACAGTTCAGCTGGAATCGTCACCAGCGAATGGTAAAAACCGAAGGTCATGTTCCAGGCTTGCGCCGTGAACACGGCAAAGATGCTGGCGCATTCGACACCCAGCAGGCTGCCGGGGAACAGGGCCAGGAAGCCGGTCACCGTGATCGACAGGAAGCCCAGCACCGGCACCGACTGCAGGATATCCAGGATGGGCAGCATGACCTTGCGCGCGCGCGGACTCTTGGCCGCGATATAGCCCCAGATGAAGGTGAACAGCAAGGATGCGCCGAAAGCGATGAACATGCGCAGCACGGTGCGCGCGGTGTAATACGGAATCATCTCGACGTCCAGCGACAACGGCGGCGGATGCAGTTCGTCGAAATGCACGCGCATGTCGCCGCTGAGCGAGAACAGCAGCCAGAACAGCAGCAGCATCGCCGCCACCACCAGGATGTCGACCCAGCCAAAGCGCCAGCTAGTCCGCAACTGGGGCGCAGTGATATCCGGGTATGCGCGATTGGGCATTTTTTTATTCAGGCCAGTTGGTGAAGATGCGGCGTGCGGCGCCGGCATCGCCGCAGGAGCTCAGCCGTTCACGAAAGCGCCGGTCCTGGAACATTTCGGCGACCTCCGCCAGCAGTTTCAGATGCTGGTCGGTGGCGTGTTCCGGGATCAGTATGACGATGATATCGGATACCGGCCCGGCGTCCGGCGCATCGAACGGAATCGGCGTGCGCGGCCGCAGGTAAGCCAGTACCGCCTGCGCCAGGCCGCGGATGCGCGCATGCGGCACTGCGACGCCGGCGCCCAGCCCGGTGGAGCCCAGCGCCTCGCGCGCCGTCAAGGCAAGCAGTACTTGATTTCTGGATAAGCCGTGGCGGCCGCCGAAGAGTTGTTCCGCCGCCTCGAAAACCTGTTCTTTGCGCGATACATCCATATCAAGAAGGATATGCTCGGTTGCCAGCAGTTCACCAATACTGTTCATGAATCCGTCTATCGTGGGTCGAGGTTCAATGGAATGCGGGACAGCGATTTCTGTCGGCAGGCAACAGGATATCCGTCTTGTGCGTCTGCAACAACTTTTTTACAGCGGCCGAATTTACATCTTGCGGTTGCTTGTTCTGCTGACCGTCGGAATTAAGAAATTCCTTGGCGTTTTTGAGGGCTAAATCAGGAAGGAGGAGAGACAGCTAGCGTATAATGTTTTTTATGCAATATTTTATTTTCCTGAAGTAATAAGAAATTAGTCTTTGCTGTCTTTGCCGCTTTTACTGCGATGACGATTGACCATCGCGGCGATCGCATTTTTCAGCGCTTCATTCGCAGAAGACGGTTCCAGATCCGCCATCAGCGAAGCGAATGCCGACACGGCGTTGGATGTCAGCAGGGCTTGCTTGACCGGCGGCGCTTTCACCAGGTTTTGGCTCACTTGCACTTTGATTCGGATTGCATTAATCTGCCAATTTCCTGTTTGCAACTGGTTTTGCAGGCGTGGCAGCTGTTGCTTCAGTTTAGTTGCAAGAGCGGCATTGGGCGCCGACAAGACAAGTTGTCCTGCTTCACATTGCAATACTTCGCAAGCACTGAACATGGATGGCAATTCGGCGGCGCATTGCTTTTGCAAGGCCGCCATGCGTGTGACAGCGGGCAGTAACGCCGCCATCCTGTCATTTCCCCGTAAAAAATCCGTGGCGTCCCTGGATGTTTTGGTTTGCGGCCTGGAGCCGAATGCCGATGGCCGGTAAGAAGAAGGTGAGATTGAAGGTGAGAGTCTGCGCATGATAGTGAAACCTTATCACACCTGTGATCCTCTCGGCGCGTCACAGGAGTTGCAATGCAGGTAATTCTGTTGCATCCGCGCTTCAACCGCGCAAAGTCCATTACTTTGGGCGCCAGGCACCTCGCCTTGATGGTCGCGGCTTTCCTGTTGTCGGTAGTGCTGGCGACAGTACTGCTGTATTTCCTCACCATCCATTATTCGATCAGTCTGCCGTTTGTCGGCAAGAGCGCGGTCAGCACGGCGGCCGGCGGCATGCCGGACAAGGACAAGTATCTGAAGGAAAACCTGGCGGCGATGGCGATCAAGCTCGGTGAAATGCAGGCGCAGCTGATGCGTCTCGACGCTCTTGGCGAGCGGGTGCAGGGCCTGGCCGGCGTCAAGCCAGAGGAGTTCAATTTCAAGGAAGCACCCGGACGCGGCGGCGCCGAATCCAGCAGCCTGAGCGGCCGCGCGTCGCATGACATGAGCATGAGCGAGTTCCAGCAGGCGCTGGACGCCATGTCGCGCGACGTCGGCTATCGCGCCGACTACATGAACGTGGTCGAAACCGTGCTGATGAGCGACCGCATCAAGTCCAAGCTGCTGCCAACCAATCAGCCGGTCAATGTCGCCTACAATTCATCGAGTTTCGGCTGGCGCCTTGATCCGTTCACCGGCCGCAGCGCCTTTCATGAAGGACTGGATTTTCCAGCCAGCGTAGGCACCGCAATCGTGGCGGCCGCGGGCGGCGTGGTGATCGACGCCGAGTATCATCCGCAGTACGGCAACATGCTCGATATCGACCATGGCAACGATATCATCACCCGCTACGCGCACGCCTCGCGCTTGCTGGTCAAGGTGGGCGATATCGTGCAGCGCGGCCAGCACATCGCCGATATCGGCACCACCGGTCGTTCCACCGGGCCGCACTTGCATTTCGAAGTCAGGATCAAGGGCGTGGCGCAGGATCCGCGCAAGTTCCTGAATGCCGGCACTGATCTGGCCAAAGCGGCAATATTGGCAGGAAAATAATAGAGATTGTTGTATTGAAGTAAGTGTATATCAGCGAGTTGCACGGAAGATTAGGCGCGGGCCGTGCGAATGCGGCACAATTTGCGCAACTTGCTATTGTTTCCTGGTGCATAACCCCAATGTGTCGGGGACTGCATGATAAAATTCTCCGATTATTTAGCCACAGCCCGGATTCGTGCTCACGTGTTCATTCACAAGATGTCACGGAATGTCGCCGGCGCTCTTTTTTAGAATCCAAGCATGTCATTACTGACCCAGATTTTCGGTAGCCGCAACCAGCGTCTGCTCAAACAATATAAAAAAGTCGTCCGACAAATCAATGCACTCGAACCGGCATTCGAAAAACTGTCCGATGCCGAGCTGCAGGCCAAGACGCCTGAGCTGAAGCAACGCATAGCCGACGGCGCCAAGCTGGACGACCTGTTGCCTGAAGCTTTCGCGGTCTGCCGCGAAGCCGGCAAGCGCGTCTTGAAAATGCGCCATTTCGACGTCCAGCTGATCGGCGGCATGGTTTTGCATTATGGCAAGATTGCCGAAATGGGCACGGGCGAAGGCAAGACGCTGATGGCGACCCTGCCGGCCTACCTGAATGCGCTGTCCGGCAAGGGCGTGCATGTGGTGACCGTCAATGATTACCTGGCGCAGCGCGATGCCGAGTGGATGGGCCGCCTGTACGGCTGGCTTGGCCTGACTACCGGCGTCAACCTGTCCTCGGTCGAGCACGACGCCAAGCAGGTCGCGTATAGCGCTGACATTACTTACGGCACTAACAACGAATTCGGTTTCGACTACCTGCGCGACAACATGGTGTACGACGCTGCCGACCGCGTGCAGCGCACCCTGAACTTCGCCATCGTCGATGAGGTCGACTCGATCCTGATCGATGAAGCGCGTACTCCGCTGATCATTTCCGGTCAGGCCGAGAACCACACCGACCTGTACTACAAGATCAATGAAGTGCCGCCGCTGCTGACCCAGCAGATCGGCGAAGAAACGCCGGACGGCAAGGGCAAGGTTGAATTGCCCGGCGATTACACCAAGGATGAGAAGGCGCACCAGGTCTTGCTGACCGAAGCCGGCC
>NZ_DATMRB010000132.1:0-21729 GCF_035566555.1 Collimonas sp.
TATAAAAATGATGGTTCTCTATTCGGGTACAACCTGCCCATTTTCACAACGCTGCCGTCTCGTTCTGTTCGAGAAAGGCATGGACTTTGAAATTCGCGATGTCGACTTGTTCAACAAGCCGGAAGACATCTCGACCATGAACCCTTATGGTCAAGTGCCGATCCTGGTCGAGCGCGACCTGATTCTGTACGAGTCCAATATCATCAATGAGTACATCGACGAACGTTTCCCGCATCCGCAGCTGATGCCGGCCGATCCGCTGATGCGCGCCCGTGCGCGTTTGATGCTGTTCAACTTTGAGAAAGAATTGTTTATCCACGTGCACACGCTGGAAAACGAGAAAACCAAAGCAGCAGAAAAGAGCCACGACAAGGCACGCTCGGAAATCCGCGACCGTCTGACCACGCTGGCGCCTTTGTTCCTGAAGAACAAATACATGCTGGGCGACGAGTTCTCGATGCTGGACGTGGCGATTGCGCCATTGCTGTGGCGTCTGGATCACTACGGTATCGAGCTGTCGAAGACGGCTGCGCCGCTGATGAAGTATGCTGAGCGTATCTTTTCGCGCCCGGCCTACATCGAAGCGCTGACGCCGTCGGAAAAAGTCATGCGTCGTTAAGATGCAGTTGTTTGCTGTCCTGTATTGCCGTTGGCGATGCAGGGCGGCCCTTGCTTAATCTTTTGTACCGAACCAAGTAGCTGCCATGTCCGAAACCTCTACCAAACCGTATCTGTTGCGCGCCATTTATGAATGGTGCACCGACAATGGCTACACCCCCTATCTGGCGGCCAGGGTAGATGCGCACACGCGCGTGCCGATGCAGTTCGTCAAGAATGGCGAGATTGTATTGAACATCAGTTTCGAAGCCACCAGCGGCTTGAAAATGGATAACGAGTTCGTCAATTTCAGCGCCCGCTTCGGCGGCGTGTCGCGCGACATCTCGGTCCCTGTCGACAATGTGATCGCCATCTATGCCCGCGAAAACGGCCAGGGCATGGCCTTCGAACCGACGGTCGCGGCCGACTCCGATATCAGCGACGCCGCCTCCGAGCAGGACGTCAGCAGCGAGCCGCCGGCCTCGGTGACGCCGATTTTGACTTCCGTACCGTCGCCAGGCAGCGACACAAAACAGAATTCCCCCGGAACAGACCCGGAAAAAGATCCGGAACCACCAAAAAAAGGCGGAAGACCTACCCTAACGCGAATTAAATAGGTATAATTGCGGTCTTCGCAGTTTAGCTGGCTTAGCTCATCTGGTAGAGCACCTGACTTGTAATCAGGGGGTGGCGGGTTCAAGTCCTGCAGCCAGCACCAATATCTAAAAGGCCCACCGTCCGGTGGGCCTTTTTCTTTTGCTCCGCAAATTAACTTTTGCTCCGCAATCAGCTTTTTTGCAAATGGAAATCGGTGTTAATTCCAGATGGTTTTTTGCTCCCAGTCGGGAGGAAATCCAGCGTCCTGTAAACTGACTATCGGATTTACTGGAAATGTTTGGCATAGTGCGCGAAGACGTTCTGTCCAGTTGTTATCAGGCGACGCTACCCTTAGCATTGACTTAAGAATACACAGCGATCCATATACTCGCGTTTGTGCGTGCACATCCTGTGTCAAGTGATGTAAATGCTCGTGAGGTTGAGTTTTCTGAAAGGTGGGACGTTCAACAATATTACGGTTCCAAAGTCTTGAATGGTGCGCTGACACGTTTCTAACGAAATTGATTGACCGAAGCCAGGACGCTAGATGTTGGCCTTGTTGCAGGCCGTAACGACGCGCAATGTGTGTCTGATCTTTGAACTGCATTCCCGCAAAAAATCTTGAAAGCAATCCGAAATCCCAGACCTCAATGATGGTCCAGATTGGCATTCGCCCACCATATTTATTGATGTGGTGTTTAACGAAGTCTTCTCTTCTTGCGCGATGTACGGCGGCAGCTAATTTGTCTCTCCATTCAGCATACTCAGTTCTGCCGGTTACTGGATCGATCGTAACGCCAAACTTGGCATCTAACAAAGAAGGTTGTTCATGTGCAATTCTATGTTGCACACCCAGCCTATGAGCAATATCGCAACGCACTGCGACCTCAATACAGGCTGCTGCATCCAGTACCATTAGCCGGAGCAGACGATCAAATTCGGCAAGTTGTTCCACGATAGCAAAACTTGTTCCTGCCTGAAATTCGTCTTGCCGCCCTGGCGTCCCTCTAGGATTTGTCTTGCGAAAAGAATAAAAATAGCCTGCAAACCGATAGTAGCCAAGGTTTAACAGTGTTTTTTGCGCGGATATTTCATCTGTGAAAACCATGCCCCGCTCTTTGAGCAAAGAAATTTGTTGCGAAGCGGTTAGATGAAACTTGATATTGGAATATGAGCCAACTGGCAGCATAAAGAGAAATCCCCCGCTTGATTGACCGGCACATGATTAAATGACCGGGAACAGAGGCGGGGGACGTATTAAGGCAAATATTAATACAAAAGCTTCTTAAAGTACACCCCCAGCCCAATTTTGCAACATTGTAACGACAAATCTGGTTTACGATGCCGCAAAGTGAATATGGCTTGATTTGCAACCTATTTGGTTGGTGTGACTTTGTCCCCGCGCCTCTTTCTTACATAGTGTTCTGTCATCGTCACGCTGGCATGGCCTAATTGTTTCTGCGCCTGCCGAATGTCGCCGCTGCTATCGGTCTTGTCAGTCCCAGCTTTCGCGCGCAGGTCACGGAACTGGAACGCGGATTTTTCAATTGCGGCGATGTCGCGCGATTTGTCGAAACGTGAACGCAAGGCGTAATAGGTCAAAGGTTGCCCAACTTCGTTGACCAACAGGCGGGTGGAGACTACCGTCCCGTTGATAGCGCGCTTACGTTTCAAAATCCGATCAATCAGTATGGCCAGCTCACCTTGAATTGCAATACGCTGTTTTTGCGTAGTCTTATTTTGCTGGACCTCGATAGAGCCTTCACGTAGATCACGCTCGTCGATTTTAAGGACATCCGCCGGCCTGGCGCCGGACAAGTACGTCAAATCCATTGCCTCCTGCAGCGGCACATCAGCTACATTCCAAACTGCCGAATACATGTCGTCGTATACATACACGTCGCGCCCGCTTTCCTTGTATGCCTTGATACCGGCGCATGGATTCGCTTTGTCGGTCAAGCCACTGTCGCGCGCTGCGTTCCATACATGAGAAATAAGTGCTTTTTCACGGTTTGCTGCGACTTCGCCCTCATGACCCGCGACAGGCTTACCTTCTTGGCGTAACTTGTCCTGAGTGAGCTTAATGCGCCAATCCATGAACTGCCGAATATGAATCGGTTTGATGTCGTCCAAAGGCGCCGGCGGATTATCGAAAAATAGATACAGCGTTTCCAACTGCCGCAATTTTTCGATGCGCGTTTTCCGTTTGTTCGCCGGCAAATATTTTTTCTGATAAATCTCGCATGCGTAGCGGAACGTAACAAGCTTGGACGGATTTACCTTTGTGTCTATTTCCAATTCCGACCACTTGCGCACTGCCTCAACATAGTCGCCGCCGAGTGGTATTTCGCGGCGCGGTTTGTCTCCTGTGTCATAGTAAAAATAAATCTTTCCGCTGCGCTGAGTACGGGCGCGCATGCGCGGAGGTAGATTTGAATGTGTTGTTGGCTTACGTCCCATACTATTCCCCAATGACTTTTGGTTGCCATGCTGTTTTCGGCGCCGCTGTCGCGCGACCACCTTCGATAATCGAACGGACCACAACCGGCCGGCCGCGAGCGTTTTCGATAAACGCAATCCCGCGTGTGCGTAGGAACTCGACCTGCAATTGATATTTGGACTTCTTTTTCCCATTAATTGTGATGCCACGCTTAATACCGGTCAGCTCGTCTACGTGGCAATCCCTCAAAAATATATCGTCGGACATAGGTATGGTGCTCATGTCGTGGCGTCCTCAGAGCTATTCGTAAGCAGAGCAGATGCCGGCACCGCCTGGAACATGCCTGGCCACTGATGATCGATTTCGATCCATGCGTGGACCTCGCCGTTGCCAATGTCTCGTCGTAGGTCGACTACATAGCCGGCCTGAATGCCGTTGTCGCTATCAAATGTCACTCTGGAGCCGACCATTGCTGCGGATTTACTCATGATTTCCCCCTATGTTTTCTTGATTCGTTATTTCTTGGCGATAGATATCTGATCGATCTGGATCAGTTACTAAAATTCGTGGGTAGGGGCAGGCATTGATTGCCGCCCAGGCTTGGATGACCTCGCATTTCGCTTGATCATCCAACGTTGGAGACTCATAAAACGTGCGCTTCGGTCTATTCGCGGAGAAGTCATCGGTGGGTCGCGTACAGTTATTTACACGAGTCCGAGGAAGAGCAACTTCAACCCCACCAGCCGCAGACCTCACAGGTGTCCAGGTGTGACGAACAGATTTAAAGACAACCCCGGCCAGTGCCGCGCAATGCACGCCATAGGGTGTTACTTTGACGGTCTCGCCGTAGCGACCGATAACTGTTTTCTCATCCTTGGCGAGGGTAATTTGCAGGTTCTTACGCGGCACAATCGGGCCACCCTGTGCACGCATGTACTCGGCAAAGTCCGCGCGCTTTTCGCCTTCGATCTTTTGCGCTGCATCCCAGGCGCGGCGCATTGGCGCCGGCGCCTGATTGACCATCTCTTCCTTGATTCGACGCAGTTCACGCCAAACGGTGACAGGCGCACCGCCCCATTGCTGAAACTGGCGAATACCCCAACAGGCGGCCCAGGCCTCAATCCGGGCAGACGGCACCAGCTCAACACCGCCGACGCAATCGGGAACGATGGTGTAACCGTCCTTGGTCTTGTGATCGCCCACGTGGGCACCGTCGATATTTTTAGCCACATATTTGGCGATATAGCCGGCAGCGCTGCCCAGGCTCCAATCGATACGGACTACCTTGAGGCGACGCTTAAACGCGCCAGGTTCGCCACGATCTTCTGCCCAGGCATAGCGCTTCATCAGGCGTGTGGCACGCCCGGCAATGTCGGCAATGTGTGGCGTGGTGTAGTTTTCCTTGGCGCGAACGAACAACAACATGTGCCAGTGCGGTGTCGCGTCGTGGTGTGGTTCGACGATGCGAAAACCGTACATACCGATACCGCGGCGGGCCAGGGCCGCCCGCAAGGCCGCCGTCGCCTTCTGCAGGTAGGCGTTGGCCTCACGCGGCGTGGCGCCGCTGTACTTAGGGTTCGGCTTGCCGTTGTGCAGCGTCGAGTGAAAGCGCGATGGGCAAGTTTGGGTAACAAAAATACCTTCGTCGCCCAATTCCTTGGCGATGCTTTCAAAGCCATTCATGCGCAACATGAGTTCCCCGCGTCGTATAGATTTGTTGGCAGTACTAGTGCCGGCCAGCTCTGCCAGCGTGAATTGCTGACCGTGTTCGTTTTCCAGCTTGTTGGCTTCCAGCGTCCGTTCGTTGCGCCGGTTCTGCGCCAGGCGCGCAATCACGGTGTCATGGCTGGCGTATGGTTCGCCGTGGTAGTGCACATAGCCGAGCCGGATATTGCCGGCTTCAAACGCCCGGCATACGCGCTTGCGCAGCTGCGCCCGCCACCAGCGGTGATCGAGCGCGCGGGCGATGACGTCGCTAGGGTTGTCCAGCTCAGGCGCCTCGATGCCGTATTCCTCGCATTGGCAATGGATGATTTCGAGGACGTTCTTATCTGAAATCGCAATCTGCAGCGATGCGTAGACGTGGGCCGCCGCCTTCTTGGCGGTCTCGACGATATCGGCATCGTGCTGCGACAGGTCCACGCCGGCCGGCACGTAGCGCTCAGCAAAATCGCGCACAAAATCGGTGGCGATGGATTCGTAAATTTTGTACCACGACGACCACGACATTTTTTCCAGCACCTGGCCTATGACGCGCTTGCGCCACTTGTACGGCAAACGGGCCAGCTCTGGCGCGAAACGCTCGGAGTTGAGGAACGACTGGTGCCGTGTTTTGTTCGGCAGAATGACACGCTTAGATTGCATCGAACACCTGCCGAAATACGCGCTGCGCTTCTGCTGCCGCTGCCTTGATAGCGATGCGCTCGGATTCGCTAAATGAATGTATCGGGCAATTCCAGCGAGCGGCATCCAGGCCGGCAGCGCGCAGCACCGAGCGACGTGCGCCCTCTTTGGTTGCGCCCCAGGTTTTGGCGACCTGCAGCACGTCGCCGACTTTCGGCTGGCGCACCTTGATCAACTTGCGGGCTTTCGCCAACTCGGCGTGCGCACGGTCTGCCGGCGTCATCGTGGCCGCCGCAATTTCGCGACTGCGGATGACCTCGGCGGCCGACTGGAACGACAAATGATTGTCGATCAGGGATACGTCCATCACCAGGCCTCCGCCATACCGCCAAGTTGGTCAATGAAAACGGCGATCTGCTCGTTCAGCACTTCGCCCACCGTTGCCGCATGGCCGGGGTTGATATAGTGCTTGCGCGAGATGAACCAATTGCGCAGCTCCAACTTGTCGATCAGCAGGGTGCGGGTATTTTTTGCAAACATGGCTTTAGCCCCCGATGACGCCGATGGCTTGCAGCAAAGGGCCAGCCATGATCAGTAGGCAGCCGAACGTGACAACGCACAGATCGAGAAGAATTTTTTTCATGTTGTTACCTTTGCTAAGGGTGAGCGAATCCCGCATGCCTGAAATCGGGCATTGCCGGGTAAGATGTGACGGAGGAAAAGGGGCTAGCGGTGGCTTATGGCGGCGCTAGGATGCGTGACGCGCTGTTCATGGGCGGCTCACAGCGTTAGCGCCAGCTGATTGATGCAAGCATTGCGCACGTTCTGGGACATTGGGATGCGCACCGCGGAATCGGGGACTGCCGACAGTGACACGGTGCGCAGCACCTCCAGGCCGGCTATGAAAATGTGCCCGCATTCGTCATTGGTGCAGCGATACGTGATTTCCTTGAACATATCGGACATCGTGCGGCTTTTCGTAGCACGTACGGGGCATTTGCAATGCGGGCAAGGCAGGCTAATCACTCTCACGATTGCTTCCTTTCTACGGGATACAGCGCACGGCCGCGGCCGGAAATCTGCCTTGTTTGCTTGCGCAAGCGCGACTTGGCAAGCCATTCCGCTGCCTGCTGTATCGAAGCCAGGCCCTGTTGCTGGCGCACGCGCTCCAGCAGGTCGCTTTCTGCTTCGTTAAGGGTGATTTCGTGATCTGGCATCTTTTCGTCGGCTCTTTGTCTGCTTATTGCGGTCTAGGCTTATGCAGCTTTTGCGCCTACTATTTCACTATCGGAAATGCCTAAAGCCATCGCAGCTTCCCGCAACACCAGCTGGCGCAGGAGGGTCGAAGGCTGTTCTCCCTGATAATTGGCCAAAGCCTTGATCAGGTCGTGTTCGTAGTCGTCAAACCGGAGAGTGAGCCGATTGTTACGGATACGCTTGGTGTCGGGGTACATGACGGCGTCCTTAGCTGTTATTGGTGAAGGGCAATTTCGCGCTCGTATTCTGCAAGGCCGCGCAGAATCAGGAAACGGAGAAACCAGGCGCGAGAACGTTGTTCTTTGGCTGCATGGCGCTCTACTGTCGCCTTCTCGTCTGGCATTAGTCGGGCACCGAGCGGCTGTGAAGTCGCTCCTTTGGAGATACGCCTGATTTTCGGCAATGTTTCCATGATGTTATGATGTGTAATCGCTATGGGATGGCGTAAATATATCCATTTAAATGGACTTAATCAAGGAATATTTGTGCATTTTAATGAACTTTGCTCGAATCGTCTTCAAGAGGAGCGGATACGGCTCGGCTTTACGCAGACCGAAATCGCCAGTCAAATTGGGATTCGAGGCGGCATGTGGGGGCGCTATGAACGCAACGAAGCCGCCCCCGGCGGAGATGTGCTAAAGGCGTTTGCTGATGTCGGTGGCGATGTTCAATATGTTTTAACTGGTGAGAAATCGTCACCGGCGCTCGCACCCGATGAGAAAGAGCTGTTGCTAAGTTATCGCAGCTTAGATGTTCGAGGAAAGGCGGGCTTGCTTGGCATGATTGAAGGCATCGAAAACGCCGAAACACAGCAGCTTACGATGCTGCAGCGGAAATCCATTGCAACGAAGGTTCATCTGGTGGCTAGTGCAAATAACATGCAGTCGCTTGATGTCTACCAAATTATTTTTGCGGACCTTGCTGTCGAATCCATCGCCAACGTGACGCGCGATCAATACTCAGCGGTCATGGCTCTCCTCGAGCAAGCGTTGTCGGAAGTCGACGCACCCTCAAACAAAGCAACTAAACAGAAAGACGGCGCGACAGTTGTGTTTCACGGAAAAGTCACTCAGCAAATTACCGGCGACATCACTGCGCCACAAACAAATGTTTTTGGCTCCGGCAAGAAAAAGGCCAAAGAAGAAAAGTAGTTTTTGATATGTCGTATAAGAACATTGCAGCCGGTGTGCTGTTTTTAAGTATCTGCCATCTGTCCATTGCTGATGATGACGCATGTACGCGATCCACGTGCGACCGGGGCCACGCGCTTACCTACTCACCAAAAGACGAACCAGCAATAGCCTGCGACAGTCTCGCGGTTTGTGACTATGTGCGTTTTTATCTAAGAGCAAAATTTCTGGAGAGCGAAGGCATTTTCCAACCGGGAGACAGTCGCGAACGGACAATGGAAAGGCTCAGGAAAAGAGCCAAGGTCGACAGCTTTGAGGATGCGTCCATTCATTATTTTCAACCCGCACATCATCAAAAAGTAGACATACGCCAGGTGGACTTTACAAATAGCTGGGCGAACGTAGCGCCGCTAGATGGCACGCCCTCGTATTGGATCGATTTTGAACAATTGGTCAGAGTTAAGAAGACAGCCGACTCCTTTGCCAACAATGAAGCGCCATCTCGCGGCTCTGCGGTGCTGGCGGCGTTGGTCAACGGGGATACGGGAATCTACGCATTCGACTACCTCGAGCGGAAGCCAGGCGCACTTCAACCACAGAGCTTTGACGAAAATATTGCGTTTGCAATAGATGAAGTTGCACCCCAAGGTGGACAAATTTTCATCTGTTCTACTAAGAGAAATTGCGATGCAATTTATGCCTATTACGATGCCTTGATCAGTCTTGCCGGACCGTATCTGTATCGATCAAGGGATGGAAAAGTCGTCGCTCAATTAAATAGTGGGCTAAGACCTGATACCGCAAAGGCATTTGAGAGCGCGCTAAAAAAATTGAAATAGGTTGGACTATCAGAATTACAGGTATCAGTAAAAAGCATTTTGGAGATGTAGCTAGCATGACGGAAAAGACAGCGTTTCACGGTGATGTTTCACAAGCAGTTGTAGGTAGCGTTCACGAAGCACCCAGGCTTAGCAATATTGTTCAGATCATCGGAGGGGCATCGGTCGAACCGGAGCCGCAGCCGCCAAAATTTCTAACTGGATTGCAACGCAAGGCAATTTTTGAAAAGGTTAAAGAGGTCGCGACAAGCAGCGGCATGAGCATCCATGATGTGTACAACGTCATCAAGAACGAACACGGTGTGATAAGAATTGAACAAGTTCCGCTGGAGAGCTATAAAGCGGTCATGGCGCTACTCAATAATTCGCTGGCTGAAACTAACGGAACGTCGGCACCCGAAATCGAGGAAATCGAGACTATGCCTGCAGCCGCCAATATTCCTGAACTACCCCTTTCGTGTATCGCCTGCGCGGAAAAGGCCAGCGCCAATAAAAAACTGACATGGACAGCGCTGGCATTAACGGGGGGACTAATGATGTTAGCGGCTGGCTGCGGTTGGTTATTGTATAAAATGCCGACCGATATCCCGCAGGCAACCGCAGTACCGACTGAAACCATTTGCCACAACGATGGAAAATCCTACTCGGTAGGAAGCACTGCCAAGATTTTGAATGTCGGGATAAGAGAGTGCGTTGTTGGTGAGACTGCGGGTACGCCGCGCTGGGATGATTTACAAAAAAATCGAATGCGTTAATCTGTCAAAAGGTGATCTCCGCTGAAATGCTCCAACTAGGGTAAATATTAGAATTGGCAAAAGGGGTAGCAATGGACGACAAATCAAGTTGCGAAATGCTAGTACAGCTTCTCCTTGCGAAAACAAAGAGAGACCTCGATAAACTGTGCCGAAAATCAGTTATTACACTTGGAGCATTTCATCAAGTCATCGAAGGTTGCGAAATGCGAGCTCTCCCTTGGATTCATCACATCTCATATCGTGATTTTATACCGGCGCACTTACGGTATACACCCGACAATATAAAAAGCCTGTTCCCTCAAATTCTTAAGCAACGACGCTATCTTGTTGGCCATATTTTCTATTTGCAAGATCATTCAAATTGGCATTTCTTTTACTTTGATCAACGCGACCTCGATCATAAAAACAATCACTTCAAAAATGGTCCTCATATTCATTTAGTCAATCATCTCTGGCCACAGCATAGTGCGGAATCGATTTGGCAACAATTCAATGACGGTAATCCTGTGATGAAGGGAGCATTTCACATTTGCTTTGAACGGGAAATAAATGACCCTGAAAAAATATTTAATTGATTATTCGAATTTTGCAATTCTGGCAAACTCAGTGAGAGTTAGCGCTACTGTCTGCGATGAGCAATTTCCGGATAGAGGCACCATACCGAGAGCGTCAGGTTAAAGCTAAAGCTGAGCTAACGAAATTGGCGGACCACTCTACTCACTGTTATCTCTTATTATGTTTCTACGTTCAATGATTTTGGCCCATTCACTTTTTGCAGCGTGCTGGGCAGTTTGCCGATTTGCATAAATATGGGTCAGCGTTTTTGGGTTGGCCGCGGCGCCTGCTACTGGCTTTCTAAGCTTCCCTGTTCCTGTCGTTGGCTCCAGTTCCCGGCCAGTTTTATTTGAAATAATATCGCGCCACTTGGCGATCACACCAGTTACGCCGGGGTCGCGGTCCAGCTCGTCTTCACGCTCTACCTCTGCTTCCTCCGTTCGCGTCTCCATCTCAATGCGTGAGGTATAGCCCGCGTCGCTAATGCTATGCGTGACCTTGGTGGTCAGCCAATCCATATTATCGATGGAGACCTTGAATCCCGAGACCTTGACCGGCGATTGAGGTATAAGCGCAGGATTACCCAGAGCAAGCGACAGTTCGAATGATGCCAAGCCGCGTTGAATGCGCTGCCATTCGGCGACGGCGACGGTCCGCGCGTCTGCCTCGCTGGTGTATGTAGTTCGCAGCCGCTTGGTGTTACCAGGCACGCCAGCAACAACGCTGCGGCGTAGGCCACCATAATTGACGTCGTGCCAGAACGCTCGCACTCCCGTTGCCATAACACTGCACTTGATTCATTACCTTCACTCGCACCGGACCCGTAGTCATAGACCTGGCCGCGTTGCTCCCATGCCCCAGGCAATCCGCTGGTGCTCTTGTTCTTGATCAATTCATAGTTGCCGATACCACCGCGCCCCAGACCCTGACCGGAAAGCTGATTCGCATACATCGCCGAGACGCAGGAGCCAACGGCCACCTGGGTACGGGTAAACAACGTCAACTCCTGGTTGCCGGCAACGACGCCATACAAGTAGTAAGGCTGCACACCATTGTTTTCTGCCCATCGCATCGGCACGCCGCCGACCCTGTCGGCATTTCCCGCGCTGCTGGCGGTGCCGGCGCTATTGGCATAATTGACGCTGAAGTTGGCAGGGTTGTAGACGTTGATGGCGTTAGGGTAGTTACCACCCAGAAGCCAGGTAGGCTGACCGCCTTGGCCCGCCCAATTCATGACATAGCCGTTGCCTGTTGCTTTGCTGCCAGGATCAAAATTGTTATTGCTCCAGCACAGCGCCCAGGCGGTCCATACGCCACCGCCCGTATTGACGCGCGTGTAAATTTGGTTATCGGTAGACAGGGCGCGCTGCATGAGCCAATTGCCGTTCGTGCCTAGCGAATTTCCGGTGAGCGATGACGTAAAGAGCTGACCGTAAGCGCTCGGGCGATTAGCAGTTGCCTCCTGCGTGTAGGTGGCCCAACCGAGCGGCGCGCTATTGCAATCCTTGATAATCACCATGCCGTTATCCGGCAGCGTTCCGTTCTGACCCTGCGTCAGGAAGCGCTGCCAGCCGGCCCATTTGTCGGCGCTGCCAGTCCGATGATGCAGATTCCCGTTCGCAGTAAAGCCGAGTTGATGCGTTGGACCGCCGGAGAAGTCGCCACCTGCGCCCCATTGTCGGAAGGTGATTTCACCATGTTGAACCCCGCCGTCATTGAGACCGCCAGCATCGTTATTTTTAAAATCGAAATAGATGCCCATGTCCCGGTCTTGCGGTGCGGGACTAGTTGCACGATTATCGGCAACGGTCACACTGTTGAGCCAGGTGCCGACCGCCTGGGGAGGGCGGTAGCCCAGCGTATCCTGCTTGGCCGCAGGGTTGAAATTACCGGCGTGCCAGAATTTATAAGACACGTTCCCCATGGAATAGCCGCCGGCTGCAAAGTCGTTATTGGCATCCAGCCCAAAATGCGCAGCAAACCGACCGGCACGGCGAAACGTCATGTAAGCGTCGCTTGTCACTGCGTCGTCGGAAGACACTTCCATAGCAGGAGTTTCTGCGCCGGTGGTTGCAATGCTTCCAACAGAGCCGACCACCGTTAATTTTCCTGATAGGCGGCCACCCGACAGCGGCAAGTAATTTTTCAGCGCAGCATCCAGATTGGCCTGAAAGACAACCGCACCGAGATCGTAGTCATCGACGGTGACTTTCAAAACATCACCAGTCCAGCCGATTTTGACGACATTCCATTTCTGCCCATGGCCGGTGCCTTGTTGGACAGGCGTAAAGGGGAGCTTGTCTTGCTTGGAGGCGGGGTCGAACGTCACAGAGTCCCAGAGCTGCTTCCAATCGCTGCCTTTAAAGGGTTGTTCGGCGCCCAGATAGCCGGATCGCTGCCAGGTACGGTGTCGGATAGAGGCTTCTGTATAGACCTGGTGCACGAACTGGCCGCCGTTCTCGGTGGTCAACGTGCCATAGCCATCGGCGCCCATGGGCAGTCTGGTGGCGGCGATGACGCCGCGATCATTGGCGACAGAGACATCGCGCACGCCGGTGTCCAGCAAGGTGTCGCAATTGGTATCACTATCGGTATAGGCCGGCAGCTTGCGGAAATACAGAGCATTGCCGCGTTCCGGCGTCAGGTATTGCTGATGCGGATCGACTACCGCCAGGTGTTTGGCGATGGCTTGCGCCATGGCCGGCGAAAGGCCCGCTGGTGTGACGGCGCGGGTGCCGTCCGTACCGGCGACGGTTTCCGCCGGCGTCGCCAGTTCGACCACGCCCTGGCGGTCTACGGTGGCCGGCGGGTTCGTGAAATTGGCATCGCCGAAGGTCAGCGCCGTGGCCTTGACGGTGGTGAATACGGCATCAGCGGCCAGCAGCATCATCGACTGTGTCGATTTTTGCAATATCGGATCTGGCTGGCTGTAGACGCCAAACAAGACGCCGTTGTTGAGCCAATAACCGATACCTCGCACTGCATAGGTGTCGATGCCATCGTCGCGGATGGTGACGTGGATCGTATCGGCGGCGACCACTTCGCCGGAAATGGTTGTCAGCCGTTTAATCTCGCCTGGCAAGGTCGTCGTGTCTTCGTTCGCTGTAAAGACGGCGGCAGTAATGCCGATTGCAGATATTTTGAGCGGCGCCGTGCCGTTGTGTTCGGCATTGACCAGGGCGGCGCGGCCGGCCTTGGTGATAATGATTTGGAGTCCTGGCATATTATTGAGCTTCAGTCAGATTTAAACGGGCATAGATCACAGGGCGAATGGTCGCTGCCACGGCTATTGCGGCTTGCGTCTCGATACCCTGGGTAAACGTAAAATGGCTGCGAATGGATTTCGTGCGGTTGACCTCGGCGATCACGTCATCGACAAACTCAGCCGTGGCCGACTGGCCGCCGGCGCCGGACAGCGTCATGACCAGATCGAAGGTGTACGGTTCTCCCATGGGGGTCTTTTGCCACCACTCGCGCAGCAGGATGGAGCCGCCAAAAGCTGCCACCACGTCCTTGACGGCCTTCGCGGTTCCCTTCTGGCGGTGGATCTTCATGGCGTTGCGCACGCGGGCGCGCCGTACCTCTTCCGTCCAGTAGGACTTCCAGCTATCGACCGACCAATGCCAGGCTAACCAGGGCAGCAGATCAATATCGATGGTGTCCGGATTGTGGAGCGTGCGCAGCGGAACCGGTACGTCTGAGATTCGCGCCATGGTCGCTTCCAGTGCACGCTCCAGCGGCGTCGAGTTTGGCGGCAACAGGGATTTGATTTTTTTCTTGGTCATACCTTGCCCCAAATACCGCCGTACTCGATATTGATGTCATCGCAGTAGTACGCCACCAGCTTCGATATTTCTGGATCTGCGGTCGGCGACACCAGGATGACGCGCTCAACACCTGGCACGTGGACCGCTGCGTCGATGCCGGAATGGGTCGGCACGCGCCCCAATTGGTGCGCTTCCTTCGCATACTTCTGCATGCGCTTGTTCGCCTCAATCAACACAACGGTCGGATCAGGCCCAGAGAAGCTGTACAGCTTGGCGTGTACCTGGTAGCGGACAATTTGCGCGGCAACGACTGTGACGTAATCAGTCAAAGGCCGAACGCCATCGTCAAGCATACGGACGGCGACAATATCCAGCAGTTCCTGCGAGGGTGTGCCGTCGCCTTCGTGCGACAAGATCGCTACCACCACGTGACCAGGTGATGGGCTGGTGGCTGTCGCGTTGCGCACGCGACCGTCTGCGCTCAGGGCGTGGAAAACATACGCGCCTTCCGGTCCGGCCACGGACATGCCTTGGGGTGCCAACTGGATGCGACGGCGGTAATCTTCGTCCGCTTCCATGACGGCAGCAGTACCCTTGTCTGAATCTGCCGGCCAGATCTGCAAGCGTGGGACGTCCATGTTGGCGCCGATCTGGTCCAGGTCGGCGCCCATCGCGTAGGCCAGCATCAAAGCGCGCGCGGCTTCGTTGATGCGCTGGCGCAGCTTAAGCTCACGGTAGGCACTCAGTTGCACGACCTTGATGGCGGGATCGGATTCGGTCAGTTCGTCAAGGTCAACGCCATTCCCTTCCAGGTCAACCAGGTGCGCGGCCAGGATGGTTTCATAGTCCAGCGGTTCGATGACGTTTGGCGCCGGCAGTTGCGATAGATCGATAGCGGCGCTCATGATGCAGCCCCTGAGCCGACCGGCACATCCAATTGGACGCTCTGTTCATTTGTGACGCCGTCCAGCAATAACGTAGCCTGTCCGTCAGCGCCGCGTTGTAACTGCACGCCGGTCAAGGCAATGCGACGTTCCCAGCGCAGGACAGCGTAAGCCGTGGCGGCATAGATGCGTAGGACCGTGGCGCCGTTCAGCGGCTGATCGATCAGCTCCGGTACTTCGGAGCCGTAGGTGCGGCGCATGACGCGGGAACCGATAGGGGTGGTGAGAATGTCGGCCAGGGACTGGCGGATATGGGCCAGGCGCGACATGACACGGCCGGTACGGGCGTTCATCATTTCGGACCACCTGATTCGTCTTCGCCCTTTTTGACGCCGCCGTGTGGGTGTTTAACCAGGCTGATGGCGCCGGCGATAACGTCTTCAGTAGCGCGCAAGATCCCCTGAATCACAGCCGCCGCCCCCCCTTTGCTGCCGGCCTGGACGTTCATGCCGGCATTCAAGGCGGACATGCCGTTGACGGTCAGGTTCTGATTGACGATCAGATTTTTTTGCACCAACAAGTTGCCGGTGCATTCCGTATTTTCGGCGTTGGAAGTGACTTTGCTCGGTGCCAGGGTGACGCTAGTGCCGTCCGACAGCGTGGCCGTCAAGGTGTGCGCGGCGCTGTCGTACTGGACGACCGTCCCATCCTTATAGCGGGTTGTGTTGTGTGCCGGGTTGGTCGATGGTGATGTGTATTTGTCGGAATAGATCGCTGGCAGGATCGCGGCATTGGCGAATTCGCCCTCGGGCGACAACACAATGACCTGTTCGCCCATGAAGGCGGAAACCAGGTCTGCGCGTCGCCGGCGCGGAAAGTGATCCAGGGGCGCCATGTGGTGACGTTCTCACCGACCTTGACGCGCACGCGCTGGGCATCGTGATCGATGTCGGCAATGGTGCCGAATCGGATCAGATTCAAGATTAAACGCAGAAGTTCGGAGTAGTCAGCAGTCATGCATTGCATGGTGCCGGGTTGCCTGAGTTGGCGCACCTGGTAGCGGGTTGGTATCCGCGTTACTAACTGTTAGAGAATGTTTTGTTGCTAGCTGGCGTGACGCCATTCAGATCAAAAAGACGCGGTGACGGTCGATGCATCTTGCCCGACATTCCACCATACAAGCAGCTATCCCCGCTAGCACAGCCTAACACCGCGTCACCCGGGTACAGGCGTGACAAGGCTAGCATAGCTGAGCCAGCATCCCCAGCATGGCGTGGCTGGAAAAAGACACCTGTCGGGCGACAGAAGCCCGTTTTTTGAAAACAATCGTTAAATGCAATAAATGCCAATGGACAACTGGCATACGGATATCTAGGATGGTTTTCATCCTCTACACACCATGTTGCCCGCAATAGGAACTATGAAAACCTACGCTAACGATCCATTTTTGAAAGACAGCATCAACAAGATTTTAGGGTTGGCGACACTGACGCTATATGGCGTCAATGTCCAACCCGCTGTTGACGGTGTCATCGATAACGTCTTTCATTACTTGAACAAGGCCGCGCCACGCGATCCCGATGCTTTTTTGCTGGCGTTCAAGAACGCTTTGACGGCGTTGGCCGACCGTGCTGACGATAGCATGACGTCCTATAGAAAGACGTTGCATGATGCGGCGTTGCTTATACGGATGACGCGCATTCCTCCGCATATGAAGTCTGTCGACTCAACAAAAATCGTTAGCATGTTCCAGAAATTTCAGTTGAAGACGGGTCATGCTTAACTCAAGTCTCCAGAAAATGGTGAAAAAAAAGCCCGCAATTTGCGGGCTTTTTTCCAATGTATTACCTATGCCTTAATCGTATTTTGAATGCCAGTGCTATCTGCAAAGTGCTTTCAAACTCTCAGGAACCCGCGCTATCTGCGTGGTGCCCCCAACGTGTGTATCGACCATCGTATTCGGAATTACAGCTCCAAATTTGAGACGCAGTCACGTGAGTTACACAAATCACATTTTTGTCATCAATTTAGAAGTGGCATGTTTGCATGCAAACCTCAACCACGAATGCATACTAACACAGAGTTTGTTCGGCACAATTTATTTAATCGATGATGGATGCCGGCTATCACATGCTGGTGTTTTTTAAAATCGCCCAAGATGACGTAATAGAGACTCACGAATTAGCGCTTGATCGGTAACACTGAAACCAAGTAACGGTCGGGAAGGATAGTGATATGCCGGCCCCTTTTTTGCGACCTTGTCCGTTAATCCCTCCTGGTGCACGCGGGCAATCCGCGCCACGCGCCCAAAGAAACCGACCGATAGCTGATTTTCGTCCTGTTCGATCTTGAGATTTTTTAGCGTGCGGATCTTCTCAAACATGGCGGCTTTCTGCCGTTTGATCCTTCCCTTTTTGCCGCGCAGATTCTTGCGCTGCTTGCGCTTCTCGTAGGGCGCGCCGTCCGGCGCCTGTTGGCTGGCGATGCGTTGCGCCTGGCTGCGGCGTAAGTCCTGGGCAATCCTGCGCGTGATGACGCGGCGTTGACCAGGTTGGAGCTGGGCCAGCAGTGCGCCGGCCCAGGCTTCCAGGGCGTGCAGATCGTCGCTCATTCGGGATTAGCCGGCGTCTGCCATTCAGCCAGCAGCGCGTCGCCCGCATAGGCTTGCCAGAAATCAGCGGTATATGCTGGAGTGGGTTGCGGCTCGGCCAGGTGCAATACTTCCAGGCGCCCGGTGCCGGCAGGTTTTACTATCACCCGCTCGGTCAGCGCCAGCGTGATCGCCAGGTCTACCGACGTGTGGTTGTTGTAATCCACGTCAAAGCCGATACCGGTCTTGCGCAGCTCGGCATTGTCCAGCAGGTCGCGTTGGTGCACCTGGACCCAGGCCAGCAACGGGACCATGATGGCATCCTCGCAGCCAGCGTAGTCGGTGATGATGATGTTCAGCTTATAGCGATACTCAAACGACAGGGAAGCGGTGCCGGTCGCCACCGTGTTGCCACCCTCCGCAAAGATCAACAGTTTATCTGGGTTCTGCTGTAATTCAGCGCTGGCGGCCGTCAGATGCGTTCTAAGGCTATTTGGCTTGTACACGGTCGGCATCCTCCTGGTAATCGACAACAGCGTCTACCTTGGCCGCACACGTTCCCCATGCTGCCTCTGCGCGCTCCAGCGCCAGATTCATGGCGCCATTAGTTCTGGGCGCCGCCGCCGGCAACTGACAGCGCGTGATCGCTGGGCAGGCGTTGACTGTAAGCGTCGGCGCCTGTGGCGGCCGGATGCTCCCGCAGGCGGGCAACAGCGTCAGGCAAAGGAGTATCGGCCCAGTTGCGTACTTGGGGATCGTCATGTTGAAGTCTTTCAATCAGGTTTTCTCGTTCGGTGAGGGTTGCCGCGATATTGTCGCGGGCGGCTTGCAGCTTGGCGGCGGCCTTCTTGTCCCTGGCCGCTGCGTCGGTCAAGGTCTTGATGGTGCCGTCGCGGTCGCGTGTGATCTGTTCGGCCGTCTCGGCGCGTTCCCTGGCAGCGGTCAGACCGTCGCGCTGGACGTAAATCACCAGGCACAGCGCGCCGACTGCCAAGGCCGATATCAGACTTTTGACGATCAGTTCCATAGGCCGACCCGAGTGCCGCGGCTGTCGATGGTCAGCACCTGGCGGCGCGGCGTCTTGCCCTCGACCGCAATGCCCAGGTGTACCCATACCGCGCCGCCGACGCGCTCATAGATCAGCTGGTCGAATTGCAGATAGGATTTTTCCAGCGCCTGGCAGATCTCCATCGGTGTACCGAATGCCGGCGCCGTAAAGTCGCACGCCAGGCCCTCCAGGTGCGCGCTGTTGCCGGCGCCGCCGACTGCCCGGTTCAGCGACTGGCAGCGGTATCCGCTGGAAATGACCATCGCCGCGCCGCCCAACTCCAGGCGCACCAGCTCGTTAAACTTCGCCAGGCGCCGCAGGTTGGCGACGATGGCCGGCGCCGGGGTGTTGTCGATAGAGAGGGACCGCGCCCTGTCGCTGCGTGTGAATTCCTGCAAGGTGAAATGTTCGGTCAATGGTGTGGCTGTTGTCATTCGATACCCCTGATGATGTTGGCGACGTTGCCCTGGGCGCGGTACACCAGATAACACAAAGTTAAAGCGACGCCGGCTTCCCCGAAGGAGGCGCGGCCATGGTCGAGCAGGATCTCCAGGGCGCTGGTGCCGGTGGCGACAATCAGAAACCAGGCCACCAGGGAGATGTGCAAGCGGTGATTCGCCAGGCCGCGCCGGTAGCACAGCAGCCGCACGCAGGTGCTGGCGTAGGAAAGCAGCGCCAGCAAGGTCAAGGCTTTAGTCATGGCCGCCTCCCTTGCGCAGCCAGGCCGGCAGCTCAATGGTTTTAATCAGGTCGATGCCGTGCAGCGTCAGGGCAATGGCCGCGGCCGACGCGAAGAAGGCGGCGACGCCCGATTGCTTCAACGGCGTATTGCTGATGACCTCCGGCGCGGCCAGGTAGCCAATCGCCAGGGAAATGACCATGTACGCCAGGCGTTGCAGGACCGGCAGGTTTTTGCTGGAGATCGCCACCAGCGTGGCGCCGGCGAAAGCGCCAATCAGCGCGTTGCCGTCAATGCCAGGGAACAGCGTTGACAGGCCGATGCCGGCGGCGCTGGTGACGACCAGGGAGGTGGTGCTGGGTTCTGCCATAGGTAAATGCTCCAATCAATCCCAAAGGTTCACGACCTGGGCGGTTTTAGTAGGGGTTGCGGTAGGTTCGGGCAGGTTGACCAGGAGGCCATGCGGCAGGATCGGCCCCAGGTCGGCTAGGCCGGGATTCAGTTCGAGCGCCGCCTCGACCACGTTGGCGGTGGCGCCCAGGTGACGCCAGCACAGCAGATCCAGCGTGTCATGCTGTTGGGCGCGCACCTGCATCAGATCAGCTCGACCGTCATGTGGGACCGGCCAATGATGTTGGTAATGGCCCAATGCGCATTACGGCGCTGGTCGGAAGGTGCGTCGTCCAGGACATCCATGGTTTTCTTGTCGTTCAGCGATGAGGCGGTACTGTCGAAATCGCGGTAACGCTCGGTGAGATCGGCCTTGGCCCAGCAGTAGACGGCACGGCGATAGTGGGAAACATTGACGCTTTCGCGGTCAACACGGTCCGCCGGCACTGCCGCTAGTGAGGCATAGCCGGCGGCAATCTGTTCCAGCTTCCAGTCGCGCAGCTCTTTATTGACATGGAGAATGGCGGCGACGACCGCTTGCCGCAGCCGCACTTCGGTGACGGTGCCGTCCAGCCGCTCCGCGTCGCGCATCTGCGATAGCTGGATATCCACATACCAGCCATCGTTTTCGACAACGGCGGCGGCCGGTGCTGGCGAACTGGAAGGGGGCGAAGGTTCAAAGGCAATAAAGCTCATGCGGATTTCTCATTAAATCGGCGGTGGGCGGGCGTCAGAATGAAATCGCAATGATTCAATCATCGACCCGCGCCGCCGTGCGCCAGGGGTGCTCGTTAGTCCGGTACGGTTTTAGCAATGCGCGTGCGCAGGCGGTCCATGACCTGTTTAACGCCCACGCCGGGGAACAAGGCCAGGGCGCGCTCCATCAGTTTGTGGGCAGCTTCCGCCTGCGGTAGTTGTGACGCTGTCAGCAGCTCGTTGCCGGCCTGGTCCAAGACGGCGACCATCGCGTAGGCGGCCGCCTTGAACAGCTTGGCCCGCGCCTGGTCGGGTGCGTCGCAGTGTTCCGTCAGCTGCTGGACTTGCGCCAGGATCTCGACGGCCTGCGCCGGATCGTCGGCCAGCTTGCCGTGTGAGTACGCCATAGAGAACTCATCCAGCAACATCGTCGGGATGTCGCGGTTGAACTGGTCCGGCAAGGTCAGCTTGTGGGCGACGGCATAGCGCGCCATTTCTACGGCCCGCGCATACTCGCCGCAGTCGATGTGCCACACCAAGAGCGCGGCAAAGACATCATCCTGACCGCCTTGGCCCTTCGCCAGAACTGCGTCAATCCAGTCCTGGTACTCGGGCAGCAATGTGGCTTTGACTTCGATCTTGCGCGCCACCGACTGGATGCTGCCCAGGCTGCGGCGGTCGTTCGCCAGTTTATAAAGCATCATTTCGTAGGCGCTGCCGTGGGTGACGCCGCCGGGGGCGGCTGCTTCGGCGGCACGCTCGGCCAGGACACGCGCCTTGTGGCGCTGGGCGGGAGAAACGTTTTCCATATCAGGCCGCCAGGACGATATTTTCCAGCACGGCGCCCAGGCCCAGGTCCTCGACCACGTAGGCATCGTTGGACGATTCGTAGTTTTCGATGCGGTCGCGCTCTGGCTTCTCGACCACCCGGCGCCGGCGGGCCGACTCTTGCCAGTAGATCGACAGATTGTCGAGGCGGGTAGTAAAGATCGTGTTATCCGGGAAGAACGGGACGGCGATGGCCGGCAGGCCGCCGATGCGCTTTTGGCTGATGACGATGTCCGCCGCCAGCGTCTCGGTCGGCGCCTGCTTGGTGTTCACCAGGGGGAAATACTTGTCGTGCATCAGGTTGCGGCTGACGATCACCACCAGGCCGGTATCC
>NZ_DATMRB010000133.1:0-2904 GCF_035566555.1 Collimonas sp.
CTTCTACGACACGCCGGGTGGTGGTGACAGGCATGGCCGGCATCAGCCCGATCGGCAACGACTGGGATGCGATCCGCAACCACCTCGGCAGCTATCGCAACGCCGTCGTGCGCATGCATGAGTGGGCCGACTACGATGGCTTGAACACGCAACTGGGGGCGCCTGCCGCCGAATTTTCATTGTCGGAGCGCTATAACCGCAAGACCATGCGCAGCATGGGCCGGGTAGCGCTGATGGCGACCCGCGCCAGCGAACTGGCCTTGATCGACGCCGGACTGATCGACGATCCACTGCTGAAAAGCGGCGTCTGCGGCGTCGCCTACGGCTCGTCCGCCGGCACGCCGGCCGCGATCGGCGATTTCGGCCGCATGATGGAAGAGCGCAGCACCCGCGGCATCAATGCCACTACCTATATCAAGATGATGGCGCATACCGCGCCAGTCAACATCGGCGTGTTTTTCGGCATCACCGGCCGCGTCATCACCACTTCCAGCGCCTGCACTTCCGGCAGCCAGGGCATAGGCTATGCCTACGAAGCGATCCGCAGCGGCCGCCAGCAGGTGATGGTGGCCGGCGGCGCCGAGGAGCTGTGCGCCACCGAAGCTGCGGTGTTCGATACCTTGTTCGCCACCAGCATCCGCAACGACACGCCGGCGCTGACGCCGAGCCCGTTCGACAGCAGCCGTGACGGCCTGGTGATCGGCGAGGGCGCCGGCACGCTGATCCTGGAAGACTACGATCATGCACGTGCGCGCGGCGCAAAAATGTATGCTGAAATCGTCGGCTTCGGTACCAACAGCGACGGTTGCCACGTGACCCATCCCAACGCCGACACCATGCAGGTGGCGATGACGCTGGCGCTGGCGGATGCCGGCTTGCCGGCCTCGGCCATCGGCTATATCAATGCCCATGGCACCGGCACCGAACAGGGCGACATCGCCGAATCGCATGCCACCGCTGCCGTGTTCGCCCGCAACACCGCCATCAGCTCGCTGAAGAGTTACACCGGCCATACGCTGGGCGCTTGCGGCGCGCTGGAAGCCTGGGTCAGCATCGAGATGATGCGCAGCGGCTGGTTCGCGCCGACCATCAACCTGCAGCAGCTCGATCCGCTGTGCGCCGAGCTGGACTACATCGTCGACCAGGGGCGGGAACTGCAATGCGAATATGTGATGTCGAACAATTTTGCGTTTGGCGGCATCAATACTTCGCTGATTTTCAAACGCCTGGACTGAGCCTGCCTGTGCCGTCCGCCGTCATCTGGCTGCTTGATGCGAATACGCTGAGCGAGACTGACTGCGATGCTTTGCTGGATTATCTGAGCGAAGCTGAACTGTTGCGCTACCGGCGCTTCCTGCGGCCGCTGCGCCAGCGCGAATTCCTGCTGGGACGGATCGTGCTGCGCTTTGCTGTCGCCCAGTTGATGGGTATCGCCTTCGAGGCAATCGAGATCATCGAGCGCCAGGGCAGGGCGCCGCAGCTGCAGTTGCCGCCCACATGCCCTCTAACCCCGCACTTCAGCTTGTCGCACAGCCGCGGCTGGGTCGCCTGCGCGGCCAGCGCCGGTACGCCGCTGGGCATCGATATCGAAGCGCTGGACGCCGGACGCGACGTCGACGCTCTGGCCCGCAGCGCTTTTTCCGCGGTAGAGAGCGACTGGCTATCCGGCCTTCCAGCTGTCCAAAAAACAGAGGCATTTTATGCTCTGTGGAGTTGCAAGGAAGCGCTGTATAAACTGATCTCGCATCAAGGTGAAGAGACTGTGTTGCCGCAACTGGTGGCTGGCGGCTTGCGCTTGCAGTCGGGGCCGGGCTGGCATGCGCGCAGCTGGTCGCAGCAAGGTTTCGCCATTTCCCTTTGCAGCCGTGAACAGCTGGCTGCGGTCGAACGGATTCGTCTTTACGGCGCCACGCTTCAGGCGTGGCGCCAGCAAGCGGGCGCTTAAAGAGGCGTCATCCGCATGGAAGATCTGTGCCGGCGCTATTGCAGCGTCAGCAAAACAATGACACTATTGTTGTTGAAACGATATCTCATCGTTGGTGCCGTCAGTGCCGTTTCACTTTGGCGCCAGAGACCGGCGCCGTCGCATTGTGTCCGGTGATGAAACATAGCAACCCCCGATTCGCGGGAGTTTGTTAAAATTACATTTTATTTCCCTTGCGAAATATTTTCACGCCATAGGAATATCGCATGAGCAATGACGTCATCCAGACTTTGCAAAGCCTTATCAACGGCCGCCAGAACAAGCGTATTCTCCGTCTCTCCTTCCCGCACGACGACGGTCCGCAAGCGCAGCTGCTGGTCAACAAGCTCGATGCCGTCGAAAGCCTGTCGCGCGATTTTGACTACACCGTGGAACTATTGTCGGACGACGCCGAGCTAGCCCTGAAGGATTTGCAAGGCAAGCTGTTCTGCGTGGAGCTGGTGAGAGCCGACGGCAGCCTGCGCTACTTCACCGGCTACTGCTTCGAATTCCGCCTGCTCCGCACCGACGGCAACATCGTCTTCTATCAAGCCAAGCTGGGGCCATGGACCCAGTACCTGCGCCTGCGCAAGGATAACTACATCTTCCACGGCAAGACCCTGCGCGAACAGATCGACAGCATCTGCGCCGATTACGGCACCTTGCCGGACTGGGATTATCGTGTCAGCGGCAGCGACCCGGTCATGACGGACGCCATTCAGTTCGACGAGAGCGACCATAACTACGTCCACCGTCGCCTGGAAGCCGCTGGTCTGCTGTACTACTACGAGCATACCGATAAGGGCCATAAACTCATCATCACCGATGACTCCACCCAGGCTGCCCCCATCGACGGCGGCGCAGAGATCCGTTTCCAGCGCCATGGCGGCGCGTTTGAAGAAGACGGCATTGGCGAGTTCTCCCCGGTGCGCCAGATCGTC
>NZ_DATMRB010000134.1:0-23892 GCF_035566555.1 Collimonas sp.
AAGTTGGAAACCCGACGAACCCATCGCGATGGGAACGGCGGATTATTCATCGGCGCAATCAACTCTGCTTGCGCTAATGAATTCGGCACCAGCTGAACTGCTCCATCCCCTCATTGATGCAGCACTTCAGCCATTGTTGGCCAGGGTCTTTTCGCCAGTTCCAAGACTGGGGAGAAAGTGTCCGCAATGCCTTGCGGCAGCGATCCTCGGCCAAAAAAACGCCAGCGGCTAAGCCGGCGTCGGAATTCTGTTACAAATAATTTTAGATTTTTCCAAAGAAAACGCCGCCAAACCCGATTCAATCGGGGTAAGCGGCGACAACAGATAAGTACGTTTCTGTCTTTGGTTGTTCATTAAGTTTGGAAATCACCTTTCAGTTTGCAGACTTTTTTATGTACTAAGCGCTGCAGGTCTCCTCACCTCATCCATCCACTACGAATAATTCTTGTCCGAGATCTGAAGCCTTTATTCCCAGTTCAGTGCACCGCCGGTTTGGTATTCGATTACACGAGTCTCAAAAAAGTTGCGTTCTTTTTTCAGATCGATCATCTCACTCATCCAGGGGAAGGGATTTTCTTCCTGAGGGAACATCGGGTCCAGTCCGATCTGTTGCGCGCGGCGATTTGCGATGAACCGCAAATACCCTTTGAACATTGGCGCATTCAAACCGAGCACTCCACGCGGCATTGTATCCTCTGCGTAGCGATATTCCAACTCCACTGCGCTTAAAAACAACGCTTTAATCTCGTCGCGGAATTCCGGCGTCCACAAATGCGGGTTTTCCATCTTGATCGTGTTGATCAAATCGATCCCGAAATTGCAGTGCATCGACTCGTCGCGCAGAATGTATTGATACTGTTCGGCGGCGCCCATCATCTTGTTCTGGCGGCCCAGCGCAAGGATCTGCGTGAAGCCGACATAGAAGAAAAGACCTTCCATGATGCAGGCGAACACGATCAGCGAGCGCAGCAGTTTCTGATCGTTTTCAGTAGTGCCGGTCTTGAACTCAGGATCGGTCAGCGTATTGATGAAGGGGATCAGAAACTCGTCCTTGTCGCGGATCGATTTGACTTCGTGGTACGCGTTGAAGATTTCCGCCTCGTCCAGACCCAGCGATTCCACGATGTACTGGTAGGCGTGCGTGTGGATCGCCTCTTCAAACGCCTGGCGCAACAGGTACTGGCGGCATTCCGGCGCAGTGATGTGGCGGTAGGTGCCGAGCACGATATTGTTGGCTGCCAGCGAGTCCGCGGTGACGAAAAATCCCAGGTTGCGCTTGACCAGGCGGCGCTCGTCTTCGGTCAGGCCGTTCGGATTCTTCCACAGCTCGATGTCGCGCTGCATGTTGATTTCCTGCGGCATCCAGTGGTTGGCGCAGCCGGCCAGGTACTTGTCCCAGGCCCATTTGTACTTGAACGGCACCAGCTGGTTGACGTCGGTATGGCCGTTGATGATGCGCTTGTCGGCCGCATTGACGCGATGCGTGGTGTCGACCACAGGCGCTGCTGCGGCAGTTGCATATCCTTCCATCAATGACGGCTTGAAAGCTGTATCGGACATTTGCGGGCGGCCCGAGGGGATAAACCCTGGCTGCGCCGGCGGGGTACGAGGAGCGGGCGCCGAACTTTTTTCTTCATCCCAGGAGAGCATTCTTTATTCCTTTATCTTTCGTAGGGTGGGCAGCTCTGCCCACGCTTGGGTTCAAATTCATCGCCGGGCTGGTGCCGGCGACGCGTGGGCAGCTTGCTGCCCACCCTACTTTTCTTTGCAATTGATACGTTTTACCTAATCAGTTGAGGGCAGAGGCGCACGGCAAGTGCTGCACGGGTAGTGTAATTCGCCACGCTACGGTGGCTCGCAAACACTCACCGTGCGCCTCTGTCCCCAATTAGCTAGACTAGCTTACTGGCAGGCTTCACATTCCTCGAAACCAGGATCGCCAGGACGCATGGTGCATGCCGGGCCATCCAGTTCCTGCGGCGCTGCTTCCACTGCTGCAGTGCCGTATGTCGCCGCCGCGCCGCCGCTCATGCCGCCGTCTACCGCCACCGCATTCAGAGCGCCGGTTTTCGAGGTCGACTTCTCGGTATGCGTTGCGCCGATGGTACGCAGGTAGTAGGTGGTCTTGAGGCCACGCAACCACGCCAGCTTGTAGGTTTCATCCAGCTTCTTGCCGGATGCGCCTGCCATATAGATATTCAGCGACTGCGCCTGGTCGATCCATTTCTGGCGGCGCGATGCAGCTTCCACCAGCCAGGACGGTTCCACTTCGAATGCCGTTGCGTAGATATCGCGCAGATCTTGCGGAATGCGGTCGATCTTGGCCAGGCTGCCGTCGAAGTACTTGAGGTCGGAGATCATGACTTCATCCCACAGACCGCGCGCTTTCAAGTCACGCACCAGGTATGCATTGATTTCTGTGAACTCGCCGGACAGGTTCGATTTCACGTACAGATTCTGGTAAGTCGGTTCGATACATGCCGATACACCGATGATGTTCGAGATCGTCGCTGTCGGCGCAATCGCTACGCAATTCGAGTTGCGCATGCCGAATTCCTTGATGCGGGCGCGCAACTGGGTCCAGTCCAGCGCTTCCGACATGTCGGCTTCGAGGTAGCCGCCGCGTTCTTCCGCCAGCAGTTTCAACGAATCCTGCGGCAGAATGCCACGATCCCACAGGGAACCGCGATAGCTGCTGTAACGGCCGCGCTCTTCCGCCAGTTCGGTCGATGCCCAATAAGCGTGGTAGCAGACGGCTTCCATCGAGGTATCGGCAAACTCAACCGCTGCTTTCGAAGCATAAGGCATGCGCATCATGTGCAGGCAATCCTGGAAACCCATGATGCCGAGACCAACCGGACGGTGCCGCAGGTTGGAATCGCGCGCCTTCTTCACTGCATAATAGTTAATATCGATCACATTATCCAGCATGCGCATCGCAGTATTGATGGTTTTCTGCAATTTGGCATGGTCCAGCTGGCCGTCTTTCATGTGCGCCGGCAGGTTGACCGAGCCCAGATTGCAGACGGCGATCTCGGATTCGTTGGTGTTCAGCGTGATCTCGGTACACAGGTTAGAGCTGTGGACCATGCCGACGTGCTGCTGCGGCGAACGGATGTTGCATGGATCCTTGAAGGTAATCCATGGGTGGCCGGTTTCAAACAGCATCGACAGCATCTTGCGCCACAGGTCGAGCGCCTGGATCTTCTTGAACAGGCGCAGCTCGCCGCGCGCAGCCTTGCCTTCGTAGCCGGTATAGGCGGCTTCAAAGGCCTTGCCGACCTTGTCATGCAGGTCCGGCGCATCGCTTGGCGAGAACAGGGTCCACTCGCCCTTTTCCATCACGCGCTTCATGAACAGGTCTGGAATCCAGTTGGCAGTGTTCATGTCGTGGGTGCGGCGGCGGTCGTCGCCGGTGTTTTTACGCAGGTCGAGGAATTCCTCGATGTCCATGTGCCAGGTTTCCAGGTAGGCGCAGACCGCGCCCTTGCGCTTGCCGCCCTGGTTGACCGCCACGGCGGTATCGTTGACCACTTTCAGGAACGGCACCACGCCTTGCGACTTGCCGTTGGTGCCCTTGATATGGGCGCCCAGCGAACGCACCGGTGTCCAGTCGTTGCCCAGGCCGCCGGCGTATTTCGCCAGCAGGGCGTTTTCCTTGATGGCTTCGTAAATGCCGTCGAGATCGTCGGCCACCGTGGTCAGGTAGCAGGACGACAGCTGCGAACGCTGGGTGCCGGAGTTGAACAGGGTCGGCGTCGAGCTCATGAAGTCGAAGCTGGACAGCAGGTTGTAGAACTCGATGGCGCGCGTTTCGCGGTCGACTTCGTTCAATGCCAGGCCCATCGCCACGCGCATGTAGAAAGCCTGCGGCATTTCGATGCGGATATCGCGCACGTGCAGGAAATAGCGGTCATACAGCGTTTGCAGGCCGAGGTAGCCGAATTGCAGGTCGCGCTCCGGCTTCAGGGCTTCGCCCAGTTTGGCCAGGTCGAACTGGGCCAGCTTGGCGTCCAGCAGATCGGCCTCAATACCCTTTTTAATAAATTTCGGGAAATATTCAAGATATTCCGCCGGGGCGTCGGCTTGCGCCACTTCCTTGCCGAACACTTCCTTGCGGATGGTGTGCATCAGCAGACGCGCGGTCACCGTGCTGTAGGCAGGGTCTTTTTCCATCAGCGCGCGCGCTGCCAGGATTGCCGACTTGTGCAGTTCTTCCACCGGCACGCCGTCGTACAGGTTCTTGACGGTCTCGGCCAGGATGGCTTCGGCGTCGACATGTTTTTCCAGGCCGATACAGGCAGCGGTAATCAGATCGCGCACCTGGTTCATGTCCAGCGCGCGGCGCTGGCCATCTTCAGTGACAAACAGCTCCGCACCGCCAGCTACCGACTTGGCCGCCGGCTGCTGTTGCGAACGCTCTTCCATGCGCTTGGCGCGATACAGCACGTAGGCACGCGCCACATCGTGTTCGCCGGAGCGCATCAGCGACAGTTCGACCTGGTCCTGGATGTCTTCGATATGGAAAGTGCCGCCGTTCGGCTGACGGCGCACCAGAGCGGCGACCACGTTCGAGGTCAGCTGTTCGACCAGTTCGCGCACGCGCGCCGATGCCGCACCCTGGCCGCCGTTGACGGCGAGGAAGGCCTTGGTGACGGCGATCGAGATCTTGGATGGCTCAAAGCCGACTACGGCGCCATTGCGGCGGATGATTCTGTAGTCGCCGAAACTGCTGGATACCTTGACGGGAGAGCCGCTACCGGTTGATGACGGAACACCAGCGACTTCGGCTGATGATTTAACGGAAATTTCTTGAGTAGATTGCACTGAGCCTCCCGAGACTGTGAAAGCAGACGAACTCATTACGCCTGCTGTGATTAATTAGAACCGTAGAACCGTTGATGGTTCAGATATTGCCGTTGCTTCCTGCTGAATCTTGTTGAATCTTGCTGCTTCTTGCTGTTTCCATATTTGTCATTGCGTTGTCGGCGCGCTCTCCGCAGGCTTCATGGCTGATGCCCAGATCTGGATGACACGAGAAAATTTAGCGTTAAAAAAAGGGGTACGCGATGACCAGCAACCAATGACCGACAACAAATCCAGAGGCCGCTTAGCAGCCTGTCCGACACCTGCATTTATACTGATATGAGTACAAAAACAAAACACCACAAAGTGGACAGACCATGCACAACAAGCCCATGAAGAGATGCAAAAAAACACTACATATAGTTTTCTGGATTTGATTTTTACTAATTGTAGTACCTAGACCCTGCCGACGCAATCCAAAAATAGGATCTTTTTTATATTCAAAAAGAGACTATTCAATTGACTTTTTTATCTATGGCAGGAAAGCGCAGGGGCGACTTGCCGGAGATTTCCGGCGCATGCCCGGCCAAGGCTTGCTGGTATTGGGCCCAGTCAAAAAAGGGACCCGGATCGGTCTTTCTGCCGGGCGCGACATGCTCATGTCCAGCCACCGCGGCCAGCGGATAACGACATTGCAATGCATGGGTCAGCGCCGTCAGCGCACCATATTGCATCACGGAAAATTCTTCGAAATCGCTGCCTTCCAGTTCGATCCCGATCGAGAAATCATTGCAGCGCTCGCGCCCCTCGAAACTGGAAACGCCGGCATGCCAGGCCCGCTGATTGGCGGACACGAACTGGATCACGCCGCCGTCGCGCACGATCAGGAAGTGGGAAGAAACCCGCAACGGCCGCAACTGTTCGAAATAAGGATGCGCATCATACGCTAAACGGTTGCCAAACAGGTCGGCGATATACGGTCCGCCGAACTGCCCGGGCGGCAGGCTGATGTTATGGATCAGCAGCAGGTCGATGACGCTGCCGGCCGGCCGCTCGTCGCAGTTGGGCGACGACCGGCGCACCACCTCATCGGGACGGCACCAGCCGTCGGCGCCGACTTCGAAGTAAGGGTGAGGCGCATTCTGCTCCGTCATTGTTACCTAGCCTTAATCCTGCTCGTGAATCGATAGGCGCTGCATACGATAGCGCAACTGGCGGAAGCTGATGCCCAGCAGATCGGCCGCCTTGGTCCGGTTAAAATGCGTACGGGTCAGCGCCCGCCGGATGACATCGCGCTCGATATCGTCCAGGTAGTCCGGCAACGAGGGCGGCAACTCGGCGCCGCCCGGCAGCGCTGCCGCGGCGGCGACAACCGGCTCCATGTCGACGCCGGCCGCCGCACTGCTCGCCAGGCCTGCGCCAGTATCAGCATAGCCGTCATCCAGGCTTTGCGCTTCCAGCGCACGGCTGTTGCCGCCGCCCTTGAGGCCGAGATCCGCTACTTCAATCACCCCGTCGTTGGCAAACGCCAGCGCCCGTTCCAGGATGTTTTCCAGCTCGCGCACATTGCCCGGGAAGGCATAAGCGCATAAGGCGTCCATCGCTGCCGGCGCCAGCGTCACCTGTCCCGCCTGCGGGGCAAACACCGACAAGCGCGCCAGCACTGCACCGATCAGCAAGCCAAGATCGTCCAGGCGTTCACGCAAAGGCGGCAGTTTTAGTTCGATAACATTCAAACGATAGTACAAATCCTGGCGAAATCTACCTGATTCGACACACTCGGCCAGATTCTGATGGGTGGCGCTGATCAAACGCACGTCCACCGGCTCTTCCACCGTCGCCCCGACCTTGCGCACGCGCCGCTCCTGGATCGCGCGCAACAGCTTGACCTGCATCGCCAGCGGCAGGTCGGCCACCTCGTCCAGCAGCAGGGTGCCGCCATTGGCCGCCTGGAAAAATCCTTCGCGGTCGTCGGCGGCGCCGGTAAACGCGCCTTTGCGGTAGCCGAAGAACTCGGCCTCCATCAAGGCTTCCGGAATGGCGCCGCAATTGACGGCGACAAACGGCTTGTCGGCGCGCGGGCTGAGCGCATGGATATCGCGCGCCGCCAGTTCCTTGCCGCTGCCGGATTCGCCGGTAATCGCCACCGGCGCCATGCTGCGCGCCAGCCGCACAATCTGGGTCCGCAATTCCTGCATGGAGGCGGACTGGCCGATCAGGCGCAAGGCATTGCCGCTGCTGCGCGCCTTGGCGTCGCCGGGCTGACGCAGGTTTTCTGCCGGCTTGCCGATACGCAGCGCCGATTGCACCATCAGGCGCAGCTGGTCCAGCGCCACCGGCTTCGACAAATAGTCGAAAGCGCCGGCTTTCAAGGCCACCACGGCGTTGTCGGCGCTGCCATAGGCAGTGATCACGGCGATCGGAATCACCTTGTCGCCGCTGGTGACTTCGCGCACCAGCTCGATGCCGAGGCCGTCCGGCAAGCGCATATCGGTCAGGATCAGTGCATAGTCGTTGCTGGCCAGGTGGCTGCGCGCGGCCGCCAGGCTGTCAGCGCTGTCGACATCCAGCCCCATCTTGACCAGCGCTATTTCCAGCAGCTCGCGCAGATGGGCTTCGTCATCGACGACCAGAATACGGGGTGAAGTCATGGCAATGGTCTTTTTTAATAATAGTTCTAGTCAGCTAACGACAGAGGATCACGGGGAGCAAACGCAATAACAAAACGACCACTCACATGGCTGGAATTCTGTCCTTGAACATCATGCCGGTATTCATAATCAAGCAATGCGCCGTTATTCAAACACAATTCCCGCGCCAAAAACAAGCCCAGTCCGGTGCCCTTGCTGGAGGTGGTGTAGAACGGCTCGAACAGGTGCGCCCGCACCGCCGGCGAAATCGGTTCGCCATCATCCTGCACGTGCAATTCCAGTTTGCCGGCGACGCTGGACATGACATGCAGGCGCATCCCGCCAGGCTTGCCGCTAGCGTAACGCACCGCGTTCGACAGCAGATTGGTCACCACTTCGCGCAAATGCAGCGGATCGAACCAGACATGGTAACGGTCGGCCAGGTCGATCTGGAGGACAATGGCGCCGGGCGCCACCGCATGCGTCTGCTTGAAATCATTGACGATATCGTGCAGCAGCGGCGCCAGCTGAATCGGCTCCAGCTGGCGCTGGGCCTTGCGCGACAGCTTCAGGATATCCTCGATCATGCGGTCCAGGCGCGCCACATTGTCTTCGACGATCGTCACCAGCCGCGCCTGCGTCTGGCCGGCCACCTCTTCCGACAACAGGGTGGCGGCATAGGAAATCGAGGCCAGCGGATTGCGCACTTCGTGGGCAATGCTGGCGGTAAGGCGGCCCATGGCGGCCAGCTTCAACTGCTGCGCCTGGTTTTCGATTTCGCTGACGTCCTGCAGGAAAATGACGGCGCGGTACTCGCTCAGTTCGCGCATCCTGACCGCGGCAAAGCGTACTTTCAGATGCGCCGCCAGTTCGCGCCGCCCGCTCCAGTCTATGGGCGCGGCTTCCTGGCCCAGGTCGTCGGTATGCTTGATGGTCACAAATACCGCCTCGCCGACTACCGGTGAGCCGGGCTGCGGCAAATCGCTGACCCGCGATTCCCAGGCAAACAGCGCATCGGTGATCGGCGCCAGCAAGGCATAGTCGCTCAGTTTATGGCGCGTTTCGTCGTCCGCCATCGGGAATGACAAGCCCAGCATGCGTTCCGCGGCCGGATTGGCCATGATCAGCGTGCCGATCGGATCGACCACCAGCAAACCGTCGCCCATGTCCTTGATGGCGATGCGGTTGATATCCATCTGCACCCGCAAATCCCGGCCGCGCTGGGTCGCCAGTTCTTCCTGCTTGATCAGCTTGTGCGCCAGACGGTTGATCACCAGCACCGCAAAGAAGAAAGCACCGCCATACAAGCCGGTCTGCACGGTGGAGATATCCGGGGCGGATTGCAGAATCTGGTAGCCGCTGTCCGCCAGCAGCACCATGGTCGCGATCGACACGAAAAACAGCGCCACCAGCAAGGGCGCCAGAATCGCCGCACCCGCCAGCGGGAACAGATACAGGATCGCCAGGCCGCTTTTGGCGCCGCCGGCGCCTATATACAGGATCGACACCGCCACCAGGTCGACTGAAATCGGCAACACGATCTGCATCATGTAGTGGCGCCGATGATAGGCCGTCACCAGAGTGAACAAGACCGCACACAGCAGATAGACGCCGCAGGTCTCCGGCCCGGTGATAAGTTGGGAAAACCATATCTCGCCTTTGCTTTGGCTGCTGACATAGGCCAGCATCACCATCGCCACCACGATCCGCGTCACGTTGAAGGTTTGCAGCGTGCGCCAGAAAGTATCGGGCTTCTCGCCCTGCAAAGCGAGGCTCGGGCTCGTCATGCGCTAGGACGCATGCAGGCGGCGGTGTTCAGCGCTGCAGAATACCGCGCCGGAGGCATCGGCAACCGCTTCCGAGGCCGGGAAGTGGATGCCGCAATGGACGCAGGCCACCATTGCTTCCGCCTGCGCCGGCTCGTTGGCGGCAGAGGCCGCTGCGCCCGGAAATGGCGATCCGGCCGAGGACGAACGGTCGCGGCCGAGGTTCTTTTGCAGGCGCTGCAGCCAGACGATCACGGCCAGCACAATGACAATCAAGATGATGAATTTCATACTAATACCCGATGCAACACAACTTCAAGCACGAAACGGCTCCCTACATACGCCAGCAGCAAAACGGCAAATCCGGTCAAGGTAAAACTGAGCGCGGTGCGGCCGCGCCAGCCCTGCCACCTGCGGCCGGCCAGCAGCAGGCCGAACAAGGCCCATGACAACATGGTGAAAATGGTCTTGTGATCCCATTTGAAGGCCTTGTTGAACAGCTCTTCCGAAAACACCACGCCTGACAGCACGGTCAGCGTCAGCAGGAAAAACCCGAACGCAATCAGGCGGAACAGCAGTTTTTCCATGGTCAGCAGCGCCGGCAGGCGATCCAGCGCCAGCCCGAACCAGCCGGCCTTGACGCCGCCAGGACGGGTATGCAGGCGCGATTCCTGCAGCACCATCAGCACCGCGTGGAAAGCGGCAATCGTCAGGGTGCTGTAGGCCAGGATGGAGATCACGATATGCCACAGGAAAACCGGCGACTTGCCGTTCAGCGGCACCATATTCCCCGGGAAAACGGCCGGCAGCACCGCCGCCAGCGCCGCCATCGGCAGCACCAGCACGCGCAGGCCGTCCAGCGTGTAGTTACGGTTTTCCAGCCAGTAGGCCGCCACCGACACCCATAAGGTCGCCGACAGCATCATGGAAAAGCCGACCCGCAACTCTTCAGGCCCGACCACGTCGGCCCACAGCACGCCGCCATGCAGCAACCAGGCGGCGGCAACGACAATCGAAATAGTCTGGCGTCGGCTCGACGGCAAAAAGGTGCAGCCTATATAGAGCAGCGCCACCAGAACGAAAAGAGATGTTTGCATCGTGTAAGTTTACAACATGTGGCGTCTGCGCGGCGTGCTCAAACAAGGCGAACATGCATGGCGCCCTGCTTTTCTTGCAACTTGCACATCATTTCCTATTTACCACTTACGATACCGGCCTTGGCCGCCGCTCCTCCTGAACGCTAGGCGTTTGCCCGGCATCAGGTAAAATGGCGGTTTACAAGCATTGCTGTGACTGTTTATGGCGCGCCGGTCTATCATCCGCCACGCGCAAAGCAGTTCACATTGACCGATTGCACCTCTTCTGGAAACGCTGCGTACCCATGCTCGACAATCTTACCCAACGCCTCGCCAAAGTCGTCAAAACCATGCGCGGCGAAGCGCGCCTTACCGAAACCAATACCGCGGAAATGCTGCGCGAAGTACGCCTGGCCCTGCTCGAAGCCGACGTCGCCTTGCCTGCCGTGCGCGAATTCATCGCCAATGTTAAGCAAAAAGCGCTGGGTGAAGAAGTCATTGCCTCGCTGACCCCGGGCCAGGCCCTGGTTGGCGTGGTGCAGCGCGAGCTGGCCTCGCTGATGGGCGCCGATCTCGGCCCGGAAGCTTCGCAGCTGAGTTTCGCTACCCAGCCGCCGGCGATCATCTTGATGGCGGGCCTGCAAGGCGCGGGTAAAACCACCACCGTCGGCAAGCTCGCCAAGTATCTGCGCGAACAAAAGAAGAAAAAGGTCCTGACCGTCTCCGCCGACGTCTATCGCCCAGCCGCGATCGGCCAGCTGCAAACCGTGACGGCACAGGTCGGCGCCGACTTCTTCCCGACCGAGATTACCGACAAGCCGGTGGATATCGCTCTGGCAGCGCTGGACTACGCCAAGCGCCACTACCACGACGTCCTGATCATCGACACCGCCGGCCGCCTCGGCATCGACGAAGCGATGATGAAGGAAATCAGCGCCATCCACGCCGCCGTCAAGCCGATCGAGACCCTGTTCGTGGTCGACGCCATGCTCGGCCAGGACGCCATCAATACCGCCAAAGCCTTCAGCGACGCCTTGCCGCTGACCGGCATCGTGCTGACCAAGCTGGATGGCGACGCCCGCGGCGGCGCTGCGCTGTCGGTGCGGCATATCACCGGCAAGCCGATCAAGTTTGCCGGTACCGCTGAAAAACTGGACGGCCTGGAAGCCTTCGACCCCACCCGCATGGCCAACCGTATTCTCGGCATGGGCGACATCCTGGCGCTGGTCGAAGAAGCACAGAAAGGCGTCGATGTTGCCGCGGCCAAGGACCTGGCGCACAAAATCAAGGGCGGCGGCAAATTCGACCTCAATGACTTCAAGGCGCAGCTCGGCCAGATGAAGAAAATGGGCGGCCTGTCGAACCTGATGGACAAGCTGCCGGCGCAATTCCAGCAGGCTGCCGGCGGCGCCAATATGGACCAGGCCGAAAAACAGGTACGGCGGATGGAAGGCATCATCAACTCGATGACCGCCCAGGAACGCGCCAAGCCGGAGCTGATCAAGGCCTCGCGCAAACGCCGCATCGCGGTCGGTGCCGGGGTCCAGGTGCAGGAAGTCAACCGCATGCTGTCGCAATTCGACCAGATGCAGTCGATGATGAAAAAGCTCAAGGGTGGCGGCATGATGAAAATGATGCGCGGCATGAAGGGCATGATGCCAGGCATGCGCTAAACGCCGCACCGGCCCTGCCACAAGACCAGAAAAGCCTTGCAAGTCATTGACTTGCAAGGCTTTTCAGCAAATTGGGAAGATTCCGGGATGGCGCCTCGCCGCCGCCTGCGCCAACTGTTACCTAGCCCCGAATTTCCATGGAATACCGCAAACAGCCGCTCAAGGCCGCCAGCCTGGGGTTTCCCCGGCTTGGCAGGGCCTTACGCTTCCGTATCAAATCCCGCACAAACCCATAAAAAACGCTTGCATCGCCAAGAAAAGCGCAACACTATTAGCGATGCGTGCTTGACGCATTTTTCCCATATCCCTGAAGGAGGCTCAAAGATGGCCACAGCAGCAAAAAAACCAGCGGCAAAGAAAGCTGCCGCACCAGCAAAAGCGCCGACCAAATCTGCGCCAAAGGCAGCTCCTAAAAAAGTCACTGCAACAGGTACTGTAGCGCGCAAGCCGAATGCAGCATTCATGAAACCACTGACACCATCGGCCACGCTGGCTGCGGTCGTCGGCGCGGCTCCTCTGCCACGCACTGAAGTCACCAAGAAAGTGTGGGAGTACATCAAGAAGCACAATCTGCAAAACCCAGCAAACAAGCGCAATATTATTGCAGACGATAAATTGAAAGCTGTCTTTGGCGGCAAAAAAGAAGTGTCGATGTTTGAAATGACAAAACTCATTTCCGATCACTTGAAATAATGCTTGGGGCTTAGCTGCAGTTTTCTGCGCCGCCCTGGGTGCCAAACAAAAACGCCCGCATCGCGCGGGCGTTTTTGTATCCGCAGCATTTGCACTGCAACAGAAGCACAGACATCAATCGAGCAAATCCGAATAATCGATTTCGGTATAGCCAGCCAGCATCTTCCACGGCAGCATCTTAGGCGCTTCGATCACGCTGACCAGGGTTTCCCGGCGCGTCTTGCCGTGCGCATCCAGCGACTCCACCCGGCGCGGATACTGGCCTTTGACATCCCAGCTGACGCGCACCGTCAGATCCCCGCGCTTGCTTTCGTATTGCTGTACACCGTCCTTGAGCGCACCCACCATGCGCATGCTTTTCAGGCTTTGCGGATCGCTCAGGAAAAACGTGCTGCCCCAGTTGCCGTTGAAGCCGATATTGCCGTAGTACTGTGAATCGACCTTGATGCTGCGCCGTTGATGACGCTCGATCAGCCTGGCGTCCAGCGCGCCGTCGGCCTGGCGCCGCACCCACATCGGCGAGCTGCCGGCATCCGGATGGCTGTGGCCGCTGTGATCGTCGCTGTGATCATGGCCGTCGGCAGACTCGCTCTCGACCAGGCGCTCGGTCCACACCTGGTCGTTGCGGCGGTAGACACGCTCGCTGAAAGTGGTTTCACGCTTGACGCCGTCGCGCCCGATCGTCATTGCATAATGCCGGACCTGCAGATTCTGGTCCGGGCCGCTGACCGTTGCCCAGGCGGCCGGCGCCTGGGCCGCCAAGGCCAGTACGGCGAGCATCAAGCCATTTCCGCATCTTTTTAAAAAAATCATTTTTTTCACCAAAAAAATGCCGCCACCGCTTCGGTGGCGGCGCAAGTACTACTCAGGTAACCGTATTACAGGCCAAGCGCATTCTTGACCTTGCCAAACACTTTGATGTTTTCAAAGGTGCCTTTGAAACTGTCGCTGCCGGCGCCTGCGGAAAACAGCATGACATCGCCGCCGCCATGGGTTTCCGAGCCGGGCGAACCGGCGAAGCGCACGCCGACCTGCTGCAGGTAGTCGTCAGCTTCGGTATCGACATTGGTCAGGTCGCCGTCTTCCGGCCGCCGCGGCGCGCTGCCGTTGCCGAACACCAGCGTGGTGTAAGGCTTGCCATCGGCCGCCAGCGCCAGTTTGCCGTCGGCATAGTTGGTGACTTTGCCAAGGATGGGATTGCCGCGCTTCGGATAGCCGTTGAAGCCGATGGCGTGGTCATGATCCGCCGTCACCACGATCAGCGTATCTTTCAGGTCGACCAGTTCCAGCGCCTTCTTGATCGCCGCATCGAAGGCCAGCGTATCTTCCAGCGCGCGCTTGGCGTTGGTGCCATGCAGTGCGTGGTCGATGCGGCCGCCTTCCACCATCAGGAAATAGCCGTTGGGATTTTTCTTCAGCACGCCGATGGCTTTCTCGGTCATTTCGGCCAGGCTAGGCTGGTTCAGCTTCTTCTTGACCCGGTCCAGCTCGTAGTCCATATCGCTGGGGGTAAACAAGCCGAGCAGTTTGCTGACATTGGCAGGATTGACGCTTTTCAGCTCGCTGCCGCTGGCGACATAGGTATAACCCGCAGCCTTGAACATGCCCAGCGCATCCAGCTCATCATTACGCTGGCTGCCTGCACTGCTCTTTGGCAGGAAATGCCGCAAGCCGCCACCTAGCAAGACATCGACGCCATCCTTCAGCGCCGTGTTGTAACGCGCCGCACCCGGCGTCGCCTGTTCGGTGATGGTGTTGTAAGCATCGCGATTGCAGACATGGGCGTAGGTCGCCGCCGGCGTCGCATGGCTGATGCGTGTGGTGCTCACGGCGCCAACCGCCTTGCCGGCGCCCTTGGACAGCTCCAGCAAAGTCTGCACCGGCTGGCCGTTGCCGGCAACGCAGGTGGAATCCGCTTTGACTTGATAGGGCTTGCCATTGGCATCGTAGGCATTGGTGTCGGACGACATTGAAATGACGTCATTCTTCATCTTGACGCCCGTCATGTAGGCCGCCATCGATGGCGCACTGTCGGTGGTCTGGGCATCCAGCGAGAAAGTCTTGATGCGGGCGGTGCGGTTCAGCGTCTCCATCGTCAGGCGGCCTGCTTCGCCGTGGCCATAGATGCGTGCTGCGGTGACGGTCACCGGGCCCATGCCGTCGCCCAGGAAAAAGATGACATTCTTGGCTTTCGCCGGCACCGCATCGGCGGCCCATGCCGGACCGCTGAACAGCAGCGCCAACGCGCACAAGACGGGCGCCTGGCGCAGGCAATGCGGGAACTGCTGGGAAGATGCTAGTTGAATTTTCATGTATGGCCTTTGCACTATTTATTCCGTTTTATTTGATTTTGCGCGACAGGCCTCACAGGCCGACGGCCTTTTTCACCAGGCCGAACACCTCGGTGTTGTCGAGCACGCCGCGGATATTCTCCGCGCCCAGGCCTTGCGCACCGATAAAGACATTGGTGCCGCCATGCGTCTCGCCGCCCGCTTCGGTCGGAATCACCGACTCTTGCAAATAGTCTTTGTCGGCCACCTGCATGTCCGACAAGGCGCCGCGCGTAACCAGGTGGTTGGAGCCGTTGCCGAACCCGATCACCGTGTACGGATTGTTGTTGATGTCGCGTTCCGGCTGGCCGGTCAGGACATTCTTCACCAGCCCGAGCACCCCCGCTTCGCTGCCGCTGGTCTTGCCGGTACGCTTGGCATAGCCGTTCAACAGGATCGAATGGTCATGGTCGGCGGTGACCACTACCAGGGTGTTCTTCAAGCCGGGATCGACTTGCTGCATCTTGTCCAGCGCGACCTTGATGGCATCGTCGAAGGCGACGGTTTCCTGCAGAGCGCGGCGGGCATTGTTGGCGTGCAGCGCATGATCGATGCGGCCACCCTCCACCATCAGGAAGAAGCCGCTCTTCTTGCTGTTGAGCAGATCGATCGACTTGGCAGTCATCTGCGCCAGGCTCGGCTCCTTGGCCGCGTCGCGATCGAGGTCGTAAGTCATGTGGTCCTTGTTGAACAGGCCCACCACTTTCGGTGTCGCGCTGCCGAGCTTGTCGAAGTCGGCGAAATTGGCCGCGTAGGTATACCCCGCGGCCTTGAATTCAGCGACCAGGTCGCGGCTGTCGCTGCGTTTGCTGTCGGCGTCGGTCTTCGGCAGGAAATGACGGCGGCCGCCGCCAAAAATCACGTCGACGCCATCGCTCAGCTTGCTGTTGAAACCGGCGCCCTTGGGCGTCAGTTGCGCAGCGATATTGTTCTCGCCGTCACGGTGGCAGATATGCGAGTAGGTCGCCGCCGGCGTCGCATGGGTAATCCGGGTAGTCGTCACGACGCCGGTGCTGTAGCCTTTGGCCTTCATGATTTCCAGCAGGGTATCGGCCGGCGTGCCGTTGCCGCTCGGACAGGTGCTGTCGGCGCCGCTGACATAGCTCTTGCCGCTGGCGTCGCGGGCGCTGGTGTTGGCCGACATGGCAATCACTTCATTGTTGGCCTTGACTCCGGTCATATAGGCCGCCATCGATGGCGCGCTATCGGTGACCTGGGCGTCGTTCGAATAGGTCGTGACGAAGCCGGTTTCCGGCAAAGTGTCGAGCGTCAGGTCGCCCTCCTCGCCAACCTTGTAGATGCGCGCCGCGGTCATGGTGGTGATGCCCATGCCGTCGCCCAGGAAGAAAATGACGTTCTTGGCCGCCGGCTTGATTTCCGGCTTCTCGCCCGGCCCTTCCGCCAGGGAATTGCTGGAACCGCTACATCCGGCCAGTGCTACCGACGCCGTGGCGGCGGCAATCAACATACTTAATTTCATTCATCGCTCCGTGTTGTCAACCAGAAATATGCAAGTATTTGTAATAATTTGTTACAACTGTAACTGCATCTTGTTACAACTTGATGACGTCTGAGCGATTCACGCCAAACCTTAGAGAAATTCCGGTAGCTGATTAGCCGGCGGGTGGGCAGGCCTGCGGCCAGGCGACAGAAGGCCTGCCCGAGCGTTGCCGCAGCAGGTTTCTGCATCGTGATTGAAGAGGGAACAGCAGATGGGAGGCGGCGAAGACGCCGCCGTCAGACTAGGAAGTAATTACTGGCGGGCAGAGACCGTATGCAGCGGCGAAGCATCCTGGTATTCCCAGCGCTTCCAGGCGGCCAGCACCGCATTCGGATATTCAGGGCGGCCGCGGCTGCCGTTATAGCGGCCCAGCGCGAGATACAGATTGCCCTTTTCCATGTCGATGTACATGCGCAGGATGGAGCAGCCGTAGCGCAGGTTGGTCTGCATGTTGAACAGCTTGCTGCGGTCGGAATCGCCGATCACGCGGCTCCAGAACGGCATGACCTGCATGTAGCCGTGGGCGCTGACGCTGGACAAGGCGTATTTGCGAAATGCCGATTCCACCTGGATCAGGCCCAGCACCATGCCGGGATCGAGGCCGGCGCGCTTGGCCTCATACCAGGCGGTTTCCAGGAATTCGATGCGCATCTGCGCGTCCGGCAGCTTTTTCTTCAGGCGTTCCGACATTTCACCCAGCCAGTACAGATACTGGATGCGCTGGTCGATATCGCTGAATTGCGGTTTCGGCGGCCGCGCATCGTTGATGGCGCGTGACAAGGCCAAGCGTACCGAATCCGCCAGTTCTTCTTCTTTTTGATTTCCGGCATGCGCCATGCTGCTCAACAACAGCAGCAAGATGGACAGCACGTTCATCCAGCGAGACCAGCGCAATCGATACTCCCTAAGAAACATTTTTATTTTTCAGGGAGTATACAAAGAAAACGGCGCAAGAAACCGTTGCGCCGTGATTTTGTTGTATTTAGGAAACCTGCATAGTATTTCGCACATAATGACACTTAATAAACGGTGCCATCCGCGCCATTACATACGAAACACTACACTAGCTTGGCCTTGATGAAAGCTTCCATTTCAACCAGCGGCACCTGGGTAGCTTCAGTATCGCGCCGCCCCTGGTATTCGATCTGGCCATCTTTCAAGCCACGGTCGCCGATCACGATGCGATGCGGCACGCCGATCAGCTCCCAGTCGGCGAACATGGCGCCCGGGCGTTCGCCGCGGTCGTCCAGGATAACGTCGACGCCGGCGGCCAGCAGCGCTTCGTACAGCTTGTCGGTTTCGGCCTTGACCGCCTCGCTGCGGTCGTAGCCCATCGGGCAGACGACAACTTCAAACGGTGCGATCGCCAGCGGCCAGATGATGCCCTTGTCGTCGAAATTCTGCTCGATGGCGGCACCCAGGATGCGAGTGATGCCGATGCCGTAGCAGCCCATCTGCAACAATTGCGGCTTGCCGCCTTCGTCCAGGAAAGTCGCCTTCATTGCTTCCGAATAGGCGGTGCCGAGCTGGAACACATGGCCGACTTCGATGCCGCGCAGGATCGCCAGCGCGCCCTTGCCGTCCGGCGAAGGATCGCCTTCCACCACATTGCGGATATCGAACACCATCGGTTCCGGCAGGTCGCGGCCCCAGTTGACGCCGGTGTAATGGAAATCGACTTCATTGGCGCCGCTGACGAAATCGTGCATGTTCGCCACGGTGACATCGGCTACCACGGTCACCGGTTTCTTGGTGTTGACCGGCCCCAGATAGCCGGGCGGCGTGCCGAAATATTCGACGATTTCCGCTTCGCTGGCGAAACGATAGCCGGCCAAGCCAGGAATCTTGTTGGCCTTGATTTCATTCAGTTCATGGTCGCCGCGCAGCATCAGCAGCCACACCACCTTGCTGGCAGGCTCCTTGTCCGTTGCTTCTTTTTCAACGGTCAACACGATCGACTTGATGGTTTGCGTCAAAGGCAGTTGCAGCAATTCGGCTACCGCTTCGCACTTGGCCTTGCCTGGCGTTGCGGTCTTGGTCAGGGCTTGCGTCGGCGCCGCGCGGCTGGCAATCAGCGGCAGCGATTCCGCCGCTTCCATATTGGCGGCGTACTCCGAGTTCGGGCAGTACACGATGGCATCTTCGCCGGTAGCGGCGATGACGTGGAATTCATGCGATCCGGTGCCGCCGATGGCGCCGTTGTCCGCCGCCACGGCGCGGAACTGCAAGCCGAAGCGGTTGAAAATGCGCACATAGGCGTCGTACATGATCTGGTAAGACTGCTTCAGGCCGTCCAGGTCGCGATCGAAGGAATAGGCATCCTTCATGGTGAATTCGCGGCCGCGCATCAGGCCGAAACGAGGCCGCCGCTCATCGCGGAACTTGGTCTGGATATGGTAAAAATTCACCGGCAGCTTGCGGTAAGAACGCAGTTCCGTGCGGGCGATGTCAGTAATCACTTCTTCCGAAGTCGGCTGGATGGTGAAGTCGCGGCCGTGACGATCCTTGACGCGCATCAGTTCGGCGCCGTATTTCTGCCAGCGGCCGGTTTCCTGCCACAGCTCGGCCGGCTGCACCACCGGCATCAGCAACTCCACCGCCCCCGAACGGTTCATTTCCTGGCGCACAATGTTCTCGACCTTGCGGATCACGCGCAGACCCATCGGCATATAGGTGTAGATGCCGGAACTGATACGCTTGATCATGCCGGCGCGCATCATCAGTTTATGGCTGACGATTTCAGCGTCGGATGGAGCTTCTTTGAGCGTGGAGATAAAAAAACGGGAGGCGCGCATAACGATGAATTCTTTTTAAAAAGAGAGGGTTATAATCAACTCAATTTTAAAGGATTAGCTGGCTGATGCGCCTACTCTTTGCACATTTGATTGATGTTCCGGCCATAGACACCCCTGGCCGGGGCAGATTGCGCGCCTAATCGGGCGAGGACTGAGCCGTGCGCCGGGCTACGGCGGCTGCAGCTTTGTTCCGCAATGATGACAGCAAGCAAGGAATCAGGCATGAGAACCGCCTGGCCGCAGAAAGTTTTGAGGTAACAACATGCTTGACCGTGAAGGCTTTCGCCCGAACGTCGGCATTATCTTGCTCAATACCCAGAATGAAGTCTGGTGGGGCAAGCGCGTGCGCGAACACTCGTGGCAATTTCCACAGGGCGGTATCAAATACGGTGAAACCCCGGAGCAGGCCATGTTTCGCGAACTCGAGGAAGAAATCGGGTTGAAGGCGGAACACGTCAAGATCATCGGCCGCACCCGCGACTGGCTGCGCTATGAAGTGCCGGACCATTTCATCAAGCGCGACGTGCGCGGGCATTATCGCGGGCAGAAGCAGATCTGGTTCCTGCTACGCATGACCGGGCGCGATTGCGACGTCAATCTGCGCCTGACCGAACATCCCGAATTCGACGCCTGGCGCTGGCATGACTACTGGGTGCCGCTGGATGTCGTGATCGAGTTCAAGCGCGATGTCTACCAGCGCGCCTTGCAGGAACTGTCGCGTTTCCTGACACGTCCCTTGCAAAATACGCCACACCATGCCCGCCATCTACGCACCGGCCACGGGCCGCGTGCGGCGAACCAACCCACCCCGGCCAACGCCGAACCTGAAAAAAAGTGAGCGCCTCCATGGCTTTTGTTTTACGCACTCCCGTTGTCAAAATATCACAGCTGCTGGCCGCCAGCCTGCTGCTGCTGGGCTTTAGCGCACATGTGCATGCCGATTCCTTCGATCAGGGCAGCGCCATGAAGATGAATCCCGGCGATTTCGACGACGATGACGACGGCAAATCATGGCAAGAAATCAAGACAGAAATTCCGCCGGCGCCGCAAGCGGCCAACCTGGTGTCCTTCTATGTCAGCCCGAACGCCACCATGAATTTCTTCATCGACGTCAAATCGATCTCGGCGGGTAAAGATGGCGTTGTTCGCTATACACTGGTCAGCAAGAGTGAAGCCGGGGCGCAAAATGTCAGTTATGAGGGCATCCGCTGCCAGACTTACGAGAGCAAACTGTATGCGTTTGGCCAGAAGGACGGCAGCTGGTCGCGGGCGCGCCTGAACGACTGGAAGCGGATCAATGATTCGGCTGGCAGCCGGCATCATGCGTCCCTGGCCAAAGACTATCTTTGCCAGGATGGCATGGTGGCAGGCAAAGTCGAGGATATCCGCGGCAGAATCACCAACAATCGCCCGATCAAGCCGGGTAGCTGATCGCTGGCATCATCTGTGGAATGAAAAACGGCTCCTGCATTATGCGGAGCCGTTTTTCATTGCCTGCGGTGACGCCGCTCAAACCAATACCATATTGTCCCGATGAATCAATTCCGATTCCTCGACAAAACCCAGGATGGCCTGGATTTCCGAGGATGGATGGCGCATGATGCGGCGCGCTTCGGAGCTGGTGTAATTGCTGATGCCGCGCGCGATGGCATGGCCCTCGCTGTCGGTGCAGGTAATCACGTCGCCGCGGCCGAACTCGCCGGAAACCGCGGTAACCCCGATCGGCAGCAGGGATTTCCCCTCGTTGCGCAGCTTTTGCACGGCGCCCGCATCCAGCACCACCTTGCCGGCGGTTTTCAAATGGTCCGCCATCCACTGTTTGCGCGCCGTCAGTTGCCCGGTCTGCGCAATCAGCTGGGTGCCGATGGCTTCGCCGCCGGCGAGCCGGGTCAGGACCGCATCTTCGCGCCCCCAGGCGATCACCGTGTGGGCGCCGGAACTGGCGGCGCGCTTGGCAGCCAGAATCTTGGTGATCATGCCGCCGCGGCCGATGCTGCTGCCGGCATCGCCTGCCATCACTTCCAGCGCCGGATCGCCGGCTTTCGCCTCATGCACGAATTCGGCATTCGGGTCTTTGCGCGGATCGGCGGTAAACAAGCCCTTCTGGTCAGTCAGGATGATCAAGGCATCGCCTTCAATCAGGTTGGCGACCAGCGCACCGAGGGTGTCGTTGTCGCCGAACTTGATTTCATCGGTCACCACGGTGTCGTTCTCGTTGATGATCGCCACCACGCCGAAGCGCAGCAGGGTGAACAAGGTCGAGCGCGCGTTCAGATAGCGTTCGCGGTCGGCCAGGTCGGCGTGGGTCAACAGGACTTGGGCGGTACGGATATTGTGGACGCGAAAACTGGTTTCATAGATTTGCGCCAAGCCCATCTGGCCGACGGCGGCGCAAGCCTGCAACTCATCGATGCTGGTCGGCCGCTTGTCAAAGCCTAGCCTTTGCATGCCTTCGGCCACCGCGCCGGAACTGACCAGCACCACTTCCTTGCCCATGGCCCGCAGTTCAGCGATCTGGGTAGCCCATTTGGCGATAGCGCCGGCGTCCAGCCCCTTGCCGTCATTGGTGACCAGGGAGGAACCGACCTTGATGATGATGCGCTTGGCTTTTTGAATGACGGAATTCATGTGTTTATCTATAGCGGCCGTCCCGCTGCCAATGACGTCAGGCGGCGGATAAAAACAGCGGACAAAAATAAGGCCGCGATCGAAACGGGTCTTTGCTTCCCCTCTCGACAACGGCCGCCAAATGACAGTTTAGTCCAGTATCTTGAAACGCGGATCATCCGGATCGATAGACAGGATGGCCTGTGCTTCCACCACCATCTGCTTTTCTTCCGAACGGGTTTCCTGCTGGCGCTTCTCCGCCAGGTAGCCGTAGATCTCAGTCACCAGTTCCGGGCAGCCGTCGCGGTTCAGCGCGGAGATTTCAAATACCGGGCCTTTCCAGCCGAAGCGCTTGATGAAATCCTTGACGCGCTTGACGCGCTCGCCATCCGGAATCACGTCCATCTTGTTCAGCACCAGCCAGCGTGGCTTGTCGAACAGCGATTGATCGTATTTCTTCAATTCCTTGACGATGGCCTTGGCTTCCTTGACCGGATCGACCGTATCTTCGAACGGCGCCAGATCGACAATGTGCAGCAGCAAACCGGTGCGCTGCAAGTGCTTCAAGAACTGGATACCCAGTCCGGCGCCTTCTGCCGCGCCTTCGATCAGCCCCGGGATGTCAGCGATCACAAAACTCTTTTCGTGACTGACGCGGACCACGCCCAGGTTCGGGTGCAAGGTGGTGAACGGGTAATCGGCAATCTTCGGGCGGGCGTTCGAGACCGCGGTGATGAAAGTCGACTTGCCGGCATTCGGCTGTCCCAGCAGGCCGACGTCAGCCAGCACCTTCAGCTCCAGCCGCAGTTCACGGCGTTCGCCTTCCTTGCCGTCGCTTTTCTGGCGCGGCGCGCGGTTGGTCGACGACTTGAAATGGATATTGCCCCAGCCGCCCTCGCCGCCCTTGGCCAGCAACACTTCCTGGCCATGATCGGTCAGGTCGGCGATGGCTTCGCCGGTGTTGATGTCTACGATCAGCGTGCCGACCGGCATGCGCAGCTTGATATCGTCCGCGCCCTTGCCGTAGCAATCCGAGCCGCGGCCGTTTTCGCCACGGCCGGCGCGATGCATCTTGGAGAAACGATAGTCGACCAGGGTGTTGATATTGCGGTCGGCAACGGCCCAGATACTGCCGCCTACGCCGCCATCGCCACCGTCAGGGCCGCCGAACGGGCGGAATTTTTCACGGCAAAAACTCGCAACCCCATTGCCGCCATCGCCGGCAATGACTTCGATTTTTGCTTCATCTATAAACTTCATTCGAAGGTCCTAATGAGGTTGGAGGTTAAATTCTTATTGGAATGCACAGGTAACTTTACCGATTTTTGCGCATTGTTGCAGCGACGGCCAAGCCGAGCTTGCAATAGCGACAACCCTGCCGAAGGCAATCCGCTGCGGCGATGTGGAACTCGCGGCGCGTGCATTGCAGTTCAGGCAGTGTTTTACGACCAGAAACTAAAAAGGCTCTACCAGCGGCAGAGCCTTTCGCAGCAAGGCCAGCGGCCTTGCTTATGTCGACGCTTAGAGTATTGCCTCAGTGCGACCTAAGCTGCTACGACAGTAACGTAGTTACGCTGGGTAGCGCCCTTGGTTACGAATTGTACTTTGCCGTCGATCAGTGCGAACAGGGTGTGATCCTTGCCCATGCCAACATTTTCGCCCGGATGCGTCTTAGTGCCGCGTTGACGAATGATGATGCCGCCGGCGTTGATCGCCTGGCCACCGTAGACCTTGACGCCGAGTCGCTTTGACTCTGAGTCACGGCCGTTGCGCGTAGTGCCGCCGCCTTTTTTATGTGCCATTTAAAACTCCTGGTATCTGGTTAAGTCAATCTGATCAATCGACGCTATTAATTTACGTAATTAATTTACGTAATTAAGCGTTGATCGAAACGATTTGAATTTCGGTGTAATTTTGACGATGGCCTTGATGCTTCTGATAATGCTTACGACGACGCATTTTGAAGATCTTGACTTTATCGTGGCGACCTTGCGCCAATACCTTAACCGACACCG